>JAFTSH010000001.1 GCA_017467405.1 Clostridia bacterium
AACCCCTCAGTCAGCGTTGCTGACAGCTCCCCTTACACAGGGGAGCCTTATATAACTGCCCGTTTACGGGTTGCAGTACGTGTAATGCGATAATACAATTTCAGTAGTCCCTTTCAGGGATGAAGCCTGTATTAGCCCCTTATAGGGGCTGTGCAAGCCACCGGTTCAACCGGTGGTCTTGACTTGCCCGAAACCGAACGCAATACGGTCAGTCTTCCTTTTGCTTCGGCTCCATGTCTTCAAGCGCGTATTTGCAGCATTGCAGCACGAGAAGATTGAAGGATATTCCGTTTTCTGCGGCAACCTCGTTGAGCTTCTCAAACAGTGGCTCGGTAAAACGCACCGTGCGTGAAACGGTTGCATTTTTCAGCTCGTTATCGACCTTGAACATAATATCAACTCCTATATTATCAAAAAGCTTGTTATGTATCCGTTTACGGTTAAGTTTTTCGGTTGTAAAACGACAAGCTGAACCTTGTGTCGTCTTACTGCTCCGAAACCGTGAACTCGGCGGCAAGGGTAGCCAAAACCTTGCTTCCGTCCTCGGCCCTTTCGGCCGAAAGATAAAAATTCTTGATAATGCGGTAGCGCCCATCGGATAAGGCCTCTGAGTGCTGCTTTGCAAGGTCGATCACGACCTCGGCGCTCTCCCCGTCGGGCAGCTTATATGCGATCTCGATAAACCAGCCGCCGTCCTTGCCGAAGGGGACGGTTTTCCATTCGCCGTCTTCAAACCTCTGCGCGGTATAGGCCTCGCCGTAGGTCACCTCGTCACCGGTGTTGTTTTCAACCGTCAGGGTGAGAGAGGAAAGCGCTCCGCCGTATTCCTCCTGCTCTGCTCTGAAAACAAGACCCTCGACCTCGGTGATGCTGCCTTCGTCGATTTTTGAACCGTCTGCCGGCTTCTCGGAGCAGCCCGCAAAAAGAAGGAGCGACAGAAGGATGACGGCTATACGTAAGCACTTTTTCATATCTCATCACCTGTTATCTTTATTTGCAGAACTGTATCTGCCTATAATTATTGTACCGTAGATGTAAAACAATGTCAATATAAACGTAAAACCGTGTCAACGCTCTTGCCGTTTGTGAATTTCCGCGTCGGCGTCAGCGAGCCGCAAACGCATGATAAAAGCCTTGCTTTCCAAAGCAAGGCTTTCGTTATTTCAGGTCGGTATATCAGCTGTTGACCAGATCGAGATACTTTTTGATCTGTTCCTCGGTCGGCTTGTAGTCGGTTACCGAGCAGCAGGGGATGTTGGGTACGACGCCGTTTTCGCCGTAGCAGGGGGTCAGACGGTCGTTCTCGTACTGCTTTCTGCATTCCTCGAGTCTGAAGTCGGGGATATCGTAGGGAGCACCGCCTTCGAGCATCGAACGGTGTGCGAGTATCGCGACGGAGGACATTGCGACCGCCGAATAAATATCGAAGGGGAACTCGGGCTGGCAGCCGTTTTTGATGCAGTCGACGAAGTGACGGACGGTCAGATAGTCGCCGCCGCCGTGGCCGCTCTGCTTGATGAAATCCTCGTCCTTGTCGTTCCATTCGGGCTCGTAAAAGTTGACCTCCTCCATTCCCTCGGGCTTCGACCAGCCGTTATATCTGAGCATTACCTTTTCACCCATGCCGCGCAGGTTTTCAATCTGTCCCTCGGTACCGCAGATACGGTAGGAGTTGCTGTGTGCGCCGAAGGCGGAGCAGGCAGTGAACTTAAAGACCGAGCCGTCGTCGTTGAGGGTGGTTATTATTGCCGCAATGTCGGGAGCGGAATAGCATCCGCCGGGATCGTTACGGTTTACGGGTGCGGAGCAGTTAAAGCTGGTCACCTTTTTGGGGGTCGCACCGGTCGCGCGCATAATGGGACCCAGCGAGTGGGTGACGTAATAGGACTTGGGAATATAGTTTCTCCAATGGTCGGCGCGGTAAACGTGTGCCTTGTAGAAGGGCGCGTCGTAGGGGTTTGCGGGATGGTTGTACTCTCCCTCGGCGTAGACGATCTTTCCGAGGGTTCCGCCGTCACAGACGCGCTTCATCTCGCGGTTGAACTTCATCTGCGGATAGTTCTCGGCCAGCATATAGATTACCGAATCGTTCTTTTCAAAGGCGCGGATAAGCTCAACGCCCTCGGCCATCGTTCCGTTGCTGATGCACTCGGAATAGACGTGGATGCCCTTCTCGAAGCATCTTATTGCATAGGGGGTATGCTCGTGGAAGTAGTTGGCAAGCACGACTGCGTCCATATCGTGCTCGATAAAGGAGTCGAAGTCGTTGTACCAGATGAAATCCTTGCCGAGGCAGTTCCTTGCGTGCTGCTCACGTTCACTGCGCTGGTCGCAGACGGCGACGATCTCACAGTTGTTCATCAGGAAATTCTGACCGAGGCTGATGCCGCGCTCGGTGCCGAATATACCTACTCTGATCTTTTTCATAGCAAAACCTCCGTTTGGTTTAGTTTTAATCAGTTTAATAGGTTTTTCGGGTCAAAACAATAGAAAATTTCCATGTTTTTATTTGAATGTGTTTGCTTTGAAGGCGGCAAAAGACCGACGGTGAGCTGTGGGAGCTTACCGCCGCACGGGAAGTGCGGTTTTACGGAATAAATCAATAAAACAATAAATTATGTCTATATTTAGATTGAAAGTTCGGGAAATGAATGGTATAATTACAGTGTATGTATAAAAATACGGCATCAGGCCGTTTTCTGGAGGCAGATATGAAAAGATCAACATTGCCCGAAAGCTTTCCCGAAAAGGTTCTTTTCGCTTCCTCGTTCGACGGGGATTTCGTAAACGTGAGCGAAGAACCGATCAGACTTTCGGTAAAGGCAGGCCCCGAAGATCCCTGGATCGGACCTTCCGGTACGGGCGTTTCCGGAGCACACACTCTTTGCGTTGAGGGCCATTCTTCGGTAGGTAAGGCTTCGGTCACACTTTTTGATTCACTTTCGGTCGAGGTCAGTACCGACACCGTTTTCACCTATCATATTTTCCCGTCCTTTACCGGCGAGCGTTACGATTATGATTACAGCCAGATGTATTTTGCGCTGGCGCTGTATTTTGACGACGGAAGCCGTGCCGAGCTGATTGATCAGAACGGCAACGCACTCGACCCCGTTTCTCAGGGAAAGAGCCGCACGCTTTATACCCATCAGTGGAACCAGCTCTACGCTTCGGTCGGCGCATATGCGGGCAAGAGAATTCAAAAAATCGTTCTCGAGTACGAGATGCCTGAGGGCAAAAGGGAGTTCTGCACCTATTTTGACGACGTTTCCGTATGCGACAAAAAGGCGGACGTCAAGACCAGACCCTGCCATCACGTCAGCATCATGAGGGGCACGAACGACTCGCGTACCTTCTCTCGCGGACTTATTACGCCTGCAATAACCGCACCTCAGGGCTTTTCGATGTACTGCCCCGTGACCGCCACCGAAAGCCGCAAGCATTACGATTGGTTTTCGCACAATCTGCTTTGCATGACCGTCACCCACGAGCCCTCGGTCTGGATCGACGACCGCGGAACATGGCAGTTTATGGTCAACACCTCCAAGGACGAGAAGGATGAGAATATCCTTACCAAAGATCTGAAAAACAAGCTCGACCACAAGAGGGAGCGCGGCTTTGCTCATTACTATTCGATCAGCTTCGGCGAGGATGGCGGAGACGCGGCCGATTCCTCCCTTGAGATGACGCCGACGAGCCACGGCGTAGCCGTCCGCTTCAGATACGGCAGCACCGCAAAGAACCACAGCGTTATCTTTGACAACTATTTCGGAGACTCGCTGGTGACCTACAATGCAGACGGCAGCTTCGTTGCCTATTCCGAACACAAAAGCAACGGCTCGGGAAGACTTTACGTTTACGGTAAGTTCGACACCTGCCCGAGAGCGACCGCCGTCAGGGGCAGGAGCTCGATTGCGACGTTTGACGCCGACGAGGTAAACCTCAGCTTTGCAACCTCATATATCGACTGCGATCAGGCCAAGAGGAATTTTGATCTTGAGCTTTTGGGCAGAAGCTTTGACGAGCTTTGCGAGCAGTCGGCCGACGAGTGGGACGAAATACTTTCCCGAATTACCGATATCAAGGGTGCGAGGGAGGAGCAGCTTGACAACGTATATTCTGCGCTCTACCACCTCTTCAAATTCCCCAACCTGATGTCCGAAAATACGGGCACCGCCGACGCACCCGTCTGGAAATACCGCAGCCCCTACTCGAAAGAGGTAGAGGACGGCGTGATTTACATCAACAACGGCTTCTGGGATACCTACCGTACCGCGTGGTCGGGCTACACACTCTTTTCTCCCGAAAAGACTCCCGAGCTTCTTGACGGATTTATCCGCCACTATCACGATCAGGGCTGGATCCCCCGTTGGTCGGCGCCCGGCGGCGTAAACTGCATGGTCGGTACCTCCAGCGACGTGATCTTTGCCGATGCTCTCGTAAAGGGCTTTGATTTCGATATCGAGGGGGCCTACCGTTCGGCCGTAAAGGACGGCGCGGTATACCCCGAAAATCCCACCAACGGCGGCCGTGCCAGAATGGAGCGTTCGGTATTTCTCGGCTACACCCCCGGCTCGCACGAGGAGTTCTCCTGGTCGATCGAGGGATATATCAACGACTACGGCATTTCGCAGATGGCAAAGATACTTGCCGAAAGAGCCACCGACGAGAAGAAGAGGGAAGAATACCTCGCCGACTACGAATACTACCGTCACCGCGCACTTAACTACACGCTCCTTTTCTGTGACGGAGAGGGGGTTGAAAACAAGTGGTTCCGCGGAAAGGACGACCTCGGCAACTGGACCGACGGTAACTGCCGCAACGGAAGCTTCGATCCCTTCTTCTGGGGACGTGACTATACCGAGACCGACGCCTTTAACATGGCCGTCAGCGTTGTGCAGGACGGCAAGGGCATCGCAAATCTCTACGGCGGCCCTGCCGAGATGGCCAGGAAGATCGACGCCGTATTTGAAACGCAGGGAGTTCACCGCGGATACAGCGCCGTCGACGGTGACGAGCGCAGCGGCATCCACGAGCAGCGCGAGGCCAGAGAGGTAAAGCTTGGCAGACTCGGACTTTCCAACCAGCCCTCGCACCACGTTATATATATGTATAACCATACGACGGATCATTACAAGACCCAGAAGTATGCCCGTGACTGCGTAAAGCGTCTGTTCGTCGGCGCACGCTTCGGTCAGGGCTTCCCCGGTGACGAGGACAACGGCGAGATGTCGATGTGGTACCTTTTCTCCTGCATGGGCTTCTATCCCGTATGCGTCGGCAGCGGTGAGTATACCATCGGTTCGCCTGCGTTCGAGGAGATGACGGTCCGTTTCGGTGACAAGTCCCTCAGGATCGTTGCAAAGAACAACAGCGACGAGAACGTCTATATTCAGAGTGCCAGCCTCAACGGCAAGCCGCTCGATACCTGCGTTCTGACACACGAGCAGGTAACGGAGGGCGGAGTGCTTGAGTTCGTGATGGGTAACACCCCCTCCGATTGGGCAAAGGGCACCGCGCCCGTTTCCCTTACCGAGGGCGACGAGCCTGCGAAGCCCTGGCGTGATACCGTTTGCCCCGCGGCTTTGCATACCGTTTCGGACAGCTTTACTTCCGATCCCGTAGAGGTCTGCACCGTTACCTCCAACGTCGGAACGATAAGAGCCGCCCTTGACAACAACTCCAAGACCGAGGCGGTGCTTGCCGATCGGACGACGGTGGTCTTCTCCTCTCCCGAGGTCAGAAAGGTCGAGGCCGTCACCCTTACCTCTCCCGCAGGAGGAAGCAGCGTGATAAATAGCTTTGCGGTATACGGCGCCGTCAATTCGGGCGAGTGGGAGAGCCTCGGAGATTGGAAGGATCTCGAGTTCGAGTGGGCACAGTACACAAGACCCTTTATCCTCAAAAATGCCAAGCCCTTCAACCACTACAAGCTGGTCTTTGAGGGTGCCAAGGCACTGGCCGAGATCGAGCTTCTCGGAGAATAAATCCAAAAAGAAAAGATGCACGAGTTTTTCGTGCATCTTTTTTTAGTGTCGTTGAGGGTGCGGTTTACAGACTCGGGTTT
Organism: Clostridia bacterium; assembly: GCA_017467405.1. GTDB lineage: Bacteria > Bacillota > Clostridia > Oscillospirales > Acutalibacteraceae > RGIG1913. The sequence goes on from JAFTSH010000001.1 coordinate 6,065, forward strand.
ATTATACTCCGAAGAGAAGATCCTCGTAGGTCGGCATCGGCCAATATTCAGAGGCGGTGTCGCACTCCATTGCGTCTGCCTTTTCGCGCACCGTTGCCATGTCGGCAAGTATGACGTCGCGGTAGTATCTTGCGTGCTCAAGACGGTCTGTGATCGAGGGCGCGGCCTTGAGGTCGGCTTCGAGCTTTCTGACCGCTCTGAACATCTCGCCGTTGAGGGCGGAGAGGGAGCCGATCAGCTCGTTGTGTGCCGAGGCGTCTGCGCCGTATTCTCCGAGCGCGCCTGCCGCCGAGCAGAGCTCGCTGACGTAGGCCGAAACGGCGGGGAAGATGTCCTTCTTAGCGATCTCCACGGCGGTAAGAGCCTCGATGTTGATCACCTTTGCGTACATCTCAAGGAGAATGTCGTAGCGTGAGAACATCTCCTGCTGTGAATACACCTTATGGCTCTCAAACAGGCGGAGATTCTTTTCGGATATCATGCAGGGCAGGGCGTCGACGGTGGAGGTGAGGTTGAGAAGTCCGCGGCTCTCGGCCTCCTTCTTCCATTCGTCGGAATAGCCGTCGCCGTTGAAGATGATGCGCTTGTGCTTCTTGATGGTGCGGCGGATCAGGGTGTTGAGAGCTTCGGTAAAGTCGTCGGCCTGCTCGAGCTCGTCGGCGAACTGCCTGAGGGATTCGGCTACGATGGTGTTGAGGATTATGTTCGGGTCGGCGACCGATGCGGTCGAGCCGAGCATTCTGAACTCGAATTTATTTCCCGTAAATGCAAAGGGCGAGGTGCGGTTGCGGTCGGTGTTATCCTTGGGGAAGGCGGGCAGAACGTCCGCACCGAGGGTCATCTTTCCTGCGGTGTGTGCGCTGTACTTGTGTCCCGTTTCGATGGCTTCGAGTATCTCGCTCAGCTCGGTTCCGAGGAACATCGAAACGATGGCGGGAGGAGCCTCGTGACCGCCGAGACGGTGGTCGTTTCCTGCGGAGGCGACCGAAACACGGAGCATATCCTGATAGTCGTCAACCGCCTTGATAACGGCGGTGAGGAAGAGCAGGAACTGTGCGTTGTCGGCAGGGGTTTTGCCCGGCTCGAAGAGGTTTACGCCCGTGTCGGTGGCGAGAGACCAGTTGTTATGCTTACCGCTGCCGTTGACACCCTCGAATGGCTTCTCGTGCAGCAGGCAGACGAGGCCGTGCTTTGCGGCGACCTTCTTCATCAGCTCCATGGTGAGCTGGTTGTGGTCGGCTGCGATGTTGGTGGTGGTGAAGATGGGAGCAAGCTCGTGCTGTGCGGGAGCGGCCTCGTTGTGCTTGGTCTTGGCAAGCACTCCGAGCTTCCAAAGCTCCTCGTCCAGCTCCTTCATAAAGGCCGAGACCCTCGGCTTGATTACGCCGAAATAGTGGTCGTCCATCTCCTGACCCTTGGGGGGTACGGCACCGAAAAGGGTGCGTCCGCAGAAGATCAGATCGCGGCGGCTGTCGAACATCTCCTTATCAACGAGGAAATATTCCTGCTCGGGGCCGACCGTTACGATGGCCCTGTTTACGGTGTTGTTGCCGAAAAGGCGCAGCACCCTTACGGCCTGCTCGCTGATGGCCTCCATCGAGCGGAGCAGAGGGGTCTTTTTATCAAGCACCTGTCCGTTGAAGGAGCAGAATGCGGTGGGAATACAGAGAGAGCCGTCCTTTACGAAGGCGTAGGAGGTGGGATCCCACGCGGTGTAGCCGCGTGCCTCAAAGGTGGCGCGCAGTCCGCCCGAGGGGAAGGACGAGGCGTCGGGTTCGCCCTTGATGAGCTCCTTGCCCCTGAACTCCATGATGACGTGTCCGCCGTCGGTGGGGGAGATAAAGGAGTCGTGCTTTTCGGCCGTGATGCCGGTCATAGGCTGGAACCAGTGGGTGTAGTGGGTGGCTCCGAGTCCTACCGCCCAGTCCTTCATAACGCTCGCGACGACGTTAGCCACCTCAAGATCGAGGGGCTTTCCTGCGTCAATGGTCTTTTTAAGGGCCTTGTAGGTTTCTTTGGGGAGCTTTTCCTTCATGACCGATTCGTTAAAAACGTAACAGCCGAACATTTCCGGGACCTTGCTCATATGCTTTCCTCCTGACAAAAGAACGGATGGCCGAAGCGGCACAATATCAAAAAGGGCGCTGCGGGTAGGATGTTCGCCTGCAACGCCATCGTTGTTATGTTTTGAATTATATCACCGCCAAGGTGAAATTCAAAGCATTTTTTGCAAAAAAATTCAAGTTTGGAATAATAACAAAGGCAATCTCGCCGCAAAAGCCGCTTTTTGTGCCATTTGCCGAGGATTTTACAGGGGTTGCAGACATTTTTTCTGCGCCATCCGGACGGTGTAATCCCTAATCGCAACGCGTGAGGATGTTATTTTACATTTTTCTGTTGAAATAAAGGGCGGGGTTGTGTACAATAATATAAACGAACCTAGGGAGGCGAGATAATGAAGAAGGCCGATCTGCCTGTTGCGGTGCTGGATTCCGGAATCGGAGGAGTTACCGTGCTCAGGGAGCTCGTGAAGCTCATGCCCGAAGAAAATTTCATATACCTCGCCGATTCCGCCAACGCACCCTACGGCACCAAGAGCACCGAGCTCGTACGCGAGATCACGCTGCGAAACGTCGCGGCTCTTTTTGACGAGGGCATCAAGGCGGTGGTAATCGCATGCAATACCGCTACGGGTGCCGCGGCCAAGACCTTAAGGGAAACCTACGACCTTCCCGTCGTCGGCATCGAGCCGGCGATCAAGATGGCGGCCGACCTTTGCGACCGCCCGTCGGTACTGGTTATGGCGACGCCCCTTACCCTAAAGCAGGAAAAATTTATTGACCTCAAAAACCGTTTCGAAAACGCCGAGGATATGACGTTGCTCCCCTGTGCGGGACTCGTCGAGCTGATCGAAGAGGGCCACACCGACGACGGCGTGCTCGACGCCTTTCTCGAGAGGCTTTTCGAGCCGCTCGGGGATAAAAAATTCGACGCGGCTGTACTCGGCTGTACCCACTATCCGCTGGCGGCGGCGGGAATCTCAAAAAGACTGCCCGGAGTCAGACTGTTTGACGGAAGTGCCGGCGTGGCAAGACAGACGAAACGCCGTCTTGTGAGCGAGGGTCTCAAGCGCCCCGAAGGTCTTACGGGAACCGTGGAGATCAGAAACTCTCTCTCGGACGAGGAGATCAACCGTACCGTAAGAAAATATCTCTATACCTGATAAAAGGAGAAGCCGCGCTTCTCCTTTTTTGTTTGCAGATATCTGAAAAGACAAATTCAGAAGAAACGGTTGAAAAAGAAAGGAAGATATAGTAAAATAAAACCAAAGGAGGGGTACGCTCTGAGTCCGGATCTTTATTTATAAACGTAACGAATTATTTGAATACGGAGGTAGCAATATGAAAAGATCAACCCTTACGAAGACTAACGTTTGGATAACTGTATCAACGGTAGCATATGCCGTTATCTCGTGGCTTTTAGTGCGTTTTTCTTCCTTGCGAATGCTGTCGGTCTATTCCTTTTTCAGCCTTCCGCTTTTCTTCGTTTTGAGCGGTCTTTCCTGCCTCGTACTCGGAATTACGGCAATCGCCAAACGTCAGTGTATAATAGCCAACGTTTTTCTGATAATAATTTCGCTTGCGTTTCTTGCGGCCGCGGTTTTGTTTGTTCCGGCGGTGAGAAAGTAAGCACCGTATTTTGCCTGCGGGGAGTTTTCCTGCAGGCGTTTTTTATTACACAGTGCGGTTTTGCGGCATATAATGACACCGAGGGGGAAAAGGCGCGCGGCGGCGGGTGACGGCCTGTCCACGGGTACCGTGCGACCTTGACGCTTCTTATTATAGCCGCGGCCTCCTGAGCTCAGCGGGGCAGGCAGCCCTGCCTTGCCCGGCACGGCAAAAACCGCCGACAGGTCATCCCTGCCGGCGGTTCTTTTTTTACGGTCAGCTGTACATACAGTTGGCGGCCATATAGTCGTAGATCATCTTGCCGTGTTGCTGTTCTTCCTTCTGGATATGGTTGAGGGTGTTGCGGATTCCATCGTCCTTGAATTCGAAAACGCAGGTGTCGTAAAGATGCGACGCGTGCTTTTCGGTGGTAAGGAGATCGGTGCAAAGGAAGCAGTCGTTCTGTTTGTCGGGGTTCTGCGTGCAGGTGTAGGTCTGGGTAAAGGTGGGCTGCTGAGTGCTTCCTGCTCCCGGCGTGGGAACGGTGCCGTTTTCGATCTGAGTCAGGGTGTCAAAGTGCTTCTGCTCGGTCTGTGCAAGCTGTGTGAAGAGATTTTTGAGCTGAACGTCCTTGGCGGCCGACGAGTGCTTGGTGTATTTGTCGATACAAAGCTGCTCCTGACCCTTGAGATCCTTGATGAGTTCGGTTTCTTTTTGTGTAAGTTTCAAAATAAATCACCTCGGAAACAGTTTGCCCGAGACGGGATAAAATATCCTGACGGAAAGGCAAAAATTTTCCGGGGTGATCTGGTTTTTGAGGACTTAAAGCTCGTCCTTCATTTCGCTCAGGGCGCGTGCGAGCTGGTCGGGGCAGGAGGTGGATTTCATTCCGCAACGGATTCCCGAGAGCTTTTCGATCGCCTCGTCGATCTCCATTCCTTCAACGAGTCGGGAAATTCCCTGCAGGTTTCCGTGGCAGCCGCCCATGAAGCTGACCTCTTTGATGGTGTCTCCCTCGGTTTCAATGTTGATCACGCGGGAGCAGGTTCCTTTCGTGATATAGCTGAACTTCATACGTGTCACTCCTTTTGGTTACGGCATCATTATATAACAAAAGCCCTGCCGCCGCAAGGAGTAAAACGAAAAATCTTCCCGTCAGAATATCAGCGTCAGACCGAGGCAGACGGCGGCACCGACGGCGGCGCCCAGCAGGAAAAAGGCCAGACGTGCCTTGCCTACGGTATTGTTCTTCGTGCGCCCCGTCCTTGAAACGGCGGGCAGGAAATCTCCCGCATACTGCGAGAGGATGCGGTCGGCCTCCTTTTTGAGGGATTCCTCGGCCTCGTTGCGGCAGGTCGGATCCACGAAAAGCAGTGCGCGCTCAAAGTAGCGGCTGTCGGTCTCGCGCACCTCTATTATCTGTCTGTTGACACCCTTTATCATCGGTCGGGCTCCTTTCTGCGACGAGGGCTTTTTTGAGCATAACCTCCCGCGAAGCTATTTTGGACGGGGTGTAAAAAATATATACAATTCGTATTTGACGTTGACGGTGGGAAGTGTTGAAAAGTCTGTTGAAAATGTTGAAAATTCCGGTTCAAAAGTCCCGAAATCCTTGATGTACAGGCAAAATCGTATGTTGAAAGTTGCCTGTTGGGGATTTTGAGGATAATAAACTCCCCGTAATTTCGACAAAAAACGGCAGAAAAAAACGGTATTTCCGAAGGTTTTCGGGAGTTTTGCTTTGTTGATTTGCGGTCAGGTCAATAAAACAACACACACCATTTTTCCGCCTTGCGGCGGAGAATATTCCGAGCCGTGCGCGGTACACGAGCGGCGCCGATATGACTGAAAACGAAAAGAAAAAGAGCCCGACACGGACGTCCGTTGAGGACTTCGCGCGGAGCTCTTTGATTTACCTTTTAAGTTTGTGAATATGCTTTAGCCTTGTTTTTCTATCGGCAGGGTTTCGTAGCCCTCCCAGCCCGACAGGTGGCGCATCAGTATTACGGCGTCGGCGGGGTTGAGCTTTCCGTCACCGTTCAGGTCGCCTGCGCCGATTATCTCGGGCGTCGTTTCGTAGCCTTCCCACTCGCTGAGGTAGCGGAGAATGAGAACCGCGTCGGCGGGGTTTACCTTGCCGTCACCGTTCAGATCACCCGACAGGGCCTTGAGGGGCGGAATTCTTTCGGTGACGACGTCCTTGCAGCGCGAGCAGGTAAATACCTTTTCGCCTGCCGTATAGTCACCTGCGGGAGTTTCGGAGGTAAACTGATGGTCGTGGCCGAGGGGATCGGTGGTTTCGGTCTTGCGCACTCCGCAAAGGGAGCAGTTAAAGAGCTTTTCTCCCGATTCGGTACAGTCGGACTTTTTCTCGTCGGTGAGGGTATAGCCGTGTTCGGGGTGGTCGATCAGCCTGAGCGAATCGGCGATCCCTTCGCCCGCCACCGCGATATACGTTTCGGTTTCGGAGGTAAAGCCGACCGAAAAGCGGTTGAGCTTTCCGACGGAGGGACAGGCGGTCATACCTTCCGCGAGATACAGTCTGAAATGGTCGCTGAAGGCGGCAGCAGCCTCGTCGGCAGGATCGGAGGGCAGCGTTTCGGGGGCACAGACGAGAAAATTCAGTTTATTCCAGCCGTCCTTGAGGGAAAGCTTTTTGATCTCGCAGAGCCAGCGCATCGCCTCTGTTCTGCCCGAGCCTGCGTCAAACCAAAGCGACGTGACGGCGTCGGCGTCGTCGATATAGAGGGTCAGCTCGATGAGGTCGCCCGCCTTGGCGCGCATTACGTCGGCCGCCGTAAGGATGGCCGACACGCTACCCTCGGTACCCTTGCCGCAAGGCAGGGAAACCGTAGTATCGGGGATCTGTGAGGAATAGTCGCGAAGCTCGTTTTCGAGGGTGAGATAGTCGAGTGAGGCAAAGCCGTAGCCGTCGTCGGTGCTGAGCAGAGCCCAGCCTGCGCGGGTGCCGAGCACCTCGGCGGTATCTCCGCTCGTTATCCTTCCGATCACTTCGCCGTCGGTCGAGTTGTCGTTTCTGACGTTGAGGACGTCTGCGGTGCAGGTATAGCTTCCTGCGCCCGAGGGGTCGGCGACGAAGGCGGTGTAGTACATACATATCCACCCTGCGGTATCGCCGAGGGAGATCTTGCCCCAGATTCCGTCGGTTTCAAGTATTCGTACCACCGAGCCCGAGGAAAGGGAATCGATGCGTGAATGGGTCGAGCCGGGTCCTGCGCGGACGTTGAGAGAGGTGGTGGAGGCAACGGCGTAGTAGCCGAGATCGTAGGTGTCGTCTATCCATCCGTTTTCAAAGCCGTTGAGCCTGAGCTCGGTCATTAGCACGGGGTAGTCGCGGTAGGCAACGTCGAGGTCGACGTCACCGTTTATTCCGTCCACCTTGCCCTTGTCGGTGTACTGCCACATTCCTCTGGTAGAGCTGTAATCGCGCGAAGGGGTGCCGCTTTCGGGCCAGCTTGCCATCCACAGCTCGTATTTTTCGCCGATGCGGTCGATCTCAAAGCGGTTGTTCATGGCGCTCTGGCTGGCGTAAAGTCCCGTCATATAGCCCGCCTCGGCTATCACGTCGCAGTAGGCAAGACAGAAGTCGGTGCGCTCGGCCTTAGTCATTGCCGACTGGGCCGAATGTTCAATGTCATAATACACGGGGTATTCAAGCTGCTTACCCTCGAGCCATTTGAGTGTGAGGGCGGCGTCGCGCTTTGCCCCCTCCTCGTCGGAGGACATGGTATAAAAATATACCCCCACGTCAACGCCGGCGGCTCTTGCGCCGTGGTAGTTGACCTCGAAAAATCTGTCCATTCCAGAGGTAAGACCGAGGCGCAGAATCGCAAAATCTATTCCGTCGGCCTTGACCTTTTCCCAGTCGATGCAGCCCTGCCATTTTGAAACGTCGATTCCGTAGGCGAGGATTCCCTTGCCGTCTCCCGCGCCCGCCTTGGTGACGGGGAGACCGCCGAGCTTCATTTCGGGCAGCGAGACGCCGTGCGCTGAGCCGTCGCCTCCCGCCCAGTCGCGAAGAGCAGGTGTCGGCTCGTTTTCGGTGCCGCCGTAAGAGGGGATAAAAAACAAAGCCAGCGCCAGTGCTGTAAGCACCGACGCGGCCGTTCTCGCAATACGTCGTGTGAGGGGTCTTTTCATTTTCCGTCTTCCTCCGGGGAAATTGCAGCCGTATTTACGGCGTGGCGGAATTACTTGCGGATGAGCTTCTCGAGCTCGTCCATAAAGGTGTTGATGTCACGGAACTGACGGTAGACCGAGGCAAAGCGGACGTATGCAACCTCGTCCAGTCCCTTGAGCTTTTCCATCGCCAGCTCGCCGATATGAGCGGTGGTGACTTCACGGTCAAGGGAATTGAGCAGTGCGCTTTCGATCTCGTCGGTTACCTTTTCGAGGTCGTGGATCGAAACGGTGCGCTTTTCGCAGGCGCGAAGCATACTGTTCATCAGCTTGTTGCGGTCGAATACCTCGCGGGACTTATCCTTCTTGACGACGACAAGGGGCAGGCTTTCGATTACCTCGTAGGTGGTAAATCTTTTCTGGCATCCGATGCACTCGCGGCGGCGGCGTATACGCTCGCCCTCGTCGGTGGGACGCGAGTCGATGACCTTGCTTTCTTCAAATCCGCAGAAGGGGCATTTCAAAAAAATCACTCCCGGACAAATATTGAAATAATTATAACATATTGTATAAATCATTTCAAGGTGCTTTTTAGGAATATATTACAGTATCCGACAAGAAAATAATAACATTGATTATGTACTCCTCCGTCTGTTAAAATTTTAGACGATGGGAGTGATAGAAATGAAAAAAACATCCGCCGTGAAATATCGGCTCAACGAGGGTATATTCATTATATTTTTTATCTGCCTTGAAGCGGCAGCGGTGCTATGCGGTGCGTCGGTCTTGCTGTCCTACATATATCCGGCATCGATAAGAATGACCCTGCTTTCGGCAGAACTTTTTTCGAGCGGTCTGGGGGTACTGCTGGTATCGGTGGTCGTTGCAACCATCGGCGACCTGATCGTAAAGCACGACCTCGCAAAAAAGGAATAAAAGCAAAAAAATCAGCGTTGTGACCGAAAGGACACGACGCTGAAGCTTTTACATAAGCACCTGACCGTTGATGTTCAGGCGGAATCTCAGGCCGAGGCGTTCTGCGGCCTTGCGGCAGAGTATCATTCTGCCGAGGAATATCTCGAAATACTCCGACACCGAGCTGTACTGAGTGTCGATCGAAATGGTCAGCACCACCTCGCGGGTCTCGGCGTTGACTTTGAGGCTTGAGCTTTCGACCGAGTAGTTGACGCGGTAGTGTATATCCGCGGCCGAGGCCTCGGTGCGGCGCACCCTGCTGCGGCGGACGTCCGACTTGTCGGCAAGTATCAGCGCCGACGAAACGGGGTCGACGGGAGAGCCGGTGTCCTCGTCGTGGTTGCCGATGGCACAGATTACGGTTGCGATGTCGTCGGCGGGCATCCTGCGCTCGGTCAGCAGAGAGAACGCAAGCAGGGCACCGCTTTGTGCGTGGTCGTGCCTGTTGATGACGTTTCCGATATCGTGAAGATGGGCGGCGATTCCGACGAGCTCGCACTCGCGTTCGCCGTAGCCGAGCTCGCGCAGGATGTACCGCGCCGTTTCTGCGACGCGGGTTACGTGGGCGAAGCTGTGCTCGTTGTAGCCGATGGCTTCGAGCATACGGTCGGCGCCCGAGATGTAGGCGTTTATCGTTTCGTCCTTTTTGATTTCCTTATACGTCACGGGAAGTCCTCCTAAAGAAGTGAGAGCGACGGCTCAAAAAGCAGACCGTAGGGATGCTGCTCCATTACCGGTAAGGTTCGTTCGATGCAGTGCTGTGTAAACCGCGCCGCCTTTTCGACGGCGAAGGGGAGAGGATCGCCGCAGAGCAGCTTTCCCGTAAGTACCGAGGCAAAGACGTCGCCGCAGCCGTGTATCGTTCGGTCGACGCGGGGGAAGAAGAGCTCTCCGCATCCGTCGCTTCCCGCGAATACGTAGCCGAGCTCGGTGCCGTCACGGGATACCCCCGTTATTACGGCGTTGCGCGCGCCGAGATCAAGCAATCCCTTCAGAAGGCGGTCGGTATCCTCCTTGGTCTGGCAGGGTCTGTATTCCTCGCCTGCGAGCAAAAACGCCTCGGTGACGTTGGGCGTCACGGTATCGGCAAGGGGAATGAGGCGGAGCATCTGCTCGGGAAAGTCATCGGAAAAGCCTGCGTAAAGACTGCCGTTGTCGGCCATTACGGGATCGACGACGGTGAGTGCGTTTTTGCCGAAGCGATTGAGGAATTTTTCGGCGATCAGAATCTGCTGCCGTGAGCAGAAATATCCCGTAAATATTCCGTCAAAGCCGAGGTCGATCTCGTCAAAGTGACGGAAGACGTTTTCCATCTCGTCGGTCAGCACCAGCTTGCTGTAGCCCGAAAATCCGCCCGTGTGTGTCGAGAGAAGGGCGGTGGGAACGGGCACGGCCTCGATTTCGCAGGCCGAAAGCACGGGAAGAGCGACCGTGAGGGAGCATTTTCCGTGGCAGGAGATATCGTTGATGGCGGCGACCCTTTTAACGGCTCTTTTGGTACTGTCGGTCATGCGCCTTCGCCCTCCGTTTTGATGTCGGTCAGCTCGCCGTTTTGGTCGTATACGTAGGTCAGACGGGTTACCAGCCTGCCGTCGGCATCGAGGGTGGTTTCGGTCAGCAAAAGTCCGCTCTCTTCATCATATGTCTTTTCAAAGACATAGTTTGTGTTTCCGCGCGGGGAATATTCCACGGCACGTATCTCGAGCCCGTCCTCGTTGTACTCGTAGACGGTGTAGTACTGAAGACGGTACTCACCCTTTATGATCTCGTCGTATTTTGCGATAACGCGGGGCGTTCCGTCGTCGTTGTAGACGTCCATCACTTCGGGATCGTCGGTCTGTGTAATTATTTTGATCTCCTCGTTTTCCGAGCAGGCGCAGAACAGCGCCGTTGCGGCAATGAGAAGAGCAATGAGCAGTTTTTTCATCTTGTCCTCCGTTTTGGGTTTGTCATTCTGCGCTGCGCAGCGTAAACGCCTTGAGCTTGAAGCCGTATTTGCCCTCGCCCGCACGAACGAGCAGTACCTCAATCTCGTACAGGAAAAGCTCGTCGTTTGCGTCGTCGCTGTAATCGGCGGTGCCGTAGGCTCTCATATATCCGTTTCCGAGGGAATAGAGCTCGGTGAATTGGGCGCCCCAGACACCCGACAGCATGGGTCGGATCAGGGTGTATTCGGCGATTTCGCCGTCGTATTCGATGAGTCCGGGCACCGAGAGCGTCCGTTTACCCATATTAAAGCCGAAATGATCGCCTATCAGCTTGTTTGCCTCGTCCTTGGTGACCGAGGAGGTATTTTCGGGGGTGAGGAATATTATCGCAAAGGCGAGATCGACGTCGGTCAGAGCCGAAGAGGTGACCGTCGTGCCGTCCCTGTCGGCGTACATATAGTTATAGAGAAAGCCGCTGCTGAGCACGAAATCGTCGATGGCGGAGAGGTACGCGTTATCCGCCGCCACCTGCTCGCCCTCGTCGGTGATGTAATGCTCCTCGCCCTTGTCGGGATCGTACCTTTCGATAAGCTCCGATTCAACGGGAGCAACGGAGGTCACGACCGAGCTCGTTTCGGAGGAAACGGGGGGAGCCTGTGAGCTCACGACGGGGTCCGTACCGCAGCCGCAAAGCAGCAGGAGTGAGGCGGTCAGTAAAAATATCAGAAATTTCGATTTCATGGCGCTGCTCCGTTTCGTGCCCGAGGGCTTGTGGTTGAGGTTTTTGGGGGCGGATGAGGGCGTATTCCGCGTGCTTTTGCAAATATCGCGGTACATACACGAAAAGAATATCATATTTCGGCCTGTTTTACAAGTAAAAGCCGAGGCTTTTCGTACATATTTATGCTCTTGCGGCGAAAAATAAGTCAGAATACAGAGCTGAAGAAAGGCTTATAACAGGGGGAAACGAAATGCAAAGAACAGGACTCAGAACGCTCGCGCTTGATTTTCCGCGCATCATCGGCTTCGGCGGTGTGGCGGGAAAGAAGGAAGGGGAAGGACCGCTCGCGAAAAATTTCGACCGCATCTATCCAGATGCTACCCTCGGACAGAAATCCTGGGAAAAGGCCGAATCGGCGTTGCTCCGCTCGGCGCTGTCCTTTGCCCTCGACCGCGCGCAGGTATCTCCGTCGCAGCTTGACCTGCTGCTCGGAGGCGATCTTCTCAATCAGTGCATCGGCTCGGCCTTCACCGCGAGGGATTACGACGTGCCCTATCTCGGGCTTTACGGTGCCTGCTCGACCATGGCGGAATCACTCTGCCTTGCATCGGTGCTGGTTGAGGGCGGTGCGGCGGCAAAGGCGGGAGCTATGACCTCCTCGCATTTTTGCTCCAGCGAAAGACAGTTCCGCTATCCTCTCGAATACGGCGGACAGCGCACGCCGACGGCACAGTGGACGGTCACGGGAGCGGGCGCGGCGGTGGTGGCACCGACCGGCGGAAGCATCCGCGTCAATCACGTTACCTTCGGCCGCATCATCGACAAGGGCGTCTGCGATATCAACAATATGGGTGCCGCAATGGCCCCTGCCGCGGCGGATACCATCAAGCAGTTCCTCGAGGATACGGCAACGGCGCCGGGGGACTACGACCTTATACTCACGGGTGATCTCGGGCACGTGGGCAGCGAGCTTCTCATCGAGCTCTTACAAAGAGAGTCTACCGATCTGTCCGCGGTGCATTCCGACTGCGGAAAGCTGATCTTCGACCGCGAAAAGCAGGACACCCATTCGGGTGGCTCGGGCTGCGGCTGCGGTGCGTCGGTGCTGTGCTCCTATATTTTGCCCAGAATAGAAAACGGCGAGCTCAGAAACGTGCTTTTCTGTGCCACGGGTGCCCTTATGTCGACCACCTCGTTCCAGCAGGGCGAGTCTATTCCGGGAATCGCACACCTTATCCACCTGACCAACTCTCCGGAGTAGAAAACACACAGGGATATATGGAAAAATTATATTGACGAAGGCGGCCGGGGCGGCTTATAATTATCAAAAATAAGCCTTGCAAAGGAGTGTTTTCGCTATGGATTGGAACGGATATCTTTACGATGCAAATGAAAAGCCGCTCGACAGGCTTGTCAACGGTTACAGCCGCACCTCGGTGTTCAGGAAGATCGCCTTCGTGGGTGACAGCCTTTCCTCGGGTGAGTTTGAGACCTGGTACGACGGCAAGCCTCACTGCCACGATATTTTCGAATATTCCTGGGGACAGTACATCGCAAGAGCCAACGGCCTCACGGGGTACAACTTCTCGCGCGGCGGAATGACCGCAAAGGAATACGTCGAGAGCTTTGCCGGGGCGAACGGCTTCTGGGACGCCGAAAAGGCCTGTCAGGCCTACGTAATCGCGCTGGGTGTCAACGATATTTACAATATACGAATGGAGCTCGGCGGTATTTCGGATATTCATCCCGAGGATTGGCGTAAAAACGAGCCCACCTTTACGGGCTACTACGCCGCCATCGTCAGCAGATACAAGGAGATCAGCCCCGACGCAAAGTTCTTCTTCGTTACGATGCCCAACGAGGACAATCCCGACAGGTACGAAAACGCCCGGAAGGTCAGGGAGATCCTCTACGGCCTTTCAAAGCATTTTGAAAACTCCTACGTGATAGATCTTCTCGAATACGGCCCCCGCTACGACGGAGAGTTCCGCAGAAACTTCTTCCTTCACGGACATATGAACCCCTCGGGCTATATCCTGACGGCACAGATGATCGATTCGTACATCGACTACATCGTCCGCCACGCTCCCGAGGAGTTTGCCGAGGTCGGATTTATCAACAGCGGCATAACCTATAAGTAAGTATAACGAAACAAAAGAGACCGGAACCACCGGTCTCTTCTGTTTTGAAAGGAGAAAAATATGAAAAGAAGAAGTAATCTGATTCAGACGGAGTCGCGGTCGAGGCGGTAGCCCGAGCCGTATACCGTTTTGAGGCAGCGCGTACCCCAATCGCCAAGCTTGGCGCGAAGTCTTGCGACGTGTGAGTCGACGGTGCGGCAGTCGCCGGAGTATTCCTTTCCCCAGATGCGGTCGAGCAGCATCTCACGGGTGAAGATCTCACCGACGTGGCTGTTGAGAAGCTCGAGTATGTCGAACTCACGGGCGGTAAGCGGAAACTTACGGTCGCCTATGTACACGCAGGAGACCGTCCTGTCAAGGCGGACGGAGGACTGTGAGGAAAGGGGATCGTCGGAGTCGTCGTCGCTTGAAAGCTCCGAGAGCAGCACCTTAAGACAGGCGAGCGAAAAGGGCTTTCTGAGAGAGGCGTCGGCCGTTGCGTCGTCCTGTCCGTCGGGTGAGGCGGTGAGGAGTATGACGGCGGCCTTCGGTGACACGGAGCGCAGGGCGCGTACCGTATCCTGAACCCCGAGAGGGCTGATATCCTGATCGATGACGGCGGCGCTAATTGAATTTTCACAGGCCAGCGTGATCGCTTCCTCGAAGCCGTCGGCAGAGATTATCTCGTATCCTGCGGACTCCAGAAAGCTGCAGATCAGCTTTCGTGAGCTTTGTTCGCTGACCGCGGTCAGAACCTTTGGCATCGGTAACCCTCCTTTTTGGTACGTCTGTATGATAATTCATAACTATGCCGTCAATATGAGTAATTTGTAAAAAATTTTTTAACTTGAAATAATATGAAAGAGTGATATAATAGGTGCGTGAAGATAAATTCGGGTATTTTTGGAGATGATTTTGTGCTTCTTACGGCAGACGTCGGCAATACACATATTACGATAGGTGCCTTCAAGGGTGAGCAGCTCAGCTTTACCGCGAGGCTTGCCACCGACACCAAGCGTACCGAGGATCAGTATGCCGCGGAGCTTATGGATATTCTCAGGATCAACGGCGTAGACCGTACAGATTTCAAGGGGGCTATAATCGGCTCGGTCGTTCCGGTGCTGACGAATCCCTTGAGGTCGGCCATCGAAAAGGCGGTCGGAACGACCCCCATCGTCGTCGGACCCGGAGTGCGCACGGGACTTAATATACGCATTGAGCACGCCGCACAGCTCGGCGCCGATCTTGCCTGCGGAGCCGTTGCGGCAATGGAGACCATGCCGCTGCCCTGCGTCGTGGTCGATCTCGGTACCGCGACAAAGCTTTACGTGGTGGACGCAACGGGCGCGTTTCTGGGCGGAACGATTGCCGCCGGAGTCGGAATTTCGATGGGCGCTCTGGCCGAGCGCACCGCACAGCTTCCCTACGTCGCCGTCGAGGCTCCCAAAAAGACCGTCTGCGGCGATACTGCCGAGAGTATGAAGGCGGGCGCCGTTTTCGGAACCGCCGCCATGATCGACGGAATGATCGACCGCATGGAGGATGAGCTCGGTACCAAGGTCAGCGTCGTTGCGACGGGCGGTTATTCGAAGGTCATCGCTCCCCACTGTAAAAGAGAGATAACCCTTGACCCCGATCTGTTGCTCAAGGGACTTCGCAGCATCTATCTCAGAAACGTCTGACGGATGTCTGTCCGATACCGTATCAAGAGCGGCTCTGCCGCCTGATAAATATGCGATGCATTCCCAATGGAAGCGTCAGCGGAGGTAATAAAAATGGAAAAAACAAAAAAACAGACCCGCCGTCTTGTCGGCGTGTCGGTACTTGCCGCGATAGTGGCGGTACTTCAGCTAATGTCCTACTTCGTTAAGGT
Source organism: Clostridia bacterium (assembly GCA_017467405.1). Lineage (GTDB taxonomy): Bacteria > Bacillota > Clostridia > Oscillospirales > Acutalibacteraceae > RGIG1913. The sequence goes on from JAFTSH010000001.1 coordinate 21,490, forward strand.
CGGACCCGTCACGGTAGCCCTCGTGCTCATTCCCGTCGTGGTAGGAGCGTCGGTCTACGGCGTGCGTGCGGGAACGGTGCTCGGAGCTGTGTTTGGTGTCACGGTTACGGTGCTGACCGTAACGGGCGTCGACGCAGGTGCTGCGCTGCTCTTTGCGTCAAGACCCTTCTGGACGGTTTTTGTCATCATGCTTAAGTGCACGGCAGCGGGATTCTGCGCCGGAGCGGTCTATAAGCTGCTGAGCAAAAACGAAAAAAACACCCTTGCGGTATTTACCGCCGCCGTAGTCAGCCCCGTCGTCAATACCGGAATCTTTGCCGTTTCAATGCTGACGGTCTTCCGCGACGATCTGAACGCCTGGGCGGGCGGCACGAACGCGGTGCTCTACCTTTTCCTTTCGGTGATCGGAGTAAACTTCGTCTTTGAATTCGTTTCAAACCTCGTCCTTTCTCCCGCCATCGTCAAGGTGATCGGCGCCGTAAAGAGAAACAAGCTTGCCTGACCGAAAAGAATATTATACCGTTTCAGAGGCTTGCCGCAGAGGCAAGCCTCCTTTTTTGCTCGGACGACGTTATGAAAACATCGAAAAAACGTTATCCACGACCTCGCCGACGTTTTTGATGGTTTTGCCCATTTTGTTTTTGACGCTGTTCTTCTTTTTCATCATTACGGCAGCCGTCATTCCCGCTACGGCACCGACGATGACACCCGTGCCCATACCCTTCATAAATCCGCCTTTTGAATTCATTTTTGAAAATCCTCCCTTCACGCGTTAAATGCGCGTTCGTTATTATTCTTCCCGAAAACGAAATTTTTTACGTGGCAATATGTGAAAATGATTTATATATGAATATTCCTCAAAAAAACGGGCAAAATATTACGAAAAATTTTTCACAGCGAGAAAAATTCCTCAACGGTACAGCCCTCGTAGTAGTGTGCGAGTATATCGCGGTAGGACGCGCCCTCCTCGGCCATACATTTTGCGCCGTATTGACTCATGCCGACTCCGTGACCGTAGCCGCGCACCGTAAAAACAAACGCCCCATCGGTATAGGAGAGCTCAAAGGTTGCGCTTCTCAGCGAGAAAGCGGAGCGGATCTGCTTGCCCGTTACGGTGACGCCACCGAAGGTGTAGGTCAGCACGGTGCCCGAGTCGGAGTATTCGGCCTTGCCGAGCCATTTTTCGTAGTCCGTGCCCGAAAGCTCGGCGCCGAGTGTGGCGGCGATCTTTTTGAATTCGGCCGGCTTTACCGACACCTCGGACATATATCCCGACGCGGTGAGATCCCCCGACGAATCCTTGGCGGTCAGGTAGGAGATATCCGAGCCCCATACGTTCATGGCGGTCTCGGTGCGTCCGTTTGAAATGGCGTGGTAAAGAGCCTCGGCCAGCTCGCCGTCAAAAACGAGCACCTCGTACAGCACCGAGTCGATTGCGGCGTCGAGCTTCTGCTCGTATTTGTCGGCGTCGTCGCCCCAGGCTTCGCAGAGCTCGCTTCTCGGTCGGAAGGCCTGATCTATGGTGCTGTCGGAGGTTATATCGGCTCCCTTCATATCCTCGGAAGGATTTGCACGCTCCTTTTCTCGCCGCATACAGGCAACGGTATACGCCGCGACGGCCTGCGCCTTGAGGGCTTCGGCAGGGTAGGAGGCGGGCATCTCGGCACCGACGGCTCCGAAAAGATATTCCTTTTCGGAGTAGCGGGTGACGGTCATATCGGATGTATCGAGCACGTTGAAATACCCCGTACCGACCGCCTCAAGGTTGTCCGAAACGCTTCCTGACGAGTCCGTACCGCCGCTTTGAGGAGGACGGTCGGAGGTGCCCGAGCGGGCGGTTATTCCGAGGGCGGGGACGGCGAGAATTATGAGCGAAAGCAGTATCGGGACGGCGGCTGAGTATTTTCTCATGTTAGTTCCTTCCTTTTTCTTGACTTTACGTCGGTATTGTTATAAAATAAATATTCATTACATATTATATTATCCTCCGTCGGAGGTAAAAAGAAGAGGTACCCGCAGATGTTAAAAAATTCGTCCGACTCATTTAAAGATCTATGCTCAGAGGTAAAGAAAAATTACTATATCGATCCCTCGAACAACGAGCGCTACGGAGTAAAAAGAGGACTGAGAAATAACGATAATACGGGCGTGCTTGCCGGACTTACAGGAATATGCAACGTTCACGGATACGTTATCAACGAGGGTGAAAAGACCCCCGACGAGGGCAAGCTGACCTACAGAGGAATCGACGTCAGGGATATCGTCGACGGCTGCCGCAGGGATAACCGCTTCGGCTTTGAAGAGGTGGTATATCTTCTCATATTCGGCTCGCTTCCCGACGCCGCAAGGCTGGAGCAGTTCAGGGGAATTCTCGCCGAAAACCGCGACCTGCCGATGAACTTCGCCGAGGATATGATAATCAAGGCTCCCTCGCCGAACATTATGAACAAGCTGGCGCGCAACGTCCTTTCGATGTACTCCTACGACGACAATCCCGACGATCTTTCGGTTGAGAATCTCGTCAGGCAGGCTATGGTGCTTCTGGCGCAGGTTCCCACCGCGATGATCTACGCCTATCAGGTCAAGCGCCGCAGATACGATCAGAAGTCGATGTATTTCCATCCCATCGACCCCTCGCACTGGACGGCAGAGTACATCCTGTCCGCTCTGCGTCTTGACATGAAGTTCACGGATGCCGAGGCGAAGCTGCTCGATACCTGCATGATACTACACGCCGAGCACGGCGGCGGAAACAACTCCGCCTTTGCCTCAAGGGTGCTGTCCTCCTCGGGTACCGACACCTATTCGGCCATTGCCGCCGCAATCGGCTCCCTCAAGGGCCCCCGTCACGGCGGTGCAAACGTCAAGGTGCGCGACATGATGGAGTGCATAAAAGAAAACGTAAACGACAGGAACGACGACGAAGAGGTTGCCGCCTTCCTTAAGAAGATCGTCCGCCGCGAGGCAGGCGACGGCTCGGGCCTTATCTACGGAATGGGCCACGCTGTTTATACCGCGTCCGACCCCCGTGCCGTTATCCTCAAGGAGAGATGCCGCGAGGCGGCGGCCGAGAACGGACTGCTTGCCGATTTCGAACTGCTTGATACGGTCGAGCGCACCGCGCCCCGCGTCCTTGCCGAGGTCAAGGGTGTCACGGCCGCCTGCTGTGCCAACGTCGACCTTTACAGCGGTCTTATCTACAAGACCCTGCATATTCCCAGAGAGCTTTACACCCCGCTGTTTGCCGTTTCAAGACTTGCCGGCTGGTGCGCACACCGCATCGAGGAGGTCGTAACGGGCAAGCGCATCATCCGTCCCGCCTATAAGTCGCTGGTCGAGGGCGGAAAGTACGTAGATTTAGCCAACAGATGATCTGATCCGGAGGGATGATCTTGAAAAAAACGAACAGACCGCTGTTTATTATATTTATGATCTTCAGCGTTACCGCCGTCGTTATGCGCACGGTGGGCTTGTCGTCCGCCCTTTCGCCGACGGCTTCTGCCGTGATAAACGTGAGCTGCGTGGTGCTGGGACTGCTGTGTCTGTTTGCGGGCAGATGCGCCGGCGTTCCGTCCGAAATTTCCGAAAACAGCATCGCACTCTCCCTTACTGCGGCGCTTCTTTCGATGGGGCTTATTGCCGACGGAGTCGTCTGCACCGTGGGATTTTTCAGCGAGGAATACGTCTACGGACGCTTTTCCTCGGGCGAGCTTATCATGATACTGCTGCTCTTTGCCTCGGCCGCCTATTTCGCACTGTTTGCCGCGCAAAAGGCAGGTGCGCTGAGAAGGCCGATACATCCCCTCTTTCCCATAGTAGTTCCGTTGCAGCTTCTCGTGCGTCTGTTGCTTTCCTTTATGAAGTTTACCGGATACGCGGACATAGGGGAGAATTCCTACTCGATCGTTATGATGGCGGCGTTTTTGTGGTTCTGGATGTTCTTTTCGAGAACTTCCGCAGGAGTTTCAAAAACCCAAACGGTGTTTATGCACGCCCCTGCAATCGCCTTTTACTGCGCCGCGCTGACCTTGCTGCCGAGACTGATCTCGGAACTTACGTCGGGCGGAATGCTTCAGAAGGTCGGGTTCGGATTTTCCGATGCGGCGACCCTTCTCTTTGCCGCGGCGCTGCTTTTTGATATGATGAAGAGAAACAAAGCTCACGAGGATGAAGAAGCCCCTCACGACGGGGAACCGATAGTCTCTATTCTTTCAGATGAAACGGAGGAAACAAGCATATGAAGGAAAAGTTTTATATAACCACCGCAATAGCCTATACCTCGCGTAAGCCCCACATAGGAAACACCTACGACATCGTTCTTGCCGATATGATCGCGCGCTACAAGAAGCTGCGCGGCTACGACGTCTTCCTTCTGACGGGCTCGGACGAGCACGGACAGAAGATCGGTGATCTTGCCGCCGCCGAGGGAATCGAGCCCAAGGCCTACGTCGACCGCGTTTCCGATCTTATCAAGGAGGTCTGGGCAAGCGTCGGCGCAGAGTACGACCGCTTTATCCGCACCACCGACGAGGATCACGTTGCCGCCGTACAGAAGATGTTCAAGAAGCTCTACGAGCAGGGCGACATCTACAAGGGCGTCTACGAGGGCAAGTACTGCGTGCCCTGCGAATCCTTCTTTACCCCCAGCCAGGTTACCGACGGAAAGTGCCCCGACTGCGGCCGCCCCGTACAGGACGCCAAGGAGGAGGCCTACTTCCTCCGCCTTTCCAAGTATCAGGACAGGCTGGTTGAGTACTACGAGCAGAACCCCGATTTCTTTATGCCCGCCGCCCGCAAGGCCGAGATGATAAACAACTTCATCAAGCCTGGACTTTCGGATCTCTGCGTTTCGAGAAGCACCTTCAAGTGGGGAATTCCCGTCGACTTCGACGACCGTCACGTCGTCTACGTCTGGCTCGACGCCCTCACCAACTATATCACCGGAATCGGCTACGACCCCGACCATCCGTCGGAGCGCTTCAATAAATATTGGCCTGCCGATCTTCACGTCATCGGAAAGGACATCGTCCGTTTCCACACCATCTATTGGCCGGTCGAGCTGATGGCGATGGGACTGCCCATGCCCAAGCAGGTGCTCGGACATCCGTGGGTGCTCTTCGGCGACGATAAGATGAGCAAATCCAAGGGCAACGTCGTCTATGCCGACGAGGTTGCCGCAAGATACGGAAAGGACGCCGTCAGGTATTTCCTCCTTTCGGAGATCCCCTTCGCACAGGACGGTAACTTCACCTACGAGGGCTTCTTCAACCGCTACAACACCGACCTTGCAAACACCCTCGGAAATCTCGTCAACCGCACCGTTGCCATGACACAGAAATATTTCGGAGGAACGGTTGCCCGCCCTGCGTCCCTCACCGACGGAGATAACGGACTTTGCGCCGACGCCGCGCTTACGGTCGAGAAATACGTCTCGGCGATGGACGGTTACCGCAACGCCGACGCGGCAGAGGTGATAATGAACTTCGCCCGCCGTTGCAATAAATACATCGATGAAACGGCACCCTGGGTGCTCGCCCGCGATCCCGAAAAGGCCGAGGAGCTTTCGGGAGTGCTTTACAGACTGCTTGAGGGCATCCGTCTGCTTACCCTCCTGCTCACCCCCATGATCCCCGACACCTGCGCCGAGGCACGCCGCCAGATCGGAATCGACGCTCCCTTCGGAGAGTTTGAGGCCGAGAGCGTATTCGGAACCGCCGGATCGTATACCGTCGGTACACCCTCGCCCCTCTTTGCGAGAATAGATACCGAAAAGGAGCTGGCAGAGCTTGCCGCCGAGATGGAGAAAAAGGCCGCCGAAGCCGAAAAGGCCGAGGCAGAGGGGCTCGTTTCGCTGATCTCGATTGACGATTTCGCCAAAGTCAGCCTCAAGGCAGGTAAGATTGTTGCCTGCGAGCCGGTCAAGAAGGCCAAGAAGCTCTTGAAGCTTACGGTTGACCTCGGTGAGGCCGCTCCCCGTACCGTCGTCAGCGGAATTGCCAAGTGGTATTCCCCCGAGGATCTGATCGGACACACCGTCGCGGTGGTCTCAAACCTTGCTCCCGCAACCCTCTGCGGTGTCGAGAGTCAGGGAATGATACTTGCCGCCGACTGCGGTGAGGACGACGTCAAGGTGCTCTTTATCGACGGAGTGCCTGCCGGCAGTAAGATAAGATAAAACAACGCCGGAGTGAGCAGCTGCTTTCTCCGGCTTTTCGGTGATATTATGATTTTTGACACACACGCACACTACGATTCCGAGGCCTTTGACGCCGACCGCGACGAGCTGCTCGGCTCCCTCAGGGAGCAGGGCGTTTCGGCGGTACTCAACTGCTGCTCGACCTACGAATCGCTTAAGACCGTCCCTGCGATATGCGACCGCCATCCCGATGTGTGGTTTGCCGCGGGACTTCACCCGTCGGAGCTTGAAGATGTCGGCGAGGACGTTTTCGAGCTGCTCGACGCCGCCCTTTCCCACCCGAAATGCCTTGCGGTAGGGGAGATAGGACTTGACTATCATTGGGACGCGTCCCCCAGAGAGAAGCAAAAGGAGTGGTTTTTGCGCCAGCTTCTGATTGCAAAGGAAAAAGGACTTCCCGTCGTCGTACACGACCGCGAGTCCCACGCCGACGTGCTCGAACTGCTGAGAAAAACACACCCCGAGGGTGTAATGCACTGCTTTTCGGGCTCTGCCGAAACCGCCAAAGAGGTGGTGGGTCTCGGACTTTACGTCGGACTCGGCGGTGCAATGACCTTCAAAAACAACAAAAAGGCCGATTCGGTGATCAGCGCGGTGCCTCTGTCAAGGATACTGCTTGAAACTGATTGCCCCTATATGGCACCCGAGCCCTTCAGGGGAAAGCGCAACTGTTCTCCCTATATCCGCTACGTCGCCGGGAAGATCGCCGCCGTAAAGGGGATCGACACCGACGAGGTGATACGTACCGCCGCCGCAAACGGACGTGCGCTTTTCCGCCTCGGCGAATAGTGCGTATATAATATGTAAGGAAAAACGATGGATAGAAGTAATATTGAGAAGATAGCACGCACCGACGAGGACAGATACCTCCTCGCAATGCTGTGGGACAAAATAAACGGTGGAATGAGGAAAAACATTATCTCCGCCGCAGGCTTTTTGTCACCGAGGGAGCAGGAGATGGCGCAGTACCTTTTCGGGAACACCGAGGGACTTTACAGCTTCGGCGGATACGAGGGTGCGGAACGCAGGATGTGGGTCTTTTTGCCCGATTATCTCGGAGAGGACGCCCTGTACGATAACGAGCTTTCTCCCGTAGTCTGCATCAGAGCGGTCTTTTATCAGAACGACGAGCCCTGCCACCGCGATTTTCTCGGTGCGCTGATGGGCTGCGGAATTGACCGCCGATGCGTCGGAGACATCTGCGTCGGCAAGGGAAAATGCGACTTTTTCGTAACCCGTGAGATCGCGCCCTACGTTTTGCAGAACTTTATTTCGGCGGGAAGAACCAAACTCTCGCTTTCGCAGATACCTCTCGCAGAGGCCGACCTGCCGCTCCCCGAGGTAAAGGAGCTGAAGGATACGCTGGCGTCCCTCAGGCTTGACGCGGTCGTATCGGCAGGCTTTCGCGTCGGCAGAAGTCAGGCCGCACAGTACGTCGAGTCGGGCAAGACCTCGGTCAACGGTCTTCCCGAGATAAAGCCCGACCGTCAGGTGCCCGAGGGTGCGAAGATCGCTGTCAGAGGGCTGGGAAAAATAGTCCTGAAATCGGTCAACGGTACCACCAAAAAGGGAAGGGTCTCGGTGCTGATCGACAGATATATTTAAAAAGAAAAGATCGGCCGCAGAACTCTGCGGCCGAGTTGTTCGTTAAAGGGAGGCATTGAATGACTGCACCGCTGAAAGGGGAATCCAAAGGGCACACCCTTTGGTCGTCTGTGGAGGGGTTTGGGGAACCCATCGAAAGGGTGCCCCAATGAGTCTTTGCACACTTTCTCCGAAAAAATGGGGCCCCCGAAAAGCAACGCTTTTTGGGGAGAAGGAGGCGCAATAAAGCGATTGAGCCTTTGCGTGAGCGCAAAGGTGATTTAGCGGTATTTGCGCCGACGCAGTGTGTGCCCGCGCGGCACGAGCGCAGGCAAAGAGCGGAAACAAAGCCTGTGTCAGCACCTCTCATGAAGCGGAGCGTGAATACCGTGAAAATAATGAGCTTGTTCGGCGAAAGAAAAGATCGGCCGCAGAACTCTGCGGCCGATTGATTTTTTAGGGTTATTTATCAGTATCGTCCTTGTTGCGCTTGGCGAATACCGAAAGCAGAACCATTGCAACGACGACGGCGAGCGCAATTCCCGCGACGATCAGTACCGTGGTAAGAGGGAAGGAATCTCCGACTGTAATCATTTATCTGTACCTCCGTGGATATTTACAACTACATTATACCCGAACTGCGCGAAAAAGCAAGACCTTCTTGAAATATACCTTGCTGTGCCCCTTGACGGAAAACAAACCGCACAGCATAAAAATGTGACGAGAGCCGAAGGTTGCAAAATTAACATTCGGTTGTGAAAAATTAACATAAGCAATAGGGCAGAGGCACAATTTTTGTTATATTAACACGGTTTTTTCGATTTAAACGGTTGACATTCAACAAACGAATTGTTAATATAATAATATACTTTACGGGCGTGTCGTCCGTAATGAAAAAATCAAAAGGAGAAATCAATATGAAACAATTCGCAAAAAGCCTCGTTTCCGTAGTGATCGCACTGTCAATCCTTGCGACCATGTGCGTTGTCGGAATTTCCGTAATTGCAAAAGTTCACGAGTTTGTTCTTGTTTCGGAAACCGCAACCAAGAATAAGACGGATCTGAAGACAACCAAAGACGGCGGTGTTACCGTCGGAACCGTAGACGTAGTTAATACCTCTACTCTTGGTACTCCCCCTGCAGGAGCACCTGCTACTGCCTACAAGTTCACTATCGCCAACGCTAAGGACGGCGTCCATTTCACTGCACCGTCAGATGACGCTTCTGCCCTCAGCGCAAAGACTACCGAGCTTGTTTTTGACGCCTGGATCTATGTCTCCGACGTTTCCAAGTGCGGAAATCTCTTGTTCCGTATGTACGGTTCCGCAGGTCCCCAGGCAGGCGGAAACGGAAATATCGAAGGTTACGTCTGGCAGGGAAGTGTCTCCGGCGCCGCTATGAGTGCCAAGACCGGTTGGAATCACGTTCAGGTTCCGATGACCTTCGATAACGGTTGGCAGACAAAGGATCCTGCTACTGCTCTGAATGCTTATAAGTCCGACATGAAGATCACCGGCATCAGCCTGCACGATCATTCTTTGGCTGCAAGCAATTCTTACGATGTTGCCGTTGCTTCGATCAAGCTTACCTATGACGACGGCGTGATTGATGTTGTCGAGAAGGAATTTGCCGATTTCACTGCTGACACCAAGGTTCTTGACGATTATCACAAGACCCGTGTCAATGCTGACGAGGAGCTTTCGCTCGTTGACGTTTCCACCCTCACTAAGGGCGACGTTAAGTATGCAGGTCCCTCCACCAACGCCGTTAAGGTAGACCTTTCAAAGGTTGATTCGTCGGTTTACACCGGACGTAAGGGCGGCGTTTACACCAGCCTTGAAACTCCCGTACGCTTCAACGGCGACGGCAAAGAAGCTGACTATGTATTCGATGCATGGCTGTATTACGAGGGAACATCAAATATTCTTATCATACAGATCTACGGTGCCGGATATGAGACCAAGGCAAACGAAAATAACAGTGTTGAGTATTGGCCGTACAGATACATTCTTAAGGATCTTAAGGAAGGTTGGAACCACATCGTTCTTACGCTTGACAAGTTTACCAAGACAAAAGAGTCCGACAACGGTCTCCAGAAGGAAGGTCTTGCTGCTATGCAGCGTGAAAAGACCATCACCGGTATTTCTTTCCATGAGGATCAGTTCTCCAATTGCACCAAGTACACCTACGCCGTAGCAGACCTCGTTCTTTGCCACAAGGACTACGCTGCCGACGCTAACAAGGTTCCCGAGAAGGATTCCAACAAGAGCGGTATCACCGTCGTTTCGGCCAACGTAGACAAGAAGGTCGAGGATATGGTCGCTGTTGGTTCTGCAAACATGAGCGTTGTCAAGACCTCCACCCTTAAGGGCGGTACCGCAGGCGTTCCCTCCGAGGATGCCTACATGGTAACCGACGCTGCACAGCAGACCGGCTTTAAGGTTCCCGTCGTCAATCCCGATTGGAGCGCTCCCGCTACCTCCCTTAACAGCGCACAGACCCATGCTCTCAAGGGCTACGGCCTCAATATGTGGATCTGGATCTCCGATGCCACCAAGGTCGGCACTACCTTCGTTGCACGTTTCTGCGAAGAGGGCAAGAACACCGGCGGTCTCAGCAACTGGACCTATCAGATGACCTCTGCTCTTTCGGGAACTGCCGGAAGCAAGATCACCTGGCAGACCGGCTGGAACAACGTTACCTTCTGGCTGCCCGATACCGGTGACTTCGACCACAGAACTAATATGAACTCTGACGGTAAGACCATCGCCGAGGTAATCTTCGAGGATCACAAAACCACCGGCTCTTACAGCTTCGCAGTTGCTTGCGCCAGACTCGTAAAGGGTCAGGCCGAGGCAGACGCAGGTTGGGGAATCGGCTCCGGAACCGGAGATGCAGTTGACGTCGCAATGATCGTTGTTGCTATCCTCCTCGCCGCTATGGCAGCATCCGTTACCGTTTACTTCGGTAAGAAAGCAAGATAATCTCCTTTCTCCTTTAATAAGCTGTTAACAGCTGCCCCCGACCGTTTGGTCGGGGGTCCTTTTTTGAAGTAAGAGGTAATAGTGAAGAGTGAAGAGGTACCGTAGTGTGCGTGTCCGAGCGGCGCACGGGATCAGAAATCCACCTCGGTATCGTAGTAACAGCATCTGAGAAGACGCTCCATGTCCTCCTTGGTAGGCTTTCGGGGGTTGGAGCCGGTGCAGGCGTCGGCGAGTGCGTTTTCGGCAATCGCCGGCAGGCGTTCCAAAAACACCTTTTCGGGGACGAAGCCCTGCTTTGCGGGCAGTGCGTCGGCACCGTATTCCCTGATGCAGAGGGGAATGTTAAGCCGCACCGTCGTTTCTCTGATCCACGAAATGAGTTGCTTGACCTTTGCCTGCGGGGTGTTTCCGGGCAGGTTCATAAAATCCGCTATCTCGGCGTAACGTGCGAGGGCAAAGGGCTCTTTTGAGTTGTAGGCGATGACCTTCGGGAGATACATAGCGTTGGCGGCACCGTGGATAATATGCGCACCGAGATCGGCAAAGACGGTACCGGTTTTATGCGCCATCGAATGAACTATTCCGAGCAGGGCGTTGGTAAAGGCCATTCCTGCAAGACACTGCGCGCTGTGCATATCGGCGCGTTTTTTCATATCCCCGTCGTACGAGCCCACGAGGTCGCGCTGTATCATTCTGATGGCGAAGACCGCAGGCGGATCGGTAAAGGGGGTGTGAGCCGTTGAGACGTACGCTTCGATCGAATGGGCGAGTGCGTCCATTCCCGTGTGAGCGACCAGCTTTTGCGGCATGGTTTCGGCGAGGTCGGGATCGACTATCGCAATATCGGGGGTTATCTCGTAGTCGGCGAGGGGGTATTTTATGCCCTTTGAGGGATCGGTGATGACCGCGAATGCGGTAACCTCGGTTGCGGTGCCCGAGGTAGAGGGGATGGCGCAGAAGCGCGCCTTTTTGCGCAGCTTGGGCATTCCGAATACCTTGCACATATCCTCAAAGGTTATGTCGGGGTATTCGTATTTTACCCACATTGCCTTTGCGGCGTCAATGGGGGAGCCGCCGCCCACCGCGACGATCCAATCGGGCTCAAAGCGAAGCATTTCCTCTGCACCGCGCATAACGGTGTTTACCGACGGGTCGGGCTCTATGCCGTCGAAGACGCGCACCTCCATTCCGCCCTCCTCGAGAAAAGAGGTCACCCGATCAAGAAAACCGAAATTGCGCATGGCGTGGCCGCTGGTGCAGACCATGGCGCGCTTTCCGCCGAGCTCCTTCAGCCGTTCGAGTGAGCCCTTGCCGTGGTATATGTCCCTTGGAAGTGTAAATCTTGCCATATAAATTCCTCCGTTTTTGTTCGCTTACAGGCTTTTTAGTTATTATCCCGTGGATTTTACGGGATATTCCCTTTGCGGGAGATATTACGGTTTTTGCAAACAAATAAGCCGCCTTTTTTAAGGCGGCTTGTGATTTGTGATTTTCAGCAGAATTGCGATTCGTCAGTTCGGGCCGGTATAGGCAGACGAGGCGGCGCCGTAGAAGGGCTCGGTATAACCGTCCTGAACGGGCTCTCCGACGTCGCCTCCGGTGTTTACGGGACGGCGCTCGATCTTGAGCTCGCAGTTATTTTTGATATGCTCAAAAAAGGCTTTTACCTTTTCCTCCCCGACGTAGAACAGCTTGCCGAAATCCATGATGTTGGTTTGGATATATCCGTCCTTTGTAAAGGCCACTGAGATGTTTCTGTGTCCCAGCTCCTCTATCGTGACCGAGATACCGTACCAATTGATAAGCTTTTTGTTAAACGCCTGTTCCCCCATTTGACATTCTGCGGCGGCGTACTCGTTAAAGACGTCGAGCAGGTCGCCGACCTTAAGACCCGAGTAGGTTTCGGTCACCCAGGCGTTGTCGGTCATGTAGGAGCAGTAAGCATTGCCGACCTCAAGATAGTGTTTGAGACCGAGATCCCCTACCATCTGCCCAAGGGTATCGGGGGCATAGCGGTCGAGAGCGTAGGTGCGGTAGATTCCGTCGGAGTAGAGCACCGCAAGGGCGCAGGATGGCGAGATGTTTCTGATCTCAAAGATTTCGGCCGTTGTTGTGTGCTTTTCATTGGTGATCTCGTCATACCCCACAAGGGTGACCTCGCCTTTGCTTTTTCCTATGAGCGAGGGGTCGAGCGGGGAGTCGGAGATGAAGTGGCGGATGTATTCTTCTCCCGAGAGGGTAAATGAGCTCCAGCGTTCAACGTCGGAAAGCTCGCTCCAGGGGCGCAGAATAACGTAATCAAGCTCGGTTGAATTGACGTAGTATTCGTCGGTGCTGCCGTAAGAGGACGGGCTGTCGGTCTGTCCGTTGCCCGAATCTGGCTCACCGATCAGGCCTAGATAGCGAAGGCCGTTTTGTCCGAAGGGGGAAACCAGAAGCGCCACGGCGGCCGCAACCGCGACCAAGGACGCGAAGGGTATTATTTTTTTGGAGGCTTTGCGGGTGCTTTCGGGTGCGGCGGCTTCCTTTATAAATCGGTCGTCGAGCTGTCCGACGGCCTCAAAAAGCTCCTGTCCCGGGAGGTTGTTTTTGTCATTCAAGGCTCAAAACCTTCTTTCTTCAGAAAATCCCGCAGTTCGCGGCGGGTGCGGTAAAGGGAGCTTTCGACGCTGCGTACCGTTTTTCCGAGAAGCTTTGCGATCTGCGGCACGGTATCACAGAACCAATATCGGCGGACGAAAATGATGCGGCTTTCCTTTTTGCAGTCGGCCAGAAATTGCGAGAGCAGTCTTGCCAGCTCGCGGCTTTCGGCCGTGTCTGCGGTGTCTTCGCTCGAAGGAAGGCACTCGGAAAGCTCGGCCGACAGCTCGGACAGACGGGCCGACCTTTTTGCGGCGGAGTCTTGGGCGCGGACGTTGAGGGCGGCGTTTCGTGCACAGCGGCAGAGCCACGCACGGAGATTCTGCGGACGCAGAGGCGGCACCGACCGCCAAAGCGTCAGCCATACCTCGTTTTCGCATTCCTCGCTGTCGCGGTCGTCCTCGAGAACGTTTGACGAGATCTTACGCACCAGAGCGCCGTAGCATTCTTTGGCTTTATAAAGAGCCTGCTCATCCCGGGCGAAGCAAAGCTCTATTATTTCGCTGTCCTTCATTTCGTCACCTTCTCCCTTTCACCCTATATGACAGAAAAAAACGCATATTCACGCAAAAATCCGGAGGAAAATTTCCTCCGGAGCAAATTTACGGCTGTTTCATCGCGCGGTAATCCCTCGGCCTCATCGAACACAGCTTGAGGAAGTTGCGGTCAAAGGAGCGGAAGGTGTCGTATCCGCAGTCGGCGGCTATGTCGGCGATCGGGGTTTTGGTGCCGGCAAGCAGATATTTCGCACGGTTGATGCGGCAGGACGCAACGTACTCGTTAAAGGTCATGCCGGTATTCTTTTTGAAGTACGCCGAAAGATATTTGTACTCTACGCCGAATTTTTCGGCCGCCGCAGAAAGGGAGACCGACGAGGTGTAGTTGTCCTCGATATATTTCAGCACCCTGTTTATCAGGGGCAGACCCTGCGGCTCGGAGCCTCTCGTAAAGCGCACGGCGTCAAAGAACATTCCGCACAGCGAGTACAGAAAGCCGACCGTGAGGTAGGTGTTATCCTCCTCCGACACGAATTCGACGGTGCGTCGCGGACGGAAAAAGCAGCTTTCGGGCGAGGCGGCGCGAAGCTCCTTTACGAACAACGGCACGAGGTCGGGCGAGAAAAGACAGGACTCGTACTCGCACTCGCCGATGCAGGTCATCGAATGCTCGCGGTTGGGGGGCGTGAGCATGGCGTCCCCCACAAAGAGCATCCGCGTTTCGTCACCCGCCGTGACGAGCGCACTGCCCTTTCTGACCATAAAGAATTCAAAGCTCCTGTGCAGATGGGGCTCTGCCGAGGGCTTTCGGCCTGAATTATATTCGTAAACTACGACGCTGTCGGGGCTGACGGTGTGATCGGACATTGCGGTCCCTCCTGTCGGCGTTCCTCGTCATCGCCTGAGAACCGGCGAAGAGCGCTTTTTATTATTATACCAGATACAGGGGGTGCAATCAACCTTTTTTAACGGCTTTCTTGTTTTTGTACGGAGTTTTTATTCCCTTCCGGGCGACAGTATGATGCGCTTGCGTATCGCCTCGAAGAATTTTTCGTTTTTGCTGAAATCCATCGCCGCAATATAGTATTTTTCGAGCTCGCGATGGACGGCGTTGGCCTGACCCAGAATGTCCGAGGCGGTCGAGAGCAGCCGTGCGGCGGTCTTTCGGTCGAAGTCTATGCGGCTTCTGTGGGGGATAAGCTCGCGCTCCTTCGTGAAGCGTGCGGCGTGGAGCGTGCGGCGTTCGCTGGTGATCCTACGGTAGCGGTCGCTGACCGTAAAGGCTTTTCTCTGCGAGGGGACGATGACCTGCTCGAGTCTGAATTTTGAAGAAAAGGGAGAGGGGCAGAGGATGACGTCACAGCCAAACGAGAGAGCCCTTTTGGCGACCGCCTCAAGAAGCACCGAGGAGGCGGCGCCGCAGGGGTCGTCGATGATTACCGCGTCGGGGCAGACGTGGGATACCGTGTCGGCGAGAAAGAGGACGCCCTTCGGAGTAACGGCGGTGAGATAGCGCGTTACGGCGCGTCCCTTTTTGTTTTCGGGTCGGAGCAGACGGGCGGCAAGTCCGTCACCGAAGAGGGCTGCCTTGGAGGTGTCGGTAGCGGCCGACCGCAGGGTGAATATATCGTCAAGAAGCGTTCCCGCCGCCGTGACGTAACGGCGCACTCTGGCGTGCAGTAGTGCGTTTTCGCGCATCAGGGAGAGAATATTTTCTCTTTCGCTTGCAAGTATTCCAAGGTCAAAGTATTCGCCGAGGTTTACGAGCTGTTCCGAGATGCCCGGTGCGGTCGGCTCCATGACGTGCGGAGCGGTGCCGTCGGCAATTACGGTGCCCGAGCGTGGAAATCTTACGGCGTCGAGGGAGTCGGGATCCGAGGAGCAGAGAAATACCTCGGGGGAATCACCCGACGTACTGCCCTCGGCGCAAAGCCGCTTCATCAGGGTGGATTTTCCCGTACCTGGGCCGCCCTTGAGTATGTAGCAAAGCTCTCCTTTTTCGGTATCGTATAGCTCGGAAAAACGCGAGTCAAAGCCGGAGGGGGTGGTGGCTCCTGCAAAATAACGCGGATAAAAGATGTTTTTCATGTGAAATGCCTCCTTTTTTTCTCGCTAACATATTATTCGGTAAGTTTGCGGCGGGTTACGAATATATATTTGTGAAAGGAGATGCTGCAATGAATACCATCAGAGAAGGAAGCAGGGGCGAGGAGGTAAGGCTTTTGCAGCTCGCCCTGCAGAGGCTCGGATATCTTCCCGGACGCCCCGACGGGATATTCGGGCCCGCCACCGCCGCGGCGGTGATCAGATTTCAGCAGGACTACGGGCTTTCGCCCGACGGGATCGTAGGCCCCGCCACGTGGGGAGCCCTGATGCCGTACCTTACGGGATATACCGAAAGGCGCGTGGCTTCGGGGGATACCTTCTGGAGAATAGCCCGTATCTACGGCACGAGCGAGTGGGCCATCGCGGCCGCAAACCCGCAGAAGAGTCCCGAAAATCTTCAGATAGGCGATCTGTTGACGGTGCCCTACGGCTTTGACGTCGTCCCGACCGATATACCCTTTACGTATAAGGCGCTCCAGCTTTCGCTGACGGGTCTCGTAAAGCGTTATCCCTTCCTCAGGCAGGGGAGTATCGGCAGGAGCGTGCTGGGCAGGGAGCTTTACAGCATAAGCGTCGGAAACGGAAGCAACAGCGTTATGTATAACGCTTCGCACCACGCCAACGAGTGGATAACCACGCCCGTGCTTCTCAGATATCTTGAA
Source organism: Clostridia bacterium (assembly GCA_017467405.1). Lineage (GTDB taxonomy): Bacteria > Bacillota > Clostridia > Oscillospirales > Acutalibacteraceae > RGIG1913. The sequence continues at coordinate 38,159 of JAFTSH010000001.1, forward strand.
CAGCTTTGCAAGGCGTACGCACGAGGAAGAGAAATATACGGCGTGTCGGCGGCCACCCTGCTTTCGAGAAGCACGGTAAATTTCATCCCCATGGTAAACCCCGATGGGGTGGATCTCGTTACGGGATGGTTTACTCCCGGAAGTGAGCCCTACGAGCGCGCGGCGAGAATAGCGGCGCAGTTCCCCTCAATTCCTTTCGTCAACGGCTGGAAGGCCAACATCGACGGCACGGATCTGAACCTGAACTATCCAGCAAATTGGGAGCGGGCGAGGGAGATCAAGTTTTCGCAGGGCTTTACCCGTCCCGCGCCGAGGGACTACGTCGGAGAAAGACCGCTTTCCGCTCCCGAAAGCCGCGCAATGGAGAGATACACAAGAGAGAATAACTTTTCCCTTACCCTTTCCTATCACAGTCAGGGTGAGATTATTTATTGGAAATATCTCGACTACGAGCCGGACAGAAGCTACGAGATCGCGAGGATGTTCTCGGCGGTCAGCGGATATTCGGTAGAGGAGACCCCTTACGCCTCCGGCTTTGCAGGGTATAAGGATTGGTTTATTCAGACCTATAACCGCCCCGGATATACCATCGAGGTGGGCAGAGGGGTGAGTCCGCTGCCGCTTGAGCAGTTTGACCGTATCTACCGAGATAACGCAGGAATACTTACTCTCGGCGCGATGGTGTGAAGATTTTGCGTCGTATTTAGCGTTATCTGTTGTTTTTTGCGGAAGAATGTGATAAAATCGGTAGGACATATAAAATAAGGAGTTGTCTTGTGTGAGCTTGCTTAAAAAATCAATTGCGGTTATTGCGCTTATCGCAACGGTAGCAGTCTGCGCTCTTCCCGCCGCTGCAGCCAAGGGCGGCCTTAACGAATTCGATAAGTCCTCTCAGTCGATGTATCTTGACGATAATCTCAAGATGACCGAACAGACCATTCTTACCTTTGACGACATGACCAACCAGACGGTCGGATCCATTACCAACAAGGGAAAGAAGGGCAATGCGCTTACCGTTTCCTCGCCCGGAGATAACGGTCATCTCAGTGTTATCAACGTTCCTCAGAACAGCTTTGAATTTGCCATCAGCGACAAGTTCAAGCAGACGATCAAGATGTGGGTATACGTCAACGACATAGATCTGATGGTCTGTGACCACGACTCGGTTTATGATCATCCGCAGGACGGCAGCGGAACGCTGCACATCGCCTTCCAGTCAAAGGGCGGTACGGCTCATAACTGGCAGCACACCTTCTACGGAAGCGGCTGGCACGAGATCGAGCTTTCCTTCTTCTGCCACAACGTTTCGTACGACAGCTTGGACAACATTAACTACGATTGCTTCAACGGTCTCACCGCGTGGTGCTCCGCCAAGGCAGGACTCGAGCTCCGCTTTGACGATATGCGCCTCGTGACCTATTCCAACCCCAACTACAAGGAGCCCGAGGCTCCCCACGGCGGAAGATGGATCTCGACTTTGGACTACGACGCACTCGATGGCGCAAACCTCACCGAGTGGTACGGCTCCTATTTTGATCTCGAGGATAAGACGCAGGGCTCCTCCTCTCTTGCCATTACGGGACACAAGGAGAACGTTGACCACCGCGTATGCATCGGTGTAAAGGACGTTCCGGTAAACTATCTTGAGGACTCCCTCTGTTTTGATCTTTATCTCAGCGATCTGAAGCTGGTCGGCACACATTGGGAGATGCGGTTTGAACACAACGCTCAGGCAGCTCACTACGCGGCCGATTTTTCCGCGATACTCTCCAAGACGTACGACGAAAACGGAAAGCCGACCTCGCTTAAGGCGGGCTGGAACCATATACGCATCCCCCTCAGGAACACGAGGGTAAACATCGGCGAAGCGTACACCGAAAAGTTTGCCGACAAAAACCTCGTTCTCACCCAGATGGTCTTTTACGTTCAGGGAACGGGCGAGACGGACAAGGAAAACTACGTCATCAAGTACGACAATATGTATGTTGCCAAAACCGATGTTCTTCTCGGCAAGGAGAAACCTGTGACACAGAGCAGTTCGGTCGCCGAAAGCGAAACCATCATTTCGTCTGATTCGTCCGACGAAGATAACGGCGGCTCCGGAATGGGCCTTGTCATCGGCATCGTCGTCGCAGTCGTTGCGGTAGCGGTCGTTGTTGTCATCGTTCTTGTTTCAAAAAAGAAGAAATAATGATCTCGGACCCGCGAAGAAACTTCGCGGGTCTTTATATAATGCAACAAATTGCAAAAAAAATATTGTAATCATTATTTCAGTGTGCTAAAATTCCATGTATGATCAACAGATCAAAGCAAGGAGTGTGTTTAATGGAAGTTTTCAAAAAGACAGCGGTTGTGCTGCTCGCCTTTGTTTTGGCTTCACTGATGTTCGCTGTGCCGGTGGGTGCTTCCGGACTTGATCAGTTCGATAAGTCCTCCTATTCCTACTACCTCGACAAGAACCTCAAGGCGACCGAAAAGACTATTCTTACATTTGATGATATGACTAATCAGAAAACCGGGTCGATCACCTCTGTTGCCAAAAAAGGCAAGGCCCTTACCAATTCTACCTCGTCAAACAACAGTCATCTCACCGTTGTCAATGTTCCTAAGGGCTCCTTTGATTTTGCTGTGACGAACAAGTTTAAGCAGACAATAAAGATGTGGGTCTATGTGAACGACATCGACCTGCTCGTGTGCGATCATGATGCTGTTTACTCAACCCCGCAGACCGGCAGCGGTACTTTGTACATCACATTGCTTACAAGCGGCTCGACCGGTCACACTTGGCAGCATACTTTTTACGGTAGCGGCTGGCATGAGATCGAGCTGTCCTTCCTCTGCCACAACAACAATTACAATTCGCTGAAAAACATAAACTACAACCATATAACCGGACTTTCGATTTGGGCGAACACCAAGGCGGGACTTTCGCTTACCTTTGATGAAATGCGTCTTGTTACCTACTCCAACCCCAATTACAAAAAGCCGACCGCACCCCATAATGGCAGGTGGATATCCACCCTCGACTATGATGCCCTTGACGGTGCCAATCTTACCGAATGGTACGGCTCATACTTTGATCAGAATGACAAGAAACAGGGATCATCATCGGTCGCCATCACCGGCCATAACGAGAACGTCGATCACCGTATGTGCATAGGTGTCAACGATGTTCAGGTATATTACAACGAGGATGTGCTGTGCTTTGATCTATATCTGAGCAATCTTTCGCTTGTAGGCACACACTGGGAGATACGGTTTGAACACAATGCGCAGGCTGCACACTATTCTGCAAGCTATACGCAGGTGTCGACAAACGCTGTTGACAGCCTGGGCAGGCCGACTTCTTTGAAGGCAGGGTGGAACCATATACGTATTCCCTTTAAGGAGACATCGGTAAGGATAGGCACCGGCTACGGTACTTTCTCGAATGATTTGATCCTTACACAGATGATGTTCTATGTAAGAGGCACCGGAACCACCGACAGCCAGAACTACATAATCAAGTACGACAACATGTATGTTGCAAAGGCCTCCGATCTCGAAAAAGCAGACCTCGCACTGCAGACCAGCAATGTTGCTTCGTCAAAGCCCGTTTCGTCGGTACCCGTGAGTTCGGAAGCTCCGGTTTCATCTGAGGAGATGAGCTCTTCACAGGTAAGCGAGGAATCGTCCATCGTTTCGTCCGATGCCGGTGTCGGCAGTAACCTCAGCTCTGACACGGCAAGTACCGCCGTTTCGTCTGAAAGCCTTTCTTCGGACACCGGCGCAAAGGGTAAAAACAAGCTTTCTGCTGCCGCAGTTGTCATGCTTATCGCATCGGGTGCGGTAATAGCCGCGGCGGCAACCGTTATAACTGTCGTTTTTGTAAAGGACAGAAAAAAGAAGGACAGGCAATCCTGACGGTGGTCCTGTTCTGACAAATGAATTTCAAGACCGCAAGACAGCGTTTTCCGGCTGCCGCGCGGTCTTGTTTTTAATTTGAGAAAGTATGAAAAAACGGTTGTAATTTGGATATCCGTGTGCTAAAATCGACCAAAAGAACATCGGGAGATGACAGGGTGCTTAAAAAGAACGGCCGTTTTGCTGGTGATCGGTGCGGCAGTCATCGCGGTGCTGGTTATCAAAAAGAAAAGGCCGTCCGAAGGGAACGCGATACCCTGCGAAGGGATTAGCTGTTGAATTTTGAGCCGACGGCAAGGTCGGCTTGAGGAGGCATATATTATGGCATTTTCACCCTACAAAGGCTCGTACACCGATTATACGGCGGCAGGCATCAGAGTAGACGAGCGTCCGCTTACCGAGGCTTTCGTTCCGACCCCGAATTGGAAGGACACGGGAGTTAAGCCCACGCCCTGTATGACGCCCTTCGGCGAGGGCACGTCCTTCAAATTCGATAAGACGGGCAGACACGATTTCCTTGATACGGGAGATATGTTTGAGTTCGCCGTGACCGACAAGCTTCGCCAGAGCGTCAAGCTGATGGTGTGGGTCAATGATATTGATCTTATCCACTGCGATCACGATATGGTACATCCCAATCCCCAGAAGGGAAGCGCTACCCTGTGGATATCCTTCGCAGAGGGTAACGGCCCCGGCTGGACGTTGCAGCATACCTTTGCGGGAAGCGGCTGGCACGAGCTGGAGCTTTGCTTCAATACTACGAATACCTGGTACACCACCGATCTCAAGGTCAACTATTCCCATCTTACCTGCCTGCGAATGATGTGCTTCCCCGAGCCGGGACTTGAGCTCAAGATAGCATCCCCGAGGTTCGTGACCTACTCCTCCGACTACGTCTGCCCCGAGGCACCGAACGGCGGAAGATGGATCTCCACCTGCGACTGCACCGCCCTTGACGGCGTGTGCTTGTCCGAGTGGTATAACAGCAGCTTTGATTTCGAGGAGAAGACCTTCGGTGAGTCCTCGGTAATGATCCACGGACACCGCGAGCACGAGGATTTCAGGGTGTGCGTCGGTTGCAGACCCATTCCCATCGATCGCGAGAGGGACGTCCTCTGCTTTAAGCTCTTTATCAGCGATACCGAGCTTTGTGGAACGAATTGGCAATGCCGCGTCGAGGACTACGCTCCCCATAAGGCCTGCATAGGCTTTGGCTACAACGACATCAACAACGGCACGCAGGGCGGGCTGAAGAATGGCTGGAATACCGTGCGCATCCCCTTCTCAACCCTCAAAATGGGTTACAATAAGGATATTCTCGGTGAGGACTGGGACGATTTCCACCTCAGCTTCGTGACTCTTCATATTGTCGGTGAATCCCGTGAAGAGGAATACGTCCTCAGATATGACGAGATGTACGTCGCAACCAAGGAACAGCTCGGCATGGAATGATACTTCAAGGCCGTTTTGTGTAAAAAACTGAAACTAAAGCCGTCAAATTTTCGATTTGGCGGCTTTTGCTTATTCCCTTTTGAGGTATTGTGTGATATAATAAAACCAACTGTAACAAACTACGACATTTTTCAGGATAAAGCGGTGATCGAATTGACAGATGAAATGAACAGACCCTCTCCCGATGCGGTCTTCGGGCGAAATTCGGTATTGGAGGCGCTTCGCAGCGGCCGTCCCGCCGATTCTCTTCTGGTGGCGTCGGGCGAACGCAACGGCTCTGTCGGACAGATCATTGCGCTTTGCCGTGACAGGGGAGTCACCGTCAAGGAGGTCAGCCCCGCAAAGCTCGACCATCTGGCAGGAGGCGGCAATCATCAGGGCGTCGTGCTCATGTGCGCCGCGAGGGAATACGCCGACGTCGACGATATTTTTGCTCTTGCCGAACGGCGCGGCGAAGCCCCCTTTATCCTTCTGCTCGACGAGGTGGAGGATCCCCACAACCTCGGTGCGATAATACGTACCGCCGAGGCGACGGGCGTGCACGGGATAATAATTCCCAAGCGCCGCAGTGCCTCCCTGACCTCTGCCGTCGCAAAATCCTCCTCGGGTGCGCTTGAGTATATGCCCGTTGCGAGGGTGTCCAACCTCGCCTCTACCGCCGAGGAGCTCAAAAAGCGCGGCGTCTGGCTCTACGGTGCTGATATGCAGGGCACGGATTTCAAAAAGCAGGATTTCAGCGGAGGAGTTGCACTCATAATAGGCAGCGAGGGACGGGGAATCAGCCGTCTGATGCGCGAGAAATGCGACTTTACCGTTTCGATACCCATGAAGGGAAGGGTCAATTCCCTCAACGCCGCGGTAGCCGCGGGAATACTTATGGCCGAGATCTCGTCTCGCCGCTGATCTTACGGAAGGAGAGTACATATGGCTGATTTTTCTCTTGACGATATTCTGAACGAAGCAAAAGCGCTGCGTTCGTCAAACTCATCCTATTCCTTCGGCTTTGCTTCCTCCGATCAGGGAAAGGATAAGGAGCCGACGCCGCCTTCCGTGAAGAAGGCGGAGCCGCAGGAAGGAATACTTTCCGATACCCCCGTGAAAAAGCCCGCGGCAGAGCCCGAGGCCGTACCCGAGGTTTCCCATACTCTTGACAGAGCGGCCAAGGTAAAAAGCTTTTCGGTCACTTTGCCTGCCGAGGCGGTTTCAAAGCCGAGCCCCTTCGAGCGCAAAAGGCTCGAGGACGAGGCGGCTGAAAGCAATACCGTTCATAAGGCGGAGAACCTTTCGCCCGAGCCGGAGGACGTGAAAATTGCCGAGCCTGTCAGAAAGGGTACGCTTCTGGAGCAGATCAAAAAGGAGAATTCCTTCGACGGCGGCTTCGGTGCACCGCAGTACAGCGGAGACACGATACACGCCGCACCCGTGATAAAGACGAATACAGGCGCGCTTCCCGAAAGGGAAGGGGAAACGATACACGCAGCGGAGCTCAAGGAGACCCACGTGAGTATTCAGATCCCCGTCGCAGGACCCGGGACCGAAAATATTCCCGGCCAGCAGACCTTCAGCGGCTACGTGCCCTCCGCCCCCGACAAGGAGGCCGAGCTGAGGAGCGAGCTTGCCGACAGCCGTCGCAAGAAGGTGCGCGAGTTCGTCCTTGCCGATTCCGTTACCGAGGATTACGAGGAGATCGAAGAGTCCGACGGCGAGGGTGACGAGGATTACAGAAGCTACGACGACGCCAAAAAGATCAAATACGACCTTCTTTTGCGCATAAGAATTCAGAAGCGCAGCCTGTGGCTGACGGCACTCTTTACCCTGCTGATGCTTGCGGTGACGGTGCTGGGCAGAATGGGCAAGCTCGGAGAGCTCTTCTCTCCCGAAGGCAACCCCGGAGTTTTCATCTGCGTGGTCGGAATACTTTTCGTCTGTACCGTGCTGGTAAACGCCTCTTCGATATTCGGAGGGCTCGGTGCGCTGATCCGCTTTAAGCCCGACGTTGATTCACCCGTGGGTCTTGCCGCGCTGCTTACCGCGGCGCAGACGGTGCTTTTCGCCGTGATGCCCGAGCAGTTCAATTCGCAGAAATCGGAGCTTCTCGTCGGTGCCTTCGGCGTTGCGCTGATATTTAACATAATCGGCAAGCTGTCGATGCTTAAACGCATCAACCGCAATTTCAGACTGATCGCAAACCGCAAGAGCAAGAAATACGCCGCTCTGGCGTCGGAAAAGGACGCCGAGCTTTTCGGAAGGGGAATTTCGGTCGCGCCTCCCACCGTTTCGTGTGACTGCGAGGCGACCGACCTTCAGAACTTCCTGTCCTATTCGTACGACGGATGTCCCACCGATCCCCCTGCGGAAAAATCCGCGTGGGTGATCCTTCCCGCGGCTGCCGCCGCCATACTTCTGACGGTATTTCTCGGCAATCACGAGAGCTCTGCGGCCTGGATACTCTCGTCGGTCACATGGATGGTGCTTTTCGCATCGCCTTTTGCCGCTCTGATGTCGGGCAGTGCGCCCCTTGCGCGCACCTCGCGCTCGCTCGAAAAGCACGGTGCGATGCTAGCGGGCTATGAGGCCGCCGAGCTTTTCTCCTCACCCGATATACTCGCGGTCGACGCCGCGGAGCTCTTCCCCAAGGGAACGGTACAGCTTTGCTCGGTCAAGGTCTACGGCTCAAAGCCGATCGACGACGTGCTGCTTTCGGCCGCAGGCGTCGCCATCAATGCGGGCGGTCCCCTTGCTCCCGTTTTCGAAACGGTAATTTCGGGAAAAAACGGAATGCTTCCCGAGGTTGACAGCCTCGTTTTCGAGGCAGGAATGGGCGTTTCGGGCTGGGTAAACAACGACCGCGTGCTGGTTGGAAACAGCCTGCTTTTGAAGAACCACGGTGTGAGGGTGCTTGATCCCCGCACCGAAAACGAGCTTTGCGAGGGCGACAAGCATCTGCTTTATCTCTCCTGCGAGGGTGAGCTTTCGGCGGTCTTTGTCCTGCGCTATCTTTCGGACGAAAGGGCGGGAATAAGACTCAGAGCCGCCGTAAAGAGGGGTATGAGATTACTCGTCAGCTCCTGCGACCAGAACGTCACTCCCGAGCTCGTTTCACAGTGCTACGAGATTCCGGTGCAGGCGATCGGAATGATGGATCAGACGGCGCGCTGCGTCTATGCTGACTATACAAAGCCTACCCAAAAGGGAGACGCTTTGCTCGTCAACGGCGGTACGCTTTACTCGAGACTGATGGCTCTGCTTGCCTGCCGCAGACTCCTCGCGGCCGAAAAGTCGGCCGCGGTAATGACGGTTACGGCAATGATACTCGGAATACTTATTTCGGGCGCTATGATATGGATGGGCTGGTCCGGAAACGTGCTTTACGCAATTCTCTGGCAGGTCGTCTCGGCTGTCATCTGCCGGCTTATCCCTTCGGTCATCCGTCCCGACTGATCAAAAAATATACGAAACAAAAATCTCATCGCGTTCAGCGATGAGATTTTTTTGAGCTTATTTAATTGAAATCAGTTCCAGCCGGTGACCTTTTCAATCTCGTCAATGAGCTTTTCGGCCATCATTTCTTGGACGATGGGTGAGGGATGTCCTGCAAGGGTACCGCCGGCAACCGTTCCGTGATCGATTCCGAAGGAGAAGAAGGTGGCCTTTTTGTCCTTTGTTTCAGCCTTGTATTTATCGACAGCGGCCGAAACGATGCTCTGTATCTGGTAACGGATTGTGCCGTAGCAGACGATTATGTAGGCGTCGGGGTTGTACTCACGGGCGTTTTTCATCAGACCGATGAAGGCGTTCGTGAATTCCTCGGTACGTGCGGCGTTGTTCGGAACGTGGTGAGCGTCGTTTGCGCCGAGGTTTATAACGACGACGTCATTGGGCTTGTAGGCAGCCGACTCGCTCCAGACAGTCTTGGTGTTTTCGGCAAAGTACATGGTGCTTTTGTAGACGTCGGGCATCAGATCGTTCTGATCTCCGCCGTTGTTGTATGCAACGCCGATTCCGCTGCGGCTTATGAAGTTAACGTCGGCGTCAAAATGCTGTGCCGCGAGGAAGGCGTAGGAAAGGGAGCCGTCCTCTTCCTCGTTCTTGAAGGGGGCCGATGCGGCGGGTGCGAGAGAACCGAAAGCGCAGGTGATGGAGTCGCCTATCACCTCAATGCTTCTCTTCTTGGCCTCGGCGGGGCGGATTCCGCTGCCGTCGACCTTTATCTTTGATATGCTGACGAGCGAAACCTTGGTCTCGGTGAGCTTGAGAAGCTTTACGGTGTGGGTTCCCTCGGGAAGATCCTTGACGAGGGTTTGGGTGGTCATCACCGATGCGTTTGCGACGAAGGTTGAGGAATGTGTCTTTTCGCCGTCAACGAAAACTCCCATCAGGGTATTTCCGCCGGTCGATATAATGTCGGCGTAGGCCGCGGTGCCCTCAAAGGTGAACTCAATTCCGGAATTCGTCCAGGAAAGGGCGAGGCCTATTCCTGAGGAGGAGGGGGTATGACGGCCGAGAACGCGGGTATAGGTCGTTATTTTGCTGGTTTCGGAGATCGGTTCCTCGGAGGAGGTTGCAGCAGAGGAAACTTCCGGGATCGCCTCGGACGATGCAGGTGTGTTTTGTGACGTCACTGAAGAAACGCCTCCTTCGGATGATGAGCCGCAGCCTGTAAGGAGCACGAGGCAGAGCGCCAAAGTGAATGCGAGTATGCGGGAAACGGACTTGCGAAGGCTTTTCATATGGGATTCTCCTTTTATAATATTGACGCTCGCTTTGGTTGCGCAAAAGATAAGGACGCGGGTCTTTGTTGATCCGTCTTGATTACAGACGAGGTTTGCGTCAGAGTCAACGGCCGGGAGATCGTTTTTGCCGGATCGTCCCGTGTGAAGGCTCGTGCGCGCACCGTGCGTGCGTTTTTGACACCGTAAGGGGTGGATCTATTTTTTGACGTCCTCCGAGGGGAGTACGCCGAGACAACGTTTGTAGATCTTCGAAAAGTAGGAAAGGTTTGAAAACCCGCATTTTTCGGCCGCTTCAGTTACGTTGCAGGCACCTGCGGTCAGGAGTCTTCGCGCGTTGGAGCAGCGGCGGTAGTTGATATAATCCGTAACCGTCTGTCCTGTGACCTCTCTGAAGCAGTGGCAGACGTAGTATTTGCTGAAGCCGAGCGCCTCACAGATGCTGTCCGTCGTCAGGGGCAGAGCGTAGTTTTCGTTGATGTATTTCACCACGCGTCGGGCAAGATCGGGCTTCTTGTTCTGCCTGTCACTGCGGCTTGCGGCGGCACTCTTCGAGTGGTTGCGGGTCAGCTCGGTGAAGAAGGACATTATTTTCAGCTTGAGGGCAATTTTTGCGTAACGGTCTGTTTCGTTAAAGCCGTCGGCAATGCCCTTGATGCCTTCAACCACGGCGGGGTCGCAGATCTTCAGCTCGAAAAGGGTCTTTTCAACGTCTATTCCGAGGGAATCGCTTACCGACTTGTCCACGATCAGGCAGTAGTAACGGCACTGAGGCGTGGTAGGGAGTATCGTGTGCAGACATCCCGAGTTGATAACGGCGGTATCACCCGCGCGGTAAACGGCGTGGTCGTAGTCGGAGGATACCTGCGCTTCGCCCTCGGTAAAGCAAAGTATTTCTACACTTTCGTGCCAATGGATCCTGAAAATGTGTCCCGACTCGAGGAGATCAAGGTGAAAAAAGAAGGGAAAACTCGAGTCCTTATGCAGGTGCTCTTCGTATATCTGCTTCAATTTATCCGCCTCCCTTTGTCAAAAACCCAGATTATTTTCTCATTATAGTACATATTTCGCGAAAAAGCAATATTGTGTTAAAAATAAACAAGATTATTTATTTACCGTGATAACCGTGCAATTTATAATTTAATCATACCAAAACAATTGGCGGAATATCCGTCGAAGGAGAGTATGTTTATGTACAGTTTTCCCATCGGAGCAATGCTTGAATCCTTCCGTCTGCCGGTAGACGAATCCCTCGACCGTGCCGTTGCTATCGGCGCACAGGGAATTCAGGTATATACCACCAGCGGCGAAAGAGCCCCCGAGAATATGACAGCCGAAAAAAGACGTGAGTTCCTCGGCAAGGTAAAGAGCAGAGGCCTCGTTATCTCGGCACTTTGCGGAGACCTCGGCAAGGGCTTTACCGATCCCGAGCTCAACCCCGCACTCATCGAGAAGTCGAAGAGAATCCTTGATCTCGCGATCGATCTCGAGACCAACATCGTCACCACCCACATCGGACGTGTTCCCGAGGACACCTCCTGTGATACATACAAGATCATGCAGGCAGCCTGCCACGAGCTGGCTGAGTATGCCGACTCCCTCAATGCCCACTTTGCCATTGAGACCGGTCCCGAGCCCGCAGTAAGACTCAGAGAGTTCCTCGACACCCTCGGCTCGACCGGCGTTGCCGTAAACTACGACCCCGCCAACCTCACCATGTGTGTTGCCGATGACGCCGTCAAGGGTGTTTACGAGCTTCAGAAGTACATTGTCCACACCCACGCCAAGGACGGAATCAGGGGCACTCAGCCTCCCTACGTTGAGGTTCCCCTCGGCACCGGAAACGTTGATTGGCCCAACTACCTCGCCGCCCTCGAAGAGGTCGGATACAGAGGCTTCCTTACCATCGAAAGAGAGTGCGGAGAGGATCCCGCGGCCGACATAAAGCTGGCTGCAGATTTCCTCAAGTCCTTCAGATAATCAAAGGAGACGATCATAATGTCAAACATTAAAGCCGGAATAATCGGTACCGGAGGAATTTCGGTACATCACACTAACGGATACAAGCGTGTTCCCGGTGTCGAGGTCGTGGCCTGCTGCGATATCGACGAGGCAAAGGTAAAGGCCTATGCCGAAAAACATAACATCCCCCGCTGGTACACCGATTGCCGCGAGATGATGGAGAAAGAGGAGCTTGATGTTGTCAGCGTCACCACATGGAACTCGGCTCACAAGGATTGTACCATTACCGCTCTCAGAGGCGGCGCCCACGTTCTTTGCGAAAAGCCCATGGCTATGAACGCCGCCGAGGCTGAGGAGATGCTCGCAGTCTCCAAGGAGACCGGAAAGCTTCTTCAGGTCGGATTTGTCCGCCGTTTCGGCAGCGACGTCGAAGCCTTCAACGACTTCCGCGATGCCGGTATGCTCGGTGACATCTATTACGCCAAGGCCACCTATTTGCGCCGTTCGGGCTGCCCCGGCGGCTGGTTCGGAGACAAGGAATATTCGGGCGGCGGTCCCCTCATCGACCTCGGCGTACATGTAATTGACCTCGTACGCTACCTCGCCGGATGCCCCAAGCCGGTCTCGGCCTACGGTGCAACCTACAACAACCTCGGAAAGGATCGTGCCAGCGGCAGCGAGCAGGCGTGGAGCTCCCTCGACGATACCGGATACAAGTACAATATTGAGGACTTTGCTACTGCTCTCATCCGTTTTGACAACGGTCTTACCCTTTCGGTCGAAGCCAGCTTCAACCTCAATGTAAAGAGAGACACCGGAAATGTAAGCATCTATGGCACCAAGGGCGGTGTCAACATGAGCCCGTTTGAGATCTATACCGACATGGGCGGCAGATTTGTAAACGTTTCTCCTGCACAGAACGTTGACTTTGACTTTGTTCAGATCTTTAACGCCGAGATGAAGGGCTTCATTGATACTGTGCGCGGAGAGCAGCCCTGTAAGGCACCCGCCGAAGACGGTGTTGAGCTCATGAAGATACTCGACGCTGTTTACGAGTCGGCCAGAACCGGCCACGAAGCACTCATCAAGTAATGAGTCTGCTTTTCAAAAACGCAACCGTCTATACCGGGGGCAAGCTCAGCTCCTGCGATCTCCTCGTCGAGGGGAGCAGGATCAAAGAGGTCGCCCCCGCAGGTACGCTTTCGGGTGAGGGTATCGACCTTACGGGCAGATACGTCGTCCCCGGCTGTGTAGACATACATACACACGGCTGTCTCGGCTTTGATTTTTCGGCCGCTTCAGCCGACGAGATGCGGCAGATGCTGCGGCGCTATTTGCGCTGCGGCATCACGTCGGTTGTACCGACGCTGCTGACCGATACGAGAGAAAATATGCTTGCCGCCGCAAGGCGCGTAGCCGAGGTCGCTTCCTCTCAGAACGAGGACGAGTCAACGGTGTTGGGAGTACACCTTGAGGGCCCGTTTCTGGGGCTCGAGAAGAAAGGTGCCCACAACCCCGACGCGCTGATGCCGCCGTCGGAGGAGTTCCTTGCTGAGCTCGACGCCGCTTCGGGCGGACGCGTCGTGACCCTTACGGTCGATCCTCTTCTGAACGGAGCCTCGGAAATGATGCGCCGCCATCGGGACAGACTACATTTTTCTCTTGGTCATACCGCCTGCGACTACAACGCGGCGCTTGAGGCCTTTGCCGACGGTGCCGACCGCATCACCCACACCTTTAACGCCATGAACGGGATCCACCACCGCGAACCGGGACTTATCGGTGCTGCCGCCGACAGCGGCGCATTTGCCGAGCTTATCTGTGACGGATACCACGTCCACCCCTCCGCGGTCAGAATGCTTTTTTCGATCTTCGGAGAGCGGACGGTGCTCGTGTCCGACTCGATCTGCGCCTCGGGCGCTCCCGACGGTGTGTACGATCAGGGAGGTCTTGAGGTCTTCGTAAAGGACGGCAAGGCAACCCTTGCCGACGGAACCATCGCAGGCTCGGCCGCAGTGCTGTCGGGATGTATGGCAAACGCCGTAAGCTTTGGAATACAGCCCCTGCTTGCGATAAAGGCGGCAACCGAAAATCCTGCCGCCGCAATAGGTCTTGCCGACCGCACCGGTGTGATTGCTCCCGGCAGAGCGGCAGATCTGCTGTTGCTTGACGAAAAGCTTCAGCTTCTTGAGGTTTATAAAAACGGAAGGAGGGTATAAGATGATACTTACAATTGACATCGGCGGTTCCGCCCTTAAATATGCCCTCTTTGAGGGAGAGCTTCCCGAGATGAAGGGCGAGCTTACTCTGGGCGAAAGAGGAGCCGAAAATCTTATTAAAAAGATCTGCGAGGTGTACGATATCTGCTCTGAGGCGGGCAGGATCAAGGCCATCGCGATCGACAGCGCAGGACTGATCGACTCGAACAAAGGACAGATCATTTCGGCGGCAAATCTCGGAATAGACGAGCCGTTGCCCCTGTGCGATATAATCGGTGAAAAATACGGTCTTCCCGTGTATATAGCAAACGACGTCAACGCCGCCGCCATCGGCGAGATGGCGTACGGTGCCGCAAGGGAGAACGTCAACTACGTTTTTGTTGCCTTCGGAACGGGAGTCGGAGGTGCTGCCGTGGTAGGCCGCCGACTCTATGAAGGCAAGAGAGGTCTGGCGGGTGAGATCGGACATTTCATAACCCACCCGAACGGACTTCCCTGTCCCTGCGGACGAAAGGGCTGCTTTGAAAGATACGCCTCGGTCCCAGCGCTGGTCGCAAAGGCGGCGGAGCACGATCCGTCGGTCACCAACGGCCGGGAGCTTTTTGACAGATACTACGCCGGAGATGAAAACATAGTCAAGGCGGTCGACGAGTGGATGGACGAGATCGTTCTCGGACTCGTTTCGATAACGCATCTGCTCGACCCCGGTGCGATAGTTCTCGGAGGAGGAATAATGAACGAGAAGTTCCTCGTTCCCGAGATCGAGAAGCGTCTTCGCGCCGCGGTAATGAAGGAATACAGCAATATTTGCGTCAGAGGAGCCGAGCTCGGAAACGCTGCCGCACTTTACGGAATGCTATTCCGCGCAAACCTGAGATTGAAAGAGGGAAAAAACAGATGAAGGTAATACGTACGAAAAGCTACGAGGAGATGAGCCGCGTTGCCGCGGACGTCATCGGAGCACAGATAATAATGAAGAACGACTGCCTGCTCGGCCTTGCCACGGGCACCACTCCGCTGGGTACCTACGCCGAGCTTGCCTCCCGCTGTGCCGCGGGTGAGCTCGATTTCTCCAAGGTGCGCACCGTCAATCTCGACGAGTACAAGGGCCTTGCCCCCGACCACGTTCAGAGCTACCGCTATTTTATGGACAAGCACCTGTTCGACCTTGTCAACATTGATAAGGCAAACACCCGCGTTCCCGACGGACTCGCCGAGGACAGCGCCGCAATGGGTCTTGCCTACGACGAGTATATCGAGTCGGTCGGCGGAATTGATCTGCAGCTGCTCGGAATAGGACACGACGGACACATCGGCTTTAACGAGCCCGACGATTGCTTCACCGGCCCCACCCATCTCGTCGATCTCACCGAAATGACCATCGACGCCAACTCGAGACTTTTTGAGTCGCGCGACGAGGTCCCCCGTCAGGCCGTCACGATGGGCATGAAGTCCATTATGCAGGCTAAAAAGATCCTGATGGTGGTCAACGGCGAGGAAAAGAAGGAGATACTCAAGGCAGCCCTCTACGGCGAGATCACGCCGCAGGTGCCCGCCTCCCTCATACAGCTCCATCCCGACGTAACCGTCGTTACCGACATTGAGGATATCTGAAACATCAATTAACCATGCTGCGGCAGGCAAAGCCTGTCGGGACAAGGAGATTTTTATGAAAATTCCCGATGAGAAAAACAAGCATCTCGGAATAAGGATCGACGAGGATACCCACTTCAAACTGCACTACATTTCCAGATACGAAGGAAGAAGCGCCAACGGAGAGATTTTGTTTCTCGTGCGTAAGGCGATCGCAGAGTTTGAAGAAAAGCATGGCGAAATCACCGTCTCCGAACGATGATTGCTGAAAGACAGTTCAGTATTAAATACAACACCGGAAGAAGCTCTTCCGGTGTTGTTTTTTTGTGTTTTCAGGTGCGAAAACACCCCGATTCTACCGGGGAAGATAAAGGAACGTAGCGGTTATTTGTGTCACCTTTAGTCAAGGGGAGCTTGGAGTGAAAGGATTGACAAAAACATTGACAGAAATATGCGTAATAGTGTATAATAAAAACAAGGTAAAAGATATATATTTTTTATCCTGAATTTTACAATTATAGACAAAAAGGAGGCAAAAAGATGAAAACAGGAAAAACGTTAAGGCTTTTGTCCGTACTGCTCATTATGAGTATGGTTTTGCTTACACCGCTGCAGGCCATTGCGCTCGGAATTGAGCAGGTATCTGAAACGGTGACGCCTGCAAGTGATCCTCAGCCGTCATCGGACGGTGTTGCGGATATCATTGCCGAGCTGACAGAAAAGCGCACGGCAGACACGAAACACTTTTTGCTCTCCGACGGCACGATGATGGCGGTGCAGTACGATACTCCCGTTCATTTTGACACCGAAACCGGTTGGGAGCAGTACGACAATTCTATGTCGATCGTTGACGATACCGTATCGGATAACGAAAAAGAATACGTCAACAAGAAGAGTAACCAGACGGTAAAGCTTGCCAAGAAAGCAAAAAAGAATAAAACGGTCACCTATGCTTACGGAGATTATGAGATAGCCTGGGGCTATGCAGACGGCAATAAATCCGAGCTTGAGTTCATAAATAACACGAGCGAAAAGACCGGTAACGACCGCTTTTTAGTGCTTGACTCGGTTACACAGCAGGCAAAATATCCGAATATTTTTTCAAGCGTAGATCTCGAGCTGTTTGTATCATCGACGGGAATAAAAGAAAATCTGATACTTAACAGCGCGTCTGCGCAAAATGAGTTCGTTATTGAATATAAGCTTAAAAATCTCACTGCGGAGCAGAAGGACGGGAAAACCGTTGTTCTTGAAAATTCCGACGGTGAGGAGGTCTACGTTCTCAGCGCACCCGAGATGTACGACTCTGCCGGAGCACGCAGTGCCGCGCTTTCTCTCGTGATAACCGAGCAGAAAAACGGAAAGCTGACCCTCAGACTTGCTGCCGACAGTGAGTGGCTGCAGGCGAATGAGCGCGTATATCCCGTGACGGTCGATCCGTACTATATAATAGGCGGAGCGCTTTTCGGCGAGGACGGGACGTCGTCATCAACCGTCAGAACCGCAACGGCATTACATTCGGCATACAACTATGAAAACATATCGATAAGCGACCCGTACGTGGGAAGCAGCTATGCCTACGGCCTCACAGAGGCGGTCGTATATTTTTCATATCTTCCCTATATGACCGAAGGTGATACCGTTTCCAAAGCACAGCTGTCGATGTATAACATTTCGCCGTCAAGCACCTATCTGGATATCTATGCAAGTGCCGTAAACATTACCCTTCCGAGCGGTGTGAAAAGCGGTACAAGCAACGTAATACTGACCGATTACACGAACTACAGCCACTCTTCGACCAAGCTTGATTATGCGGAAGGCGGAGGAGAAAACTACGTAACTACGTGGGATATCACTACGCTCGTGCGTCAGTGGATGTCGGGTGCGGTTGAGAATAACGGTGTGGCGTTGTGGGCTCCGTCCGGAACAACAACGGGTACGTATGCAATATTCAACGGTGCAAAATCAAGCACTTCTCTTCGCCCGACCCTGCTTATGTACTATTACAACGCAATGGGTCTTGAGGATTATTGGACCTATCACAGCGAGAGCATCGGCCACGGAGCTCTGCATCTTAACGACAGCAACGGAAATCTGGTCTATTCATTACCGCTGTTTTCGGCAACCGGAGCCCGAAACCCCGCGTCGCTCGGCCTTGTATATAATTCTGCAGTATACAATGAAATATATTCAGGCACGGCTGTCAGCGCATACGTCGGTTACGGCTGGCAGTCAACGCTGGATATGCACGTATACGATATGCGTGATATATTGGGTTGGGATACTACCTCGGTTGGAGGATGGGGTTATACGATGTTCGCCCCCTCGACCGAAAGTCTGCCCGATATTATGGCGCTCGGTGACTCCGACGGAACGTTGCACTATTTCTATTACGACGATACCGACGGCGTTTATAAGGACGAGAACGGAAGCGGCAGCACCCTGACGACCTCTGCTACCGTCGACCGTGAGTACGTTCTTACCGACAGAAGCGGCTACAAATATTATTTTGATACCTCAGGTTCACTTACTGCCTACGAGGATATCAACGGGAATACCGTTACTATCACAATTACCACAACCTATACCAACATCACCGACGCGGCGGGAAGGGTATACAGAATCAACCGTGTCAGCAATGTTGACAACCGGTATTCGTCGATAGTTCTTCCCGACGGAGATACGATTACCTTTTCCTATACGAATACCAACTATCTGAGCTCGGTGAGCTACCCCGACGGAACGTCGACCACCTTCACCTACTCGGACGGCGTTCTGAGTCAGATCACCGCCAACGATGGAAGTAAGGTCACCCTGCAGTACGAGACCTCTGCGTTTTCGCGATATTCGTCATATAAAAGATGTACGGCGGTAAACGGACTGTCACCATCCGGAACGAGCACGGGCAGTCTTGCGGTATCATATTCGCCGGGACTTACAACGACGTTTACCTCGACTACGTCGCTCGGAAGCGTTGTAAACACCTACACCTTTGATACCTACGGCCGTACCATTACCGTTTACAACGAAACCGAGGGTTATTGCTCAAACTACGACTACACCTCGAATACTACATCTAACCCCGACAAGAACAACAAGGTCACCAACGTTCAACCCGGCGGAGAGATCGCTAAAAATCTTCTCGGAGTCGAAAGCGGCAAAACGGCTTTTGACGGCTGGGAATTCATCACCGCCGATAAGTTTGACAACAGCAGCGTGATCGTAACACACGGAAGCACTCCCGATATCGGCAACGGAGTACAGCTTCTTCCGTACGGCAACGGCTGGTGCGGTTACGCAAAGCGCGTTCCCATAAGCTCGTCCGTCAGTCACTATACCTTCTCGGTACGAGGCAAGGGCCCGGGAGAATACGACTTCGGAATAGGTCAGTTCGGGATATACATCGCCTACGAGTCCGGCTCGAGCCTCTATATCGACAGCAGTGCCGTGTGTGAGGCCGACGAATATTCATCGGATTGGCAGAATCTCAGCTGCACGAGCTATAACGATATGAATACCGCTCTGTGGGTCATAATCGGCATCAACGGCTACGAGGGCAACTTCTGCTTTGAGTCCCCTCAGCTCGAAGAAGGCTCGGCCGCAAACGATTATAACCTGCTTTCTCCCGATTTTTACGATTGGGACAGCTCGGGCAACTACGATTTCGACGCCAACTTCGGCGACTACGTCGAGCTTTCGGGCAACAAGGATCAGTGGGTCAGCTACAGCTATACGGTTCCCGTCAGCAGCACCGGAAAGCAGTACGAGTTCACCGCCCATCTGTGGACGTCACAGACCCAGATCGCAGAGCATGAGTTTGATCGGTGGTACCAGATAACTATATCGGGCAGAGGTTCCTCCGGAAGTAGTTCCGTAATCAAATCCGAAAGCATTAACCCCTACGTTACCGGAGATCAGATGCTGTCGGTCTCCTGTGCGCCGGCGGGAGCAATCGACTCCATTACGGTTAAAATAGAGATGTCAATGCTCGACACAGGGGTAATGATCTACGACACCGCCCTGCGTGTCAATGAAAGCGGAACTAGCTATACCTATGACGACGACGGCAACCTCGTAACCGATCAGAACGCCAAGGGCAACGGCTCGACCTCGACCTACAACGAAAAGAATCAGCCCCTCACCGTCTCGACGGTCAGCGGAGACTATTCGCGCTATTACTACGACTCTACCGGCTACAATGTAACCGAAATGTTCGTCGAGATCGACACGGCATCGGGCACCGGAAAGCTCGGCACCTTCTATACCTATAACGACTACGGCTCGGTGACCGAAACGTTGCTTGCCTCGGTCGATGAGGAGATAAGCTCGGACGAGTACATCTATGCAAACTACGCGGCGCCGCGTATACGCTCAAGCCAGACCTACGACGCTACGGGTAACTACGTCGTGTCGACCACCGATGCGGCGGGAAATACGACCGTAAATAATATCACCTCAAGCAACGGACGTCTGAATTCTGTCACAGACGCGCTGAATAACACCGTAAGCTACAGCTACAACAACCTTGACCTCCTGACAGGTGTGTCAAGCGGCTCTGCAGGTGTCAGCTACGGCTACGACTCCCTCAACAGACTCGTGACCGTCAGCTCGGGCACCGCGGTCTACTTCTTCGACTACGACGCCGAGGGCCGAAACTACCGCACGTCGGTCGGCTCGGACATCTATCACCCGACCCTTTCGGAAACGACCTTCGTCTCCGGTACCTCCCTGCCATCTACCGTCACCTACGGCAATGGCGCAGTGGTTCGTTACAGCTACGATAAGTACGGCAGGGTAACGTATAAATATTTCGGCACCGGCTATTCCGACTACGTGTACTATACGTACAATAATAACGGACAGACCGCGCGCGTAACGGAATACAAGAACGGCAGTTACAGTTACTACGACTACACCTACGACACCTCGGGAAGGCTCGTCCGCTCCGCTACCCCGGGCTTGACCAAGCAGTTAAAGTATGATATATTTGACCGTATAACGGGACTGAGTTTCCTGCTCGGTGACGCGAGGTACAGCTACGCCTTTACCTACGGAAAGAACAACGCTGTAAAGACCGAGACTCTTGAGGACGCTTATACCCTGTCCTACGTCTACGACTCCCTCGGCAGAGTGACGGGGAAGACGGTCGACCCCGTTGCGTACTACGACGAAGCAGACCTCGAGTGGCAGGATACAAGCGGCAGCTACCTTTACAGCTACAAGCCGGGCTATAATCCAAACGGAGGAACGGGCGCTACGACCACCCTCGTGTCACAGCTCGTAACCCCCTTCACGAATACTGCCTTTAACTACACCTACGACGCCAACGGTAATATAACGGCCGAGAACGGAAAACAATATTACTACGACTCGCTGGGGCAGTTAATAAAGACGGTGGAGGGTACTACCGTTACCGAGTACAGCTACACCTACGGCGGAAATATCCTCTCAAGAACCGTGACCGAGGACGGAGTTGTCGTAAAGACCGACAGCTACGTTTACTCGGGAGATGCCGACTGGTACGACCAGCTCTACTCCTACAACGGCGAGATGATAACCTACGACCAGATAGGCAACCCGCTGTCCTACAGGGGAGCAACCCTGACCTGGACGAGGGGCAGACAGCTTGCGTCCTACGTCAAGGGTACCGACAATATAGCCTATACCTACAACTCGGAAGGAATACGTACAGAAAAGATCATCAACTTCGAGTACAAGACCGAGTACATCCTTGACGGCAGCACCGTGATCGGCGAGCGTCAGACCAACGCTATTACCGGCGAAAGCATCTCGGCGATCGACTATTTCTACGACTCCAACGGCGAAGCGGTAGGCCTCAAGTACCTCGGGAAGGTCTATATGTATGAGAAGAACCTGCAGGGTGACGTTCTCAACGTGATCTCCCCGACGGGACAGACCGTCGTTTCCTACAGCTACGACGAGTGGGGCAGGCTCCTTTCCGTTACCGGCAGCATGGCCACCACCCTCGGCGTCATAAACTCCCTGCGCTACCGCGGTTACGTCTACGACACCGAAACCGCTCTCTACTACCTCAACTCCCGCTACTACGACCCCGAGGTTACAAGGTTTATTAATGGGGATGTAGTTACTGATGGTCAAGCAGGCGTTTTGGGATACAATGTATATATTTATGCAGCTAATAATCCGATGAATAATTCTGACCCGTCAGGAAAATGGATTATTAAAAACGCCATAAAATGGGTCGCTAAAAAAGTTGTAAAGCCTGCAATAAAAAAAGCGAAAGAGGTTCTTTCAAAAGTAGATTTTACATATACTAATGGCCTTAATTTGAATTTCTCTCCAAGTTTAGTTACGTTTAATCTCCAAGGAGGGATATCGATTGATTCTAAAGGTAATGTTGCATTGCAAGGCGGTTTTTCGGGTGGATTTACTACTGGATCTCCTGGTGCGTCAGTAACAGCGTATGAAACTAAAACGAATGCTCCCAGTATTGATAACCTAAATGGTTCCAGTTATCAATTAGGAGGTTCTTATGGAACATCAATTGGGAAGATTCCAGTAACAGCTGGAGCTGATTTTAATATAATACCAGATTCAACAGACAGTTCAAAATATTATTACGGAGCAACAAAAAATGCTGGAATAGGTGGATCTCCGGGAACTGAATTTCATGTTGAATGGGGAACAACAGGAACATGGGAAGCCACTAAATTTAATATATTTGATGTAGCAGAAAATATATACATAAAAATTATGGAGTGGTAATCATGAAATGTATCAATTTTATTTTTACACAGTCCGTGATGTGGATTGTACTGTTGTTTGTGTGGTATTCACCGTTGAAAGTACAAGCTATGAATACTGGGTTTTCTACGGAGGAAAAATCTGTTTCGGAACAACAAGAGTTGATGCGTAATATATCTATATCACTGATAGAGGAAGAACCGAAAAAACAGCCAATTGATTGTTTTGATGTTAACGAGAATGGATATATAGCTCTTGGATTCAGCAATTTAGAGCATAAAACAATTTGCGTTTATACATCTGACGGAATTTTTCAATACGGATACAAGTTCGATTGCACAGGAGATTTCGGCATTGGTTGGGATACAAAAGGAGTAATTATATATTTCGTTAGAGGTAGCACGGCCATTGTTGTAAATTCTTCGGGGAATATAGAAGATATAAAGACCGTAGTCGATTCGATCGAGAACAATTCGTATTGGAACAATACTGTTTTCGCAACAAGTCGATTAGTCAAAAATTGCAAATATACTATAAAGAATGATATGGGAATATTGAATTTTTTTGCATCTTCGTACTCACAACTTGTTGTTTCGGATAATGATAATGTTAATATAGTTTACGATGTTACCTCTAAACATATCGTGAAAATAATAACTACGATTATCGCTGTATTGATATTTGTGACAGTAGTCGCTGTTCTGATAATAAAACGAATCAAAACAATCCAATCTGGGACACAGGGCGCAAGCCAAAGGGACACAGCGGACAGTTCCGTGATTGACGGTTAAGAGTTAGTTTTCGTTTGGGGTGAGGCGGTTCTCACCGCCTCACCCGCTACAGCTACTCTGGAGATGCCGACTGGTACGATCAGCTCTACTCCTACAACGGTGAGACGATAACCTACGACCAGATAGGCAACCCGCTGTCCTGAACACAGAGGGACGGTTCTGTTGTGTTGACGGTTAAGGATTAGTTTTCGTTTGGGTGAGGTGGTTCTCGCCGCCTCACCCGCTACAGCTACTCCGGAGCTGCCGACTGGTACGACCAGCTTGATTCCTTTAACGGCGAGACCATTTCGTATGACAGTATAGGCAACCCGCTGTCCTACAGGGGAGCGACCCTGACCTGGACGAGGGGCAGACAGCTTGCGTCCTACGTCAAGGGCACCGACAATATAGCCTATACCTACAACTCGGAAGGAATACGTACAGAAAAGATCATCAACTTCGAGTACAAGACCGAGTACATCCTCGACGGTAGCACCGTGATCGGCGAGCGTCAGACCAACGCTATTACCGGCGAAAGCATTTCGGCGATCGACTACTTCTACGACTCCAACGGCGAAGCGGTAGGCCTCAAGTACCTCGGGAAGGTCTATATGTATGAGAAGAACCTGCAGGGTGACGTTCTCAACGTGATCTCCCCGACGGGACAGACCGTCGTTTCCTACTCCTACGACGAGTGGGGCAAGCTCCTTTCCGTTACCGGCAGCATGGCTTCCACCCTCGGTCTCGTAAACTCCCTGCGCTACCGCGGTTACGTCTACGACACCGTCAACACACGGGGACGGTTCTGTCGTGTTGACGGTTAAGCAAACACACGGGCAAACACAAACACACAAACACACGGGGACGGTTCTATGTGTTGCTATGTGTTGACGCTATAAATAAAAAGACTCCCTTGCCGGGGAGTCGGAATTAAGCGGAATAACAAATGGGCAGCGTTTGCTACCCATTTGTTATTTATATATTCGTTTTTCGGCAGAGAGGAGAGGCGGATCAGCCCTCGATCTTGCCCTCTCTGACAAGGGCTTTGTCGGTGAATTGGTCGGTTTCGTCGGTGCTTTTCGTTGAGAACTCCGAGATCACGGCACCGTCGGGGCCGCCCTGGAACCAGTGCTTGACTCCCGGCATTATCGTATACTGCTCGCCGGGCTTGAGGATGACCTCGTGGAATACCGAGACCTCGCTTTGGGGAAGCGCCGCCTTGATCTTATCGGTGTTTTTCTCTCCATCGACGTAGAGGTAGACCTCACCGTAGCGGCAACGGAAGGTTTCTTCCTTGCCCTCCATTCCGTTGGTGGGTACGTGCCAATGCTCGGCACAGGTCTGTCCGGGAAGAAGCACCATTTCCTTGGCGCAGACCCTTTCGGTATTGACGTAGACCACAAGCTGCAGACCGAATTCCTTTACGCATCCCTGACCGAAGTCGATGACCTCGACCGAGCGCTTTTCTTCCTCGGTCAGCACGATGTGTGCCTTCTCAAAGTATTCGAGCGTTGCGGCTACCTGTTCGTTGTATTCCCTCTGTGTCATAGTGTTTTTCTACCGTACCTTTCTTCGAGTTTTTCGAGTTGGTTTTTATCGAGCATTCCGTCGGTGGAGTTTTCGCAGAACAGCACGCTTGCGGCGGCGGCCGAGGCAAACTCCAGCAGACGGGTATCGTCATAGTTTTTATAGATGCCGTAGAGACAGCCGGCGCTGAAGGCGTCGCCTGCGCCCACGCTTCCCCTGATCTCCTCGCGCGGAATATCAAGAGCGGGGACGGCGGTAAAGCTTTCGGTCGGAACGTCGTAGCAGAAGCAAGCCTGCTTGCAGTGGATTATGACCTTGTTTCTGACGCCGCATCCGGCCATAAATATGGCCGTTTTGCGGATGCTTTCGAGGTTGATCTTTCCGTCGGGGGTCGTCGGCGGCAGGTCGGTCAGCGAGCAGCTTTCCTTCTCGTCCATTATTGCGTAGTTACAGTATCTCAGAGCGGGGATGACCTTTTCTTTATATCCGAGGGGGCTGTCGCTCATTACGTCGACCGAGGTTCTGATCCCCTTTTCCTGAAGATCGTGGAGAAATCTCGCCATCACGGTTCCGTAAACCGCATCCTCTTTGTCGAAAAGATCGAGCAGCAGGATATATCCGATGTGCAGGACGACGCAGTTGAGGGAGTGGGCGTCGACGTCCTCGGGCGAAAATTCGCCGTTGGCACCGCTCGCGTAGAAAAAGGTGCGCTCGCCGGTGGGATTTACGACGACGTCGCTGACCCCCGTAGGCTTGGTTGCCGACAGCGAGACCTGCTCGCAGTCGATTCCGTATCGGCTGAGCACCGAGAGGATGAACCGACCGTATTCGTCGTTGCCGATCTTTCCGATTACCGACAGGGGGATGTTGCGGTCGATCTTTGCGAGGTCAATGGCCGTGTTGGGGGCGCAGCCGCCCACCGCCTGCGTCATATCGGTGATGTTTCCGAGCATACCGAGGGCAGGGTAGCGGTCAACGTTCTTTACGATGTTGGCGAGGATGTTTCCCGCGACGGCGATTCCTTTGCGCTCGCCCGTCATCAGGTAGTCGACCGTCACGCCGAATATCTCGGCAAGGGCAGGGAACTGCGTGACCTCGGGAAAGCCTATCCCGCTTTCCCAACGGCTGATCGTCTTGTCGCTGATGTGAAGCCTTGCGGCAAGCTGTGCCTGCGTCAGCGAGCATCTGCGGCGGAGCTTCGAGATCTGGGTTCCTATGCTTTTGGCGTCCATAACTGTCACCTCGTAATTATATTATAGAGCAGTTGAATGTGGGAGTAAACCTATTCATTAAAGATGTTATACGCAGAATTATATCATAAAAAAGACTATAAGTCTATGCCGCATAGATACAAAGCCTTAAAGACAAATGAAAACTCCCGAACACGCACAGGTGTTCGGGAGAATGGGATGTAACAGTTACTTTATGTCTTCAGATCCGAAGGGATCGCCGCATTCGGGGCAGAATTTCGGCGGTTTCTTAGGATCTGCCGGTTCCCATCCGCACTTGTCACAGCGGTAAAGGAGAGCGCCGTCCGGCTTTTTTGCTCCGCACTCGGGACAGAATTTACCCTTGTTTATTGATCCGCAAGCACATTTCCAACCCTGAATCTCGGGTTTTTTGGCGCCGCATTCATGGCAGAATCTGCCGCTGCAGTCGGCACCGCAGGAGCATTTCCATGTATCGACGGCCGCGGGAGCGGGGGAGGATACGGGCTGTTGCTGTCCCATTGAATAAAGGTTCTGAGCGTTTACGCCGCCGGCGTTTGCCGCCATTCCGAAGCCCATGAATCCGGTCATGGCACCTGCCTCGTTCTGAGCGGCGGATTTCATGGCGTCGGCCTGCGCTCCGACAAGGGTAGCCGCGGCCATGGTAGGATCCCTCATAACGGCGGTGCGCTGAGCCTGCTTTATCATCTCGGCATCCTCTTCGGGTAGAGTGACCGAGCCGAGAGCAACGCTGACCACCCTGAGTCCGCGCAGATCTCCCCATTTGTTTGAGAGTGCCTCGTTCATTGCGTTCTCAAGGTCGGTGTTGTGGGAAACTATCTGATTGGGTCTGATCTGAAGATCGGAAAGTCTGCCGAAGGCGGGTTGCAGAGCGCTGATGAACTCGGTCTTGAGCTGAGTGTCGAGCTCACGCCTTGAATATTCGTACTCTATGTTTCCGCAGACATTGGTGTAGAAGAGCAGCGGGTCGGCGATGCGGTAGGAGAAAACGCCGTTGCAGCGTACCGAGACATCGACATCAAGACCGATGTTGCGGTCGACCACCCTGAAGGGAATCGGGCTTGGGGTGCCGAACTTGTTGTCGATGAGCTCCTTGGTGTTGAAGTAGTAGACACGCTGATCCTTGCCGGTGTCTCCGCCGTAGGTAAATCTTTTGCCGATGGTCTTGAAGGTCTCGACGATGCTTTTGCCGAGACTTCCGGAAAAGATGCTCGGCTCGGTCGAGGTATCGTAGGTATATTCGCCCGGCTCGGCACAGACCTCGACCACCTTGCCCTGCTCGACTATCATCATGCACTGTCCGTCGGCAACGGCTATTCCCGAGCCGTTTGAGATGACGTTGTCGCTTGCCTTGGTGTTGGAGGAGCGCTTGCCGGTCCTCTTGATGCCCTTTACGGCAAGAACATCCTTGTCAATGGCATCACAGTAGAAGAACTCCTTCCACTGATCGGCGAGAGTTCCCGAGAGGGCGCCGATGCCTGCTTTAATAAGTCCCATTTGTATCATCCTTTCGTGAATGCTCCGTCAGGAGCGGTTTGTGTTCAGGCGATGTAAGAGCGGCGGCGTATCCCGTACCGTTCCGTCAGCGCGGACGTTTACCGCCGTGCCCGTTATTGTCGTTGTTTATGCGTCTGCGTGTTACCGAGGTGTAGAGGTATGTATCGCTCGAATGCGTCAGCTCAAAGCTGTTCTTTACAAGGTAGTTGCCTGCTGTGTGTTTTTGCCTGGCTGTTTTCATGGATGAGCGCATGACCAGTACCGTAATGCCTCCGACCGCCAATCCTATCAGAAGGCTGATGCCGAGACTCTTCAGAAGAAAGTCGGTGTCGGAAAACAGTGCCGGGATATCGGCCGAAGCGTCTGCTGCCGACACTGTCGGCGCAAGGCTGAAAACAAAGGTCATCAGGACGGCCAAGAAAGCTATTATCTTTTTCTTCATTACGGTCACCTCACAAAAGCTGCGACAGCAGTGCAACGGCGGTACCGATCAGGGTAATTCCTCCTGCAAGCCCGAAGAGCCATGCACAAAGTCTGCCGGCTGAAACGGGAAGATCTCCGACGAAGCGACCCGTCTGTCCGTTCATGGCGAAGGTGTAGGTCTTGCCGCGGTATTCGGTGTTGAGCATCCACACCGGCATGAGGGCGTAGCGTATTTGTCCCGAGCGGTTACGAACGTTGCGTGTCCGAGGTATTGCGGTGGTGTAGCCGATGACGGTGGAGTTGAAAAGTTGCTCGACGCTGTTTCTGATACGTTCGTTGGCACGCGGCTTTGAGCTTTCGGAGGATATGTCGTAGCGGTCGGCAAAATACCCCGAGAGATAGGCCGACGAAAAATCCACCGCCTTTGAATAGTCGTAAGGTTCAATGGCCTCCATGTAGCGGTCGGGCATTTTTGAGGAGCCATCGACCGGTATCTTTTCAAATGCTGCGCGTCCAGCTCTTCTGAGCAGAAAATGCGAGGTGCGGGTGACCATCCAGTCCCCCTCGCGGGAGGTGCGTACCCTGGTGGCGTTGTAGGCGAAGTCAGCATCTACCGAGCTGTCGAAAAGCCAGAACGGAACATAGATACCCGTCAGCTTTTTGATGCGGTTTTCGGCAAGAAAACTCTTGGGCAGGAGCGGCTTTTTGGCGCAGAAAGCTGCAAGAGCCTTTTCGGCGGCCTCACGCTCGACACAGAAGGGGATGACGAGGTCGGGTCTGAACTCACCCGAAAGACGGGAAGAGAGCACCGCGGGGTTGCCGCAGTAGGGACAGAAGGATGCCGCCGTGACGGCGTCGGCGACCGTGACCGCTCCGCATGAGTCGCAGCGGAAAAGGCCTTTGCTTTCGTCCGTCCATTCTTCATTCTGAGATTCGTTCCACTCGGGCTCGGCCTGTTCGGCACCGAAGATCTCGCCGGCCTGTCTGAGCGCCTCGGGATCGAACTCGCTGCCGCAATATTCGCAGACCATGAGTCCCTCTCCGCCGTTGAAGGGCAGTCCGGCTGAGCAGTTGGGGCATTTGTATGTAGTTATCTGTGATGTGTCGGCCATGCCATCACTCCTTTAATAACCTTATACGTTAATTATACTTATGAGAAAATATTTTATCAACAGTTAAATCGTGTATTTTTCTTTAACAGACCGATTTTTGAGACACACCGCGCAGAATGGTAAAACGGCGTTTTCGGTTTTGCGGTTAAAAAAGTCAGAAATTTTCGTCCGCTGCAGTTGACAGAAGCAAGGTTTCGGGCTATTATACAGTTACCTATAGAGGCGGTCTTTGCTGAGAATCCGCCAAAGGAGTGTTAATAATGAAAGCCCTCATAATTTCTGACGTACATGCAAACATAGACGCCCTCAGAAGCATTGTCGAAGCAGAGCCCGACGCCGATGCCATCTACTGCGCAGGTGATGTTATCGACTACGGTCTCAATCCGAGCGAGGTCATCGCGTACATAAAGGAGAAGAATATACATACCGTAATGGGCAATCACGACGAGGCCTTTGTCAATGTTGTTCTCGAACAGCCGCCTCACGACATGAACGAGCCCTTCACCTTTGCACAGTATAACTGCAGCATAATGACCGACGAGGAAAAGGACTTTATCCGCAATCTCCCCATGGAGCTGAGCTGGGAGATGGACGGCATCGAGTATTTCATGACCCACCGTTTTCAGCCCAATTACGAGGTCATCTGGTCGCGTACCCTCTTTTCAAAATATTGGGCCGAGAAGTATCCGAACTCGGATCCCAACAAGGAGCACCGCTGCATCTTCGGACATACCCACAGGAGTTGCATACTCACCCTCGACGACGACAAGCTCTGGCTCAACCCCGGCTCGGCATCCTACCGCAGGGGAGACGACCCAACCAAGGATGCTAACTACGCCGTGATCGTCGACGGAAAGATCACCCTCAAGACGGTGCCTTACCCAAGAAAGCACCTTTACGATCAGGTTTGTGCGATGAATCTGACCGACCACGAAAGACGCTGCGGAATCTTCTTCTTCGGCGATCCGGAATAAAAATCAAAGGAATACTACCCTCGTCGGTAGTATTCCTTTTTTGTCCGATAGGGCGGGGAAGATAAGGCGGCGAGAACTAATCCTTAACCGTCAACACGACAGAACCGTCCCTCTGTGTTCTATGTGTTCTTGTCTGAACGTTCGATATGGTTATGGTTCTTTGGGGATAGTTCGGGCTGTACGATGCGCCTAACGTTTTGAGAATAATTTCAGAGACCGAGTCATACTCCATTATGAAATCGTTGTTTATGAACTTTCTGACGCCGTTTTGGGTTCCGGGCTTTATGAGAATTCCGAAGTTCGAAGCCTTTGCATCGAGAGTATGCGATTTGCCGTTATACGATAGGGTGACCTGGGTTTCGCTTTGCCACTCAATTTGGGCACCGAGCTCCTTTGCTATCGCCAGCACGGGAAGGTGTTCCTGACGGTATTCCGCGAACATCTTCACGTAGTTACCTTCGGTAATATCCTTTCCGTTGACGATGAGTCGGCATTGACCGTCGTCTGCAACGTCTGACGAGCCCGAATCGGTGCTGACGTCAGAAGAAATCGCATTGCCGTTAACGTCCTGAACGGAGGCGTCGCTTTGTGAGGCCGAGGAGATACCTGCCGTTTCGGAAGACCCGGCAGAATTGGTTAAGGCGGTATCCGTACACCCCGTTACACAGCACGTAAGCGTTACGGCGCAGAGTAGGAGGGCGAGTTTTTTCATTTTGCGGGACTCCTTTCTTGAGGCAGCGGATGGGTGTTTTTTCGTTTCTTCTTGCGGTTCCGTTGCGTTATTGAATTTTTTCAACCGCACTAAAAACCGTCCCGATCGGCCTTTGTCTTTTATTGTAAAATTCAGGGTAAAAAATATATAGTTCTTACCTTGATAATATTATACATAATACGGACGCCTGCGTCAATTCGCGTATCTTCCAAAAATTTCCCCGCGGTTTTGTGCAATATGCCGTAGTGTATATCACGATTTTTTGGAAATTGCAGTAAGCCGTTCGGACGCAGGAAAAGGGTGGTGCCGCACCCGAAAAGCGGGACTTTTTACATAAAAAGCCAAAAGAACGGGCCGAATGATGTAAATATATAAATTGTTCCTGAATTAAACTTAATAATATGTCGTTTTAACAGTTGCAAACTGCGAAAGAGTTTGTTAAAATAATAACGACATATAGAGTGGATACATCTGCGGGTGTATTTACGGGATATACGTCAAGGTTATAAAAACGAGCGAAAACAAAAGACGCAGTGAGCGATCTTAAATTTACAAAGCGAGGGAAACATTATGAACAAAGTCACCGTAATCGGTACCGGCAGTGTCGGCTCAACCGTAGCCTACACACTGACTATCAACGGACTTGCCTCCGAAATAGTCATGATCGATATCAACGGCGAAAAGGCAAAGGGTGAGGCGCTTGACATCCGTCAGGGAACACCGTTCTGCAACCCCTGCAGCATCTATGCCGGCAGCTATGCCGATGCAGCGGGCTCGGATATCGTCGTTATCACCTCCGGCGTTGCCAGAAAGGTCGGACAGTCAAGACTCGATCTTGCACAGACCAACGTCAACATCCTCAAGTCCATCATTCCCGAGATCACGCGAAATGCGCCTGACGCTACATACGTATTGGTAAGCAACCCCGTCGATATACTTACCTACACCTTCTGCAAGTATTCCGGAATTCCCGAGGAGAGGATAATCGGCTCGGGCACCATTCTCGATACCGCACGTCTGCGTTCGAGACTTTCGGAGCACTATCAGATCAACCAGCAGAACGTTCACGCATACGTTCTGGGTGAGCACGGAGATTCCTCCTTCATTCCCTGGTCGGTTGCCAATATTTCGAACATTCCCGTTGACGATTACTACGCGTCGATCGTTCATTCGGATACTGCCTTCCCCCCGCTTGATCACGCCGAAGTTGAGGAGCACGTCCGCAAGTCGGGTGCCCGCGTTATCGAGCGCAAGGGTGCTACCTTCTACGCCGTTTCGATGTCGGTCTGCTACGTCTGCAAGTGTCTGCTCAGCGGCATCGACACCACCCTTACCGTTTCGACCATGCTTCACGGCGAGTACGGAATCGACGACGTCTGCCTCAGCCTTCTCAACGTAGTAGGCAAGAAGGGCGCGCACAGCAAGGTCCTGCTTCCCCTCAACGATAAGGAGCTTGCCGATCTTCAGTTCAGCGCAAAGAGTCTTAAGGACGTTATCAGAAGCATTAACATTTAACCTGCATACGTTTTGAAAGGATGATACAGATGGAATACCGCATTGAACACGATTCCATGGGCGAGGTCAAGGTTCCGGCCGACCGCCTTTGGGCTGCACAGACGCAGAGAAGCCACGAGAATTTTGAGATAGGCGTCGGTATCGAGACCATGCCCGCCGAGATCATTCACGCATTCGGCGTTCTCAAGAAGGCCGCCGCCGTCACCAACAACGCACTTCGTCCCGAGAAGATGACCGACGAAAAGCTGGCCGCCATCTGCAAGGCCTGTGACGAGGTCATGTCGGGAGAGCTCTGCGGACATTTTCCCCTCGTAGTCTGGCAGACCGGTTCGGGCACGCAGTCCAACATGAACTCCAACGAGGTCATTGCCAACCGCGGCAACGAGATCCTCGGCAAAAAGCTGCTTCATCCCAACGACGACGTAAATATGAGTCAGTCCTCAAACGATACCTTCCCGACCGCCATGCACATCGCAGCGGTGCTTGCCCTTGAAGAGAAGCTGATCCCCGCGGCCGAGGAGCTTATCGCTACCTTCGTCCGTCTTGAGGCCGAGAACGAAGGAATCGTCAAGAGCGGAAGAACCCATCTTCAGGACGCTACCCCCATCAAGTTCAGCCAGGAGATCAGCGGCTGGCGCTCAAGCCTTGAAAAGGATATCGAGCTTATCCGCCGTTCGATCGAGCCCCTCTACGAGCTGGCACTCGGCGGCACGGCCGTCGGTACCGGACTCAACACTCCGCCCGCGTTTGCCGAGACGGTGGCTGCCGAGGTCGCGAAGATCACCGGTAAGCCCTTCGTAACCGCCGCCAACAAGTTCCACGCTCTCACCTCCAAGGACGAGC
This sequence comes from Clostridia bacterium, assembly GCA_017467405.1. GTDB lineage: Bacteria > Bacillota > Clostridia > Oscillospirales > Acutalibacteraceae > RGIG1913. Next base: position 71,346 of record JAFTSH010000001.1, read on the forward strand.
TGGTATTTGCGCACGGTGCCGTCAAGGCGCTTGCCTGCGATATGATGAAGATCGCCAACGACGTCCGCTGGCTGGCTTCCGGCCCCAGAGACGGTCTGGGCGAGATATTCATCCCCGAGAACGAGCCCGGCTCCTCAATCATGCCCGGCAAGGTCAATCCCACCCAGTGCGAGGCCGTTACGATGGTCGCCGTTCAGGTAATGGGCAACGACGTCGCCGTCGGTATGGCCGCGTCGCAGGGCAACTTCGAGCTCAACGTATTTATGCCCGTCTGCGCCTACAATTTCCTGCAGTCGGCAAGACTTCTCGCCGAAGCGATCCGTTCTTTCAACAAGAACTGCGCCGTCGGAATTACCGCCAACAGAGAGAAGATGCACCACAACCTGCACAACTCCCTCATGCTGGTAACGGCGCTCAATCCCTACATCGGCTACGAGAACGCCGCCAAAACGGCCAAGAAGGCCTACAAGGACAATATCTCCCTCAAGGAGGCCTGCGTCGAGCTCGGCTTCCTGACCGAGGAAAGGTTTGACGAGGTGTTCCATCCCGAACAGATGGTCTGAGTCCTGCAAGGTACAAAAACTACACGGGCGGCCGGAATTTCCGGTTTCCCCGCGCTATAAGCTGGAGGCTTTAATAATGAAGGTTAGTTATTTCCCCGGTTGCACCCTGAAAAACAAGGCAGTGATGCTTGACGAATACGCCCGCCGTTCGGCAGAGGCTCTGGGTGTTACTCTGGAAGAGATAGAAAACTGGCAGTGCTGCGGCGGCGTCTTTACTACCTCTAAGGACGAGGTCGCGACCAAGCTTTCCTCGGTGCGTGCGTTGAAGGATGCCGCGCTGAAGGGACAGCCCCTCGTCACCGTTTGCTCCGCCTGCCACAACGTCATCAAGCAGACTAATTACGCAATGCTCACCGACCCCGAGTTTGCCTCGAAGGTCAACCGTTACATGGCCGAGGAGCCCTACAACGGCGAGACTCAGGTTTTGCACTATCTTGAACTGCTCCGCGATACGGTAGGCTTTGACGCCGTAAAGGAAAAGGTCGTCAATTCCCTCAAGGGAAAGAAGATCGCCGCCTACTACGGCTGTCTGCTGCTCAGACCGGCCGGCGTGATGCAGATGGATGATCCCGAAAATCCCCGTATTATGGAGGATCTCATCCGCGCCCTCGGTGCCGAGCCCGTTGTGTTTGCAAACCGCAACGAGTGCTGCGGCGGATACGTGACGGTCGAAAGTCCTGCTCTTGCCGCAAGGAAAAGTGCCGACGTTGCCGACAACGCCAAGGCCGCCGGTGCCGATATGATAATCACCGCCTGCCCCCTGTGCCGCTATAATCTCATTAAAAATGGCTCAGAGCTTCCGGTCGTCTACTTTACAGAGCTTCTCGCAGAAGCCCTCGGTGTAAAGGAGGATACCAATGAATAACAAGGAAAAGCTTCTTAAGGAAGAGATCCTTCGGATGAGCGGCGTCAATCCCGTTAAGTGTATGCGCTGCGGAAAGTGCTCGGGTACCTGCCCTGCGTATGACGAGATGGAGTACCATCCCCATCAGTTCGTCAGCATGGTCGAGAGCGGGGACATCGAGCCGCTGCTCGAGTCGAAGTCGCTTTACAGATGCCTTACCTGCTTCGCCTGCGTCGACAGATGCCCCAGAAACGTCGAGCCCGCAAAGCTGGTCGAGGCGGTGCGTCTGCTGGCCGTCAGGAAGCAGGGCGCAAACCATCTGAAGCCCGAGGACGTGGCTGCGGTGCTGGATGACGATACTCCGCAGCAGCTGCTTGTCAGCGCTTTCAGAAAATACGCTAAATAAGGAGGAAAGGACAAATGCAAAGAATCGGTGTTTTTGTATGCTGGTGCGGCAGTAACATTGCCGCCACGGTTGACGTCAAGGCCGTTGCCGAGGCGCTCAAGAGCGAGCCGGGCGTTGTCTATTCCGCCGACTATCAGTATATGTGCTCTCAGGCAGGACAGGATCTTATCAAGGAAGCCGTAAAGGAACACAACCTTACGGGCATCGTAGTCTGCTCCTGCTCGCCCCGTATGCACGAGGCCACCTTCAGAAAGACGGCTGCCGCCGCAGGTCTCAACCCCTACATGGTCGAGATCGCCAACATCCGCGAGCAGTGCTCCTGGGTACATAAGGACATTCCCTCGGGTACCGAAAAGGCCATCATCCTCGGCAAGGCTGCCGTTGCAAAGGTCAATCTCAATACCCCGCTGACTCCGGGTGAGAGCCCCGTTACCAAGCGTGCGCTGGTAATCGGCGGCGGTATCGCCGGAATCCAGACCGCTCTTGATATTGCCGACGCCGGCTTCCCCGTAGACATCGTTGAGAAAAATCCCACCATCGGCGGTAAGATGGCTCAGCTCGACAAGACTTTCCCGACCCTTGACTGCGCCGCCTGCATACTCACCCCCAAGATGGTCGACGTTGCGCAGAACGACAAGATACGCATCTTCTCGTACAGCGAGGTTTCGGAGATCAAGGGCTTCGTCGGTAACTTTGACGTTACCATCAGGAAAAAGGCGCGCTACGTCAAGGAGGACGTCTGCACCGGCTGCGGACTCTGCGTTGAAAAGTGCCCCCAGAAAAAGATCCCCAACGAGTTCAATCTCGGAATGGATAACCGTTCCGCTATATACATTCCCTTTGCTCAGGCCGTTCCCAAGGTCGCGACCATCGACGCCGAGGCCTGCACGATGCTCAAGAAGGGCAAGTGCGGACTTTGCTCCAAGGTCTGCACCGCGGGTGCAATCGACTACAAGCAGCAGGACGAGCTCATCAGCGAGAAGTACGGTGCGATAGTCGTTGCCACCGGCTTCAACCCCATCAGCATGGAGAAGTTCGACGAGTACGCCTACAGCCAGTCCAAGGACGTTATCACCTCCCTTGAGTTCGAGCGTCTTACCAACGCCGCAGGACCCACCGCAGGCAAGCTGCTCCGTCCCTCCGACCTGAAGCATCCCCACACGATAGTTTTCGTACAGTGCGTCGGCTCCCGTTGCGCTTCATGCGCCGAAAAGGGCAAGGAGTACTGCTCCAAGATCTGCTGTATGTACACCGCCAAGCACGCAATGCTGACGAGGGATAAATATCCCGATACCGACGTCTACGTTTTCTACATAGACGTAAGAACCCCCGGCAAGAACTTCGACGAGTTCTACCGCCGCGCCGTAGAGGAATACGGCGTGCACTACATCAAGGGAATGGTGGGTAAGGTCACTCCCGAGGGCGATAAGCTCAAGGTAAGAGCCTCCGACCTGCTGAACAACAAGCAGCTCAACATCGACGCCGATCTCGTCGTCCTTGCCGCTGCCATCGAGCCCGACAAGTCGGCCCGTCCCCTTGCCACCATGCTGACCGCCAGCATGGATACCAACGATTTCTTCACCGAGGCCCATCCCAAGCTCCGTCCCGTCGAGAGCCCGACCGCCGGCGTCTTCCTCTCGGGTGCCTGCCAGGGACCCAAGGATATACCCGAAACGGTCTCGCAGGCCGGCGCCGCCGCCTCGAAGGTCATCGGACTGCTTGCCAAAGACAAGCTGACCGGCAATCCCTGTGTTGCCTCCTCCGATGAGCTGATGTGCAACGGCTGCTCCTCCTGTGAGAGGGTGTGCCCCTACGGTGCGATAAGCTATATTGATAAAGAATTCCGTATGCCTGACAGAACCGTCGCGATCAGACGCGTGGCATCGGTCAATCCCGCGGTCTGCCAGGGCTGCGGCGCCTGCACCGTTGCCTGTCCCTCGGGTGCGATGGATCTCAGAGGCTTTGCCAGCGGACAAATCATGGCGGAGGTGGATGCAATATGCAAGTAAAGGAATACAAGCCCCTCATCGTGGCGTTTTGCTGTAACTGGTGCTCCTACGCCGGCGCCGACCTCGCGGGTAACAACCGCCTGAGTTATCCGGCGGACGTTAAGATAATCCGCGTTCCCTGCTCCTGCCGCGTCAACCCCATGTTCGTACTTCGCGCCTTCCAGCGCGGCGCCGACGGAGTTATCATCTGCGGATGCCACCCCGGCGACTGCCACTACACCTCGGGTAACTACTATACCCGCCGCCGTATGGCTCTTCTCTTCTCGATGCTCGACTACCTCGGAATCGAAAGAGACCGCACCCGCCTCGAGTGGGTATCGGCCGCCGAAGGCGCAAAGTTCGCTGCCACTATGAACGATTTCGTCGAAAAGGTCACCGCCCTCGGCGAGAATAAGAGATTGGAGGATCTGCGATGCAAAAAATAACCCGTGATCAGCTGATCGAAAAAGCAGCCTCCCTGCTCGGCAACGGCACGGTAAGCTGTGTACTCGGCTGGGAAAAGGGCGAGTTTGATTACGACGTCACCCCCGCTCTTTTTGAAACCGAGTCCGAGCTCAGAGAAAAATTCGTCTTTGGCGATTTTTGCGGTGCAAACCTCTCGAAATACCTCGTTTCAAAGACCCGCAAGTGCGAGGGAAGGATACTCGTCTTTCTCAAGCCCTGCGATACCTACAGCTTCAATCAGCTTCTTACCGAGCACCGCTTCGACCGTGAGAAGGCGTACGTCGTGGGAATTCCCTGCGAGGGTATGGCCGACATCGAAAGGGTAAAGGAGCTTTGCGGCGACGGAATTTCCTCCGTTACAGCCGACGGCGACGAGCTGGTCGTTACCACCCTCTACGACGATGAGCCCGTAAGGGTAAAGGCTGAAAGCGTTCTCGCAGAGCGCTGTGTCAACTGCAAGAGCAAAAAGCACGTGGCCTACGACGAGCTTATCGGCGAGGACGGCGAGGTGCTTTCCTCGGCCAGATTTGACGAGGTTGCAAGGCTTGAGGCCATGACGCCCGACGAGCGCTTTGCCTTCTGGCAGAACGAGCTTTCGAAGTGCATCCGCTGCAACGCCTGCCGCAACGTTTGTCCTGCCTGTACCTGCGAAAGGTGCGTTTTCGACAATCCCTCCTCGGGCGTTGAAAACAAGGCGGCCGCCAACAGCTTCGAAGAGAAGATGTTCCACATCATCCGCGCGTTTCACGTCGCGGGACGCTGCACCGACTGCGGTGAGTGCTCCCGTGTATGTCCCCAGAATATACCCCTCCACCTGCTCAACCGTAAGTTTATCAAGGATATCGACGATTTCTACGGTGAGTATCAGGCAGGCGCCGAGGTCGGTTCCCGTGCTCCGCTCGTGAACTATACCTTCGACGACCTCGAGCCGGGTGAGGTTTTTGAAAGGGGTGGTCAGGATGCGTAAGTGCTCTCTCGAATCGATAGACCGCGTATTCGCGGCCATCAACGCCGACGCCTCCCTTTACCTTCCCGTCGACGGTGACGACGGCAAGGCCGTCTATACCAAGTGGGAGGATGGCGTAAAATGGAGCGGTGCCCTTAACACCGTCCGCTCTCCCAAAAGCTTTTTCTTCCCCCAGATGGAGGATCTCGTTCAGTTCAGAACCGAGGGTAAGACCATCGAGGTAATCGACCCGAGAAAAGAGAGTGAGGACTTCGTCGTGTTCGGCGTGCGCGCCTGCGACGCAAAGAGCTTTGAGGTTCTCGACCGCGTATTTCTCGTCGATCCCGTCGACAGCTACTACGCCTCGCGCCGCGAGCATGGCGTAATAGTTACCGTTGCCTGCACCAGACCCGTCGAAACCTGCTTCTGCAAGACCTTCGGAATAGATCCCGCAGAGCCCGCAGGCGACGTTTCGGTCTGGAAGACCGACAGCGAGCTCTTCTGGCAGAGCAATACCGAAAAGGGCGAAAAGCTTCTTGAGAAGCTGGCAGACCTCACCGAGGAATGCACCGACGAGGCGGTAGCCGCCCAGAAGGAGAAGATCAACTCTGTAATGAGCAGACTCCCCCTCGCGGACCTCAAGGCGGACGCCTTCGGCGCCGGCAAGACCATGAAATTCTTCGACGCCCCCGAGTGGGATGAACTTTCAGAGTCCTGCATCGCCTGCGGTACCTGCACCTACGTCTGTCCCACCTGCCAGTGCTACGACATAAAGGACTTCAACACGGGTAACGGAGTGATCCGTTTCCGCTGCTGGGACTCCTGTATGTATTCCGAGTTTACCAAAATGTCGGCAGGTCAGCCCCGTCTGACCCAGAAGGAACGCTTCCGTCAGCGCTTTATGCACAAGCTGGTCTACTATCCCGAGAAGAACGGGGGACTTTTCAGCTGCGTAGGCTGCGGACGCTGCCTCTCAAGGTGCCCCATTTCCATGAATATTGTTAAAGTAATGAAGACGATCGGAGGGAAAGCAGATGAATAACCGTACCGAAACCCTCATTCCCAAGATCGGCGTAATTACCGACGTCAGGATCGATACACCCGATATCAAGACCTTCCGCGTCGTTACTCCCGACGGAGTAAAGCCCTTCATACATCGTCCCGGACAGTGCGCAATGCTCTCCGTCCCCGGTGTCGGAGAGGCGATGTTCTCCATAACCTCATCTCCTACCAACGAGGAGTATATGGAGTTTTCGATCAAAAAGTGCGGTTGCGTTACCGATTGGCTGCATCAGGCCGAGCCCGGTCAGCAGATCACCATCCGCGGACCCTACGGCAAGCCCTTCCCGGTTGACGACGAGTTTGCGTCGAAAAACCTGCTCTTCATCGCCGGCGGCGTCGGACTCGCGCCTCTGCGTTCGGTAATCAACTACTGCCGTCATTACCGCGACCGTTACGGCCGGATAGACATCGTTTACGGCTCCAGAAGCAAGGACGACCTGCTTGATTACAGGGAGATCATCGAGGAGTGGTCAAAGGATGAAAACGTCCACGTCCACCTCACCATCGACCGCGAGCAGGAGGGCTGGGACGGCCACGTCGGATTCGTTCCCAACTACGTCAAGGAACTCGGCTTCGATACCGACAAAACGGTAATTCTTTGCGGACCTCCCATAATGATCAAGTTTACCCTCGACGGACTTTATGCCCTCGGATTTGACAAGACGCAGATCTACACCACGCTTGAGATGCGCATGAAGTGCGGAATCGGAAAGTGCGGCCGATGCAACGTCGGCTCGAGATACATCTGCAAGGATGGCCCCGTCTTCCGTTTTGACGAGCTTGACGAACTACCGGACGAGTATTAAAGGAGTAATATCATGGAGAATATGGTGAATATTTTTCTGTTCGGAAAGAAATATGAGGTTCCGGACAATCTGACCATCATGACCGCTATGGAATATGCCGGCTATCAGCTGGTCAGAGGCTGCGGCTGCCGCAACGGATTCTGCGGTGCCTGCGCCACCATCTACCGCATCAAGGGCGACAAGGAGCTCAAGGCCTGCCTTGCCTGCCAGACCAAGGTAGAGGATAATATGTACATCGCAACCCTGCCCTTCTTCCCCCTCGTTAAAGAGGTCTACGACATCGAGAAGGTCAGCACCACCGAGGCCGTTATGATGCAGCTCTACCCCGAGATCTACGCCTGCATCGGCTGTAACGCCTGCACCAAGAGCTGTACTCAGGGACTTAACGTTATGCAGTACATAGCCTACGCTCAGCGCGGCGATTTCGAGAAGTGCGCCGAGGAGTCCTTCGACTGCGTAATGTGCGGCGTCTGCTCCTCGCGTTGCCCCGCGGGTATCTCCCATCCGCAGGTCGCAATGCTTGCCAGACGTATCAACGGCAAGTACCTTGCTCCCGAGTGCGGCCATCTTGAGGACCGCGTAAGGGAGATCAAGGACGGTACCTTCAACGAGCTCATCGAGGCTCTCATGCAGAAGCCTGTCGAAGAGATGAAGGAACTCTACAACACCCGCGAGATCGAGAAGTAAGGAGGAACGGCTGATGTATTCGGAAAAATTTCAGGCTTCGCTCAAAGCTGTTGAAGCCGCAAGAGAAAAGAACACCGCCTACGAGCCCCAGCGTATGACCGCACAGCAGAAGGAAGACCTTCTCGCGGCCTACCATCCCGACTACAAGCAGGATGAATTCGAGCTCCTTAAAATAGGCCCCAACAAGGGTGACAAGGTACCCTCTCAGCTGGCCGACATTCTTCAGGCCCACAGCCGCATCACCGCCGAGTCGGTCGATCTCAGCGCACCCGACTACGACGTTGACGTGCTGGTAATCGGCGGCGGCGGAGCAGGTGCTTCGGCCGCAATCGAGGCCGACGAGGCCGGCGCAAAGGTCATGATCGTCACCAAGCTGCGCATCGGTGACGCAAATACCATGATGGCTGAAGGCGGAATTCAGGCTGCTGATAAGCCCAACGATTCCCCCGCGATACACTTCGTAGACGCCTTCGGCGGCGGACATTTCGCGGCCAAGAGAGAGCTTCTCAGAAAGCTTGTCTGCGATGCCCCCGAGGCCATTCAGTGGCTCTCCGAGCTGGGCGTCGAGTTTGATAAGGATGCCGACGGCACCATGATCACCACCCACGGCGGCGGTACCTCCCGTAAGCGTATGCACGCCGCAAAGGACTACTCCGGCGCAGAGATAATGAGAACCCTGCGTGACGAGGTGCTCAACCGTGAGATCCCCGTCGTCGACTTTACCGCCGCGATCGAGCTCATTCTTGACGATAAGGGCAACGCCGCAGGTGCGGTTCTTATGAACATGGAAACCAAGGAGCTGCTGGTCGCAAGGGCAAAGACCGTTATCATCGCTACCGGCGGTGCGGGACGTATGCACTATCAGGGCTTCCCGACCTCCAACCACTACGGCGCTACCGCCGACGGACTCGTGCTCGGCTACCGTGCAGGTGCAAAGCTGCTCTATGCCGAGACCCTTCAGTACCATCCCACCGGTGCCGCCTATCCCGAGCAGATCTTCGGTGCGCTCGTTACCGAGAAGGTGCGCTCCCTCGGTGCAAAGCTCGTCAACGTCAACGGCGAAGTCTTTATGCACCCCCTCGAGACCCGTGACGTTTCGGCCGCATCAATAATCCGTGAGTGCTCTACAAGAGGAAACGGCGTCGATACCGGCAACGGAAAGGGCGTCTGGCTCGATACCCCGATGATCGAAAAGATCGGCGGAGAGGGCACCATCGAGAAGCGCATCCCCGCTATGATGCGTATGTTCGAAAAGTACGGAATCGACATCCGCAAGGAGCCCATCCTCGTTTATCCCACCCTCCACTACCAGAACGGCGGACTTGACATCACTGAGGACGGTATGACCACCAACGTCAGAAACCTCTTCGTCGCAGGTGAGGCCGTCGGAGGAATTCACGGAAAGAACAGACTTATGGGTAACTCACTGCTCGACATAATCGTCTTCGGCCGCAACGCAGGCATCAACGCCGCAAAGGCCGCAAAGGAGACCGAGGTCGGCACGCTTACCCTTGACCACATTGCTGCTTTCGAGAAAGAGATGGCCGATGCAAACATCTGCACCGAAACCGTTTCTCCGAAGCTGCTGCCTGACTATACCAGGAAGTAATCCGTTTTTAAAAGGAGTAAACAGAAAATGAATCTATTTGGCGGAGTGATCCCTATTACGGGTATCACGTTCCTGATGTTCAGCATCTTTGCCATTGCGGCAGTAGGTTATTCTCTCGGCAGAATCACCATCAAGGGTGTTTCGCTCGGTGATGCCGGCGTGTTTATCATCGCCCTTGTATTCGGTTGTCTCTTCTATGATGCGCTTGAAGCTCAGCTTACCGTAAAGACGGTGGTTGAAGGTCTTGCGGAGCCGGTAGTGTCCAACTATACCTCCAATGCTCTCAAGATAGTAGAAAACCTTGGCCTTATCCTCTTTGTAACCTCGGTCGGCTTCATCGCCGGACCCAAGTTCTTCGGCAATATGAAGAAGAACTTCAAGTCCTACGTTCTTCTCGGCCTCGTCGTTATCATCGTCGGCGGACTTACCGCCGCTGGATGCATCTTCTTCGGCCGCGGAGTAATGGGCGAGACCAACCACGACGAGTTTACCGCTATGATCGTCGGACTTATGTCCGGTTCACTGACCAGCACGCCTGCCTTCTCGGCGGCCAAGGCCACCGTTGACCCCGCCTATGAGGGTGCTGTTTCGGTCGGTCACGGAATTGCCTACATCTTCGGCGTTATCGGCGTCGTACTCTTCGTACAGCTTGTTCCTAAGATGATGAAGGCCAATATGGAAGAAGAGCGTGCAAAGCTTGTCATAGTTTCGGACGGCAAGAAGGAGAAGAAGCCCTTTACCGGCAAGCTTCTCGAGATGGACGGCCACGGCTTTATGGCCTTCTCGCTTGCCGCAGTGCTCGGTGCGTTTTTCGGTATGATAAAGATACCCCTGTCGGGAGCGGGCCTTTCGGGCACCTGCTTCTCGCTGACCACCACCGGCGGCTGCCTGCTCGTTTCGCTTGTTCTCGGACACTTCGGCAGGATCGGCAAGATGAGCGTAATGCCCAAGGAATCCACACTCAAGCTCTTCCGTGAGCTCGGACTTATGCTCTTCCTCATCGGTGCAGGCGTTGCAGGCGGTGCGGAGTTTATCGAGCTCTTCAACGTCAGCTACTTCATCTACGGTGTAGTTATGACGGTTGTTCCCATGATCGTCGGTTTCTTCTTTGCCAAGTACGTTCTGAAGCTCAGCCTTCTCAACAATCTCGGCTCCATCACCGGCGGTATGACCAGCACCCCAGCACTCGGAACGCTTATCAACGTGTCGGGCACCGAGGACGTTGCCGCAGCCTACGCCGCAACCTATCCCATCGCCCTGATCGCCGTTGTGCTGATCTCCCAGTTCCTTATAATACTGTTTTAACGGTTAAAAACAGGCACTCGCTATTGCGGGTGCCTGTTTTTTGCGAAACGGATCAGATGATGATTTTGCCGAAAGATTACAAAACTGTAACTTGAAAAGCTGTCCGCCATAGGTTATATTTAGTGTGTAAGTTCAAAAGGAGGTCGGGACGATGAGAAGGATAATTTCAGTGTTACTATTACTTACCGCACTGTTGACCGTTGTCGGTTGCAGCGGCGGCTCAGACGTTTCCGAATCCTTTAACGAATCTTCAAAAGCCGTCGGATCGGATAACGGAAATAATTCCGACGTGACCGACGGATTTTCGTGGTTTGACGATGATGAGTATGATGAAGACGATTACGAAGACCGGGAAGATCTTCCGATTTTAGCGAAAATTGCTGCGCCGAGCGTTAAGGTGGATGTGTCTTCCATGACGGCGGCTCAGAAGAGCGAATATATAGAAACGCTAAACAGTAATCTTGCCAGGTGTTCGGTTGCTCCGCGTGAAGACGGAATATATTTTTACGGCGGCAGAAATCAAGACTTTGCACCCGAGGTCGTGAGTGTTGTCGGAGCGGACGGAAAGCACGTCAGATTTGCGAGGCATACGGAGGTGCTTGAATATTATTTTGTGCCTCTGCTCGGTGAAAAGGTCAAAAAACCGATTTCCAAGATAAAAGATAAGTATACCCCATTTTATATTTGCGAAGAGGGTGCCGTTTACTGTGAACAGTACGAGGCTGACGCCGAAAAAGAGGATGATGAAGACCGATACAGCATTTATTATTGGGACTACAAGACCGAAAAAGCCGAACTGATATCAAAGGGAACAGGGTATGCTTGGGGTGTGTATCTGTATAACGGCTCAATATGGGCGGTGATATATGAGAATGAACAAAACTTAACGCTTTACGCATGGGATACCTCGGGCAAGAAAAAGAAAAATCACCGTTTTAACACCGATGATATGACATATGACGATTTTATCTTCCGCGACGGAAAGGTGTATTACGGCTGCTATGATATCGATCAGCACATATTCTGTTCGTTGGATCCCTTTACCGATAAAGAGCAGGAACTTGCCTCGCACAGTTACGGTGCTTTCCATTATATTATTGGAGACGTAATATATTGGGAATCGGCTGAGGCTTTTGAGAATGAAGACGGAGAAGAAATGTTTAGATACCGTCTTAATAAGCTCGAAAAGGGCAAAAATACAACGTTTGACGTAAATAAAACCCTCGGTATGGAGGATGACCACTGCTTCTTTAACGTTATTACATGGTGGAACGGAGTTTTAATTGCTGAGGTTAATTACGTAACTCAGCTTGATATCGTTGCAAAGATCACTCCGGACGGAGAGGTCGTATGTGCGTGGCAGCCGCAGGATTATGAGAATATAAAGTAAAATTAAGCGTAGGCTTATGGTTCGTTCCCGTAACGGATTTCCTGACGAGAACAGACAAGCACCTATGATGCGAGGTTTATCCGCTTATCATAGGTGCTTTTGCATCGTTAAAATAAAATGTTTTCACTTAATTAATTGACGTTTTGGGTTATGAATTGACGTGGGCAGCTTCAAATAACCTTTCTTACGTTGTGTCTGACGGCGTCGAGTGAAACGGTCAGGTCGCGAAGGGCGACCTTTTGGTCGCTGTCGTCTCCGCTTTCGTGGGCGTGGGCTAAAAGGAGCAGATCGTCGTAGACCTCAACGATAAGATTTTCGGGCAGCATGAGCGATAGAAGGAGTGTTTTTTCACTCCACAGCTCGGCTGCCTTTTTTGCGTTATCCGCATCGGCCTTGCCGACGAGTGCCGAAACCTCGTCCGCCGTGCTGAGCACGCAAAAGCCGCAACCGACTATTATTCCGGCCATGATCACAAAGACCGCTGCTGCGGCGATAAGGCGTTTCATTTATTCGGCTCCTTTCTGATGATTGATACGTTGCTTTTCTGATCCACCGTCATAATAAATACCTCGTCGAGCTTTAATCCCTTTTTCTCGAGAATCACGTCAACTGCGCCCCGATTGAGTCCCGAGCGTTTGAGTCCTTCGTCGGTGATGCGCCCGTCCGAGATGACGACGGCGGGATAGCCGAGGTTCTCCTCGCATACGTCAAGCGGTCCCGCTTCGGCAGGGCGGTGCTCGGGAAAGAGCAGTACGCTCATCTGCCCGTTGGTCTCGATTACGGCGTACTGAACGTCCGAAATACTGAAAACGTCCTTGAGCCGCAGAGCCTCGTGCAGATCGTCCACCGTCATGCGAAGCTTTCTGAGTGCCTTCTGGTCGAGCCTGCCGTTGTCGATAACGATGGTGGATTTACCCGAAAGTGCCTTTCTGAGCCCCGTGCTGACGAGGCATACGGCCGAAACGGCCACCTCGAGCACGACGAGGGTAAAGATCGAAACAAGTCCGTTGACCAGAGGCTGCGAAAGATCCTGCAGCGGTATTGCGGCTACCTCTGAAATGAGTATAGTCACGACCAACTCTGAGGCTTGCATCTGACCTATCTGCCGCTTGCCCATTATTCTGACCGAGATTATAATGGCCAGATACATCAGCAGCGTTCTTGAAAAGATCACGAACATAATTTACACGCTCCTGCTTTTTTTACATATTCTTGACGGCTTTGAAAAAAATATGACGGGTGATATCATGAAAAATCAGGACGCCGCAAGGACGGCCGTAGCTTCGACCCTTAACGAAAACGAAGCCATCCTGCGCAGACTCTACGCTGATAATATGGATCTGAAGACCCGTTACTTTGAGCTTTTCGGGCATAGGATCCTGCTTGCTTTTTTTGATTCGGTCACGGATAAAAAATTCATTGCCGACAGCACCATACGCCCGCTCCTTCTCGCCGAATGTCTGCCGTCGGACAGCACCGATGCGCTGAAATATATTCAGAACAGTATTTTGCAGGCTCCCGAGACCTCCGAAAAGAAGGATTTTTCGGGTGTGGCAAAGGAGCTTACCAGAGGCGGAGTAGTCTTTTTCGTCGACGGCGCATCCTTTGCGGTGGTTACGAATAACAGAGGCTTTATGACACGCTCGGTCGAGGAAAGCAACAAGGAGGTAGGCGAGCTCGGCCCGAGGGAGTCCTTCGTCGAGGTCACTAACACCAATATCGCCATGATAACAAGGCGTATGATGACGGCGGATATCAAATTCCGCGACATGGAAGCGGGGCGAATAAAAACAAGGGTCACACTCTGCTTTGTGCGTGGTGCGGCGGATGAAGAGCTTGTCAAACAGGTAGAGGATCGCATACGCGCGGCATCCCTTCCCGTCGTTCTGGAGTCAGGGTACCTGCAAAGCGCGCTTGCCACGGGAGAGCATTCAATTTTTCCGAACGTCGGCTCGACCACCCGTCCCGACGTGCTGTGTGCCAAGCTGCTTGAAGGCAGGGTGGGTATTTTGGTTGAGGGGACGCCCGAGGTGCTGACGGTACCCTATCTGTTTTTCGAGGGAATACAGTCGGCGGACGACTACTCACACCGTCCCTTCTTTGCTTCCTTCGTAAGGTTTATAAGACTCGCGGCAATATTTATAGCCGTATTTTTGCCGGCGGCATACGTTGCGCTGGCTATGTACAACCCCGAGGCCTTTCCGCCGAATCTGCTCTATAACATAATGGACGCCGATGCCTCGACCCCGTTCAGCACCGCGACGGAGGGCATCATCATGCTTTTGCTGTACGAGGTAATGCACGAGGCGGGGATAAGACTGCCGAAGCCCGCAGGGCAGGGGGTCAGCATCGTCGGCTCCCTCGTTATAGGCGAGGCGGCGGTCACGTCGGGAATCGTCGGTGCGCCGACGGTTATATTCGTTGCGGTATCGGCAATCTGCTCCTACGCGGTTCCCGCCGTTTATTCGCAGATCGCGGTGCTGCGGTTCGTATTTATCGCCGTTGCATCGGTCTCGGGCATTTACGGTCTTATGCTGGTAAGTGCCGCGGTGTTCGTATCAATGTGCTCGCGCGTCACGTGGGGCGTACCCTTTATGTCACCCGTCTTCCCGTTTGACAAAAAGGGCGCGAGGGATTCGGCCGTAAGGGCGCCGTGGAGTCTGCTCGGAAGACGCGAAGCAAAAATAACTCGGCTCAGGGGGTCGGACGGTGAAGAATAGGATAGGTGCCTTTTCGGCTGTATGTCTGCTTGCGGTCAGCAGGGTGACGGCGTCCCTCTTTTATTCTCCGATAAAAACGGGACAGAGCACCTCTGCCGACCTCGGCGGAGCGGTTATCTGCTTTTTTGCCACACTGTTGCTTTGTATTCCTCCCGTCCTTCTTTGCGGAAGAGTCAAGGGGACGGTGCTCTCCGTCGACAGCTTCAAAGGAAAGGCGTGGCACGGGGCGGTGCTTATTGCGGCGGCGTTGTTCTTTATGTACGTTGCCGCCGTCACGACGGCGAAATTTGACCTTTTCGTAACCTCGGACGTTTTCCCCGAGTCGGCAGGATGGATGTTTTCGGGCTTGATGGTAATTTTCGCGGGATTTGCCGCCTTGCGCGGCGCAGAGGGTATCGGCCGTGCCGCGGCGGCCGGAGCGGTGCTCGTGACGCTTTGTATCGCCGCCGTGCTGATCTTCGGCTTCGGCTCGGCAGATTTTACCGCGCTCATACATCCCCTCTGGTACGGATGGGAAAGGGTGCTCGGCTCGGCCGCTTCCATGCTGTCCGATACCGCCGAGCTTGCGCTGCTGCCCTTTCTTGCGATAAGGACGGTCAGCAGGGGAAAAAACGCCGTCAGAGCGGTCGTATGGTGGTCGGTGCTGGGCTTCGTGATAATGCTGACCAACGTTCTGATAGGGGGCGGAGTCGTGACGGGAGACCGTTATCCGTATTACGTTTCCTCGGCCGCTTCCTATACCTCGAGCGGAATTACTATGGAAACGGCGGCAACGGGTATATGGTTCGTCGGGGTGTTTTTCAGGGCGTCCTTGTTTATCTGTGCCGCGGTTGACTGCATTGCGGCGGCGGTGCCCTCCTTCAGGCGTAACGCGGTGGTCTGGTGCGTCGCCCTGGCGGTTGGAGCCGTATCGGGCACGCTGGCCGTCACGAGGAGCGGCTCGGACTTTTTGGCGGCAAGGTTGCCCGCACTTATCGCGGTGCTTGCCTTCACCGTCGTATTACCCCTTTTGACACTATGCCTTACGAAAAAGAAAAAGGAGCCGTCGGAATGATGAGAAAATTCAGGTGTATATGCTGTATCGGGATCGCGATTGCAACGCTTTTGCTTTCGGGATGCTCCACGGTTACCATCTCCCAGCGCATTCTCGTTGAAACGATGGGGGTGGATTTCGACGGGAGCAGCTATACCCTCACCCTCGTGACCTACAAGCCGACCAACGAAAATCAGCAAAGCGCCAACTCGACCGAGGTGTACAAGGGCAAGGGGGATACCCTGTCCGAAGCCGTTGCGGACGCCTCTCCCGTGTCGGGCAAGCAGCTCTTTTTCGATAATAACCGCGTGTTGCTTCTGGGCAGCGGTGCGGCCGGGAAGGCTGTCGTGAGCATTGCCGATTTTATGCTGCGCGATCCCCGTATGAGCCCCCTCTGCCTCGTAGCCGCAACCTCGGGAAAGGCGGAGGATATGCTGAATTCCGAAAAATCGGGTGAAACCCTTTCACAGCAGTATATTGCGTCAATGCTCAGGGAAAGCGTCAAGACGGGTGAGGCGGACAGGATCACCCTGCTCGAGGTGATGAAGGATCTTAAGGACGATTGCCGCGACGCGGTCATTCCGCTTATAAAGGCGGAGGAGGGTAATATGCTCCCCGACGGATGTATCTGCTATTCGGGAAGCCAGCCCTCACTTACCCTCGGACGGGAGGAGACCCGTATGCTCAATCTGCTTTCGGATTCGGGAGGAAGGGTTCAGCTCAGCCTCGGCGAGGAAGGAGAGAAATTTTCCGCAACCGTTGTCGAGAGCAGCAGCAGTATAAGCGTGAGCGAGGACGCCTCCCGTGCCGACGTGATCCTTGACGTGACGGTTACCTCCTCGGAGGTGTTCGGCGTTGCCCCCGATGAGCTAAGACTGCTTGTGCAACGAAAGCTCTACGAGGAATGTATTTCCGTAATGAAAAAGCTTCGCACGACCGGTAGTGATCCCCTTTGCATTGCCGCGCACTTCAGGCAGTCCTGCGCTATGCTGCTGCTTGACGAAGGGAAAGAGCCGAAAACCGCCTTCGAAAACGCCGCGCTGTGGATCACCGTCAACGTGTCGGTGGCGGCAAACCATCGGTGAAGCGGAATAATGCCGTCAAAAAGGGTTGAAAACCGAAAAGCCTTGGTGTATAATGACTTTAATTAGAATGCGATCACTATATAAAGGGAAGTGTTTCACGTGACCGACGAAATCAAAAACACCGAGCTCGCCGAAGAGATCACCGAGGAAAAAGAGGTCGGAGAGACCGAGGAGCTTTGCCCCGATACCCAGGACGCACAGTCCGACGGAGAGGCACAGCCTCAGTCCGAAGAGGCCGAAGCGGCCGACGGGGAAACTTCGGAGACTGAAGAAGAAAAAAGTGAGGACGAACTGCCGGAGCACCGCTCGACCGACGGTCTCGTCGTTGGTGCCGTCTGCGGCTTCGTCGCAGGTATCGCGGTCGGATTTATCGTCAACGCGGTTGCGATCGGACTCGTCGCAGGTCTTCTGCTCGGCTCGGTCGCGGGATACGTCGTCGACCGACGGATAGATAAAAAAGAGAAGGCGGCACAGACTGCCGTTTCCGGGGAGGAAGACAAGTGAAAACGAGAGCCTTCAAAAAGGCGCTGTTCGGCGGCTTTGATAAAAGGGACGTAATGGAATACATAGCCGAGATGTCCGCCGAGGCGGCCTCCGCCCGAAAGGAATATCTCAAAAACAGCGAAGAGCTGAAAAAGCAGAACGAGGCGCTCAAGGCCTCGATGGACGAGCTGTCGTTAAAGCTCGGCGAGCAGCAGAAGGCGGCCGAGGAGCTCTCGGTTGCCAAAAAGGAGCTCGAGGAGATCAACGCCTCGCTTACGACCGACAACAGCGAGCTGAGAAACGAGCTGGATAATCAGGTCGGAAAGATATTTACTCAGGCGAGAATAACCGCCCAGAGCATCGTTCACGAGGCGAGGCTCAGAGCCGACGGTATGAATCAGAAGAGCGATCGGCTTATGACCTCTGCCAAGGAGGGCGTTGAGGATACCCGCGCCGCGATAACCGCCGCGAGGGACGATATCAGGGTGCTTCTCGACGAAACGGCCGAAAAGCTTGAAGAGATCTGCGACGCATTGCTGGCCGATGTGAAGCGCAGTGAGGAGCCGGAGCCCCAAGGGGAGCCGGGAGTCAGAAAACTGCCCGTCAAGGTGAGCAAACGCGCACCCATAGCAAGGGTGAAATAAAGGAGAGTCTGAAGTGGCAAAACAGCTTGCAAAGGTCTACGATCCTAAAGAGGTCGAGACGAGAATATACGAAACGTGGGAAGAGAAGGGATATTTCCACGCCGAACCCGATCCCGATAAAAAGCCCTATACGATAGTTATGCCCCCTCCCAACATCACGGGACAGCTTCACATGGGCCATGCTCTCGATAACGCTTTGCAGGATTCAATAATCCGTTTTTACAGAATGAAGGGCCGCTGTGCTCTTTGGGTTCCCGGAACCGACCACGCATCCATCGCAACCGAGGCCAAGATCGTCGAGGCGATGCGCAAGGAGGGAATAACCAAGGAGGAGATAGGCCGCGAGGCATTCCTCGAGCGTGCCTGGAAGTGGAAGGAAGACTACGGCTCACGCATTACCCGTCAGCTCAGAAAGCTGGGCTCCTCCTGCGATTGGCAGCGTGAACGCTTTACGATGGACGAGGGCTGCTCGAAGGCGGTCCGCGAGGTGTTCGTGCGCCTTTACGAAAAGGGACTCATCTACCGCGGTGAGAGAATGATAAACTGGTGCTCCAAGTGCTGCACCTCCATTTCCGACGCCGAGGTTGAATACACCGAAAAAGAGGGAAGCTTCTGGCACATCCGCTACCCCTTCACCGACGGCAGCGGATATATCGAGCTTGCAACCACGCGTCCCGAAACCCTGCTGGGCGATACCGCCGTCGCGGTACATCCCGAGGACGAGAGATACGCCTCGTCGGTCGGCAAGACGCTCACCCTGCCTCTGGTAGGCCGTGAGATCCCCGTCGTTGCAGATACCTACGTCGAAAAGGATTTCGGAACGGGTGCGGTTAAGATCACCCCTGCGCACGACCCCAACGATTTTGAGGTCGGCCGCCGCCACGATCTTGAGGTAATCACCGTCACCACCGAGGACGGATACATGAACGAGCAGGCCGGAAAGTACGCCGGAATGACGCTGGCCGAGTGCCGTGCCGCCATCGTTGAGGATCTCAAAAACGAGGGCTTCCTCGTCGGCATTGAGCCCATGAAGCACAACGTCGGTACCTGCTACCGTTGCCATACCGCCATCGAGCCGAGGGTATCGACCCAGTGGTTCGTAAAGATGCAGCCCCTTGCCGATCCCGCGCTTGAGGCCGTCAGAAACGGCGAAACGGGCTTCGTTCCCGAGCGCTTTTCAAAGGTATACTTTAACTGGATGGAGAATATCAAGGATTGGTGTATCTCCCGTCAGCTCTGGTGGGGACACCGTATTCCCGCATGGTACTGTGATTCTTGCTCAAAGACGGTCGTATCGAGGGAGGATCCCTGTTGCTGTCCCGACTGTAAGGGCACCCTCAGACAGGATCCCGACACCCTCGACACCTGGTTCTCATCCGCCCTCTGGCCCTTCTCGACCCTCGGCTGGCCTGACAGAACCGACGAGCTTGAATATTTTTATCCCACCGATACCCTCGTTACGGGCTACGACATAATCTTCTTCTGGGTTGCCAGAATGGTATTTTCGGGAATCGAGCAGATGGGTGCCGCGCCCTTCAGCAAGGTGCTCATTCACGGACTCGTCCGCGACGCTCAGGGCAGAAAGATGAGCAAGTCGCTCGGCAACGGCGTCGATCCCCTTGAGGAGATCGACAAGTACGGCGCCGACGCCCTCCGCTTTACCCTTGCCACCGGCAACAGCCCCGGAAACGATATGCGCTACGTCCCCGAAAAGGCCGAGGCGTCCCGTAACTTTGCAAACAAGCTGTGGAACGCCGCGAGATTTATTCTTATGAATCTCGGAGACGACGAGCCCGCTCCCCATCTTCCCGAGTCGCTTACCACCTGCGATAAGTGGATCGTAAGCCGCTTCAACACCCTCGCCCGCGAGGTCACCGAGAATATGGAGAAGTTTGAGATCGGCATCGCCGTTGCAAAGCTCTATGATTTCATCTGGGATATTCTCTGCGACTGGTATATCGAGCTTGCAAAGGTCCGTCTTAACAAGGGAGGCGAGGAGGCCGCGACCGCCCGCGCCGTCCTCGTGTGGGTAATGTCGGGCACCATGAAGCTGTTACATCCCTTCATGCCCTTCATCACCGAGGAGATCTGGCAGACGCTGCCTCACGAGGGCGAGTCGATCATGATAAGCGACTATCCCGAGTATGATCCCGCCCTTTGCTTCGAGGCCGAGGAGCGCGATTTTGAAAAGATCATGGCGGCCATCCGCGCCGTCAGAAACCGCCGCAGTGAGATGAACGTTCCCCCTTCACGCAAGGCAGAGCTCTTCATCGTCACCTCGGAGAAGGCGGTATATGAGGACGGCACGCCCTATTTTGAGCGTCTTGCGAGTGCAGAACGCGTCACCGTCGCCGACTCCTTTGAGGGTGAGGGTGCGGTCAGCATCGTTACCGACAACGCCGTTATATACATTCCCTTAAGCCAGCTCGTCGACCTTGGGGCCGAGAAGAAGCGTCTTGAAAAGGAAAAGGATTCGACCTCAAAGCAGCTCGCCGGAGTAAACGCAAAGCTGTCGAACGAGGGCTTTGTCAGCAAGGCTCCCGCTCAGGTGGTCGAGGCTCAGAGGCAGCTTGCCGAAAAGCTGACCGAAAAGCTGCGCCTTCTCGACGAAGAGCTTGCGAAGCTCGGCTGATTATGCTGATGGATTATCCGGAGGCGTTGAAATTTACACATTCACTTGAGAAATTCGGCATCCGTCTCGGACTTGAGCGGATGCTGTCTCTCTTAAAGGTGCTGGGCGATCCGCAGGAGAGCCTCCCCGCGGTACACGTCGCCGGCACCAACGGCAAGGGCTCGGTCTGTGCCTTTCTTGAGGCCGCCTTCAGGGCCGAGGGACGCAAAACGGGACTTTATACCTCCCCCTACGTTACTTCTTTTATGGAGCGCATCCGCATCTGCAACCAAAACGCAGACGGAGAGGAGTTTGCGCGTGCCGCCTCGGTGGTGCGTGAGACCGCCGAACGTGAGGGGATCGCGCTGACCGAGTTTGAATTTATTACCGCCTGCGCGTTCCTTTTGTTCAGACGAAGTGAGGTTGACCGCCTCGTGCTCGAAACGGGACTCGGCGGAAGACTTGACGCGACCAACGTACTGAAATCGCCCTTGGCGTCGGTCATTACCTCGGTCTCGCTCGACCATACGCAGATACTCGGCAATACGCTTGCGGCCATCGCAGGCGAAAAGGCAGGAATAATCAAGTCGGGCTGTCCCGTGTTTTTGTCGGGCGGAAATCCGCGCGAGGTACGGGACACCGTTACCGAAGCGGCCGCAAGGCTCGGCTCACCCCTGACGATTTGTCCCGAGCCGTCAAGAGTTGAGGTCTCCCTTTCGGGCACCTCATTCTCGCTTCCCGACGGAACGCGACACGAAATATCGTTGATAGGCAGACATCAGGCAGAAAACGCCGCCACCGCAGTTACGGTTCTGCGTAGCCTCGGGGTAGGGGAGAACGCCGTAGCCGAGGGACTTCGCACCGCCGTGAATCCCGCCCGTTTCGAGGTCATCTCAAAGGAACCTGCCGTGATTCTCGACGGCGGCCACAATCTCGGCTGTGCCGAGGCGCTCAGAAGCGCCCTTGAAAGCATCTTCGGCAACCGTAAGCTTACCTTTATTATCGGAATGATGAAGGACAAGGACGTTGAAGGCTGTCTTTCGGTGCTGTCACCCCTCTTTTCCGAGGTGTTTGCGGTAACTCCGCAAAATCCGCGCTCGATGCCCGCTTGTGAGATGGCAGAGCTCGTGAGGGGCTTCGGCGCAAGGTCACACGTTTCCGAGGTGGGCGAAAAGGTGATCGAGGACGCCCTCTCGACGGGCGCTCCGGTAGTCGTCTGCGGCTCGCTTTACCTTGCGGGGGACATCCGCCCGTTACTTATCAGACGGTTTCAGAGAAACTGACCTCAAGTCCTGCAAAACAATATAATACGACGGCGGGTTTCTCCCGCTTTCGCAGTCAAAAACGCTTATGATTTAGTCATAAGCGTTTTTATTGTGCAAAAGAAAGGAATGACGAAAATGCTCCGAACCGAATCCTCTCCGGAGGTAGTGACGGCCTGGCTGTCGGGTGAGATAGATCACCACAGTGCGAAAGAAATGCGGGAGACCATCGACCGCGAGATCGAAAGGTGGAGACCCGCCCTGCTGATACTCGATTTCCGCGACGTTTCCTTTATGGACTCGTCGGGTATCGGCCTTGTTATGGGGAGATACAAAAATATGAGCTTTATCGGCGGAGAGGTAAGGGTGACCAACTGCTCGCCCTGTATTTATAAGGTGATGAAGGTGGCAGGGCTGGACAGGCTTGCCGAGATAACCAGACAGAGGAGTGTGTCAAATAAATGAAGGTCGCAAACGAAATGAAACTGATACTCAATTCGTCGTCGGTAAACGAGGGCTTTGCGAGGGTGGCGGTGGCCGCCTTCGTGTCAAGGCTGGATCCGACGCTTGAGGAGATCAGCGATATTAAAACCGCAGTAAGCGAGGCGGTCACCAACTGTACGGTGCACGCCTATCCCGACGGGGTAGGCCCCGTATACATAACCGTCACCGTCATAAAGGACGGCAGGGTAAGGATAAAGATCAGGGACGTGGGTGTTGGCATCGAGGATATCGAAAGGGCGCGCGAACCGCTTTTTACCACCGGAGGAGAGGAGCGTGCAGGCCTCGGCTTTGCCGTTATGGAAAGCTTTTGCGACGACGTGAGGGTAAGGTCAAAGCCCGGCAAGGGTACCTGCGTTACACTCATCAAGACCGTCGGTGAGAGGGATGAATGAAAACCGCACCGTAATTATTGAGGACAACCTGCGGCTCGTTCATTCCTGCTGTCGGCGCTTTGCCGAGAAGGGAATAGAATACGACGATCTCTTTCAGGCCGGCTGCGTGGGACTCATAAAGGCGGCAAAGGGGTTTGATCCCGACAGGGGGTGTATGTTCTCCACCTACGCCGTTCCGATGATAATAGGTGAGGTAAAACGCCTTTTCCGTGAAAACGGTACCGTCAAGGTCTCAAGAAGTCTTAAGGAACGCTCCCTTAACGTCACCCGCGCGGCGTCGGAGCTTGCAAAGACGCTCGGCAGGGAACCGAAGCTAAGCGAGCTTGCCGAGGCGGTCGGGCTGGGAATCGAAGAAACGGCCGAGGCGCTCGACGCCGCAAGACCCGTCCTCTCCCTTTCGGCACCGTCTGAAGAGGACGACGGAAAGGATACCGATCTGCCCGTAGAGTCGGGAGAGGAACAGCTCGTTGCCGATATTACCCTCAAATGCGCCATATCCTCACTCGAGGCGGACGACCGCAGATTGATATTCCTGAGGTACTACTCGGGCAAGACCCAGAGCGAAACGGCGGCGCTTCTCGGCACGACTCAGGTGCAGATCTCCCGCCGAGAAAAAAAGATACTCGAAAAACTGCGCAAAAAGGTGGAATGAATACGGAATTTGCCCCGAAAATAACCCTTTAACCTTCATTTTCCGGAGAAAAACAAAAAAATATTATATTTCTTAATAAATGTTATTGACATTTTAAATTTTAGTGCTACAATATAAGCACACTTTAGCAGATAAAAGCTTTAAAACGCTAAAGAATAAGCGGTAAAGCCGCACGGAGGATGAAATTATGAAAAAGATTATTGCAATGGTAGCAGCTTTCGCACTGTGCCTTACCATGTTTGCAGGATGTACCTCAACCGGTACCGGTGACACTGCCTCGAAGGATGCCGATAAGGTATACGAGGTCGGCGTTATCCAGCAGGTTCAGCACGTAGCTCTCGATGCCGCTACCGAAGGCTTTAAGGCCGCTCTTACCGAAAAACTGGGTGACAAGGTCAACATCACCGTTCAGAACGCTGCCGGTGAAGCCGCCAACTGCGGAACCATCGCCAACCAGTTCGTTTCCGCCAAGGTTGACCTTATCATGGCAAACGCCACCGGCGCTCTGCAGGCCGCCTACGCCGCCACCGCTAAAATCCCCATCGTTGCTACCTCGATCACCGATTACGCTACCGCTCTTGAGATCGACAACTGGACCGGAAAGACCGGCTTCAACGTCACCGGTACCTCTGACCTTGCTCCCCTCGATCAGCAGGCTCAGATGATCAAGGATCTCTTCCCCGACGCCAAGACGGTCGGTATCCTCTACTGCTCCGGCGAGGCCAACTCCAAGTATCAGTCCACCGTAATGCAGGGACATCTGACCAAGCTTGGCTTTACCTGCAAGGAGTACACCTTCGCTGACTCCAACGACGTTCAGGCCATCACCACCACTGCTTGCCAGAATTCCGACGTTATCTTCATTCCCACCGATAACACCGCTGCTTCCTGCACCGGTACCATCGACGGCGTTGCCGCCGCCGCAAAGACTCCCATCGTTGCCGGCGAAGAAGGCATCTGCAAGGGCTGCGGCGTTGCCACCCTTTCGATCGACTATCGCAGCATCGGCTACGAAGCCGGTCTGATGGCCTACGAGATCCTCGTAAACGGCAAGGATCCCAAGGATATGGAGATCGGTTTTGCCACCGAGCTCACCAAGAAGTACGTTGAGTCCCGTTGCACCGCCCTCGACGTTACCGTTCCCGAAGGATACGTTGCAATCGATCTTGATGCCAAATAATAAAGCACGAAAGAAATAACCGCGAGCGATAGGGTTCTGCCCTATCGCTCATTGGTGTCTTTTGAAATATAAAAGCCTCTGAACCCGTCAGAGGTAAGATGAGAGGAATTTTAATCTATGTTTGAGGCGTTTATTGATTCACAACCCGGCTCGATCGCGTTGGGTATCATCTGGGGTATCATGGCCATCGGCGTTTATATCACCTATAAGGTACTCGATATCGCCGACCTGACCGTTGACGGCTCCTTCTCCACCGGCGGTGCCGTGCTGGTCGTCTGCGTAACGTCGGGTATGAATATCTGGCTTGCTATGCTGCTTGCCTTTATTTCGGGTTGTCTCGCGGGACTCGTAACCGCTATCTTCCACACCAAGTTCGGAATTCCTGCAATACTCGCCGGAATACTCACCCAGCTTGCACTCTATTCGATCAACCTGCGAATTCTCGGAGGAATGGCCAACCTTCCCATTTCCTTCCGTAAATATAATCTCCTGCTCACCCTCAGCGATATACCCAAGTCGCTTATTATGGGCGGAATCTTCACCGTTGCGCTGATCGCCATTCTTTATTGGTTCTTCGGTACCGAGATCGGTCACTCGCTCAGAGCTACCGGTTGCAACCAGACCATGTCGAGAGCCAACGGCGTAAATACCAACGTTGCAAAGACCATCGGAATCGTTCTTTCGAACGGTATCGTCGCGCTTTCGGGCGCACTTCTTGCTCAGTACAACGGCTACGCCGATATCAATATGGGCAGAGGTGCCATCGTTATCGGTCTCGCCGCCGTAATAATCGGTGAGGTCGTATTCGGAAAGATATTCCGCAACTTTGCGCTTAAGCTCCTGTCGGTCGTGATCGGCGGCGTAGCGTACTATTTCTTCATCAACCTCGTCCTTACCCTCGGACTTCCCGCCAACGACCTCAAGCTGTTGCAGGCCGTCATCGTTGCGGTATTCCTCGGAATTCCTTACTGGAAGAACAGCATCACGAAGGGCAAGCACAAGATAAAGAAGGAAAACAAGGGAGGTGTCATCAATGCTTGAGATCAAGGACGTATACAAGGTGTTCAATGCAGGCACCGTAAACGAGAAGATCGCCCTGAGCGGACTTAACCTTACCCTTGCCGACGGAGATTTCGTTACCGTGATCGGCGGTAACGGCGCAGGAAAATCCACCATGCTCAATATGATCTCGGGCGTATACCCTTGCGATGAGGGACAGATCGTCCTCGACGGTAAGGATATCACCTCGATGAAGGAGCACCGCCGCGCCAAGTATCTCGGCAGGGTATTTCAGGACCCCATGATGGGCACCGCCGCTACCATGTCGATCGAAGAAAACCTCGCAATGGCCTACCGCCGTACTAGACACAGAGGTCTCGCCTGGGGTGTCAGCCGTCCTGAAAAGTCGACCTATAAGGAATTGGTCGCCTCCCTCGGCCTTGGCCTCGAAAACCGAATGACCACCAAGGTCGGACTGCTTTCGGGCGGACAGCGTCAGGCGATCACCCTGCTGATGGCAACGATACAGAAGCCCAAGATGCTCCTCCTCGACGAGCATACCGCGGCTCTTGACCCCAAGACTGCCGCAAAGGTTCTCGAGATAACCGACGAGATAGTTAAGAACGACAGCCTTACCACCATGATGATCACACATAATATGAAGGATGCCCTGCGTCTGGGTAACCGACTCGTGATGATGCACGAGGGAAGGATCATATTCGACGTATCGGGAGAGGAAAAGGCAAAGCTCGACGTGCCCGATCTTCTCAAGATGTTTGAAAAGGCAAGCGGCGGCGAATTCGCCAACGACCGTATGTTGCTCGCCTGAGTAAAAACCGAAAACAAAACCGAAAACCCCGCCTGCCCGAGAAGGGCAGACGGGGGTTTATCATTTAAAAATTTTTGAGATTTTGTCCGTAATACGTTCCGTAGGATGTAAACATACGGCATTGATACGGCATAGAATGGAAATGTCCGCGGCTTTTTGGCAAAAAACGGGTGGGAAGCCTGTAAAAATGACAATTATGTAACTTTTTTCGTTGAAAAAGCTATTTCAATCGGTTGAGGGTTATGTTATAATTCACACGCTAAAATCAGATTGGAGTGCGCAAAGATGATCAAAAGAAAAGATTTTCTTCCATATGCTTTGCCCGCCTTTGACGAAAGGGAAGAAGGGGCGGTCGTTGAGGCCATCCGTTCCGGCTGGTGGTCGAGGGGTCCCAAAACGTTGGAATTTGAAAAGCGCTTTGCCGAATACGTAGGCGCAAAATACGCACTCGCCGTCAACAGCTGCACCGCCGCTATGCACCTTGCACTTATCGCAAGTGACATCGGCCCGGGCGACGAGGTCATCACAAGTGCAATGACCTTCTGCTCGACCGTTAACGTTATCATAAACAGCGGAGCCACTCCCGTGCTCGCCGATATCGATCCCGAAACCGGACTTATCGATCCCGACGACGTCGAGAGAAAGATCACCGAAAAGACCAGAGCGATCATGCCCGTGCACTACGCCGGACGCGCCTGCGACCTTGACAGGATCGGCGAGATCGCCGAAAAGCACGGTCTGGTCGTGATCGAGGACGCGGCTCACGCCACCGGTACCAAGTATAAGGGTAAGATGATCGGAAGCAGCGGCAATCTGACCGCCTTCAGCTTTTACGCCACCAAGAATCTCGCGACGGGCGAGGGCGGAATGCTCACCACCGACAGCGCCGAGATCTACGAAAAGGCTCGCGTTTACTCGCTTCACGGAATGAGCCGCAATGCCTGGAACCGCTATTCAAAGGGCGGCAGCTGGCATTACGACGTTGAATATCCCGGCTTTAAGTACAATATGACCGACCTCACGGCTGCGATCGGACTCGTTCAGCTTGATAAAGTGTCCGATTTCAACGCCACGAGAGCGCGCTACGCCGAGTACTACGAGGAGCAGTTCAAGGACGTTCCCGAGATAACCACCCTCAAGGAAGCCCCCGGCAGTGAGAACAGCTGGCATCTCTACATCATCTGGGTAGACGAAACCAAGCTCACCGTCACACGCGATGTCATAATCGACACACTCACCAACGAATACAACATAGGACTGAGCGTCCATTTCATTCCCATCCCCTGCCATCCCTGCTACAAGGAGGCCTACGGAATGAAGAAGGAGGACTATCCCAACACCGCCCGACTTTTCAAGGGGCTGATCTCCCTCCCGCTCTATCCTTCAATGAAAGAGGAAGATGTACGTTATGTTGCCGAAGCAGTACGGGAAGTTACCCGCAGATTTGCAAAATAAGGCCGTAAAGCCCTATTTTGACGCACTCGACAAGAAAAGAAAATATCTTACCGTCAAGCGTGCCTTCGACATCGTCGTTTCGGTGTTCGTCCTGACACTGCTTGCTTTGCCGATGCTTCTGACCGCACTCGCCGTCAAGCTTTCGTCAAAGGGTCCCGTGTTTTACCGTCAGACCCGCGTCGGAGCACTCGGCCGTGAGTTTAAGATCATCAAGTTCCGCACAATGGTCGTGAACGCCGACCGAATGGGCGCACGCATCACGATCGGTGACGACGCCGAAAGGGTGACCGGAATCGGACGCATCCTCAGAAAGCTCAAGGTCGACGAGCTGCCCCAGTTCATCAACGTGATCAAGGGCGACATGACCATCGTCGGTACCCGTCCCGAGGTTCCCGAGTACGTTGCACGCTATACCGACGAGATGAAGGCAACCCTTCTTCTCCGTCCCGGAATCGTTAACAAGGCGAGCATAATGTTCTCCAACGAGAGCGCCATTCTCGGCAGGGTACATAGCCCCGAGAGGTACTATATTCACAACATTCTCCCCGAGAAGATGCGCTACAACCTTGACTATATTCTCGATTCCTCTTTCCTGCTCGACGTCGGAACGATGTTCTCCACCGTCGGATGTATCTTCGGACTCGTCGAGACCAAGGAGCTGCCCGAGCCGGCCGAGAAGTATCTTGCTCCCGCCTACGTGGCACAGCAGCCCCAGCCCGCCCGCGCTTCCTGACAGCTTCATAAGAAACCCGAACGGACTGCCGCAACCGCGTCGGTCCGTTTTTTACCGCCTTACGGAAGGGCTTTGGGAAATATACGGATCGGATCAAAAAAACTTTAAAATCGTTTGTTAGCAAAACGGAGAAAAAACGAGAAAAAACGAGCATAAACGAGATTGCAAAAACTAAATTAAAAAATTGAAAATTCGGTGTTGACAAGAGGAGAGGTTTGTGGTATCATCATTCTCGCACCGCCGCGTGCTTGATTTAGTTTTATGAAGATCTATAATAAACGGAGGTAAAAAACATGTCTACCTATATGCCCAAGGCTGGTCAGATCGACCGCAAGTGGTATGTGCTCGACGCTGCCGGAAAGCCCCTCGGCAAGACCGCTGCCGTCGCCGCTACTCTTCTCAGAGGCAAGCACAAGACCATCTTTGTTCCCCACGTTGACTGCGGTGACCACGTTGTCATCGTAAACTGCGAAAAGGCTGTCCTCACCGGAAAGAAGCTTGAGCAGAAGTTCTATCGCCGCCACACCGGCTACGTCGGCCACCTCAAGGAGGTCAACTACAAGACCCTCATGAGCACCCGTCCCGAGCTTGCTATGGAGCTTGCTGTTAAGGGAATGGTTCCCGACACCACCATCGGCCGCGCTGCCCTCACCAGACTCAGAGTCTACAAGGGTGCAGAACACAAGAATCAGGCTCAGAAGCCCGAAGCCTACGAGTTTTAACGAAAGGAGCAAACGGAAATGTACGACAGCAATCCCTATTTCTACGGCACAGGCCGCAGAAAGAGCTCGGTAGCCCGTGTCCGCGTTTACAACGGCACCGGTAAAATCACCATCAACGACAGAGACATCGACGATTACTTCGGACTTGAGACCCTTAAGCTCCTCGTCCGTCAGCCCCTCGCCATCACCGGCACTGCCGACAAGTTCGACATTGTTTGCCGCGTTGCAGGCGGCGGTGTAACCGGCCAGGCCGGTGCTATCCGTCACGGCCTCTCCCGTGCCCTTCTCCAGTACGATGCAGAGCTTCGTCCCGTTCTCAAGAAGGCCGGATTCCTTACCCGTGACCCCAGAATGAAGGAGAGAAAGAAGTACGGACTCAAAGGTGCCCGTCGCGCTCCCCAGTTCTCCAAGAGATAGTTTCTTATTTCAAAGAGTATTCAAAAACCCCGAAACCATCACGGTTTTCGGGGTTTTACTTTTGCAGGGAAATCTGCTTTGGTGCAAATTATTTTAAAAGGACTATGACATTTCGTGTGTCATAGTCCTTTTGCTTATATTAAGTTGCTTTTTCCTAAATTGCATTTACTACAAAGAGTTTGAAGATTATCGAGTGTTGTTTCTCCGCCTTTTGACCATGGAATAATATGGTCAACATGTAATTCTACCGAAGAGTCTTTTGCGGGTGATGTGCCACATGCACAACATTTAAAGTTATCTCGTTGCATAACTTTAAATCGCATTCTCAAGTTTATCTCTCTTTTGGTTTTATGGTTGGATTCAATTTTGCAATCATAGGCAAAGTCTGTTCCTTGTTCATTAACAAAGGCAACAAACAATTTGAGAGCAGTTGACCATCGTCCAAATCTCCTCAAATATGCTCCACTGGATATAGATGAAATTAAAGTGTTGTCCATATTACGTCGTGTTGGTTGTTTTCCTATTTGTATCCACACTTTTTCAATATTCTCAAAAAGTTCAATATTAGAAAATGTTTTATTTCTATACTCAAGATTAGCCAGTGCTAATGCTTTGTTCCATGTGCCAAATCTTCTTGTGACCGCAGAACTGCTGTACTGTCCGTTTTCATCATATTCTTTCATTGATAAAGATGATGTGTTAAGTTTCTGCGCGGTGATTTTCAAATTATCAATTAAATCTTCATTGCTAATTTTTTTATGATAATCTGTATATTCAAATTTCACAGTAGTATACCCCTAATATATTTGTTGCTTTTTTATTATCGTAACATAAAGAAGAGAGGTTTTCAATATTATCAGGGTGATTTTCATTATACGGGCCTGCATTTCGGTTTACTGTCGGCGGGGTTTGTGGTATAATACGGATATTCTGCGGTGGGAGGTGCGCTATGCCTGCGATTAAAGGTCTTGAATGGACGTTTGATACGGTGGCTGATAAGTATGAGAAGCTGCGTCCCGGCTACGTCGGGGAGCTGTATCAAAGGTTGTTTGAATATATCCCTCTCGACGAAAACAGCGTTGCCGTCGAGGTCGGAAGCGGCGGCGGACAGGCTACCGCCCCCGTGTTAAAGACGGGATGCCGTTTGATCGCCGTGGAATACGGTGAACGGTTTTCGAGGCTTCTCAAGGAAAAATTCAAGGAGTATCCGAAGCTTTCGGTGATTACGGGAAGGTTTGAGGATGTAAGGCTGGAGGATGACGCTTTCGATCTGGTCTTTTCGGCCTCGGCGTTTCATTGGGTGCCCGAGAAGCTCGGGTATGAAAAGGCGTTTTCGATCTTAAAAAGCGGCGGAGCGTTCGCGAGATTTGCCAACCATCCTTACCGCGACAAGGGCAAGCCCGAGCTTTCAGAGAGGATCGACGAGCTGTACGGGAAGTATTATTATACCTTCCACGACAAAAAGCAGGAAATTCCTCGGGAGTACACCGAGCAGCAGGCGATCGACAGGGCGATGATCGCAAAAAAATACGGCTTTACGGATATACGGTACGCGACCTTCAGGCGCGAGAGAAGCTTTTCGGCCGAGGAGTACGTCGCTCTGCTCGGTACGTATTCGGATCATATTGCTATTGAGGAGTCGGTGAGAAGAAAGTTTTTTGAAGAGATCGGCGAGGCAATCAATCAACACGGCGGAACATATACCGTATACGATACGATCGACCTTCAGCTTGCGCGCAAGCCTTAAACGACGCGGCGGATAGGTAAAAATAAAAGCACAGCGCAACTTTGCGCTGTGCTTGGTTATTATCGGACGGTTTTCAGATGCGGCAGGCGATCGAGCAGCCCTTTTCGATGCTCTCGAAGGTGGCGTCGACAACCTTCATGTCGCGCACCATCTGCTCGTGGCTGACGGGCGGGGGAGCGATTCCCTCGAGTGCGTCGGCAACGCCCGAGTAGTACTCGGACCAGTCGCCCGAAACGATCTCAAGCGGAGTCTCCTTGACGGCGTCTACGGGCAGGGGAGCCATCGTTCTCGTGGGGCCGCCTTCGGTGTAGACGATGCTTTCGCTCCACTCGGGCTCAACGTCGGTGCGTACCTGAACGAGCTTGCCCTCGCAGTTCCAATCGTCAATGCGAAGCGTGCCGAGCTCGCCGTACACCTGCCAACGGGGCATACGCACGAAGGAGCAGGTCATGACCTCGATCAGAGCCTTGATGCCGTTTTCAAAGGCGAGGTGCATACGGATGTTGTCGTCGACCTCTTTGGTGTATATGTACTGTGCCTCGGCGTGTACCGAAACGACGGGGGAGTCAATGAGCTGCAGAAGCTGGTCGAGCAGATGAATTCCCCAGTCGAGAAGCATTCCGCCGCCGTCCTCCTTGTATCCGCGCCAGCCGTGAAGGACGCGTCTTCCGCCGTGAACGCGGCTTTCGATCATAAATACGTCACCGAGCAGGTTGTTATTAACGGCGTTTTTAACCGTGAGGTAGTCCTTGTCCCAGCGGCGGTTCTGGTGCACGGTGAAGAGCTTTCCGGTCTCGTTTGCGACCTCGATAACCTCAAGAAGCTCTGCGGTGTTCATCATTACCGGCTTTTCGGAGATTACGTTCTTTCCGGCGCGCATTGCGGCGATCGAGATAGATTTGTGTGAATTGTTGGGGGTTGCTACCGTGACAAGCTCGATCCGCTCGTCGGCAAGCAGCTCCTCAAGCGAAGAATAGGCGTGCAGACCGTCCTGCTCGGCGACCTTGCAGCGCTCCTCGCTGATATCATATATACCGGCGATCTCAAATCTGTCCGAAAGTCTTTCGCGGACGTTTTTGCAGTGCCAGCTTCCCATTCCGCCGTAACCAATTACGGCCATAACGTGTTTCATTGAATACCATCTCCCAAGATGTGATCTTGAGGACATTATAATCCAACGACACCTCCTTTTCAAGCAAAACGGAGCAAAAAGTCAATTGTTTGTACTTTTTTCGGACTTTATCTCGAGAATTTTTCCTTCTCTTTCGCTCGAGTCGACAAAGATATCCTCGCATTTTTGCTGTGCCGCTTCGATGATGCGCAACGCCTTTTCGGTCTCGCGCATAAGGTGGAGATACATTTCGCGGTAATCGGGCAAAGCCGTTCACCCCTTTCCCGCATAGTTTGCCCAAAAGCGGTGCGGATTTTCAGAGCGACGGAAAAAGGAAAACGGAGCCGACCTTGAAATCGGCTCCGTCTGAGGGTGTTGAATTTATTTTATCGGCAGGATGTGGCGGAAGACGGCGGTGTGGACGGGGGTGACCACCTTGTCCTCGTGCATTGAGCCGAAATACCAATGCTTGAAGCGGCAGGCGCGGTTGAGCTGCTCGAGGTAGCCGTTGAGCTTGTTTACCTCGTCGGGCTCGGAGGAGCGCAGCAGCATGGTGCTCTTTACCAGCGAGGGGGGCTCGTGGGTGATTATGTAGTCCACCTCGTCGCCGTATTCGTCAAGCTTTTCGGCGCCCGATTCCATCTCGGCGGCCGAGGGCATTTCCTCGCGGTACCAGGTGCCCTGCTCAAGGCGCATCTCCTTGTCGCGGCTTTCGCCTCCGCCGAAGGTAAAGATGCGGTTTCCCTCGATCTCAAAGATCTCACCCCTGAGGGCGTGGAAGCAGGTTCCCGAAACGCGGTGCACCCTGCCCTTGTTCCAGACAGTCATGCGGAATTTCGAGTTGAGAAGCTCGTAGTTCTCGTGGGTTCCGTCGACGAAAAGCACGTTGTACCGACGGTTGCCGAGCTCGTCGAGTATCTTCATCTCGCGGTCGCTTCCGTCCCATACGAAGCCGAAGTCACCGCAGATTATCAGGGTGTCGTCCTTCTTCAGTTTTTTGAGTTCCTTGTCGAAAAGGCGGTCGACGTCGCCGTGGGTATCGCCCGTTACGTAGATCATGTGGTACCTCCGCAGAGAATAATCGGAATATTTGAATAAAATGCTTTGAAAATGCAATAAAAAGTGCTATACTCTTAATATACACCTTCTGACGGAGAATTTCTATGAAAAAGAAGATTTTTTTTCCGATTATTTTAATAATTGTGCTTTTTATTGCGGCTGCGCCCCTTCAGGCGGCGGCTTTTACCCCTGATGCGCAGTACGACGTCAAGTGCCAGAAGTACATCATGGTCAGTCTTGATACGGGAAATACCGTTGCGGCAAAGAACGTCACCAAGAAAAACGCTCCCGCCGCGCTGGTACATCTTATGACCGCGCTGGTGGTCTACGAGAACGTGCCCAACCTCGACGAGACCTTTTTTGCCAGCGAGGAGGGTGTTGTCGCCGTTATGAATACCGGCGCGCTCGGCTGCGATCTTAAGATAGGCGAGCAGATGTCCTTCCGCGATCAGCTCGGCAGGCTTCTGGTCGGCTCCTGCGCCGACGCCGCTACCGCCCTCGCAAGTGAAGTCGGCGGCACCATCTCCGGATTCGTTGCGATGATGAACCAAAAGGCGGCTGCACTCGGGATGAACTCCACCAACTATACCGATCCGAGCGGACTTGACGATCAGGGACAGTTCACTACCTGCGAGGACATGGCAAAGTTAGCCAAGGAGATAATCAAGAACGAATACCTCTATTCGCTCTGCTGTAAGCGCAGGTACACCGTGCCCACCACCAACAAAACCGCCGAAAGGCTTCTTTCCACCCCCAACTATTTCATAGATCAGGGATATAACGGGTATTACTATAAATACGCGGTAGGCGGAAAGACGGGCTATACCTCGTCGGCAGGACGCAATATCTTTGCGACGGCCAGCTACGAGGGCATGAACTACTTCGTTATCCTTCTCGGCTGTTCCCCCACCGATGAAGAAGGGGAGCGCGTGCGGTACGATTTTTCATCGGCGCGTCAGCTTTTCAGATGGGCCTTCCTCGAGCTTTCCTACGAAAACGTGGTCGAGCTCAACGTGCCCCTCGCCGAAGCACAGGTTACCCTCTCGCTTGCCACCGACTACGTTTCGCTGGTGCCTAAGGAAAGCGTCTACGCGTTGGTCCCCAACAAGGATCTTGACGCGGTCACCTACAAGCCCTACGTGACGAAGCCGCTCGTGGAGGCTCCCGTCAAGAAGGGAGACGTTCTCGGCTACGCTGAGATATACTGCTCGGGCGAATACGTCGGACGGGTCGATCTCGTGGCACAGGCCGACGTTGATCGCAATATACTGCTCTATTTGTGGGATCGCTTCAGGAAATTTATAACCTCAAAGGGATTTCTCATCACGGCCGCGGTAATCGTGGTGATCAGCATCGCGGTGCTTGCGGTGATCAGCAGACTCAGGGCTAAAAAACGCCGTGAACGCAGGCGCAGCTCATACAGAAGACGATAGGTAAAGAAAGGATGTTTCTTATGGCAGATAAAAAAACCAACCCCTCCAAGGAGCTCAAGGAAAAGCTGTTTTCCAAAAGAAAGAACGGCTGGCTGCGGATAACCGCAGAGGAAAAGCAGACGGTAGCCGACTACTGCGAGGGTTACAAGGCGTTTCTCAACGCCGCCAAGACCGAGCGTGAGGCGGTCGTCAACGCATTGGTGCTTGCCAAGGCACACGGCTACAAGGAGTTTGACCGCAACGCAAAGTATTGCGCCGGTGACAAGGTCTACCGCGTAAACCGCGGCAAGACGGTTATGTTCGCCTGCATTGGCAGCGAGGATATTGCCGACGGCGTTCTCATTTCGGCGGCACACATCGACTCTCCCCGTCTTGATCTGAAGCAGCATCCCTTCTATGAGGACAGCGACATCGCACTGCTCAAGACGCACTACTACGGCGGAATAAGAAAGTATCAGTGGCCTACGATACCCCTTGCGCTTCACGGAAGCGTTCTGCGTGCCGACGGCGAGGTTATTGACATAAAAATAGGCGAGGACGAGGGCGATCCCCGTTTCGTCGTATCCGATCTGCTTCCCCACCTTGCTTCGGAGCAGAACAAGAGAAATCTCCCCGACGGAATTACGGGAGAGGAGCTCAATATAATCGTCGGCTCGTGCCCCTTTGCAGACGATCCCGAGAGCGAGCTCGTAAAGCTCAACGTGCTCAACGTTATCTACGAAAAGTACGGTCTTACCGAGGATGATTTCATTTCGGCAGAGCTTGAGGCCGTTCCCGCCTTTGCCGCCTGTGACATCGGCTTTGACCGTTCGATGATCGGCTCGTACGGCCACGACGACAGGGTATGTGCCTATCCCTCGCTGACCGCTATCCTTGAGACCGAGGCTCCCAAAAAGACCGTAATCACGGTTCTTGCCGACAAGGAGGAAACGGGAAGCGACGGCAATACGGGACTTAACAGCGACTGTCTGAGAAACTTCGTGTGGGATCTCGCAAGATGCTTCGGCGCCGACGGCTGGAACGTGCTCGAGAATTCGGAGTGCCTTTCCGCCGACGTCAACGCGGCCTATGATCCGACCTTCTCTTCGGCCTTTGAGTCGAGAAACTCTTCGTACATCGGCTACGGCGTAGTCGTTACCAAGTACACCGGTGCCAGAGGAAAGAGCGGCACCTCCGACGCTTCGGCAGAATACACCGGAAAGATCCGCAACCTCCTCGACTCCAAGGGGGTCGTATGGCAGACGGGCGAGCTGGGTAAGGTCGATATCGGCGGCGGCGGTACCGTTGCGAAATATATCGCCTCAATGGGCGTCGACGTGATCGACATCGGCGTGCCCGTGCTTTCGATGCATTCGCCCTTTGAAACGGTATCAAAGCTCGACGTGTGGATGACACACCGCGCCATCTACGAGTTCTTTAACAGATAATATGCCTGAAAAGAATGAAGAAATAACGGTAGAAATAACCGGAATGACCTCCGACGGAAACGGCGTCGGGCGCGCGGACGGGCTGGCCGTCTTCGTGCCCGGCACCTGCGTCGGGGACAGGGTTCTCTGCCGTATCATAAAGCCTTCAAAAAATTACGCCGTCGGCAAACTGCTGACGGTGCTTTGCCCATCTGCCGACAGGGTTGAGAGCGAATGCCCCGTTTCGTCGGTGTGCGGCGGCTGTACTTATCGGCAGATGACCTACGAGGCAGAGCTTGAGATCAAGCGCAAAAAGGTGGCCGACGCCTTTGCACGCGTCGGCGGAATATCCGTCGAGCCGCAAAAGACGGTCGGCTCGGTCAGCCCCGACCGTTACAGAAACAAGGCTATGCTGCCCGTCGCAAGAGCGAAGGACGGAAGACTGCTGATCGGCTTTTACGCGCCGCGTTCACACCGCGTGACCGATTGCCGGAGCTGTATGCTCTCTCCGGCCGATTTTGACGATGCCGTTGCCGCGGCCGCCCGTTGGATAGAAAACTCGGGCGTGAGCGTCTACGACGAGCTGACCGGCAGAGGACTCGTAAGACATATCTATATGCGCCGCGCACCCGCTACCGGCGAAATGATATTCTGTCTCGTCATCAACGGACGATCGGTGCCCGACGGTAAGGGACTTGTAAAGACCTTGACGGATACCCTCCCCGGAATTACCGGAATATTGCTCAACGTAAACACCTCGCGCGGGAATAAGGTGCTGGGAAGTGAGTTTATTACGCTTTACGGCCGCCCCGAAATACGCGACACGCTCTGCTCTCTTACGTTTGAGATCTCGCCGCCCTCCTTCTATCAGGTCAACAGTCCGCAGGCCGAGCGGCTTTATAACGCCGCCGCCGAATGTGCCGGACTTTCGGGCAACGAGCTGCTGCTTGACCTTTACTGCGGAGCGGGCACCATCGGGCTTTCGATGGCAGACAGGGTAAGCAGGGTGATCGGGGTGGAGATAATCCCCGAGGCGGTCGAAAACGCAAAGCGAAACGCCGAGCTTAACGGCATCACCAACGCGAGATTTATCTGTGCCGACGCGTCAAAGGCGGCGGCAGATCTCAGGGCAGAGGGAGTGCGACCCGACGTAGTGGTGCTCGATCCGCCGAGAAAGGGACTCGATAAAGATGTGATCTCAATCGTCGCCGACGATATGGCACCTTCGCGCATCGTCTACATATCCTGCGACCCCGCAACCTGTGCGAGAGATTGCGCCGTCTTCAAGGAGCACGGGTATGAGGTAAAGGAGCTCCGCCCCTTTGACCTCTTCCCCCGAACGGCCCACGTCGAGTGCGTTGCTTGCCTTAAGCGGTACTCCGATAACCGATAGGCTGCGTTTGCACGATGACCCGATGACTTTTGGAGATGATTTGATGAAGACATATACCGTTTGCGGCAGTATGCGCTTTGAAAACGAGATGAGGGAGATCGCCTGGCGTCTTGAAACCGAAAAAGGATACAACGTCCTTTGCTGCGTTTACGCCCCCGACGGCTGCGTTCCGACGGATGAGGAATTGAGCCGTCTTGCGGCTGCCCATTACAGAAAGATCGAGCTGAGCGACGGGATATACGTCGTAAATATCGGCGGCTACGTCGGAAGCGCCGTTCAAAAAGAGATCGAATACGCCCGAAGTCTGGGCAAGGAAATAATTTATCACTGCAACTGACGGCTTTTTGGGTCAGTTCGGTATGGACGAAATAAGACTGGGTTTTACGGAGGTTACAAATCATCCGGCGCGAGGTTTAGTATGAAAAGGATACTTATTGACAGACCGCCCGACGGCCTGCCTGAGGAATTCAGAGGGCTTGTTTGCGATGCGAGGATATACGACAGCTCGTGCTCTCCTCAGGCGAGGGTGTATTATATCGACAGAGACGGAGGATATTATCTTAAATCTGCTGCTCACGGTTCGCTCAGAACAGAAGCGGAAATGGACAGGTATTTTTTCGGGAAAGGACTCGGAGCAGAGGTACTCGGATATGTTTCCGGGGATAAGGATTGGCTGTTGACCGCGAGGGTCAAGGGCGAGGATTGCACATACGGCGAATATCTTGCCTCTCCTGCTCGTCTGTGCGACATTCTTGCCGAAAGGTTGCGCATGCTTCATGAGCTTGATTGTTCGGATTGTCCCGTTCCCGACAGGGTTGATACCTATCTAACAACCGCTGAGCTCAATTATCGCACGGGAAATTTCGACAGAAGTCAGTTTCCCGACAGCTTTGGGTACAAAAGCGCGGATGAGGCCTATGACGCTCTGCAAAACGGCAAGAGTGCGCTCAAAAGCAATGTTCTTATTCACGGTGATTACTGCCTGCCCAATATAGTGTTGGATAATTGGAGGTTTTCGGGTTTTATAGACCTCGGAAACGGCGGTGTCGGTGACAGACATATAGATATTTTCTGGGCGGTATGGACCCTTTGGTTCAATCTGAAAACAGATAAATATACCGACAGGTTTTTTGACGTATACGGACGGGACAAAATAGAAAATCACGTACTTAAAACCGTGGCGGCGGCAGAGGTCTTCGGATAACAGACTCAAAATAATTACATGCAAAATAAGAC
Organism: Clostridia bacterium; assembly: GCA_017467405.1. Taxonomy (GTDB): domain Bacteria; phylum Bacillota; class Clostridia; order Oscillospirales; family Acutalibacteraceae; genus RGIG1913. The sequence goes on from JAFTSH010000001.1 coordinate 110,523, forward strand.
ACCCGACAGAAGCGGATGCTGACCGAGTCTGTCGGGTGTCTTTTTGATGCAATATTTATTTTGCCTTTTCGGTGAGATAGTTTACGATCTCGGTCACGACGGCGGAGGGCTGCGAGCCGTTCACGAGAAGGGAGTGATCTCCGCCCTCTACCGCGTAGACCTCGCAGTTTTTGATCTCTGAGTTCTGACACTTCCTGTAGAAGAGCTCGGTGTTCTGAGCGGGAAGGATAAGGGTATCGGCGGTGCCGTAAACGAGCAGCAGGTCGGGCTGTTCCTTGCCCTTTTCGATCATAAAAAGGGGGCTGCAGGCGATCAGGTCGTTGGTGGAGTAGCCTGCTTTGAAGCAGTGCGGAGCATAGTTGGTTGTAACGGTATTTCCGACGAAGGAGAGAGGAGGAGCCTTGGGGGCGGCCGCCTTGACCTTGAATTCGTACTCGACGAGTCCGGAATCAACCGTGAATTTATCGTGATCGGCCATTGCCGCCATAACCGACATATATCCGCCTGCCGAGTGTCCGCCGGTGAAGATGCGGTCGGTGTCGATTTTAAGGACGTCGGCGTATTTTACGAGATAGCGTATCGCGTCGAAGCAGTCGGAAACCATTCCGAACATATCGGTGACGGTACGGACGCGGTAGTTTGCAACTGCAACGGTAAATCCGTTAGCGCGAAGCTGATTCATTTCCTGATTGTATCCCGCTGCGCCCGAGTTGTTTGCAGTGTGCCAGCCTCCTCCGGGGAAGAGGACGAGAAGAGGGGTTTTGGCCTTGGCGTTTGCGGTGGGCTTGTAAATATATACCGTCAGCTCGTGCTCTCCGACACGCTTATAAACTACGGTCTGCTGAGAGAGATCCGCGTCGGGGGCGTCGGATTTATCTTCGACCAACGAAACGGCTTTGGATGAAACCTCCTCCGAAGAGGTCTGAGAGGAAGCGTCATTGCTTGATACGGCTTCTTTTGATGAAACGGGAGCGAGTGAGCCCGCATCGGACGAGCTTTCCGCCGTTTCTCCCGTGCAGGCGGTGAGAAGCACTACGGGGCAAAGGACGAGAGCAAGAACGCTGCAGAGCCTTCTTAAAATGGTTTTCATGGTCAACTTCCTTTCGGTAAGATTACGTAAGGTGTCTTTTTCAACGAGTATATCACACCCCGCACAAAAAATCAAACATAAGATTGGATTATATATGGGTAATATCTTAACAAAAGCCCGCCGATTTAACCGGCGGGCTTGGTTGGTTTTCGTGCGGCTTATTCCTGAGGTGAGATCTCGTTCAGCATTCTTGAGATCGTTCCCTTTTCGGAATATCCGAGGTAGCTTCGCGTGACGGTGTCGCCGTCCTTCATGGTGTAGGTGATCTCAAACTCCCACCTCTCCATTTTCACAAGTGGGAAATAGACGCTTTCGTTTTTCCACGCGACCTTTTCAACCTCAAGAAGCGACTCGATATCTTCGGTAGAGGTGAAAACGTGAGTACGCGGATCTCCGTTTGCTGAGTAGCAAACTTCGGCTGAAGCTACCTCACCGACGTCTATCGAGGGAGGAATGAGTGAAACGACTATCAGGATGATGAAAAACAGGGTGATCACTCCGCCCAGAACAGGCCAGAAGATACGGTGCGGGAAGGGGCGTTTAGCGGTGTTTTCGGTAATAGCTTGGGTCATTTTAATCCTCCTTGCAGTTTAATGTGTAAATCTTATATTTTTACTATACTACATTTTATGGAAATAGTCAATTGGAATTGATAAAAATTCACATATAGACGTTATTTGTTGCGGTTGCAGTATAGCCGGAGTTAATATACCGGACTTTTTCAAAATATCTTAAAGACATCTTTTCTTTTCATGCAGGGTTTGGTATAATAATATGTAATTTTACCGTATGCAGGGAAGTATCTGCAAGCCGCGGTGCGGCGGAAAGATTTTTATGGAGAAAAATAACGGTTTTAAAAATACGAAGGCAAACAACTCGGTCTGCACGCTTGCGAAAAAGTGCGGAGGCTGTCAGCTCCAGAACCTTTCGTATGCCGATCAGCTCGAATATAAGTTCAATCAGGTCAAAAGGCTTATGGGGCGTTTCGGAAAGGTCTCGAAGGTGGTGGGGATGGACGATCCCTTCCATTACCGCTGTAAGGTGCAGGCGGCTTTCGGTATGACGCGCTCGGGCAAGGTCGTCTCGGGCGTCTATCAGTCCTCGTCACACCGCATCGTCTGCGTCGACGACTGCATGATCGAGGACAGGGATGCCGACGCCGTCATAGTTGCCGTCCGAAAGCTGCTGCCCTCCTTCGGAATAATGCCCTACAACGAGGACACGGGGAAGGGAATTCTCCGACACGTGCTGGTCAGAAAAAGCTATTCGACGGGTGAGCTGATGGTGGTGCTGGTAACCGCGACGCCCGTGCTGCCCGGCAGAAACAATCTCGTGAAGGCGCTGGTAAAGAGGTTCCCGAAAATCGTCACGGTGGTACAGAACGTTAACTCCGCCGCGACGGGTATGGTGCTGGGAGAGCGCGAAACGGTGCTTTACGGAAGCGGCAGGCTCGAGGACAGCATATGCGGCAAGAGGTTTCTGATCTCGCCGCGGTCCTTCTATCAGATAAATCCCGCACAGACCGAGAAGCTCTATACGGCGGCGGTGGAATTGGCGGAGCTCACGGGCAACGAAACGGTAATCGACGCCTATTGCGGCACCGGAACGATCGGAATCGTCGCGGCCGACAGGGCAAAGCAGGTAATAGGCGCCGAGCTTAATACCGACGCCGTCAGGGACGCCAGACTCAACGCGCGCAGAAACGGGCTTGACAATATCAGCTTCGTCGCCGCAGATGCCGGCAGGTTTATGCGCGAGCTGGCCGAAGAGGGCGAAAAGATAGACCTGCTTTTTACCGATCCTCCGAGAGCGGGCTGCAGCAGGGAGTTTCTCGAATCGGCACTCGTGCTTGCTCCCGAACGGATAGTTTATATCTCCTGTAACCCCGAAACCCAGGCACGCGACACCGCGGTGCTGGTCAAGGGAGGATACCGCGTGACGGCAATTCAGCCTTTTGATATGTTCCCGTTTACGAACCATATCGAGACGGTCGCTTGTTTCAAGAGGAACTTCGATGTCGATATGCGCCGCTGACGCGTCGCTCGATATGCCGCCTAAGGCGGCTCGATATATCCCCTACGGGTATTCGATATATTTTGTCTTAGGACAAAATGAGATTGGAGAGATACGCGGCAGATCAAACTTTTGTTGTGCGAAGCGCAACATATCGATTGCTCGCAATGCGAGCAAATATCGAATTTTGCGGAGCAAAATATATCGAGTTCGCGTTAGCGAACATATCGATAAAAAGAAAGAGGTTTGATTTAATGAACAAAAACAAAAATCAACTGCGTGAGGACGCAATCGAATTTGCGATTCAAATCTCAGATCTCTGCGATGAAATAAAAGGTTGTTCCGTTTATATAAACCAAATAGTACGTTCGTCTTCGTCAATCGGAGCGAATATTCATGAAGCAAGATATGCGCAGAGTAAAGCGGATTTCATAAACAAGCTTGAAATCTCTTTGAAAGAAAGTTCAGAAACGGAATACTGGCTTGAACTGATTTTCCGTAAAGGCAAAATCTCCGAAGAAACATACGTATGGCTGCGTAATAGGTGCGGATCGATAAGACGAAGATTGATCGCCTCCATTACCACGGCGAAGGGTGACGGTTGAGGAGCGGGGCAGGCTTTGCGGCACGGAGCCGAAAACGGTCAGACGGCAGGAGATATGCACCGACGGGTAATTTTGGTGCGGTTTTGGAGGAAACAACTTGAAGGATTCACAGACGATACTGAAAAAAGGTGAGCTGGAGCTCAGACGCTGCGGCGAAAAAGATATTGAAACGCTAGTTTACCTGCTTTCGTGCGGCAGACGGCAGATGCTCTCCCGCGGCTTTGAACAGTGGGACGAGGGGTTCGTATCGCAGACCTCCGCACTTGAGATCCTGCGGAGAGGCGAGGCTTACGTGATATACGCAGATGGCACCCCCTGCTGTACGGCGCAGTTTTGCCTGCGCGAGGAGCCTGAGTACGAGGCCATCAGGGGAGAGGGCTGGCGGTGCAACAGCTTTATGGCGGTGCACAGGGTAGCCTCCGATCCGTCGGTACCCGTAAAGGGAAAGGGAAATCTGGTTTTTGCCTTTGCGGCAGAATACGCGCGGCTTTGCGGACGGCGGTCGCTGAGGATAGACACCGCGGACGAAAATACCGCAATGCAGCGTTGCCTTGCCCGAAACGGCTTTGAGATGCGCGGCAGGGTCACGCTTGCAACGGGTGAGGATCATCCTGCCTACGAGCTTATTTTGACAGAGGACGAATAATATGAAGGAATTTATTGAAGCGCTTAATAATTTTCCCCTTACGGGAACCATCGTCAACGCGATAGCCGTCATCATCGGCGCGGCAATCGGAATGTTGCTCAAAAAGGGTATGAGCGAAAAGCTCAGCAGTACCGTTATGGCGGCGCTGGCTCTTTGTACTCTTTATATCGGAGTTTCGGGATCGCTTTCGGGACAGAATACGCTTATACTCATCGTTTCGATGGTGCTGGGTGCGCTTATCGGTGAGCTGATCGACCTTGACCGGCTTATTAACCGTCTCGGGGACAGGCTTCAGGCGCGATTTGCCTCCAAGGACGGCTCGGTATCCGTTGCCGAGGGCTTCGTAACGGCGTCGTTGCTTTTTTGCGTCGGAGCCATGACGGTGGTCGGCTCGATGCAGAGCGGTGCGGCACACGATCATACCACACTGTACGCCAAATCGCTGCTTGACTTTGCGGCGGCCATTATCTTTGCAAGCCAGCTGGGCTTCGGGGTGTTTTTCTCGGCCGCCTTCGTGCTGGTATATCAGGGAGCACTCAGCCTGCTTGCGGTCGGACTCGGAAGCTTTCTGAGCGACGCCGCTATCGCAGAAATGACCTGTGCAGGCTCGGTCATCATCGTCGGACTTGCACTCAATATGCTTAAAATAACCAAGCTCAGGGTAATGAACTTTTTGCCTGCGATATTTATTGCACCGGCCATCAGTATGCTGACAGAGCTCTTTTAGGAGGAACAGGCGTGAAGATAGTTGTGATAGACGGCGCGACCGCCAACCCCGGAGACATATCGTGGGAGCCCATCTCAAGGCTCGGCGAGCTTGAGGTGTATGACTATACCCCGAGCGAGAGGATCGTTGAGGTTGCACGGGACGCGCAGGTCATAGTAAATAACAAGGTGACCATGACGAGGGAGATCATGCAGGCTCTCCCCGAGCTCAGGCTTATCGCGCTGCTTTCGACGGGATATAACATAATCGACCTCGAGGCGGCGAAGGAGCTTGGAATAGGCGTTGCAAACGTCCCTGCGTACAGCACTTCGCTCGTTGCACAGCACGCGTTCGCACTGCTTCTCGAGCTGACCGACCTCGTTGCACTTCACAGCGATTCGGTGCATAACGGAGAGTGGGATTTCAAAAAGGGCTTCTCATTCTGGAAAAAGCCCCTGACCGAGCTTTGCTCAAAGACTTTTGGTATAATCGGCTTCGGCTCGATAGGCAGAAGGGTGGCCGAGCTTGCCCGCGCCTTTGAGATGAAGGTCGTGGCCTGCAGCCGCAGTCCCTTTGAGAGCGATTTTGTGAAACAGGTCGATCTCGATACCCTGCTGTCGGTGAGTGACGTCATCTCGATCCACTGTCCGCTGACCGATGCGACGAGGGGGATGATCGACGCGCGTGCCATTTCGCTGATGAAGAAGAACGCCCTGCTTATCAACACCTCGCGCGGTCCCGTCATAAACGAAAGGGATCTTGCCGACGCTCTTAATTCGGGACGCATCGCAGGCGCGGGTCTTGACGTGCTTTCGGTCGAGCCGCCCCTGCCCGACAACCCTCTTCTCACCGCGAGCAACTGCTTTATCACACCGCATACTGCGTGGGCGGCGAGGGAAACGAGGGCGAGGCTTATCGACCGCGTTTCGGAAAATATAGAAGCATATTTCTCTGGCAGACCTCAGAATATCGTAAATCTCTGATCTTAGGGTGAAGAAAGGGAGAATACATTATGAAAAAGCTTTTAGCGTTACTGCTGGCACTGTCGCTTCTAGTTTTTGCAGGCGGCTGCGGCGGCAGCGAGACCGGCAAAGACGCATCTTCAACCTTGGTTTCTTCGATGCAGAACGGGGAGTCTGTGTCCTCGGCCGTCAAATCGGAGAAACCCGATGAAGAGCCTTGGTATACGACCAACATTACCTTTACCGAGGACGACCTTAAGGCGGCTAAAGCGACCAAGTACGTTAAGCCCAAGAACGTTATCTTTATGATCGGTGACGGCATGGGTCTGAACGACATCGCCATCGCCAACAAGTTCAGTGATTTCAAGTTTGACATCGGTCTGGTTCTGGATCAGCTGCCGAATCGTGGCTTTGCCACCACTTATTCCAATGACAGCGCCGTGACCGACTCGGCCGCATCGGCTACTGCTCTGGCAACGGGCTTCAAGACGAACAACGGCTATATCGGCAAAGACCCTCAGGGTCAGGATCTGCTCAATATCAGCGAGATTGCACGCAGTCTGAACAAGCGTATCGGCATCGTCACCTCTGACCTGGTGACGGGCGCCACCCCGTCAGCCTTTGCCGTCCATAATATATCCCGTAACAACACCGACGAGCTTGCCGGAGCCTTCCTCAAAATGAGACCCGACGTGCTCATCGGTAACGGATATTCGGATTTTATGGGCGTCGCTTATGCCGACGACGAGAATAGGAGTCTGTTCTACTCTGTAAACAGAGCCTCAACCTTCGGCTCGTTTGAGACTGCACTTAATAATGATAAAACCAACAGCAAGCCCTTCTTCGGCTTTACTGATTTCAGCCTTAAATCGGGTGACTACCGTCTTGCTCAGTGCACCCAGACGGCGCTGCGGCGCCTTGAGAATGAAAACGGATTCTTCCTTATGGTTGAGAATGCCGGTACCGATAAGGCAGGTCACAGCAACAACCGTCAGGGCAAGGTGGATAACGTCGCCGTATTTGATAAGGCGGTTGCCGTTGCGGTTAAGTATTGTATCGAGCATCCCGATACCGTACTGATCGTTACCTCTGACCACGAGACCGGAGGGGTCGTTTTGCCTGAGGGCGATAACTATACCCTCGACGACGTTGCCTTCACTACCACCGGCCACTCTGCCGTTGACGTAGGCGTCTTTGCCCTCGGATACGGAACGGAATATTTCAACGGCAAAACGGTCGATAATATTGATATCGCAAAGTTTGCCATTTCGGCTGTCAAGGGTGAACTTAAATAAGCTTACGGCGACGGCCGTTATTTATACGAACGGATTTTACAGTGAAGGATCGGATGGGCTGCATGAAAAGACGGATCTCGGTTTTGCTTGTTTTTCTCCTTTCAATGCTTACGGCCTGCGGCGGGAGCGGCAGCCCGGTCGGCAGCGGTACGGACGGTATCGTGAATTCGTCGGTTGCGAGCAGCGCATCGGACGGTGTTTCCGGACTGCCGTCGGACGGTGTGCCCGTCAGCAGTGAAGTGCACAGCGAGGTGGATATAACTGTGGAACAAAAAACGGACCTGCTCATTGAGCGAATGGAGCTTGAGGAGAAAATTTATCAGCTTCTCGTCGTCACTCCCGAGCAATTGACGGGAGAAAAGACGGTAACGAAAACCACGAAAGCGCTGAAAAACGCCCTTGCGGAGCATCCCGTGGGCGGAGTGGTGCTTTTTGCCAAGAATATCACGGGACGAAAGCAGGTTACGAAGCTGCTTTTGGGAATTAAGGAAGCCTCGGCCGTCGCGCCCTTTTTGTGCGTTGACGAGGAGGGCGGCAGGGTAGCGCGCGTCGGAAATAATCCAGAGCTTGGAACGACCGCCTTTCCCGCCATGCTGACGGTGGGTGCCGACGGGGATACCTCGGCGGCTCAAAACGTCGGACGTGTGATCGGCAGTGAGCTGCTTGAGCTCGGCTTCAATCTCGATTTTGCCCCCGTTGCCGACGTTTTTACAAACCCCGAAAATACCGTGATCGGTGACCGCGCCTTCAGCACCGACCCCGAAATTGCGGCAGGAATGGTGTCGGCCGCGGTAAAAGGCTTTAACGAGAGCGGAATGCTTTGCACGCTGAAGCATTTTCCCGGTCACGGAGATACGGCACAGGACTCGCACAAATCACCTGCGTTTTCGCTTCGCGGGTTGGAGGAGCTTCTGCAAAACGAGTTTTTACCCTTTTCGGCAGGCATTTCGGCGGGCGCTCCCTTGGTTATGGTTGGACATATTTCGCTGCCCAACGTGACGGGAAACGATATTCCGGCCACGCTTTCTCCCGAAATCGTCACGGGACTTCTGCGCCAACGACTCGGGTTTGACGGAATCGTGATCACCGATTCGATGAGTATGGCCGCCGTCTCGGGGCTGTACGGGTCGGGTGAGGCGGCCGTTGCCGCCGTCAAAGCGGGCGTTGATATGATACTGATGCCCGAGGATCCCGTTGCCGCCGCCGAAGGCCTCGTGGCCGCGGTGCGCTCGGGCGAAATATCCGAACAGCGTATCGACGAGAGTCTGCGCCGCGTTTTGCAGGCGAAAATACGCGCCGGAATAATAGCTGAATAAAGGAAGCGGCAGGCACTGGCTTAAGGTCGGTGCCTGCTTTGGGTTGTAAATCGTGCTGTTTTTGCGGTAGAATGTATAGTGACAATACGGGCGGTGTGTGATACACTTATTTTACGAGGTGACGTTATGAAATACCGAGAAGATCTGATACAGATTACCGACAGACTGTGCGACAGCAGTACGATGTATTCCCTGATCCTGCTTCGGGCAAGGTCGCTGACCGTTACGCTCAGCGGTTACCGCTGCTTTCTGGACGGGAAATATATCCTCTGCCTTAACTCCGAGGACAAGGTGTCGGTTCACGGCGGATACTGTGAGGCGACGAACCTGCGTTTTCTGCCCTGTTTTTACAACGTAAACCTCAATCACGAGCTGATAGGAATGGGGAAATACGACGAAATGCGCGAGAAATACGGTTACCCCGATTTCCGCTTTTTCCGTATGCGAGACGCTGACTATTTCGGAATCGTTTCTCTTTCGGACGAGGAGTACGATAACGCGGCGCTTTGCTTTTCTCAGGCCAAGCGCAACCTTGGAAACCACAAATGTGACGATATGTGGTCCTGCCGCACGAGGTCGGACATTATCTCGCTGTTACAGATCGTGGATGCGGCTTATATGGGTAAGCAGAGCGGGCTCGGAAACGAGATACTGCGGTACATTCACGACAATATAAACTCGCAGATCACCCTTGAGGCGCTTTGCCGCAGGTTCAATACCAACAGAACGACGGTTGCCGAAACGGTCAAGGAAAAGACGGGTCTGCCGCCCATAAAATATATTCTTGAGGTGCGGCTGAAGCAAAGCCGTCCCGATCTGCTTTTTACCGAGCTGCCCGTAAGGGAGATTGCGGTAAAATACGGATTTACAAACCCGAACTATTATATCCGCGCCTTCAAAAAGCGTTTCGGAATATCGCCGCTGAAATTCCGAAAGGAGGGGCTGGAGGCCAGAAGGCGCGACCTCGGCCGTCCCGATCACCCTTCTTCGCCGTCTGATACGAATATGACGGCAGAGGAATTTCGCGATTATTACACGAAGGGACTCGGCAGGGCGATAATCCTCTTAAAGCAGCAGGCGGACAAGGAGTCCTTCAAAAAGGTGTTTCTCGACTGCGTTTTCGGCAACAAAAGGTTGATGGGCGTTTACGAAAAGGAGATCATCGATATATTTGACGACGAAGGACTCAGAGCCGAGATCGAAGCAAGGGGTTTTGAGGATCTCGAAAGGGAGATGCCCCGTACCGTTCTTATTCCGGTTTTGTTGCTTTTCGGCCACCGCGAAAGGGTGGAGGAGATAATCGAAAGACGGTACCGCGAGGCCTATGCACAGCTTCTTGAATACACCAAAAAGCCGTGGGACGGCGATAAATATCCACTCTTTGCAAGTGTATATATGGAGGTCGCGGCGACGATCGGGAGATGTCTCAAGGCGGGTGACGAGCGGATAAAGCGGATGCTTTTTGATATTGCCGACCTTTTTGAATACTGTGAGCATCCCGTAGTGCCTACCTGGCAAAATCCTCTTTTCTGCATCTGGGACGGTGTCGGTGAGCATTTTTTCGTTATTCTCGACGAGGTCATCAAGGAACACAAAAACGGACGTTTGATTGATATCCGCAATGAGATGGTCAGGTGCGATCAGGCAAAAAAGCCTCCTACCGCAGAGGAGATACTCTCGCAAAAAAGCTGGACGAAGGACAATTGGTGGATGATTGACGGATTTGGCAGGGCCGACGAAGAAACCGTTCGGACGGTTGCCGACGCCTTAATAAGGGATAAGGAGCTGTCCGGAAAGCTTCACCTGCTGCATCTTTTTATGATTTCGCCACACGATGAGAATCAGGTCGAATTCCCCCTCGACGTAGAGCCGCTTATCGAGTTTGCAAAACGAAGCAACTACGACCTCAATTCACCGCACGTGGAAGCGGTGCTGCAGATACTTTCCAACAAGCGGAGCGAAGCCGCCCGCGAGGTCGGAGTAAGACTTTTGAAGGAGGCGGACTCTACGGGAGCTCTTCGCGAACACGCCCGTAAGATACGCTTCGGAAAGAACTATATCCCCGAGCTCGACAGGGAGGAATTCGAGGAGCTTTTGTGCTCGCAGGACAAAGCGGATCGCTTTACCGCCCGCAATATCCTTATCGGAAATATCAGGAATGGGGTAGAAGGACTGCCCCTTGAGGTTATCCCCGAGGTGTTTTCAAAAATCGACGAAGGCTGGTTGAGGCTTGACCTCTGTAAAGCCCTTTGTGACAGGGGGCTCATGCCCGAGGAGCTTAAGGAGGAGTGCCGATACGATTCACACGGTAAGATAAGGGAGCTTTTTGTCAGGACCCCGAAGCCGGAGAACCGCCGCCGTACTGCCATCCTCACAGCTCCCGAAACGGCGAGGTAAAGGGGACGGAATATAAAGTCCGGGAAGAAAAACATACATATGCTTTGCGACAACAAATGCAATGCTTCTCAAGAAAACAGGACGGAGAATTTTTACATTCTCCGTCCTGTTGCCGTTATATTTCAGATACGTTCGTCCGCGCAGTGATTTGAACTATAGCTTTATATTTTTGAAGATTTCTATATTGCCTTTGTAGCTCATGGGTGAAACAGGGCTGGGATGGTATATCGGAATTATTTTAGTATTATCAACGTAAAATTCTTTTCCTGCTCAGAGAGCAGCCTTCAATTCGTGCGGTGTATCAGGGTGAAAAACTCAAAAATATGTAATATAATGAATTTAATCCAACCATTTGGCGATTTTTTGATTTACGAAATTAGAGAATTCGCAAAATGTTATCTTCAATTTAAATAGACGTCTTGATAAAATATAGACACAAAAACAAAGGAGGTCAATGCACATGAGCATTGGAAAAAATATCGCAAAATATAGGAAATCATTAGGTCTTACGCAAGAAGAATTAGGAGTAAAACTTGGAGTTACCAATCAAGCAGTTTCAAAGTGGGAATCCGAGGCATCGATGCCGGATGTAATGCTATTGCCTGAAATTGCTACCGTTTTGGGCATATCATTAGATGATATCTACGGAATTGCAAAAGAGCCGGAAAAAGTATCAGTTTCAGCCGATGAATTTCCATCCTTTTGTCATAAAAAGCTTATTGACTTGTTTTACTACAATACCAAAATTAGATTCACACATATCGGTTCATCTGACGTAGAACAGTTAGATTATCAGATCAAAAAGTTGATGGATGGTTGCCGAATCGGCTGCATTTCCAACACTCAGGGAGCGATTGTAATTACAGATGATTTTTCCTTCATGGATTGCAGTTATAAAGCAGAAGGCAGCGAAAAAGTTATTAAAAGCCAAGGTGTTGATGATTACACGCTGATGTATTTGACTGACAAAAATCTTCGAAAGGTCTTTTATTATCAGTATAAATCAGCTTTTGAAAAAAGCAAAACAAATAATTCCGAGTTCACTTTTGATGAAATAATGAACGGTTGCAATCTTACAGAAGATGAAACGGCTATGGCTTTGAGGCTTTTAAAAGACTGTCACATTAACGAGGTTTATACAGATCAAGTCACAAAGACAAAAAAGTATGTGTTTTTAATATCAAACGCATTGTACGCATATGCAGTATATAAACTTGTTGGACTTTTGTCAGAGGACCCCGTTTGGACGGTTGTTCGCGACACATCGATGATAAGCGACTATGCTTTTGAAAAATAATATACCGTATCAGATATGCCCGATCATATGATACATTTTGACGGTAACAAATTTATGGGGTCTCGTAATTAAAAAATAATCGGAGGGGTCGCTCCGATTATTTTTTGTCCCTATTGTACCTCAACCATAGCATAAAAGCGGTGGATGGGCAAGGGATTAGTGATATTCTGTGCTTCGCACAGAGTGATATTTTCACTTCGTGAAAGTGATATTGAAACCTTACGGTTTCAGTGATATTATATTCGCCCTTAAAACTCGCGAAACGAATATCACTTGGACGAAGTCCAAATATCACTGCGAAGCAATATAACTCGCCGTAAGGCGAATATAACTGAAAAAACTCCCTGAGAAATCTCAAGGAGTTTTTTCTGGCACCCGCAACAGGAATCGAACCTGTAACTAACCCTTAGGAGATACCAAAGGAAATAGAAACGGTATCCCTTGTAATACCTAAAAATCCCCTGCTGTCAGGGGATTTTTAAGGTTAATTTGTTATCTTGTGTTATGCCGTTACCGCTGATTTTATGCTGTTTTATATTGTTTGATTAGCAAGCAATTAGCAAAACCATCAATTTTAGGGTGGAAGTAATAGGCGTATACTGTGTTGTGGTGTTACCGCTTATATTAGGTTATATTCATTTTGCTAATATCAAAAATGTGTATCACTCTACCTTATACCGCATACAAGGTCTGCCGCCGGTTTCATAGTCCATTTCGCCAATTACTCTGCCGGACTCGGCAAGATAATTCATATAACGGCGGACTGTTACACCCGTAAGTCCTACCATTGCGGCAATATCATCACCTGTAAACCATTTGTTTTTGTTACCGTTCAGATATTCCATAATAAGCTGCAATGTCCTTTCCTGAATACCTTTCGGAAACAGATCCTCGCTTTTCTTTCTGGAATTGTCAATGATATGGTCAATGCTTGTTTGATTTAAAGTGTCAATATCTTTGAGGGCATTGTTTTGAGCAATGTATTTTTCAAGTGCCATTTGGAAACGGTCAAAGGTAAAGGGTTTTACAAGATAATCCACAATACCGAGATGCAACGCTTCCTCTAACGAATCACGGTCGTTTGCCGCCGTTACCATAATGGCGTCCACCATGATTTGCTTGTTGCGGATTTTTCTGAGTGTTTCAAAGCCGTCCATTTTAGGCATAAACACATCCAATATTAAAAGATCCACAGCATTGTTTTCAAGAAAATTAAGCGCACTTGCACCATCGCTGCATTTACCGACGATCTCAAAGTTTTTATTCCTTTTTATGTATTGCTCGTTTATCATTGCAACCATCGGGTCGTCTTCAACGATTAAAACTCTATACATTTTTATTCTCCTTCGTAAAGCTTACAGAAAAGGAACTACCCACACCTTCTTGTGATTCTACGGTAATTGTTCCACCGAAATTCTCAACCATTGTTTTTACCTGATAGAGTCCCGTACCTCTACCTTCGCCCTTGGTAGAATAACCGTTTTTAAAGATAAACTCCATATCTTGTTCTCTTATACCGCTACCCGTATCATCAACCGTAATCAGCACAGCATCGGTGCGAGAATAAATACCAAACATCAGTTCTCTGTGTTCTTTATAATCGGGACTTTCATTCATAGCATCAAAAGCGTTGTCAAGCAGATTGCCGATAACGGTTATAAGCATTTCAGAAGGTAAGTTCATATCCGCAGAAGAATAGTAGCATCCTTCACGCAAAACGAAATCCACGTTTAGCTCCGATGCTCTTGCAATTTTGCCGATAAGAAGCGCCGCCACCGCAGGCTCACCGACAGCATTCATAACCTTGCTGATGTTTTCACGCTGAACCATCGTAATGTTTTGAATATAGGCACTTGCATCGTCGTACATCTCCATTTGAATCAAACCGAGAATAACATGCAATTTATTGGTGAAATCGTGGTTGTTGGCTCTCATTGAGTCTACAAGATACCGTGTTCCCGAAAGCTCTTCCATCAGTTTCGTATATTCAGCTCGATTATGGAGAATGGCAATAGCTCCAACCGTTATACCGTCCTCCTTGATAGGTACACGATCAAGTATAATATCTGCTTTAGCAAGATTAACATTTCGTTCCTCGCTACCGTTTTTGATGGTACGGGATAGAATATCGTCCCCGATAACGTCCACTTTCTGTCCGACAATATTTTCTGGGGGATCATCGCAAAGCATACGAATCGCAGATTCATTGGCGAACTGTATCACTCCGTTTGAATCAAACGCAAGGATTCCTTCCGCCAAGCTTTCAAGAATGTTATCTCTCATTTTATACATCGCTGTGAAAACGTCCGGTTCATAACCCATAAGACTCTTTTTGACCTTGCCGGATAATTCACCTGCAATAATGACTTCAATGAGAATGGCTACTACAGTGATAATCAAGAAGATAAACAACATCTGTGCCGTTTCTGCTTTGATGTTTTTTGTCAGCATAATCGCCATAACTACGCCGACGTATTCGCCGTTCTCATTATAAACGGCGGCATAGGCACGGCGCTGACTACCCGAAGGACCGGTTTCATCTACCGCATAATATCCGTCTGTATTGCTCTTGAAGTCAGGCATATTACCGTCATATTTTGTGCCGATCAATGCGTGGCTGGAATGGTACATACGAATACCGTCTTTATTTACAACAGATATTACGTCAATATCATCAAGTGTTTCCTTTAACGTATCAAGATATTCGGAGAAATTCTTTTGATCTTCGGTACCCGTTGAGCCTTTGCCAGTAAGGATAGGTGAACGGGCAATGGCTTCTGCCACATTTTGCAGATTCTGATCTCGCTTTTCTGTTTCAAAGTGAATGTTTATAAGCGTACCCGCAATCCCCAATATAAGCGCCAGCGAAATAATCAAAATAAGCTGAGTGCGAAAAAAAAGGTGATGTATGCTTTTCAATGAAACGCCCCGTTTTTCGAGCGTTTGCTTTCCGTACTTCATAAGAGATTCCCCAACAACAATTCATAATAATTCACTTTATACTACCACAAAACAATGAAGATTTCAATTTATCTACCTTTCGTAAAGACTTTTGAAAGTAAAAAAAGTGAGTTGAATGTAAAATTTATATTTCTATTTTTCGAAAAATTGTCTTTTCCCGATACCAATGCTATCCTATCTGCGAAGTCAACACAACGCAAAGGAGATATGTTATGGGATCAATTTTAGAAACGGTTATGCTTGTATGCTTCGGATTCTCTTGGCCGCTGAACGTAATCAAAGCATACAGAGCAAAAACGGCGAAAGGAACGAGTCTGCCGTTTATCCTTCTTATTATTACGGGATATATAGCAGGTATTGCCGCAAAGCTTATTTCGGGTCAGATCAATTACGTTTTAATTGCGTACATACTGAATTTGGCAATCGTGTCCTTAAATGTAATCGTATATTTCCGCAACGTTTCATTGGATAAGAAGCGTTTGCAGAATTTGGAGGTATAAAAATGAGAGAAGCAGAAATCAAAAAATATACAAAATTGAACGAGCTTGCCGAGCAGGGCGGCATCGTAATATTCGGCTGTGGTGAGGATGTGAATATCCCCGTTGGAGAAGTTCGTCAGGCTTTTTCCGTTGATGCAAAAATGTATAACCGCAGTTTCAAAAACTTGTCTATCACAGAAGCGGAAGCAATATACGAAATGTGCATCGCTTCAATTTGTCCCGAAACCGTGCTCATTCACATTGGTGAAGATGATTTGTCTTTGTTTAAGAAAGATGCTACTGAGTTTGATGCTACATACCGCAACTTAATTACTTTTATTAAAAAGAAAAATGAGAAGTGTCGTATCGCCGTAGTGTCTATGCGAGATCACGACAATCATCCAATTATAGAAGAGATGAATAAACATTTGAAAAACATCGCCGACTCTGAGCAATGCGAATACGGCGATATTACAAGTAAAAAAGTTTGGAATCCCAAAGCAACGATGAGCGCCGCTTCCTTTGTTTATTCTATCGGTTTTGTTCAACCGTTAAAAAACAAGCGACCTCTATATGACCTTGTGAAAATATTGTTCTGCTACAATGTATAGACAAATATAAAGATATAAAGAAGATGGATTATTATGCAAAAGTCTATGGATGAAACATACGCCTACGCAAATTAGCATATTTTTGCTAAAAATTCGATTAGCAGGCGATTAGCAAAACACCGATTTTCTGCTAATTTCCAGCTAATCGGGATATGTTAAAAGTTTGAGTATGTTCTGCTCTCCCAAAACAAGAAAACCCACTCAAGAAAATAAGTGAGTCGAAGAAACAAAAGTGCCGAGAAACCTTGATTTCTCGGCGTTTTTTGGCGCGCTTGCCCGGATTCGAACCGGGGGCGTTCCGCTTAGGAGGCGGACCCTCTATCCTGCTGAGGTACAAGCGCATTTACGATACAATTCAAACACATTACCATTTGCCTTTTTGCGAAGGTGTTTGTTAAAACACACGCTTAGGAGGGGTTTATTATATCCATTTAACTATGCAGGCGTATTCGGTTTTGTGATATCCGCGATACTCTAATAAAATACATCAAAATAACGGTTTTGTCAAGAGCGCAGGAGGTATTTGAGGGGCAAATCACTTTTTTCAAATATTATTCTGCACCGCTTCATATTATGAAACGTATCGGAAACTCAAAGGGGGAGTTGATTTGAAAAGGGAGACCGTGCTGAGGCTGGTGTCCTTCCTTTCGGGAGCGGTAATACTTGCGGGAGCGGCCTTTACGGCGGAGCGTTTCGGTCCGGCAGAGGACGGGACGGTAGCGGCGGGGAGCTTCGGATACAGTCTTGAGCTGCCTGCGGGGTATATTTCGGGCAGTGATATTACGGTGTCGCACGAGCCCGACGCGCTGATCGACGCCGTTTTTGACCGCGAGGTAAGGGAAAATCTCGGGAAATGGGAGAGCAGTATCATTTTCGGCGAGGAATGTGAGAGGATATCAGACTATAACGAAAACGGACTTTTCACCCTTAAGCTGTATTTTTACGGCGGTGAGGACGGTCGGGATTGCCTCGTTACCCTCGTCGACGACGGCGAGGGCGGGGTATATACCGTAAGGCGGTACGCCGAGCCATCTGCCGATACGTCGGCCGCCGACGCCGCGATAGAGAACTTCGGCGTTACGCTTGAGCGCTGATCGGTTTGGCGAACGCCGCCGTATCAGCGGTGCACGGACAGGCCGTATCGTCTTTGTTTGTCGTTTTAGGGGGATTTTTGCTCGGGAAATGTTGAAATGTTTACAAACAGTTGATATAATCAAATACAGAAAAGTGTAAAATGTCATTGAAGAGTATTTTCACGAGAAAAGGAGACCCTTCCATGCCGATCATCAAATGCTCAACCTGCGGGGAGATCAGAAGCCTCCCCGAGGGAATAAATTACGCGTACTGTCACCGTTGCGGTGCGAAGATAGGCCCTGAAAACGTTATGACGCCTCCGGCTCCCGTACCTATGCAGGGTGCACAGCCGCAGAATCCTCCCGTTTCGGGAGGGGCTTATCAGGTGCCCGCTCAGCCTGCTCAGCCTGCACAGCCGATACAGCCCGTACAACCGGCGCAGCCCGCGCAGCCTGCACAGCCCTCGGTGTATCAGCCGCCGATGTATATGCCTGTGTATCAGGCGCCTCCGGTTCAGCCGCAGGTTTCGGTATATCCCGTTTCCGCACCCTACGTTGCACCCGCGATGCCTTCCGAGGAGGAGCTGAAGCGCGACGCTCAGCGCAGAACCGAAAAGAAGGAGTTGTTCCGCCGCGGAATACTCGTCGGCGCAGCACTTACCGCCTTTGTTGCAATGCAGTTCGTTTTCTCGTTTATCCTCGCGTTTGTTGAGGAGATGCTCGGAGAGTCAACCGTAAACGATCTCTATGCGGCCGACGGCGGAAGCGTTTACGACGGAATAACCTACGTTTTCTTCTCGCCCCTCGTTTTCGTCGTTACCGCGATAGTCTTTTTTGCGATACTCCGCATCAAGCCGAGCAAGGTCGTTGACTTTTCGATGCCCCGAAAGGCGGGACTCTATTTCGGCTCGACCTTCCTCTGTCTCGGCGTCGTTTTCCCTGCGATGATAATTACCTCGGTGATAAACACGGTCCTTAACTCTCTCGGACTCGTACCCACCGTCGGTGACGAGGTAATTCCTCAGACCTGGCAGGGAATAGCGCTTTATATTCTTTCGACCGCATTTATTCCTGCGCTTTGCGAGGAGATATTCTGCCGCGGCCTCGTGCTCGGCTCGTTGAGGAAATATGGCGACAGGCCGGCGATAATCGTTTCGACCGTAGTCTTCTCGCTTATGCACGCCAATTTCGTGCAGATACCCTATACCTTCATATTCGGCTTTGCAATGGGCTACGTCACCGTAAAGAGCGAGTCGATCTGGCCTGCCGTGACGGCGCACTTTGTCAACAATCTGATGTCCTGCGTTTTGAGCCTCGTGACGGTCGGAATGAGTGACGAGCAGGCTTCGATAACTATACTCGCTTATTACGGCGTAACCCTTGCGCTCGGACTTGCCGGTGTCTTTATGATAAAGGCAAAGCGCGGCATCACTCCCAAGGTCAACAACGAATACGGCGGAGTCCTGACGGTAGGAGAGCGCGTCAAGGGAATGATAATTAACCCGACCTTTATTATATTCGCTGCGTTTTGCCTGTTCAGCGCCCTGTTGAATATGATCCCTGCTGCGGCATGATGGACGATAGCGTTTTTATGAAAGAGGCGCTTGCCCTCGCCGCCCTTTCGGCCGAGGAGGGGGAGATCCCCGTCGGTGCCGTCGTGGTAAAGGACGGTCAGATAATCGGCAGGGGAAGAAACCTGCGCGAAAATGGGCACGACGCCGTCTGCCACGCCGAATGCGCCGCCATAAGCGAGGCCTGCCGCACCGTCGGCGATTGGCGGCTTTCGGGCTGCACCCTCTACGTCACGCTTGAGCCCTGTCCGATGTGCGCCGGAGCGGTAATAAATTCGCGTCTTGACCGCGTCGTTTTCGGAGCGCGGGATAAAGACGGAGGCGCCTGCGTGTCGAAAATAAACCTTTTTGAGCTCGGCTTTTCTCACCGCCCCGCAATGCGTGAGGGCGTGCTGGGCGAGGAGTGCTCGTCCCTCCTTACGGAATTTTTCAAAAAGCGTCGGTAAAGGCACTTTCCGGCTTATCTTAAAATTCAACCCCGTCCGCATACACACGGTATGCGGACGGGGTTTTAGGTTGCGATCGGTTCTTTCAAAGGAGAGGCAAGAAGATCGACTATAATATGCCGTATGGCTTATATGAAAATCCAACGGAGCGGATGTGTCGGTTGTTAACAAAAAGTTACAAAACTGTAACTTGAAAACGGCTGCCGTGTCGAATATACTGTAATCAGAAAACCACGGGAGGTTAAGATGATGAGAAAATTAGTTGCATTATTTACCGTGCTTGCGTTGCTTTTCTGCTTTGCGGGGTGCAGCGGCTCCGATACGGACACCGACACAAGTACAGACGCAGGTCTCGGCACAAACACCGAAACAAACGCCGGACTCGGCACAAGCAGTACCAAAGCCCCGACCAACACCGAAAGCGTCGGCTCGGCTTCGCAGTCGACTTCTTCTAAACAGACGATCGTCTTCCCCGATCCCGTTACCGGCACCTACAACGGTAAGACCGTTACGATCTCATACCGCGCAATAACCGACATTGAATACGTTGCGTCCGAAGCCTATTGTTATTTCATCAACGGATACGCTACGTGGTTTAATCCCCACAGGTCAAATACTTATAACAGCGACGGTTGGAGTATAGTTGATTTTGATGGAAATTCAGTATTTGTGCCGTGGCCGGAAAGCGTGGACGATCTATCTATATCCTCGTTTGATCAAAACGGAATTGCCGTTCTGAGGACTCAAAAGGAGTTCGGAAAAAAATCTGAATACACTTTTATCAACACAAAGGGCGAAACGGTCGGCACCGCCACAGAAAAAGATTATGATGACCGCGTGGCACTTTCTGACAAAATAGACTATTGGGGACAGGAAGAGAACTCCGACGGCAGCATGAAGATATCACAAAAGAAAGACGGCGGCATCAGTGTCGTCGATGCCGACGGGAAAACGCTTTTTGACCTTCCGGATGAGTTTGATAGGGCTGTCTTCCGTTCCGACAAGATGGTCATTGCTTGCGACTTCCCGACCGTGCCCTGGAGCGTTTACGACAATACCGGAAAACGGATTAATCAAGACACCTTCTCAATCATTGGCAATATGGAAAACGGTCTGTGCCCAATCATCAATCATAAAACAAACGACGACGGAACAAATACCGCTTATCTTGGACTGATGGGAGAAAACGGTGAGATAGTTATTCCGCCCACCCTTGAAACGGACTCCTACAGCAACGTTGGAATCTTCTTTTCCGAGGGACATATCATCACCGAATACAAAGGTCTTATCGCTATACTTCAGGTTACTGTCGAATAATAACCCTCGTTTGCTTTCAAGGAGATTAAGTTGATGAGAAAAGTAGTTGCATTATTTACCGTGCTTGCACTGATCTTTTGCTTTGCGGGGTGCGGTGACTCGGCCGACGTCGGCTCAGTTACCCCCGACGGCGAATATCCCGAGGTTACAAGTCCCGAATCGGATTTCGAGTGCACAGTAGAAGGAGACGAGGTTCTTGTTGCGTACAAAGGATCCGATGAAAACGTTATCGTGCCGCCGGTTGTGGACGGTAAAACCGTCACGGGAATACGTTTTTGCGCTTTTCAGGATAATATTACCCTTGTTTCGGTAATGATACCACCGACTGTGAAATCAATAGGAATCCTTGCTTTTTCGGGTTGTACATCGTTGACAACCGTCTATCTGTTCAACGGACTTGAAAATATAGAAACCGAGGCTTTTGCGGAATCCTCGGTTACAAATATAGTTTTACCAAACACAATAAAGCGCATATATCCTTCAGCTTTCTATAAATGCACTTCCCTTAAGCATATAAACATTCCCGGGTCTGTAAAGAAGGTTGAAACAAATACCTTTCAATTCTCAGGGCTCGAAACGGTAACCTTTGAAAACGGAGTTGAAGAGATCGAGAGGTTTGCTTTTAACTCAACTCAGTTAAAAGAGCTGAGTTTTCCGGAGAGTATGAAAGAAATATCAAGCTATGCGTTTCAGGATTGCAAAAATCTCGAATCAGTTGAATTCAACGAAGGCCTTGAAAACATTTTGGTCGGAGCTTTTACAAGCAACCATAAGCTCACCGAAGTAGTTATTCCCAAGACCGTAAAGAGCGTTACGGAATTCACGTTTGACGACTGTTCGGCACTCAAGAAGGTCATGTTCGAGGGCGATGCCCCCGAAGATTATACATACGAAGCTTTTGGGGATCTTTCAGCGGTCAACGTAAGCTACACCGTCTATTACCACGAGGGTGCGAAGGGCTTTACCTCTCCTACGTGGAACGGCTACCCGACGGAGATATGGTAAAGGATGAATACCGTCGAAATGAGAAAAGAAATTTTAACAAGAGCAAACATCCGCAAGGATATCAGAAAACATTACAGAGGTCGTTGGGGAGGATATGCTTTTTGTGCTTTTGCGGTTTTGATTATGGGGACACAAGTGTTCCTGTTAATTAAGGCGTTCGGTTATACCGCTACATTTATCTGGTACGTAACCTTCTTTTTTGCCGCGTTGTGTCTTTTGGTTTCCGCTCGTTCCTTTATCAGGTCGGTGATAATATCCCGCCTCCCTTTCGAGATATTAATCGACACTTTAACGAAAACGGAAGAAAAAATTATTTCTCCCGTACCAAAATGGATTTCTTCAAGGCCGTATAAGCTTTACTTTGCCAACTACGGAAATTGGTCACCGTGGTCTGAGCCGATGAAGAATTATACATGGTCAAAACTATACTGTCTGACCGATGCAGGGGTATATAACTATTCCGAAGTCGGCGATACGTTTTATCTGATCCGCTCAAAAGGTACGGAGATAGTCGTCGTGTATAATACGAAGATGTTTGAACTGCAGGACGAAGAGGTACAAGGATAAAGATACTGTTATGGTACTTCATAAATAGGAAATAGGTGTCTATATACTTTAATATTTCGGAGAGGAAATATGAAAAAGTTCAAAAATTTATTCTTTTTAGCCTTGGTTTCTCTTTGCATTATATTTACGTCATCATGTAAAGGCATAAACCGTGGAGAAGGATACGTATTCTCGTGGAGCGAGTATGACAACTATGCAAGAATCACGATATCCGATACAGAATATATACATTTTCACAGAAACGAACACATCGGCGAGTGGGTTGTCGGTGATAAAAGCTCACCGATTGCAATAACGAGCGTTTTTTTCCCTATAAGGAATGCCGATGCATATCGTCTCTACCGTTATAATACCGAAAATGATGTAGATTTTGCTAAAATCGATTTGGGCTTTGACGTATCTGAAGATATAATATCTGAATCATTCTACTTGGAAAATCCAGATAGAGAAAAGGGCATCATTCATATTACGAACGAATCAACCAAAGACGTTATATATGCTTCGAAAGTCGAAACATCATATCAGGAAAATATTGATTTTTCTATCACGTCGTCGCAATGGAAAGATTTTATCAATTACGACGATTCCACGGTGTATCAGTCGTTGGAGCATTCGTTTTGGTATTCTCCCAATACCGGTGTTGGAGAGTGGAAGGTCAATGATATTGTAATACAGATAGAGATTGAATTATTACGACATGGTCCGGGAATAAAGATCTATGATATAAGCAACGGAGATAAAAAGCTGATCTTATATGCTGCCGGTGCTTTATCCAACAATGACACATTGATTCTTGATTGCATTGATGGAGATATGTTTTACAATAATTCAGTCGAATCATTAACTTTAACAAAAACAACTGAACAAACGTTCTCCGCGCCGAAAGGTGCGTAGCTTTTTTAGCAACAGAACTGCATACGAGTACACTCAGGGACCGTTCTCTGTGTTGTTAAGTAGAGGTGTTAATAATGGTCAAACCGAAAAGAATCGTTGTTCTTATTGTTACGGCGGTTTTTATACTCTCGTTGATCGGTGCGGCGATATTTTTTCTTGTGAAATTTATTGCGCAGGATGAACCGATGAAATATCAGATCGACGATGAAGGAATATTGATTGACGACCAAGGAAACCGTTTTGTAAGATGGAGCCATTTTAAGGACGGAATCCGTTGGTTTGTCATTGCCGAAGACGATCCCATAGGGTACGTGGAAGACGTTCTTACGAAGAAAACCTTTTATCCTTCGGAGGACGGAAATTTCCTTGCTCAGAATTACGCAGAAGGACACTCCGTCTTTTATGCTAAAGAAGATTTCGTTCCGCCTAAAGTCATTCCGGAGAATATTTCAAAATACGAAATAGTTCGTTATTACCAAAACGGAGATTCCTTGGGAGACGTTCTCGCAAGCGGTGACGATGATGCGACGATAGAGCTTCTGTGCAAAGGATACCGAACATCAAATAAGGGCATCACGGAAGAACAAAGCGAAAAAGAAGAATACATACCCTACGTCCTTGTGCTGTATTCCAAGGACTATCCGCTTTGTGTTAAACTGACTGTGAGCGGGCTTGACAGCGATCCTGATAATTTTTATATTCAGGGAACTCTTGACGGAAGTTACTACACGGTAAGCAAGGATATTATAAATGAATTGATAGACTAAACAGGTCGATTACGCTCAAAAGGCAAGAACATACGGGGAGCTTCTCCCGTGTTAGGAACTTTTCAAAAAGCGTCGGTAAAGGCACTTTCCGGCTTGTCTTAAAATTCAACCCCGTCCGCATACACACGGTATGCAGACGGGGTTTTAGGTTGCGATCGGTCCTTCCGAAGGATCAGCCAAAACGCTGACGGAAATATTGACAGGAATATCCACCTTGGTGTATAATAAAAGCAAGGTAAAAGCTATATATTTTTTACCCTGATTTTTCCATAAAAGCCCAGCAACGGTACGGAAGCTGACCGATAAAGGAGGAGTGTATTATGAAATCGCTAAGCAGGAGATTGAGGTCAATTTGCGGTCATATCTGTGTTTTGATCGTTTGCAGTATTGTTTTGTTTGCCTTTTCCGGCTGTGATCCGAGATATCCGATGACCGAAGAAGAAGTAGCCGAGAAATGGGAAAGCTACGTTGAATATTTTTCGGACGGCAGTGTGCTTGAGGATAATTGGTTTGTTGACTACCGTTTTAACTATCTCTATTCGCTTAACGGTGAGGTCAAATCGGATATACACGACGATACACAAGAAAGTGAATTAAAGTATTATTACGAATTGATCAGTGAAGTGATCAGGTATTGCGTTCAAGCTGAAACCGATGAAATAGATTTGTCGGGACGCAAGACTAATGCCGTAATAACCGAAATCGTGAGTGTTGATTTGCCGGACAGACGGTTTGAGTATAACGGAGAAACGTATAATAACGTCAACGTCAGTTTCGGGAAAGACAAAAACGGAAGAATAAGCTTTTACTTTAGCGCAGAAATTGACGGCAAAAGGAAAATCGTTGATGCTTATTTCGGTTGTTCCGAGGACGAGATAAAAGAACGGCTCTCCCAAAGAAGCAAATCGTTGTCATCTTCGTCCGTGGATTCCGCAAACGGTCAGGGTGAATTTTCATATGAAATAAAAACAAAAAGTTTAACCTATCAGGACGGTAATGTTGAAATTGAATATCCTGAGATCGTCTGTGAAACGGAGGACTGTTCCTTAATAAATTCAATGATCCGTAACTTTGCAGACGAAAGGGTAAAACAAACGCTCGGAGAGGAAGCTTCTGACGTTGAAGCGAAGATTCGGTATTCGATAACCTACGACGATAATATGCTGATAAGCGTTCTTTTTGAGGGTGACGTTATATCAAAGAGCGCCGCTCATCCGTCGCATCTGGATTTTTCCGCTCTGATTTCCGTTAAAGATCAAAAACTCGTTCCGCTTTCGGAATGGTTTGAAATAACGGATGAATTCTTAACGGGGTTCAGAGGTGAGGTTGAACGGACGGATGCTCAGGACGAAATTGATTCCGGGCGTTTGAAAGAAATCGTATCATATATCGAAGAGCTTTCCGATCCGGAATTACGGGAAGAAATTTTACAGGGAACCATATCCCCGGCCGAAAACAGCGTAGTCGTTGTATTCCCGTTGCCGTATGCGTTGGGCAATCACATAAAGATTGTCGTGCCTTATTCGTGGCAGGTCGGGTAACCGAGAGAAAGGCTTCGTGGCTGAAAATCCGACTTAAAACGAAAATCGAAGCGATATTGAAAGAGCACCCGTATCAGGACTCGTAAGACGGGTTCCTATTCCGAAAAAACAGTAAGCAATCCCCCGACCGCATACCGTGTGTATGCGGTCGGGGTGTTTTTTTTGATATATAATACTTATTTTTGGACCGATAATATTTTGGTCGTAATATCAATGCTTTTTGCAGGTTGTAAGACGAACGACGGAGATGTGTCCTCGAAGGAAACAGCGTCAAAGGATACTACGTCGCTTTCGAATACCGAAGAGGTCGACAAGTATCAGGAAGAGGGACATCCGACGTTACCCGAAAGCCTTGATCTCGGCGGTTTTGAGATGACCTATGCCGTTTTCGAGCCATGGCAGATCATTCCCGAAGAGGGCATATCGGCCGAGGGAGATCTTATTCTCGAGGCGCTCCGCGAGGTGCAGGAAACCTATAACTGCGTAATCAGCGTTAGACAGGTAGACGTTACCGAATGGGACACTGCCATGACGGCCATAGTCGCCGGAGAAGAGTTTGCAAACGTCATTATGCCCCGAATTCATCAGTCGGGCGGATTTTTGCAGTCCAGACTCTGCGCCGACTACCTTTCGCCCGAGATCTCAAAGTATATTGATATGGATAACCCCTGGTGGAACGATACGATGGCGTACGCGTCAAACGTTCTCGGCTCGGTATATGCCGGCTGCTCGGCTATCGTTTGCCCCGCTGACTCCACGTACATTACCTTTTTCAACGCCAATATACTTAAAGAGATCGGTGTCCAACCTGAGGAGCTTTATGATCTTTGGGAGAAAAAAGAGTGGACCTGGGATGCTTTCGTAAAGTACGCCAAGATGGCGAACAAGGATCTCGACGGAAGCGGAGCTATGGATTCCGTTGAAGACAGATGGGGCTTCGTATGTCCCGGCTACGATACCGCACAGGCCTTTTGCTCGTCGGCAAGCGTTGCTTCCTGTACGACCACAGACGGTATGAACCCGACCTACAGCTTCAATACCGCGCATTGTATATCTACCCTCACAAAGCTGAATAAGATATTCACTACCGAAGGAATATACACCAATCTGAGCTGGGGCAATAATATTCCGATGTTTACCTCCGGAAAGGGCCTTTTCTGGTTTGCCGGGCTTGCAATGGTGGGTTATCAGTCTATTCGTGAGATGGAGGACGATTTCGGAATTCTTCCTATGCCTCTCGGTCCTAAGGCCGAAGGCGGCTGGCAGGACGAATATATGTCCCGCGTCGATCACAACACCAATCTCTGCATAATACCCGTCACGGTTTCGAATAAGGAGTATACTGCCTTAGTTCTTGAGGCAATGACCTTTAAGTATTTCACCATTATCAATGAAAAGGTCGATACCTATGCAAATCTTTACTGCCGCGACGATAAGTCGGTCGAGGTAGCAAATACCATTTACAATACCTCCCGCTTCGAGATCTCGCAGTTCCTTTACGGTATCAACGGCGGAGCCTATAACGCCGGAGTTGAAACCAAGATACGCGACATCGTCAACATCGCCAACTACGACGTATCGGGACAGATGAACTCCTGCGCGGATCTTGCTCAGCAGATGATCGACGACTATTTCAACGGTCTTTGATCTCAGTTAAAACGGAATTTACAGGTTGACTGTAAAAATATATTTAAAAGGGTGAAGTAAAAATGAAACACTTTGCAAAAAGCCTCGTTTCTGTCGTGATCGCACTGTCCATCCTTGCGACGATGTGTGTAATAGGTGTTTCTGCAAGCGCAGAAGATACGAAGACCTATCTGATCTCGGCAAAAACGGGAGAAGTCATGGCCGCAGGCGGCGAGCTGAAAGCCGAAAATTATCTCGATTCCGGCAACGGAAGCTACGGCGGGACGGCTGTAATCAGAGCCTTTAAAAAGATGACCGACGGTGTGGATGTTTCAAAGACTACTATTACCGCATGGATCTGGGTAGAGGATGCCTCCACGGTTCAATCTCTGGACATTCAGTTCTCGTCGGATGCAAACAGCATTGATACAGCTAAACTGAATTTCAGACTTTCCGCAGCAAATTTCAAAACCGGTTGGAACACCTTCGTGCTTGATCCCTCTTCTGCTGCTGCAAGTGCTGCTGCCGGAACCATCGGTTATCACGAGATAAACGGCGGAGGTACTACCGTTCTTACCGCTATCAAACTCGTCAGAGTACTTACTGTTGAGGGTCCCAATATCAGAGTCGGCGCAATATACGTCACTCCCGCAGCCCCCGCACCCGCTCCCGAAATCGACGAGTCTGAGATCGCTGATTTCGCTCCCGCCGACAAGGCAGCAGGCGACTATCTCCCCACCAAGGCTGACAAGGCCGTCGTAAGTGTCGTTGACGTTTCCACCCTTACCGGCGGAAAGTACGAAGGTACCAACAAGACTGCCTATAAGGTAGACTTCTCCGAGGGCGCAGCCCGCAAGGAAGGCGTTTACACCTCGCTTGAGAACCCTGTAAGAATGAAGAGCGCAGGTGCCGAGAAGGATTACACCTTTGAGGCATGGATCTGGGCTGAGAAGGAAGTAGACGACTACATCTTCCAGTTCTACGCAGACAGCCTTGAGCAGGACACTGCCGTTAACGCAAACCACACCGAGAAGTGGGTCTACAGAATCAGCAACGATTCTACCGATACTACTAAGTGCATCACCCTCAAGGCCGGCTGGAACCACGTCAAGGTTACCCTTGACAGCACCTTTGCACAGCTCGGTTCGAGCTCGAACCCGCACACCAAGGATGCGTACGCCTCGTTTACTACTAACCAGATCATGACCGGTTTCTCGATCCACGACAACGCTGACAACGGCACTCCTAAGAGAATCTCTCTTGCTATCGCTGACGCTAAGTTCTACAAGACCAGCGCTTACAAGGAGCCCGAGAAGGACGCTAACAAGGTTGGAAAGACCATCATCTCTGCAAACGTTGACAAGAAGGCCGATGATATGACCGCAGACGGCAACGCTACCAACCTCTCGGTCGTCAAGACCTCCGAGCTTAAGGGCGGTACCTCCGGCGTTCCTTCCGAAGACGCTTACAAGTTTACCGTCGGCGCCGGCTCCAACGGCCTTATGCTGCCCGTTGTCAATACCGACTGGACCGCAGTGAACGACTCCACCAATGCTGACGGCACTGCCGGTAAGGATTACGGCGTCAATGCGTGGGTATATATATCCGACGCAAGCAAGGTAAATGCGCTTATCTTCAGATTTTTCGACGAAAATAACAGCAATTGGAATTACCAGGTCAACAAGGCGTATGACAGTTCCAGTACTCAGTCGCTCGTTAACGGTTGGAATAACATCACCTTCTGGTTCCCGAACCAGAACAGAGACCACGATCACGCCGTTGAGGGTGTAAACGTTGCCGGCGGCGATGGAAAAACCGTCAGCAGAGTTCTTGTGTTTGATTACAGCGCTACCGGAGGATATGATTTTGCTATTGCGTGTGCAAGACTTATCACCAGGTCCGATGACGCAAACGCAGGCTGGACCGTAGGTTCCGCCACCGGAGACGCAACAGACCTCGCAGTCGTAGTCGTTGCAATTCTCCTTGCCGCTATGGCAGCATCCGTTACCGTTTGCTTCGGTAAGAAAGCAAGATAATTTCCATTTCTCCTTTTGTAGCTGTTTGCAGCTGCCCCCGATGCTTCGGCGTCGGGGGTAATTTTTAGGCAAACGAAAATATACGGTGAAAAAAGCAGGGCATGCCGTTGTTACGGTATGCCCTGCTTTGGCGTCAAAGATTTATTTCGTCCCGAATTCGTCTTTCAGGAGGATCAGCTTTTCGGAAAGGTCGTCTGCGCCGAGATAGACTATCACCGTGCTGCCGTCCTCGGCGGTGCATGTCATTTCCCAGCAGACCTTTTCGGCGAGGGCGACGGTGGGGACGGTGGTGAGACGGAGGCTTTTGAGTCTGAGGGAGTCTGACAGCACCTTTGCCGCCTCTTCGCCAGTATATTTCGGCTCGTCGAATTCCCTCGTTTCGTGGTTCATGATATACTGCCGCGCGTCAAATCCTATTATCTCTCCGTCGTCGAGGGAGACCGAGACCTTTGCGGTATCGGAATAGACGAGCACCCTGCCGCTTTTTGCGAAGGTAAGAGTACAGATGCCGTCGGCGGTGGTACGTTCTATTTCGGTCATATCTCCGAGGCCGTTCTTTGAGAGGAAGGCGAGGGCTTTTTGGGACGCCGCATCGGCACTTATCACGTTCTCCTCGGGGAAGGCGGTGTCCTTGATAAAGTAGACGGGGAAGCCGCCTTTTTTGGTGACGGTGACGTATACCGTGCCGTCTTCTGCCGTGAAGGCGTAGGAGCTGATGACGCCGTTTTCGTCGGCGACGCGCGTGAGGGCGGACTTGTCGCAGTCAAGCAGCTCTGCGGCCTGTCGGCGCGCCTCGTCCTCGTCGACCTCGTCGGCGTTTTCAAGCATGGCGGCGGTGGGGTTGATGATATTTTCGGAATAGTTTCCCTCGTAGATCAGGGATTCGTGGGAGGAGAGAAGCTCGTCTATTTCGGTCATATATCCGTAAAAGTCGGTATCCTCGCCGCCGTCGCCGTAGAGGATCTCGTGGGAGTCGGATTCCCAGGTACCGCCGTCGTTCATACCGTCCCTTATTTCGGATACCCTTGCCGAGAGCAGCGATGCGGTTTCAGCGAGGTTTTTCATATTGGTACGGTCTTTTTCGGTAAGCTCGTAGCCCGAGGCGACGTTTTTGCCGAGCAGCTCCATATATTCCGAGGACTGCGAAAGATATCGGTAGGTATTGTCGAGGTTGATGCTGCCCGTCGGCATCTGGGTTATACAGGCCTTTGCGTAGCCGCCCGATTCGTATATCCGTGCGGCGAGTGTGCCGAAGCCCTCGGGGGTAGAGGAATAGGCGCTTTTTCTGAAGGCGAGATTCATTTCCTCAAGGTGCAGCGAAAGCTCGTAAAGGGACTGCTCGCAACTGTACCTGAGCTGGCGTCGGTAGCGCACCGAATCGCGGTACTGCATTATTCCCCAGACCGCCAGCACCACCATTGCCGCCGTTACGAAGGAGGCGGTTATTACCAACATTCTTGTCTTTCCGTGTGTTTTTGAAAATCTTATCGGTTGCATTTTTTTCACCCGACGGTATTGTGTCCGCTTGCGTTCGGGTTATCCGCAAAGGATGATTTTTGACCGAAAATTTTCCGTTGATGTGAATATTTCGTTAAATTGAGCTCTCTCGCTTGAAGTTCGGAAGATTTTGATGTATAATGCATTGAGTGATAATGTAGGTAGGTGTACCCATTGGAGATCGTATATCTTGATAACAGCTCTACCACCGCCGTGATACCCGAGGCGGCCGAGGCCGTTATGCGCTGTATGACAGAAGAATACGGAAATCCTTCTTCACTGCACGACGTCGGAATGAAGGCCTTCGTTACCCTCAAAGAGGCGAGGGAGACGGTAGCGTCCGCTCTTAAGGTCTCACCCGAAGAGGTGTTTTTCACCTCGGGAGGAACCGAGGGAAATAACATCGCCGTTTTCGGTACGGCCGAAAAGAACCGCCGCAAAAAGGGGCGCGTCGTCGTTTCGGCGGTTGAGCATCCTTGCGTGCTGGGGCCTGCACAGAAGCTCTCTGACAGCGGTTTTGAGGTAGTCACCGTACGCCCTGACAGCACGGGTAGAATCGGACGGGAACAGCTTGAAGGGTACATAACCCCCGACACGGTGCTGGTTTCTCTTATGCTCGTAAACAACGAGACGGGCGCCGTTCAGGACGTCGCGGCCGCCG
This sequence comes from Clostridia bacterium, assembly GCA_017467405.1. Classification (GTDB taxonomy): domain Bacteria; phylum Bacillota; class Clostridia; order Oscillospirales; family Acutalibacteraceae; genus RGIG1913. The sequence continues at coordinate 141,902 of JAFTSH010000001.1, forward strand.
CGGCGCTGATAAAGGAAAAGGGTGCGCCGGCACTTCTTCACTGCGATGCGGTACAGGCCTTCGGAAAGCTCCCCGTCGAGCCGAGGAAGCTCGGGGTCGATCTTCTGACGGTCAGCGCTCACAAGCTGCACGGCCCGAAGGGCGTCGGAGCTATATATATCCGCAAGGGTGTAAACCTCCCTGCGCGGATTTTCGGCGGTGGACAGGAAAAGGGGATGCGGTCCGGTACCGAACCGACAGAGCTCATTGCCGGCTTTGCCGCCGCTGTAAAGGCTCTGCCCGACACGGCACAGACCCTGTCACGGATAGGCTCGCTCAACGCAAGACTGCGCGAGGGGCTTTCTCAGATAGCGGGGGTAAGCGTCAATTCACCCGATGACGCACTGCCCTACGTGCTCAATTTCTCGGTCGCCGGAATCCGCAGCGAGGTTCTCCTGCGTGCACTTTCGGCGGATGGGATATACGTTTCGGCCGGCTCGGCCTGCTCGAAGGGCAAACGGAGCCACGTACTGCTGGCGCAGGGACTTTCGCCCGAAAGGATCGACAGCGCCGTCAGGGTAAGTTTTTCAAGATTTTCGGTCGAGGGAGAGGTCGACAGGCTTCTCGAATCTCTGAAAAGAGCCTCGGCTTCACTGAAAAGAGGCAGAAGATGAAAGAGATCATTCTGATCAAAAACGGCGAGATCGCCCTCAAGGGGCTTAACCGTTCCGTTTTTGAGGATGCGCTGCAGAAGGCGCTCCGCCACAGACTGTCGAAGGCGGGCAGATTCAAGATTCGCCGCGCACAGTCCACGATGTTCGTCGAGCCGCAGGACGACGGCTGTGACATGGATCTTGCCGCCGAGGCGGTGGGCAAGGTGTTCGGTATCGTGGCGTATTCTCGTGCCGCGGTGTGCGAAAAGGATATGGACGTGATCTGCACCACGGCGGTCGACTATCTTGCCGATCAGCTGAGGAGTGCCAAGACCTTCAAGGTGGTCGCAAAGCGTTCGGACAAATCCTTCCCGCTCGGCTCTCCCGAGATATCGGCCGAGCTCGGCGGCTACATACTTTCGAAATTTCCGCACCTTAAGGTCGACGTTCACGACCCCGAGGTGACCGTTGCGGCAGAGATACGCGATTTTGCCGCCTACGTCAGGGCAGGTCAGCTCAAGGGAGCGGGCGGAATCCCCGTAGGCACCGGAGGAAAGGCCGCCATACTCATCTCGGGCGGAATAGATTCACCCGTTGCCGCCTGGATGATGGCAAAGAGGGGAATGCAGCTTACGGCGATACACTTCGCTTCTCCCCCTTACACGGGCCCTCAGGCCGAGGCCAAGGTGCGCGACCTTCTCAAAAAGGTGTCGGAGTACAGCGGTGAGATAAGATTCTGTATCGTTCCCTTTACCAGGATACAGGAGGCCATCGCAGACAACTGTCAGGAGGAGTATTTCACCATTATAATGCGCCGCTTTATGATGAGGATCAGCGAGCGGATTGCAAGGCGAAACAAATGCTCGGCTCTCATTACGGGCGAAAGCCTCGGACAGGTTGCGAGCCAGACGGTCGGCGGACTCGTCTGCACCGATGCCGTTTGCAATATGCCGGTCTTCAGACCCCTGATCGGCATGGATAAGGAAGAGATCATTGTGCGTTCCCGCGAGATCGGGACCTTTGATATATCAATACTGCCCTACGAGGATTGCTGTACGGTATTTACCCCGAAGCATCCGCGCACGAAGCCCCTGCTTGACAAGGTGGAGGCGGCAGAGGCCGCCCTTGATATCGAGGCGCTGGTCGAAGAAGCGGCTGAAAATGCCCTTTTTGAATCAATTTGACAGGAGGAACCGAAAAAATGAAGGCTGAAATAATTTCGGTAGGTAATGAAGTACTGTCCGGTTTTGTAGTCAATACCGATACGAGTTACCTTTCCAAGAAGCTCTTTGAAATGGGCTTTGAGGTTAATTTTCATACGGTCGTGCCCGACGAACGCAAGAGGATACAGGCGGCGCTTCGCTCGGCTGTTTCCAGAAGCCAGGTAATCATCTTTACCGGCGGCCTCGGACCCACGCCCGACGACATCACCCGTGAGGCGGTATCGTCGGCGGTCGGTCTTGAGCTGGTCAGGGACGACGAGGTGCTGGCGGGCATCAAGAGATATTTTAAGGATTCGGGCCGCAGCTTCCCCAAGGCTAACGAGAAACAGGCCTATTTCCCCGAGGGTGCGGTCGTGTTCCCCAACAGAAAGGGTACCGCCGCAGGCTTTGCGATAAGTGCGGGCTCGCAGCATATCCTGCTGCTCCCCGGACCTCCCGCCGAGCTCAGGGCTGTTTTTGAGGACGGCGCAGAGGAATACCTTTCCGAATTCCTAGACATGGCCTCCGTTACGAGGACGGTCAACGTCTTCGGAATCGGCGAAAGCCACGTGTGCGAGAAGATCTCCAAGTACCTCAAGAAGGACAATCCTTACGTTGCGACCTACGTTGCCGGGGGAGAGGTACAGGTCAGGGTCACCGCCCGTGACCGCGACCGCCGCGAGGCTCAGCGCAAGTGCGTGTTCGTTTCCAGAGATATCGCCAAGATACTCGGAGACAACGCCTACGGAATAGACTCCGAGGGAATAGAGCACAGCGTGGTTGAGCTGCTGCTCAAGAACGGCATGACCATTGCTACCGCAGAGTCCTGCACCGCCGGACTCGTTTCCAAGAGGATAACCGACGTTCCGGGTGCTTCTTCTGTATTCAGGATGGGCACCGTCGCCTACTCGGACGAGGTCAAGATGCGCGAGCTGTTCGTAAGACCCGAGACCATCGAAGAGTTTTCAGCCGTCAGCGGCGAGACCGCCAAGGAGATGGCAATGGGCATCAAGCAGGTGTCGGGTGCCAACATCGGCATCTCGGTTACCGGAGTTGCCGGACCCGAAAGCGACAACAGGGGAAATCCCGTGGGACTCGTTTTCGTTTCGATGACCGACGGAAAGCGTTTCTGGACCCGTAAGCTCAACATCGTTTCGGGCGGACAGAGCCGCGAGCACATCAGAAACCTCGCCGCCTCCAACGCGCTCGATCTTGCAAGACGTTATCTTGCCGCACTTCCCGACTTCCCCGACGGATACGAGGAGGTTGAGGAGGGTGATATTCCCGTAACGACCGAAAATCCGATTCCCGTTTCACCCGCAGCTGAGTTTGACGCTGCTGCGTTTGCGGCCGCCTTTGCCGTCGCAGACAGCGAAAGCAGGTCTCAGCCCGTTGCCGAAAAGACTGCGGCGGGAGCAGCAGGTGCCGCTGCGGTGACTTCGTTTACCGATATTTCTTCCGATTCGAGCGTTGATTTTGATAATAAGGCAACCGAGGCCTTGTCTGAAAACGGAGAGGAGTCCTCCTTCAGCTTTGCCGACGATATCTTTGCACGTCTTAATCTTCCCGAGGATAATACCGAAGAGGAAAAGGATGAGAAGGACGACAACGTTCTTATGTCGAGCAGCGGTGCCGTTGCGGCAGACGTATTCAGCCCGCGCGATAACAGCATGACCCGCGAGCTTTTCGACAACGCCTTCCCCGAGGAGGGTGCCGCCGTTACGGATGAGAACAACGATCAGGTGAACACTTCTTCACGAAAGGTCGTTTCAAAGGCAAACCAGAAAAAAGGCTTTATAAAGACCGTGTTCCCCTGCAAGGGAGACAGCGTTTTTGATATTATCAGAAAGAGCATTCTTCTCCTTGCGGCGGTTGCGCTTATCGTTTGCCTCGTCATACTTGCCGTTTACTTTACCGGTACGGCAAAGAACGCCATGGTCGAGAACGATATCAAGGAGCTGTACGGTAACGGTGACAGCGTCGACCTCGAGGCGATCGGCTTCCCGTCGGGCGCAAACGCTACCGACTTCGCCGCTCTCTATGCCGAAAACAAGGATACCGTCGGCTGGATAAAGGTCAGCAATACCAAGGTCGATAACGTAGTCGTCAAGGGCGAAAACAACGACTATTACCTCAAGCATACCTTCTATAAGAAGTACAACGATCACGGTACCGTATTTATGGACTACCGTTGCAACTTCGATCTTTACAACCGTTCGCAGAACCTCGTTATCTACGGACACCACATGAACGACGGAAGTATGTTTGCTTCGCTCAAAAATCTGAGGTCCCTCAAAAACTTCAAGAAGAGCAACCTCGTATACTTCAACAACCTCTATTCAAACGATACCTACGAGATATTCGCGGTAATAATCACGAACGACGATTCGGCGGACGACGACGGCTACCGCTTTGAGTACAACAAGGTGTACTTCTCGAGTGACGCCGACTTCAACGATCATATCGCACGTCTTAAGGAACGTTCGATCTACGAGACCGGAATAGAGGTCACTCCCGACGACGAGCTTATCACACTCGTTACCTGCATCTACGACTTCAACGAGGCTCGCCTCGTTATGGTCGGCAGAAAGTTGCGTGAGGGTGACAGTCCCGTTTCAACGGCGAACTTCACCAGAAAGAGCGATAAGAAGGTCGTTTATCCGCAGGCCTGGTACGACAAGAACGGCGGCAAGAAGCCTGCCAACGCTCTGCCCGACGGATTTGTGGATGACAGCACCTCTTCGGAGCCCACCTCGTCCGATAACACCACCTCGGATACCACTACCTCAACGCAGACTCCGGGCGGCAATAATAACAATAACAACAACAATACCACCTCCACACAGCAGCCCGTGACGTCGGGAAATAACTCGCAGACACAGTCGGGTGATCCGTCAGATACGCCATCGCAGAATCCGTCGGTTCCCGATTCGAGTGAAAACGTCAGCGGCGGTTCGGACGGTGACAGTTCGGGCGGCTCCGGCTCAGACAGTTCGGGCGGCTCGGGCGGTGACAGCTCGGGTGGCTCCGGCGGCGACAGCTCAAGCGGCTCGGGCAGTGAGACCCAGGGTGGCGGAAATTCAGGCGGCTCCGGCGGTGAGACCCCGAATACCTCCAACCCGTGAGGAAATTCCCCGCAAAAATTTGCGGGAGATCACCTGAAACAGAGGTGAAAGAAAATGTTTTTTGACATTCTTTACGTTGGCTGTCAGCGCTTCAACCGTGCGTGGGAGCCGCTGACGGCGGACGGACATACACTGCGCAGATCGGCAGAGGTCAACACCGTGAGGGAGTTTTACTCGGCCTTCTCGTCGGCTGCGCAGAACAGCCACGTTATCATCACGGTCGGCTCAACACAGCTGGTCAATGCCGCTGCGTTGATAAACTCGGCTCTCGGACTGCCCGACGAGGAGGAGCCTGGAAGCTTTCCCGCCTCTGCCGCTGTTTACAGCGAGGGAGGTCAGGGTGAGTTCGGCGTGCTTGCACAGGGCAACCAGTGCATCGTAATGATCCCGTCGGAGCACAGTGACATCGGTGATGCCTGTGACTTTATAAGAAAAAAATACGAGAAGACTCAGGCGGCTACCGCATCGAGCGGTGAATGGTCGACCGAGGAGCTTGCTGCGGTAGGTGCCGCTTCGGTTTCTTCGTCTCAGCAGATCACGAGGGAGAACATCTCCTCCGTTTCTGCGGCCGCTCCCGTCGGCGCTGGAGCAATCACCGTCACCGAGCTTTCAAGCGATACGGCAGAGGTGCCGACGGTGCAGATCGAGGAGGTTTCGGCCATTTCGGATGCCGATCTGCTCGATGCCGACCGCGCAAGAAAGAAAAAGAAGACCCGAAAGCGTTTAAGGAGTATTTTCCTCACGGCGGCACTCGCCCTGACGCTTGCCGTCAGTCTTATTGCGGGATATTTCGTTATGTACATACCCGTGCACTGCGACAGCGTTTACAGCACCGCGCGAAGCCTTTACGGAAGCGCCGGAAGCGGTGCGATGCCGAACGAGATGCTCTCGAAGTTCGGTGCGCTTTACGACGTCAACAAGGACGTTTCGGGTTGGCTGATCTTCTCAAACACCAACATAAACTATCCCGTGGTGCGCCTCAGCGAGGAAAACGGCGAGGAATACTACGCCTCGCACCTTTACAACGGCGACTCGAGCAAATACGGCTCCCTCTGGTTTGACGAGGATTACCGCTTCGGCGAGTACAACCGCAATACCGTAATCACGGGAAATAACACCAACGACGGCAGAATGCTCAGCGATCTTGAGCTTTATACCGATATCGAGCACTATGCAGGCTCGCCCGTAATTTCAATGGATACGGTCTACGCTGCCGCGTATTGGAAGATATTTGCCGTTATGATCGTCGATCCCAAGGAGGTCGGCTTTGACGTAACCCGTAATACCTTCTTCGACGACAGCGCGTTTTCGAGCTTTATCGATCAGGCCAAGGCACGTTCGCTGATCGATACCACGGTTGACGTTACGGGAAGCGACGAGGTGCTTACCGTAATTACGGGCTATTCACCCGACCGAAGCTATTGCTTTGCCGTAATGGCGAGAAAGGTCAGAAGCCTTGAGAGCATCTCGGTCGACGTTTCGGGAGTGTGTCCCAATGAGGACGCCGTCTATCCAGAAAGCTGGACGGGTGACAGACTGGATATAGAGTCCCTCACCTCTGAGCAGATGAACAGCATTATAAACATCGGCGAGGACGACGTTTTTGATCCCGACGACGTTTCTTCGACGGGCGGAATTCCCGCGGGTGTCGATAAGGATCAGCTCTACGAGTCGGACGTTCAGTACTACGACGACGAGGAAAACTTCGGTATGAACGATGACGACGAGGATTTTGATGACGACGAATAGGAGGAAGAAGAAGATTATTCCAACGTATCCTCCAAGCCTGTTTCGTCAGCCAAGCCTTCTTCAAAGCCAGAGACCTCTTCGGGAACCGAAACCTCATCGACGGATACCTCGGGTAACGTAACGACGAGTCAGCCTTCTTCCGGTCAGAGCACATCCTCTGCCGTTTCCTCCACACCCGTTTCGTCGTTGCCTCCCGTATCGTCCTCAACCGACCCGAAGGACGTCTACATAGCGCCCAACGCCGCGGCCTGCGCCGCACCGCTTACGGTCTATAACAGCACCCTCAACAAGGTCGAGACGGATATTGCGGTCAACATTATCGCGAGGATAGTCGAGGCCGAGATGGGCAGCGGATTTGAGACCGAAGCCCTCAAGGCTCAGGCGGTTGCGGCCTATACCTATCTTAAGTATCACGGCACGAGCGAGAAAAATCCCGTATCGGCGCCGATGAAAAACACACCGAGCCAGAAGGTGCTCGAGGCCTGTCAGGCGGTCGTCGGTCAGACGGTCACCTATCAGAACAAGATCTGTCTTACCACCTATTATGCGTACAGCGCCGGCTATACCAACGCCTGCGACGACGTCTGGAGTGCGACCCTGCCGTACCTCGTTTCGGTCGATTCGAGCGTTGACAAGCAGTATTCCAAGTTTGAGACCACCAAGACCTTTACCTCCGATCAGGTAAAGAGCAAGATCAAGTCCAAGCTCGGAATCACCCTTTCGGACAATCCCGACGAGTGGTTCCAGATCGTTGCCTATACTTCGTCGGGCGTGTACGTAGGTGCAATGAGGGTCGGCGGAGAGCTGACCTACAAGAGCGGCAGTACCAAGAAGGCAATCACCGGCGCGACCATGAGAAGCATCTTCTCCCTGCGCTCGGCCGCCTTTACCATTGAGTACGATCAGTCTGCCGACACCTTCACCTTCCACGTCTACGGCTACGGACACGGCGTCGGAATGAGCCAGCGCGGAGCAAACTACTACGCCGCCGCAGGCTATTCCTATCAGTGGATACTCAGACACTACTACGTCGGCGTCACGATCAAGACGGACTCGGATTTCGAGTAATAAGCTTTTTGAGCCCTTCGTCAAGAAGGGCTCTTATTATAGATTTCAAAAAAATTTTAAAATTTTTCAAATTTTACTGTGAGGTTTTGGGAAGTTTTCTCGTGTAATAAGTGAAAGGTACTTTTCAGGGAAGGAGGAGGACGATGGGTAACGGAGCAAGCAACTATCGACGTTTCCGCGAGGAAGGAGACGAAAACGGTCTTTATGAGATCATCAGAGAATATAAAGACGGACTGATTTTTTACCTCAACAGCTTCGTCGGAAACATACGCACCGCCGAAGAGCTTGCCGAAGATACCTTCGTCCTTCTCGGAACCAAAAAACCCCGCGACAAGGGAAAGGGGAGCTTCCGGACGTGGCTCTATACCATCGGCAGGAACATTGCCGTCGACTATCTGAGACGCAGCCCGACGAGAGTCGAGGTGCCGACCGAGGATTGCGGCGAGCTGATTGCCGAAGAAGAGTCTCTGGAAACGGCCTATATACGGGAGGAACGGAAGATACTCGTCCACCGTGAGCTCAGAAAGCTCAGACCGGAATACCGTCAGGTGCTGTGGCTGATCTATTTTGAAGGACTCAGCATCAGGGAAACGGCCGACGTGATGGGTAAAAATCTACATACCACCGAAACCCTTGTTTACAGAGCGAGAAACGCACTTAAAGTTCAGTTGGAAAAGGAGGAGCTTGTCTATGAAAAGCTGTGACGAGATGGCAAAGGACGTATTCAGGCGAATCGAAGAACACAAGACCGAACGCAGAGAACGAAGAAAGAAAACGGTCAGGATGCTGATCGTTGTGGCTTGCTTTTGCGTTTCGATCACCGTGGTGGCAAGCGGTGCCGCAGCGGTTTATTACGTGATACAGGAAACTGAGCCTCAGGTAGCAAGCAGCGAAACGGTCTCGGAAATAATCTCCTCTCAGGAACCTGAAAACAAAGAGTATGAAGTCAAAGTGTATTTTGCCTCAGGTTCGGAAGAATTTGCCGGAAAATTCAAAGGCGTGCAGGTCGGCGGTAGGAAAAGCGAAATAGCTATTTCAAAGAACATAGACGCTTATGACAGGACGATTACCAAAACTATTCTCGGGGTTGAGGAAGAGTATTCGCTTGTTTCGGTTTGGTCGAATGAATACAGCGAACAGCAGATTATCAGATACCGTTCCGATGAGATGTATAAACATAAACATCTTTATATAAAAGCCGAAACGGGTGAGATTGTTTATTATAATGACATAGGTTTGTATTCGCAACAACCTGTCGATCGGTATGTAAAAAAAGATGAGGCGATCGAAATAGCCAAGGAGTATATCTCTAATTTTACGGACGACGATCTTTCGAGATATGACATAAAAACTATATTAAGCGAAGGCAAAAATTCCACAAATTATGATAATTACACAGTTTCATTTGTCCTGTCAACAGGCGGACAGGGACTTTACGTTGCTCACAGGGTGAATGTAAAGAAATGGGGAGGCGAGTGTTACAAATACGAAGCCGGTAAATACAACAATAACGAAATGAAAAACGTTACAACGGATATGATGGATAAGGCTATATATACGGCCGAAATGAAAATGTTTGATCTTTGTAAGGAGAACGGAATACTTTTTAACTACACAAAAAAACAGTCTGCAAAGATGGTATATTCCGCAGAAGACGGTTGTCCCGTTATGTTGGTGACGTACTCTCTGGCAGAGGACAGTCCCAAGGCCGCGGGAGCTAATATCCTTTTTGAAGTAAAGATGAAGTGAAAGCTGTTTTCGGATAATATTTGTTCACCTTAAACTTGCGAATTAAATAACACCAGCCGCAAGCGAATAGGGATGGCGTGACGTCTTCGGGCGTTGCGCCGTTTCGGTTTTCAGGCGTTTTTTCGTTTTCAGGCAGATATTACATAATGCGAGAAAACGAGAGAAAAAACGAGCATTTGCGAGCATTCGCGAGTAAACTCAAAACGGGGCGGCGACGGTCGTAAAATAAAGCGGAATTTTACTGAAAAATATTGACTTTTTGCGAAATATGGAATATATTATATAGCATATAGTAAGCACATGCATCTGTGCAAATGAACAGCAGAATCAAGTCCTGTGCCGCAGCCGCCTGACGGCTGTGAAAAACCCTTTGCGGAGGGCACCCGACAGAGATTTTGCGGGTAACGGGATTGCCACCCCGTACTTTATTTCCGCAAAGGGGGATGCATCATGTCAGACAACAACATCATTGACCTGAAAAACATCACTGTGGAGTACGACGGAGAACAGGTTCTCAAGGGGCTGGATCTTTCGATCCGCGACGGAGAATTCGTAACCCTTCTCGGACCCTCGGGCTGCGGTAAGACCACCACCCTGAGGATCATCGGCGGGTTTGTCGAGCCGGACTCGGGGGATGTTTTTTTTGACGGACAGAGGATAAACGGAGTACAGCCCTACCGCCGTCAGGTCAGCACAATTTTCCAGCGCTACGCTCTTTTCCCGCATCTCAACGTCTATGAGAACATCGCCTTTGGTCTGAGGGTCAAGAAGGTACCCGAAAAGGAGCTGAAGGTGAGGGTTCGCGAGGCGATCGAGCTGGTCGGTCTGCGCGGCTTTGAAAAGCGGCACATCGACACCCTCTCGGGCGGTCAGCAGCAGCGCGTTGCCATCGCGAGGAGTCTCGTCACGCGGCCCAAGGTGCTGCTTCTTGACGAGCCGCTTGCGGCACTTGATCTCAAGCTTCGCAAGGATATGCAGGTCGAGCTCAAGAACATTCAGAAGACGCTCGGGATAACCTTTATCTTCGTTACCCACGATCAGGAAGAGGCTCTTTCCATGTCCGACACCGTAATCGTAATGGACAAGGGCGTTATTCAGCAGATCGGTACTCCGCAGGACATCTACAACGAGCCCGTAAACGCCTTCGTTGCGGATTTCATAGGTGAAAGCAACATCGTCGACGGCGTAATGCTCCGCGACGGTCTGGTTCGTTTTGCCGGTCAGAGCATTCCCTGCGTTGATAAGGGCTTTGAAAAGAACGAGCCCGTCGACGTAGTAATCCGTCCCGAGGATATCGACGTCGTCGAAAAGGGAAAATCGCCCCTTTCGGGCACCGTTGACTCGGTTACCTTCAAGGGCGTGCACTACGAGGCGATCGTCGACGTTGACGGCTTCAAGTGGATGATACAGACCACCGACCTCATCCGCGAGGGTGAGGAGATCGGTATTCTTCTCAACCCCGACGATATTCACGTTATGAAGAAGAGCGAATACTCCGGAATGTTCGGTGACTATTCCTCCTTCAGCGACGAGATGGACACCATTTCACAGCCGGACTACGATCCGGAAGGGGAGAGCCTTCCCGCGGAGGATGAGGAATGAAGAAAAAATCCCTTTCATCCCGACTGGTCGGAAGCCCCTACTACGTTTGGGCGGCGATATTTATCGTCGTTCCGGTAATCATGGTGCTTTACTACTCGCTTACCGACAGGAACGGCAGCTTTACCCTGTCGAATATTGCCGATCTGAGGCTTTACGCCGACACCCTCGTGCTGTCGGTCTGGCTGGGCGCGATTGCGACCGCGGTCTGTTTCGTCATTTCCTACCCTATCGCGTACATACTTTCGAGGGCAAAGGCCTCGACGCAGCGCACCCTTATGCTGCTGGTCATGCTTCCGATGTGGATAAACCTGCTGCTGCGCACCTATTCCTGGATGACCATTCTTGAGGATACCGGCATCATAAACAGCCTGCTTGCCAAGATAGGGATCGGCCCCGTGCACATGATCAATACCTCGGGCGCGGTGGTGCTGGGCATGGTCTATAATTTTATGCCCTACATGATAATGCCACTCTACTCGGTCATGACCAAGATAGGCAGGAACACCATCGAGGCGGCGCAGGATCTCGGCGCTTCTTCGCTGCAGGTGCTCTGCAGGGTGGTTTTCCCGATGAGCGTTCCGGGAATTGCTTCGGGAATAACCATGGTCTTCGTCCCCTGCGTCAGTACGTTCTATATTTCGCAGAAGCTGGGCGGCACCGGCTATACCCTCATCGGTGACGTTATCGACACTCAGTTCACCAACAACGCGCGCAACATGGGTGCGACCCTTTCGCTCATACTCATGGTCATGATAATCATCTGTATGTTGGTCATGAATCAGTTCACCTCGGATGACGACGAGGGGGCGATGCTGGTATGAAGATGAACGCCGCTTCAAAAATATATACCGCGCTCATTCTGGCTTTTCTTTACCTTCCCATTGCGGTGCTCATATTTTTTTCCTTTAACGAAGCCAACTCGACCTCGGTGTTCACCGGGTTTTCGCTGCAGTGGTACCGTGAGCTGTTTGCCGATCGGGAGACCCTGAAGACCCTTTATAACACCCTTATTATTGCGGTGCTGTCCTCGGCCATTGCCACCGTCATCGGTACTGCGGCGGCGGTAGGTATTCAGAGTCTGGGCAAATGGTCGAAAAAGCTGGTCATGGGTGTGACCAATCTGCCCCTCATGAACCCCGACATCGTGACCGGAGTTGCCATGATGCTGCTTTTCGTTTTTATCATGGGGCTTTTCGGCGGTACCGAGATACTCGGCTTCTGGACGATACTGATTGCCCACGTTACCTTTAACCTGCCCTACGTTATTCTTTCGGTCAATCCGAAGCTCAGACAGCTCGATCCCCATCTGGTCGAGGCGGCGCAGGATCTCGGTTGTCCCGGAAGAAAGGCCTTCTTCAAGGTCGTGCTGCCCAACATTATGCCCGGAATCGTCACCGGCTTTATCATGGCCTTTACCCTTTCGATCGATGACTTTGTCATCAGCTATTTTGTCAGCGGCCCTTCCTTCCAGACCCTGCCGCTTCGCATATACGCCATGACCAAGCGCCGTGTTGAACCCAGCATCAACGCACTTTCCACCCTCATTTTCGTGGTGGTGTTGGTGCTGCTCATAATCATCAACGTCCGACAGGCGACCGATGAAAAGAAGCTTAAAAAGAACATCATTTCCGCTAAGAATGCGGGAACGAAGTGATGCCGTGCGCAGGAGAAATAAAATGAAAAGATTTATTCTTACGGTGACGGCGCTTGCCGCTGTGCTCGGTCTTTGCAGCTCCGGCTTTTCCGTATATGCCGAAGAAAACGAATCGGCGGTGGTCTCAACCGAGGGATATTCCCGCGAGTTTGAGGGCGAGACGATCAACGTCTACAACTGGGGAGAGTACATCGACGAGAGCATTTTTGCCGACTTTGAGGAGCTGACCGGAGTCAAGGTCAACTACTCGAACTACGAAACCAACGAAGCGATGTACACCAAGCTTGCAGCGGGCGGTGCGAGCTACGATATCGTCGTGCCTTCGGATTATATGATCGAGCGCCTCATAAACGAAGATATGCTCGAAAAGATCGACTTTTCGAATATTCCGAACCTGAAATATATTGACAAGTCCCTCGATACGGCATCGTACGACGCGACGGGAGAGTACAGCGTACCCTTCACCTGGGGCTTCGTCGGGGTGGTTTATAATTCCGAGTTCATAAAAGGCGAGGTGACCGGCTTTGCCGACCTCTGGAAGAAGGAATATTCGGGTAAAATACTGATGATGAACAACTCGAGGGACGTTTTTGCCATCGCGCTGTCCCGTCTCGGGTATTCGTACAATACCACCGATCCCGACCACTGGAACGAGGCGTACGAGCTCTTGCGTGAGCAAAAGCCGCTGGTGCAGAGCTACGTCACCGACGAGATCTACAACAAGATGGAGGGCGGCGAGGCATGGATCGCGCCCTGCTATGTCGGTGACTATCTCTGGATGAAGGACAACAACCCCGAGCTTCGCTTCGTCTATCCCGAGGAGGGCTCCAATACCTTCATTGACGCCGTCTGTATTCCCAAAAGCTCAAAGCACAAGGAAGCGGCCGAAATGTTCATCAATTTCCTTTGCGATCCGAATATCTCGCTCAGGAACATCAACGAGATATGGTACTTTACCCCCAACACCGAGACGGCGCAGATGGAGGACTATTACCTCAACTGCGACGTTGACGACGAATATCTGCTGGGAGTGCTCGAGCAGCAGCTTGCGCAGACCAAGGGTCAGCTTTTTGATGCTCTTCCTACCGATTCGCAGACGCATCTTGAGGAGCTGTGGCTGCTTCTCAAGACCTCTACCGTCGGATTACACGTCTATATAATTCTCGGCGGTGCACTCGTTTTTGCGGTGGCGGCGTCGGTGTACAGACGCATCAGGCGCAAGCGCCGCGAAGCAAGCTACGATGAGGAGATCCTCTGATATGAGATTCAATAAGATACTTTTTGACCTTGACGGCACGCTGTGCGACACCTTTGACGATCTTTGTGCCTCGAGAAACGCCGTCCTTGAGGGGTACGGCTACAAGCCCCTCGGAAGGGCGGAAAACCTCAGGGACATCAGCCTTGTCGATACGGAGTTTATGCGGATGGGTCTGCCCGAGGAAAAAAGGAACGACCGCGAGTTTGCCGCGGAGGCCATCAGGCTTTTCCGCGCCCATCAGGACGAGCATTTTCTTGACAAGACGCATCCCTTCGAGGGAATGCGCGAGGCGGTCGAGGAGGTCATCCGCGCAGGTGCCGTGACGGCCGTGCTTACGAACAAGAGCCACGACCGCGCCTGCACCGTGGTGGAAAAATTCTTCGGCGGACTTTTCGACACCGTCAGGGGAGCCGTGCCCGGAACCTTTTTCAAGCCCGATCCGAGGCTTACCGCCGAGGTACTGCTTGAGCTCGGACTTGAACACGGCGAGGATCTTTCGTCGGTCGTTCTCGTAGGAGATTCGCAGATCGACGTACAGACGGCCAAAAATGCCTCAATAGCCTGTATCGCCGTAACGTGGGGTTACAGGAAGAAGGAGCTGCTGATTGCCGACGGCGCCGATTTTACGGTCGACACGCCGCGCGAGCTGCTCGATATACTTTTGAAGGACTGATAGCATGGACGACTCCCGTGAGCTTTGCGGATCTGTAGAACAGATAACCTACCGCAACGAGCAGAACGGATATACCGTGCTGACACTTGATACGGGCGATGAGCTCGTGACTGTAGTAGGCTGCCTCCCGCAGACAGACGCGGGGGACGGCCTTCGCCTTTTCGGAAGGTGGGACACTCACAAGACCTACGGACGGCAGTTTGTGGCCGAAAGCTTTGAGCGCGAAAAGCCTGCGACGGCCGACGCGATATATAAATACCTCAGTTCGGGCGCCGTTAAGGGAATCGGGCTGGTCACGGCGCGTGCCGTGGTTGCGAGATTCGGAGCCGAGGCTTTGTCGGTGATCGAAAACGAGCCCTTCAGGCTGGCTCAGATAAAGGGCATTTCTCTTTCAAAGGCTCAGAAGATAAGTGAGGAATACCGCCGCACGTCGGGACTCAGAGAGGTAATGATCGGACTTGCCGAGTTCAACGTCAGCCCCGAGCAGTGTGTAAAGATATACCGCGAGCTGGGCGGCAGGGCGGTCGAGATAATCAGAAAGAACCCCTACGTCGTCTGCAGTCGCGAGATCGGTATGAGATTCGATACCGCCGAGGCCATTTTCCGCTCGGCGGGACTTCCCGCGAACGACAAAAACCGTATTGCCGGTGTCGTTTCGTACGTTCTGCGTCACAATCTTTCAAACGGACATACCTGCCTGCCGCGCGATAAGGTCATTGCGGCGGCCAATACCATTTTAGAGATCTCTCCCGACGAGATCGACGTCGTCTGTCAGGAGATGAGTGACGACGGACGGATCAAATTTTTCGTCCTCGACGGAAGGGAATTCCTCGCCCTTGAGGATATATTCGGGAGTGAATTTTACGCCTCGGGGCGGCTCAGGATGATGATGCGCTTCGACGGTGTAACGAGGCAGGCGGCCGATCGTGAGATCGCCAGAGCCGAAAAGGACGAGGGGATCGAATACGAGGAAAAACAGCGCGAGGCTATACGCGCGGCACTCGGTAAGGGTCTGCTTATTCTGACGGGAGGCCCCGGTACCGGTAAGACCACCACCCTCAAGGCTATTATCTCTATTATGGAGCGCAGGGGAATGAAGCTGATGCTGGCCGCCCCGACGGGACGTGCCGCGAAGCGGATGGAGGAGCTGACGGGCAGACAGGCAAAGACGATACACCGTCTGCTTGAGGTCGAATGGGACGATCGCGACAGGGCGGTATTCGCCCGAAATGAAAACAATACCCTCGACTGTGACGCCGTCATAATCGACGAGCTGTCGATGGTGGATATAACGCTTTTTGAGGCTTTGCTGAGGGGTATGAGTCTCGGCTGCCGTCTTATACTCGTCGGGGATACCGACCAGCTTCCGTCGGTCGGCGCGGGAAACGTGATCGGCGATCTGATCGACAGTGGTGAGATACCCGTTATAAGGCTGACGCGCATCTTCCGTCAGTCGGCCGAGAGTCTGATCGTGACCAACGCTCACCGCATCGTGGCGGGAGAAGCTCCCGAGCTTTCAAAACGGGACGGGGATTTCTTCCTGATCGAGGAGCCCAATCCGCTCAGGGCGGCGAGGCTGACGGTGGAGCTGTGCACGCGGCGTTTGCCGCAGGCCTACGGCTTTTCACCCACCGAGGATATTCAGGTGCTGTGTCCCTCAAAAAAGCTGGAGTCGGGCAGTGCCGCACTAAACAACATCCTGCAGCAGACGCTCAATCCCCCTGCCGACGAAAAGGCCGAACTTGCCATGAACGGCTTCGTGCTGCGTATGGGCGATAAGGTCATGCAGATCAGAAACAACTACAACGTCCCCTTTACCAGGGAGGACGGCTCGATGGGCAGCGGGGTGTACAACGGAGACATAGGTGAGCTGAAGCTCATTGATCGCAAGAACGCCGAGCTAACGGTGCGTTTTGAAGACCGTACTGCGAAATACACCTTCGACGAGGCGGCGGATCTTGAGTTGGCTTACGCCGTTACGGTACACAAAAGCCAGGGAAGCGAATATCCCTGCGTGATAATTCCCGTGACGGGTATTCCGAAGCCGCTTTGCTTCAGAAATCTGCTTTACACGGGAGTTACGAGGGCTAAAAGACTGCTGGTGCTGGTTGGGTCGCGCTCCACCGTTCTCGCAATGGTCGAAAACGACCGCAAGACGCTTCGTTATACTGCGTTGTCCCATATGATAAGGGGTGAGGACCTGTGAGCCTTCTTTTTCCCGTGAGGTGTGCCGTCTGCGGTGAGCCGATCGAAAAGGGTGAGGATCTTTGCGAGGATTGCGGCTCGGTGCTTATACGGATGTCGGACAAGACCTGCAAAAGATGCGGACGCGAGATACCCTACTGCTTCTGCGAAGGCAACAAGAAGGATTTTGACCGCCTTGCCGCTCCCTTTTACTACGAAGGGGTCGCACGCGAGGCGGTGCTCAGACTCAAGCACCGCAAGGGGTTTTCAACGGCCGATTTCTTTGCCCGTGAAATGAAGCGCGTCTTTGAGAGGGAATATCTCGAGGAGGATTTCGATCTGATGTGCAGCGTTCCCGTAACGTCTGGGCAGATTAAGAGCCGCGGCTTCAATCAGAGCGGCGTTATTGCGGGAAGGCTTTCCGAGCTGCTCGATATCGACTACCGTCCCGAGGCACTCAGAAAGCTGTTTGATAACAGCACCCAGCATTTCCTCAGCTCCTTTGAACGCACCGGAAACATTTTCGGGGTGTACGAGGCGGATCACTCGGTCGTTTGGGGGAAGAATATACTTCTGGTAGACGACATCGTTACCACCGGCGCTACGTCGGGTGAGTGTGCCACCATGCTTAAGCTTCGCGGTGCGAACAGGGTATGCGTTATCTGTGCGGCGGTCAGCCGTCCGTATTCCTACTGCCTGCCGAAATGAATAATCCTATGAGGAGCGATCAGATCGCTCCTTTTTTGCGTTCAGGCCTTCGTAAGGGGATTTGTGATGAGAAAAAATCCCCGATATGAGGGTGAAATATTGCACGGACACTTGATATAACGCGACTTATATTATATAATTATTTTAATTATATTTATTATAGGCGGAGTGCGCTCCGTTCAGAGGTGGTGTGGTTATGTACGCGAGCATCGGCATAGATCTCGGTACCGACCGGACAAGAATATTTTCGGGAGAAAGCGTCGTTCTCGATCTGCCGTCGGTGGTTGCCGTTATGGCACATTCGGGCGAGGCTGTCGCCTTCGGTGAGGATGCCGAGAAAATGATCGGCAAGACCTCGGAATACGTCAACGTCGTGTCTCCTATCAGCCGCGGCGTTATTGCCAATTACGACGAGGCCGACATCATGCTCAAGAACTATCTCGGCAGGGTGTGCGGTAACAGAATGATAAAGCCGCGCGTGCTGGTTTCGATGCCGGGCGGTCTTACCGCGGTGCAGATGCGCTCGGTAATCAACGCCGTTACCGATGCCGGCGGACGCAACGTCTGTCTGGTTGAGGCGCCCGTTGCGCTGGCGGTCGGTCTTGACATCGACTTTACCAAACCCTACGGCACCGTTATCGTTGACATCGGCGCAGGTACTACCGATATTGCGGTTCTTTCGATGGGCGGTATCGCGCAGTGCCTTTCGGCAAAGTGCGCAGGCTGTGATTTTGACGAGGCCATAATCAAGTACGTCCGCCACGAGCATAATATCACCATCGGGCCGCGCACCGCAAGACAGATCAAGGAGCGCATCGGATGCGTAATTCCGCGCCCCGTTGAGATCGCAATGAAGGCCAAGGGAGTACACATATTCTCGGGAAGACCCCAGACCTTTGAGATCACCGCCAACGAGGTATGCGAGGCGGTCAGCGACGTTACCGAAAACATCATCAGCTCTATCCGTCAGGTGCTTGAAAGAACACCACCCGAGCTCGTTTCGGACATTGCAAAGGACGGCGTCATACTTACGGGCGGCGGCGCTCTGATGCACGGCATGATCGATAAGCTTAAAGAGGCGCTTTCGACCTCCGTGCGGCTGATCGACGATCCTTTCCGTACCGTTGCAAAGGGAACCGGCATGGCCATGAAGAACTTCTCGCTGCTCAAGAAGGAGAACGACTACCGCTTCAGAGCCCTGCGCGATCTCGTGATAGAATAAGGGATTCGGGACGGAAAAATGAAAAGATACACCTTTACGTCCGACGTCGCTGTCATCGGCGGCGGAGCGTCGGGAATGTTTGCGGCGCTTACCGCGGCTAAAAGCGGCAGCCGTCCGTCGGTCACCGTTTACGAGGCGGGTGAGAGGGTCGGAGCAAAGCTTTCGGTCACGGGAAACGGCCGCTGCAATATATCGAACGCCGGCGTTTCTCCCGAGAGATACCACGGCTCGCGGAGATTTGCCGCGGCGGCTCTTGAGCTCTTTTCGGTGCAGGACGCCGTCAGGGAGCTCGGAAAATACGGCGTGTTGATCACCGAAGAAAAGGACGGCAAGCTTTTTCCCTACTCGCTTCAGGCCTCGTCGGTCACCGACTGTCTGCGCTTTTCCTGCGCAGAGGCCGGGATCGCACTTGAGTGTGATTGCGCCGTAAGAGGTATTAAAGCCGGGAAAAACGGCTTCGTTCTCACCACCGAAAGAGGCGAGGCCTTTGCCAAAAGAGTGATAATGTCCACCGGCTCGGTTGCGGGTGTTGCGGCTTCGGAGGAAACCGTATACTCGCCTGCCGTAACGCTCGGACACAGGCTGACGAGACTTTTGCCTTCGGTGGTGAAGGTCAAGACGGCCGCAAAGGAGCTTAAGGCTCTCAACGGGATAAAGGTCAACGCGACCGTTTCGGCGGTAAAGGGAGGCCGTCTGCTCCGCAAGGAGTCGGGTGAGGTGCTTTTTACCGAATACGGACTTTCGGGACCTCCCGTGCTTCAGCTTTCAAGGCTTGTTTCATCGGGCGAGTGCGACTGTATGCTGCTCGATCTGATGCCCGAATTCAGCCTTGAGGAAACCGAAAAAATACTGCTTTCGAGGGGCGCGGATTTCAGGGACAGACCCCTGTCCGAGCTGCTCAGCGGAATGCTTAATAAGAGGGTGGGGCAGACGGTGCTGAAGCTCGCAGGATACTCACCCGAAAACAAAAGGGCGGCACTAATCCGTGCGGCAGGGCTGATTAAGGCTCTCCCCGTAAAGGTTACGGGTGTGACGGGAATGCGCTCGGCGCAGGTTTGTGCCGGAGGAATAGAAACGGCCGACTTCAACCCTCTGACGATGGAATCAAGACTCGTTAAGGGCTTTTACGTCACGGGTGAGGCGCTCAACGTCGACGGCGACTGCGGCGGCTTCAATCTTCAGTGGGCGTGGACGAGCGGATATCTTGCAGGCAAGGCCGCCGCGGAGGATATCGGATGATAAGAATTTCAGGGATAAAGCTTTCGCCCGATACCGATTTTTCGGATCCCGTCAGACTCGCGTCTTCTGCCGCGGGGGTTGATAAAAAGCAGATCCTTTCGGCGCGTTTGTCACGCCGTTCGGTCGATGCGAGGGGAAGAAATCTTTGCTTCGTATGCAGCTTTGAGCTTGAGGTGAGGGACGAGCAGTCCTTTATCGGGGACTGTAAAAAGGCCAAGGTCGAAAGCTTTGAGCCGTACAGAATGCCCGAGCCCCGCGTTCATCCCTCGAGAGCGGGAGAGCGGGTGCTTGTCGTCGGAGGCGGCCCCGCGGGACTTTTCGCGGCACTTTTTCTGGCGCGCGCAGGCGTCGACGTTACGCTCGTCGAGAGAGGAGAGTCGGTCGAAAATCGCTCGGCTACGGTGCAACGCTTCTTTGAAAGCGGCCTGCTCGACACCTCCTCGAACGTGCAGTTCGGCGAGGGAGGAGCGGGAACCTTTTCGGACGGAAAGCTTTCGACCGGAATCAAAAGTCCTCTCTGCCGCACCGTCCTTGAGGAGCTCGTAAAAGCGGGTGCTCCCGAGGAGATACTTTATCTTGCAAAGCCCCACGTCGGCACCGACAGACTGCCGGGTGTGGTAAGAAATATACGTAAACAGATCATTGAGTTTGGGGGAAGGGTGCTTTTCTCAACCAGACTCTCGGGGATTACGGTCAGCGATATGAGGCTGACGCAGGTTGAGCTGACCGACAAAAACGGCAGCTTTTGCGAGAAATACGACAGGGTGATCCTTGCCACGGGACATAGTGCCCGTGACACCTTTGAGATGCTTCTTTCGGCGGGGGTTCCGATGAGCTCAAAGCCGTTTGCCGTCGGCGTGCGTATCGAGCACCCGAGGGAGCTGATCGACCGCGGACGCTACGGAGTATTCGCGGGACATCCTGCTCTGGGTTCGGCGGATTACAAGCTGGTTTCGCACGGCAGAGGTGTCAGAAGCGCGTACACCTTCTGTATGTGCCCCGGAGGTGTCGTCGTGCCCGCCGCAAGTGAAGCGGAAATGACCGTAACCAACGGTATGAGCCGTTTTGCGCGTGACGGCGAGAACTCGAATTCGGCACTTCTCGTGGGTGTTACTCAAAGAGATTTCGGATCGGAGCATCCCCTTGCGGGAATGAATTTTCAAAGAAGGCTTGAACGCGCGGCGTATAAGGCGGGCGGGGGCGGATATGCGGCTCCCGTACAGCTGGTCGGTGATCTCGTGAAGGGCAGACCTTCAAAAAGGCTCGGCAGCGTCAGACCCACCTATGCGAGAGGGGTTACGCTGTCGTCGGTTCAGAGCTATCTGCCTGATGACGTCTGCGACGCACTTCGCTTTGCGGTTACCGATCTTTCAAGGCAGATCAGGGGCTTCGATTTTCCCGACGCTTTGCTTACGGGAGCCGAGACCCGTTCCTCATCACCCGTGACCATACCGCGTGACGAGCAACTGATGAGCCCCGTGAAGGGACTCTATCCCTGCGGTGAGGGTGCCGGACACGCCGGCGGAATAGTTTCTGCCGCAGTGGACGGAATCAGGGTCGCGTTTTCGGTAATGGGTAACGGGGAGCGCGGATGAAGGAAAATGAAAACAAGGTAACGGCACTTGCCTTTTTCTGTGCCGCTCTTGCGGTGCTCTGTCTTGTACCGATAAGGTCGGTAAAGATAGACGTCAAAGGTGATAAACACACCGCCGTGTACGGCGCGGTAGAAAACCGGGACGACGGAAATACGGTCGATATCAACGTCGCCGATGCCGAGGCTATCGCAACAACCTGCGGCATAGAGGCCGAGCTTGCGGAAAGAATAGTAAGGTACCGTCTTGAGTACGGCCCCTTCGCAAGCGTAGACGAGCTGACGTTGGTCAGCGGAATAGGAAGTAAAACACTCGAAAAGCTTCGCCTCTTGGTTACGGCGGGCGAGGTTTACAGATAAAACCGAAAGGAGGAAGACGTGATGAAAAAATTATTGCTAAGGCTTACGGCGGTCATTGCCGCGATCCTGGTTTGCGTTACCGCGTCTGGTTGCGGCATCACCACCTTCCTCACACCTGCCGAAACCATCAGACCGCCCAGAATAACGGGTGAGTTTGAGGGTGTGCGCACCGCGCTTGAGGCCAGCGTCGGCAGTGATATCGTAATGGAATATCCCAAGGGGGACAACGGAGTCGCTTCGTTTATGACGGCCGATCTTGACGGCGACGGTACCGACGAGGTGCTGGCCTTCTACCGTCAGGACACCGAGGCTTCGGTCACCCGAATGAATCTTCTCAAGTCGGATTCCTCGGGCGGATGGGTATCGGTACAGGATATTGATCCCGTGGGAATCGCCCTCGACAGCGTCAGCTTCTGCGATCTCGATAACGACGGATGCCAGGAGGTCGTTACGGGCTGGAATATGTATGACGCCAAAAACAAGGAAATGGCCATCTATAAGATGGACTCCGGTTTGCTTACACAGCGCGCTTCGGAGAGATACACCGAATACGTTCTCTGCGATATAAATTCCGACAGCGTCACCGAGATAGTCGTACTGCTGCTTTCGTCGGCAGAGCAGACCGCGTCGGTCAGTGCTTTTAAGTTCAGCTCGGCGGACGGAATAACCATCTCCGGCTCGGCACCTCTTGACGGGGGAGTTACCTCCTACGCCAAGATCACGGTCGGAAAGGCCGGGGAGGACGTACCCGCGCTTTATATCGACGCCTTCAAGGGTACGACCGCTACCCTGACCGAGCTCGTTTATTGGGACGACGGCAAGTTAGTAAACGCATATTACAACGATGAAACGGGCGAGACCTCGGCCACCCTCCGGTCGTTTACCGAATATTGCCGTGAGACCCGCGAGGGCGAGATGCTGATACCCTTTGAAAAGCCCCTGTTCGGTCAGTCCGAGGATGCGGCGGTAAGGCTCAACTTTACCGAATGGCGCGTTTTTGAGGACTCGGCGGACGAAATCAGCACCGTTACCTTCAAATGCGACGATTACAGCTACTATTTCAATCTGCCCGAGCAATGGTACGACAGCGTTTCGGCCACCTACGGCAGCGACAGCTCGGTGCTCATATTCTACGAGTACGATCCCGTGTCGGGCAGCAAAAAGGGCGAGCTGATGAGAATAAGGATCTTTGAGGCAGGTCAGACCGAGGAGGCACAGTCCCTCGGCTACGAGGTCATCGCGAGTGACCGCACGTATATATATACCGTGCGTCTGGTGAGAGGAAACGAGCTTTCGATAGATCTTACCGCGGCGCGCGAAGGTTTTGAATTTATCTGACGTTTTCTGATCGAAAGGAGAGATACTGATGCTCAGGGTACTTGTTGCAGAAGACGAGGCCACGATACGCGGCTTTATCGTTCTTAATCTCAGACGCCACGGCTACGAGCCCGTAGAGGCCTCTTCGGGTGACGAGGCGCTGGAGATCTTTGACCGCGAGGACGGAAATTTCCAGATCGCCTTGCTCGATATTATGATGCCCGGCACCGACGGACTTGAGGTCTGCCGCAGACTGCGTGCCATGAACAGCACGATGGGAATAATAATGCTCACCGCCAAGGCGCAGGAGAGCGATAAGATCAAGGGTCTCGGACTCGGTGCCGACGACTACATAACCAAGCCCTTCAGCCCGAGCGAGCTTATGGCGCGCCTTGAATCGCTTTCGCGCAGGGTAGAGCACAGCATCACTCTGGTAAAGGAAAATCCCGTTGCCGAGGTGCTGACGAGCGGCGAATTCGTGCTTAATCTCCGTCGCCGTACCCTCAGCAAGAACGGAGAGGATATTGAGCTTACCCAGCTTGAATATCAGATCATGGAATACTTCTTCACCCACCCCGGACAGGAGCTTGACAGAGAGGATATTCTCCTGCGCGTATGGGGCGACGGCTATGCAGGTGAGGAAAAGATCGTGGACGTAAACATCAGACGTCTCAGAATGAAGATCGAGGACGACCCCTCAAAGCCCGTACACGTCAAGACGGTGTGGGGCAGGGGATATAAGTGGATAAAATAAGATCCGCAAAATAAATCGGGAAAGGAGAGATCGGTATGAAGGTCCGCATGGCGGGACTTACTAAGAGATGGATGCTCAGCGTTATGAGCGGAATTCTCGTCGTTCTGATACTCGTTGAATTTATGCTGATACTCTTTGCCCGAAACTACTATTTTGATTCCATAAATCAGGTGCTTGACGCACAGACCGACACCCTCGAGAGCTATTTCAGCTCGTACCGTAAGGTCAGCGACCGCGAGTTCGAGCAGGCGGCCACCGCCTTTGCCGAGACCTACGAGGATAAGGACAGGTTTGAGGTACAGATATTCAGCTCGGACGGACGGATAATCGTTTCTACCAGCGGCTTCGTGCCGGAGGAGGGTGAAAACATCTCGGACTACCAGACCGCGATAGGAAACCCCGACGGCGGCTATAAGGGAAGCTACCGCGGCGAGCTGACTACCGGTGAGAAGGTAATGGCCATGACGGTCGCCCTCGGGGATTCCTGCCGTGCCGTGCGTATGCTCGTATCCCTCGAGCTTGCCGAGAGACAGATAGCCCTGCTGTCGGTGGCGGCGCTTATCGTGTGTGCGATATTCTTCTCGGTCACACTCTTTCTGGGACTCTTCTTTATCAGGAGTATTCTTACCCCCGTCAAGAAGATCTCCACTCTGGCGAGAGAGATCGCGCAGGGCAACTTCTCGGCACGCATCGAGACCTCCGACAGGGGAGAGATAGGCGAGCTTTGCGACTCGATCAACTACATGGCCTACGAGTTGGGCACTACCGAAAAGATGAAAAACGATTTTCTTTCCTCGGTTTCGCACGAGCTCAGAACACCTCTTACCGCGATACGCGGCTGGGGCGAGACGGTCAGGGAGATGCCCGACGATACTGCAACGGTAGAAAACGGTATCGGGGTCATTCTGGGTGAAACGGAGCGCCTTTCGGTGCTGGTTGAGGATCTGCTCGACTTTTCGCGTATGCAGAACGGCAGACTCAACGTCACCCTCGTTGACTGCGATCTCAACGCCGTAGTGCGTGAGACCATGCTTGCCTTCGTCAAGCAGGCCGAGGCTAACGGACTTGCGATCCGTTTCAAGGAAAGGCGTCTGCCCACCGTTCAGGGAGATCCCTTCCGCCTCAAGCAGGTCATCGCCAACATAATTGATAACGCCATCAAGAACACCCCATCGGGCGGACGAATAGTCATCAGCACCAAGGTGAGGGAAACCAATGCAGAGATAGTTATTTCAGACAACGGAAAGGGAATACCCCTTGAGGATCTTGACAAGGTCAAGCTGAAATTCTATAAATCCGAAAAGAACAAAACCGTCAGAGGCTCCGGCATAGGTCTTGCCGTTGCCGATGAAATAGTCAGAAAGCACGGCGGTTCTCTTGTGATAAACAGTGTTGAGAACATGGGCACCACCGTCACGATCGGAATTCCCGTTACAAGACAAGGAGAAGCAAATGAAGGAGAATGAAGAAATGATAAACAACCTTCCCGAGGAGCAGCTTCCCGAACAGCAGCCTGCGGCCGAAGAGGTTCGTAAGGCTTGCACCGGGGAAAGCGTTGACGCCGCAGCCGAAAAGGCACCCTCGCTTGAGGAGGAGCTTTCCTGCGCGGCCAGAAACTATTCGGGCCCCTGCAAAAAGACATCGATCGGAGGTCAGGCGCTGCTTGAGGGAATTATGATGAGAGGTCCCAAAAAGACCGCTATGGCGGTGCGCCGTCCCGACGGAGGCATCGAGCTTGAATATCTCGATCCCAAGAGCATCAAGGATAAAAGCAAGATACTTTCCGCTCCGATAATACGCGGAGTGGTCGGATACGTCGAGTCGATGCTTTTCGGCTACAAGGCGCTTATGCGTTCGGCGGAGCTCAGCTTTGACGAGGAGGCCGAAAGCAGGGATGAGAAGCAGAGCTGCGAGACGTCCGACGGCGTCACGGAGACGGTGACCGAGCCGCAGGCAGAGGAAACGGCAAAAGAGTGCCTTGAAGCCGACGCGGCGTGCGAGCTTTCCGAAGCCGCGGAGTCTGCCGAAAAAGCAGCGTGCGAGCATCAGGAGGCTGACGCCGTTCCTGCCGAGCCCGCAAAGGAGACCGAAAAGGAGAAAAAAGACTCGGGAGAGATAGGCAAGGGCACCATGACGCTCATCGGTATTCTCGGTGTCGTTTTGGCAGTCGGACTTGCCATATTCCTCTTTATGTGGCTGCCTGCCGTTCTGTTCGACCTTTTCAACGGTATTACGGAGTACGACTTTACCCGTTTCAAGGGACTTTTTGAAAATACGCTCAAGATTCTTCTGTTGGTCGGTTACATGGCGGCCGTGTCGCTGATGAAGGACATCCGCCGCACCTTTATGTACCACGGGGCAGAGCACAAGACCATCGCCTGCTACGAGGCCGGAAAGCCCCTGACGGTAGAAAACTGCCGTCAGATGCGCAGATACCATCCGCGCTGCGGCACCTCTTTCCTTATCCTCATGCTGCTGCTCAGTATACTCGTTTCAACCCTCATAATTCTTGTTTTCCCCGGACTTGCAGATCACAGGCTTTTGTGGGTGGCTATCAAGATTCTTCTGATACCCGTCGTCTGCGGTCTCGGCTACGAGCTCATCAAGTTCTGCGGACGGCACGACAACCTGCTGACGCGCATTATTTCGGCACCGGGTATGTGGCTGCAGAGGCTCACCACCAAGGAGCCTACCGACAAGATGCTTGAGGTTGCGATCTTTGCCCTTACCGCCGTAATTCCCGAGAGAGATCAGGAGGACAAATGGTAACGGGCGAACTGCTTAAGGAGCTCACCCGTCTGCTGACACCCCTTGAGGCGCGGGAGATTCTTTCGGCCGCCGCAGGGATTGACAGGGAAACGCTCTTTTGCAAAATGCAGGACGCTCTTTCGGAAGAAGCGGCGTCAAAGGCACGGGCAATGCTTGAGAGAAGGCTTGCCGGAGAGCCTTTACAGTATATTCTGGGGGAATGGGATTTTTATTCCCGAATCTTCAAGGTCGAAAAAGGGGTACTGATCCCGAGAGAGGACACCGAGGTGCTGGTGGATGAGGCACTCGCCCTCGTTGATAAAAGCGGAGCGGGCAGTCTGCTCGATCTTTGCACCGGCTCAGGCTGCGTTGCCGTTACCCTCGCACTTGAGAGGCCCGCAATGCAGGTCACTGCGGCGGATATTTCCGAAACCGCACTTTCGCTCGCAAGGGCCAACGCGGCGTCGCTCGGGGCGGTCAACTGCAGGGTGATATACGCCGACGTGCTCTCCGATCCGCCCGAGGAGCTTTGGGGCTGCTTTGACCTCGTGACCGCAAATCCGCCGTATATAAAAAGCGGAGATATTCCGCATCTTCAGCGCGAGGTGACGTTTGAGCCTTCGCTTGCTCTCGACGGCGGAGCCGACGGCCTGATCTTCTACCGTGCCATCGCGTCGCGTTGGAAAAAGGTACTTAAAAGGGGCGGCTCTCTCGCCCTTGAAATCGGAATCGGACAAGACCGTGACGTGCTTGAGATACTCGCACAAAACGGATTTTCCTCCCTCTCGGCGGCAAGGGACACCGCAGGGATCAACAGGGTCATTGTTGGTACACTTAACGTGTGAAAATACTTAAAAAGTGATTGAATTAAGCCCCGTTAAATAGTATAATCATATTGCAAATAAAACTCAAAGCAGAGGAGAATGACAAATGGCTGACAAGAAAAAAGCTCTCGAAACAGCACTTTCGCAGATAGAAAAGCAGTTCGGTAAGGGCGCCGTTATGAAGCTCGGCGAAAATACCGGAATGAACGTCGAGTCGATCTCGACGGGCTCTCTTTCGCTCGACCTTGCACTCGGTATAGGCGGCGTTCCCAAGGGAAGAATCGTTGAGATCTACGGACCCGAATCCTCGGGTAAGACCACCATTGCTCTGCACGTGATCGCACAGGCACAGAAGGCCGGCGGAGACGCTGCGTTCATTGACGTTGAGCACGCTCTTGATCCCGTTTATGCGAAAAATCTCGGAATAGACATCGACTCGCTTCTCGTTTCCCAGCCCGATACGGGTGAACAGGCACTCGAGATCGCCGAGGCGCTCGTGCGAAGCGGAGCTATCGACGTCGTAGTCGTTGACTCGGTCGCAGCCCTCGTTCCCAGAGCCGAGATCGAAGGCGAGATGGGTGATTCCCACGTCGGTCTTCAGGCCAGACTTATGTCGCAGGCACTCAGAAAGCTTGCAGGCGCGATCTCCAAGTCCAACTGCGCCGTTATATTTATCAACCAGCTGCGCGAAAAGGTCGGCGTTATGTACGGTAACCCCGAGGTTACCACCGGCGGACGCGCCCTCAAATATTACGCCACCGTCAGAATAGACATCCGCCGCGTCGAGACCCTCAAGGTTAACGGTGAGATGGTCGGCTCGCACACCCGTGCAAAGGTCGTCAAGAACAAGGTTGCTCCTCCCTTCAAGGAGGGTGAGTTCGACATCATGTACGGCAAGGGAATCTCGAAGGTTGGTGAGCTGATCGACCTCGGCGTAAAGCTCAACGTCGTTCAGAAGAGCGGTGCGTGGTTTGCCTACAATGAGACCCGTCTCGGACAGGGCAGAGATAACTCCAAGCTCTTCCTCGAGGCCAATCCCGACATCGCTCAGGAGATCGAGGCGAAGATCCGTGCCATCGTTGCCGGAAAGAACGAGGAGAAGAAGGAGCAGGAGGCTCCTGCCGCGGCCGCTCCTGCGGTTTCGGACAGACCCGCCCCCTCGGTAGACATCGACATCTCGGTGGACTGAGTTGAAGATAGCAGCGCTTCGTCCCCGCAGAAAGCATCTGACTGCGGTGGTTACCGACTCGGCAGACGAACCGTTTCTCGTTGATACCGATCTTGCCGAAGAAAGACTGCGGGAGGGGATGGAGCTTACCGACGGTGAGTTGGAGGAGCTTCTCAGACTTTCGCAGGAGCGCAGGGCGTATGAACGTGCGCTTTACCTGCTCGGTTTTCGGGATCATTCCGAAAAGGAGCTTAAAACGAAGCTTTCGAGGCTTTTCGGCAGGGACGCGGCAGACGCCGCGGTCTGCCGTGTAAAGGAGCTCGGGCTGGTCAACGACACCAACTACGCCCGAGCCAAAGCCGCCGACCTCGTAAACCTCAGGGGCTTCGCAAAGAGCCGCGTAAGAAACGAGCTTGCGATGAAGGGGATCGACCGCGAGACCGCCGATGCGGTGCTCGACGAGATGGATGCCGACCCCGAAGAACAGATCGGTGCAATAATAGATAAGAGGTTTTCTCCGCTGCCCCGCGACGAAAAGGGCAAGAGGAGAATGATGAACTATTTTCTCTCCCGCGGGTACGCGTGGGGAGACATACGCCGTGCGCTCGAGAGCCGCGGCGAGGAAACAGAGGATTGACTATGGGTTTCAAAGTAGGTATGCTGTCACTCGGCTGTCCCAAAAATCAGGTTGACGCCGAGCTTATGTTGGCCGAGCTTTCTGCCGGAGGATATGAGATAACCTCCGACGAGAACGACGCCGATGCTGTCATCATCAACACCTGCGGCTTTATTGAGAGCGCGAAGAAGGAAAGTATCGACGCCATTCTTGATGTTGCCGCACTCAAGGGTATCGGAAGATTAAAGGCGCTTATCGTTACAGGTTGTCTTGCCGAGCGGTATATTGCCGATTTTCCCGCCGAGCTTCCCGAGGTCGACGCGGTCGTGGGTATCGGTGCAAACGGCAGAATATGCGAGATCGTTTCGTCCGCCATCGAAAAGAACGGCGGTGTTCAGACGGCCTTTGCCGCAGACAAGAACGAGCTTGTAATGGACGGCGAGAGGGTAATCGCAAACGATCCGTGGTACGCCTACCTGCGCGTTGCGGACGGCTGTGACAACTGCTGTACCTACTGTGCCATTCCCATGATACGCGGACGTTACCGCAGCAGAAGTCAGGAGAACGTCGTCGCCGAGGCGAGGGCTCTTGCAGCAAAGGGCGTCAAGGAGCTCGTTATCGTGGCTCAGGACGTCACCCGTTACGGCGAAGATCTTTACGGCGAGTCAAGACTTCCCGAGTTGCTCAGCGAGCTTTGTACCGTTGAGGGGATCTGCTGGATACGTCTTCTCTATACCTATCCCGACAAGATAACCGACCGCCTGCTCGACGTGATGGCGAAGGAGAAAAAGATCCTTCCTTACCTCGACGTTCCCCTTCAGCACTGCAACGGTGACGTGCTGAAAAGGATGAACCGCACGGGCGACCGCGAGAGCCTGACCTCGCTTATAAGCCGCATCCGCGAAAAGCTTCCCGAGGTAACCCTTCGCACCACCTTTATAACCGGCTTCCCCGGTGAGACCGAGGAGAACTTTGAGGAGCTGTGCGAGTTTATTTCCGAGATACGCTTCGACAGGCTCGGCGCCTTTGCCTATTCGGCAGAGGAGGGCACCGTTGCCGCAGGAATGGCGGATCAGGTCGACGAGACGGTCAGAACCGAGCGTATGGAGCGCGTTATGGAGTTGCAGTCGGTCATCGCTTCGCGTCTTAACGACGAGAAGATCGGCAGCATTACCGAGGTCATAACCGAGGGCTAC
Source organism: Clostridia bacterium (assembly GCA_017467405.1). Taxonomy (GTDB): domain Bacteria; phylum Bacillota; class Clostridia; order Oscillospirales; family Acutalibacteraceae; genus RGIG1913. Next base: position 172,541 of record JAFTSH010000001.1, read on the forward strand.
GACGACTACGTTAAGTATTGGTTCGGCAGGTCCGTGGCCGATGCTCCGGACATAGATTGCAAGGTTTTCTTTAAAACGACAAAAAAAATTGCTCCCGGAGACATTATTAAGGTTGAAATTTCCGACGTAATGGATTATGATTTGATAGGAGAGGCTGTCCGGCCCGATTAAAATAGTTTGTATGAGGTTTTGTTAAATGAATCTTCCTAATAAATTGACGGTAATAAGAATGATACTCGCGCCGATCTTTTTGCTGCTTATGACGCTTTCGTTTGAGTGGCATTGGTTCTGCGCTCTCGTGGTTTTCGTCGTTGCTTCGATCACCGATCTTCTGGACGGACAGATCGCACGCAAAAGAGGAATAGTTACCAATTTCGGAAAGTTCCTTGATCCGATCGCCGACAAGATACTTACGACCTCGGCTTTTCTCGGTATCATGGCTACCGATCTTGAATGCTACAAGGGCGTGGCGTGGATCACCTTTATCGTTCTTATCCGCGAGTTTACCGTCGCGTCACTGCGTATGCTCTGCGCAAGCGAGGGTACCGTCGTTGCGGCAGATATGTGGGGCAAGGTAAAGACGGTGTTTCAGATGATCGCCATTATCATGGTGCTTGCCTTTGAGTGGTTCAAGGCTGACGTATTCCCTCTCTTCTCCTTCCTTGACGGTTTGACCTGGATCAATACCGTCATGGACGTTACCGCAAACGTCTTCTTGTGGCTGTCGGCTCTGCTGACCATCATTTCGGGAATAAATTATCTGGTCGTCAACAGGAAGGTTATTGACTACCGTAAATAATTTGCGTATAATAATAGTTGAAGAGCGCTGTGAACGGAAAAAGTAGCGAAGGAACCCTTCGTCAGAGAGCACGGGTCGTCGGCTGAAAGCCTGTGTGTCGGGAAATTTGTGAATGCGTCCGGGAGCGCGCGGGAGGAAATGCCCGCCGGAAGGCACCGTTATATGCCGTTCGAGTAATAAATCGGAGTGGAACCGCGATCTTTCGCCTCCGACGCCACGTGCGTCGGAGTTTTTTTGTTTTGGAGGAATAGTATGTTTTTTAAAAAGGCCCGCGAGGACGTCGCCGCCGTAAAGGAAAGAGATCCTGCGGCGCGTTCCTTCTGGGAGGTATATCTTCTCTATCCCGGACTCAGGGCGGTCAGGATGCACCGACGTGCCAACTGGTTTTACCGTCATAAGATGTTCTTTCTGGCACGCTGGGTGTCCCAGAGATGCGTGCGAAAGACCGGAATCGAGATACACCCCGCCGCTACCCTCGGCCGACGCCTTGTAATCGACCACGGTACGGGAGTGGTGATCGGTGAGACCACCGTCGTCGGAGACGACGTTACCATTTATCAGGGCGTTACCCTCGGCGGTACGGGTAAGGATACGGGCAAAAGACACCCCACGATCGGAAACAACGTAATGATCGGTGCCGGAGCAAAGGTGCTCGGCCCTTTTACGGTCGGAGATAATTGCCGTATTGCCGCAGGTGCCGTAGTGCTTGACGCCATTCCCGAGGGCTGTACCGCCGTCGGCGTTCCCGCAAGGGTGGTGCGCAGGGGCGGCGCAAAGATAAACGACCTCGATCAGGTCCATATTCCCGACCCCGTGTCGCAGAAGCTTTGCGAGATGGAAATGAAGATATTGCGGCTTGAAAAGGCCCTTAAGGAGAATAAAGAATGAAAATTTTTAATACCCTGAAAAGAGAAAAGGAAGATTTTATAACCGTCAAGGAGGGCGAGGCACGCATCTACGTCTGCGGCCCTACCGTATATAACTTTATTCACATCGGTAACGCAAGACCTCTCTGCGTATTTGACACCCTCCGCCGTTATCTTGAGTGGCGCGGAATGAAGGTCGTTTACGTTCAGAACTTTACCGACATTGACGACAAGATAATCCGCCGTGCCAACGAGGAAGGAATCTCCTTCAGCGAGGTTTCGGAAAAGTATATTTCGGAGTTCCGCGTCGACGCTTCGGGGCTTAACGTGCGTGAGGCGAGCGTGCATCCCAAGGCAACCGAGAACATCGACGAGATAATCAGCATCGTCAGCGATCTCGTTGCAAACGGCTACGCCTATCAGTCGGGCTCGGACGTATATTTCAGGGCGGGTAAGTTCGACGAGTACGGAAAGCTTTCGCATCTTCCCCTCGAGGAGCTTGAGGCAGGTGCACGCATCGACGTCAGCGAGGTCAAGGAAAACGCCGTTGACTTTGCGCTCTGGAAGGGCGCGAAGCCGGGTGAGCCCGCCTGGGAATCCCCCTGGGGTATGGGACGTCCGGGCTGGCACATCGAGTGCTCGGCCATGGCAAGACGCTACCTCGGCAATACCATCGACCTGCACTGCGGCGGTCAGGATCTTATCTTCCCCCACCACGAGAACGAGATCGCACAGTCTGAGTGCGCCAACGGCTGTGAGTTTGCCCGTTATTGGATGCACAACGGCTATATCAACGTTGATAACCGTAAAATGAGCAAATCCCTCGGCAACTTCTTTGCCGTCAGGGACGTTGCGGAAAAGTACGGCTACGAGCCGATCCGCTTCCTTATGATCTCCTCGCACTACCGCTCACCCATCAATTACAGCGTGGACATCATCGAGCAGAACGTCAAGGCGCTCGACCGCCTCTACAACTGCCGTGAGGGTCTTGATTTTGCCCTCTCGAACGCAAAGGATATTCCTGCCGACAAGGAGGTTCTCGCTGCGTTTGAAGCCAGAAAAGAGAAATTTATCGCTGCGATGGAGGACGACCTCAATACCGCCAACGCCATTGCCGCGCTCTTTGAGCTTGCGGGCGATATCAATACCGCCGTCATAGGCAAGAGCGAGGTATCAAAGGAGCTTTGCGAAGCAGCCGACAAAGTTTTTGCCGAGCTGTGCGGAGTTCTCGGTCTGCTTTACGAAAGAAAGAAGGATGCAGGTGAGGATTCGGCCGAGATCGAGGCCCTCATCACCGAAAGACAGGAGGCCAGAAAGGCCAGAGATTTTGCCCGTGCTGACGCAATACGCGACGAGCTCAAGGCAAGGGGAATCATCCTTGAGGATACTCCTCAGGGTGTAAAGTGGAAAAAGGCTTGATTTCACGCCGTTGAAGCCGCGCTTTGACGGTTGAATATACAGGAAGACAGATCTGACAGGAGGACAAAACATGAAAACCGTTACCGTTACCCTTAACCCCTCGGTGGATGTTACCCTTATGCTCGACGGACTTGATCCCGACAAGGCAAACCGCGTCGTTTCAGAAACAAGTCAGGCGGGCGGCAAAGGCCTCAACGTGGCAAAGGTGCTTGTAAACCTCGGAATACCTGCGGTTGCATTCGGAATTGCAGGAAGCAAGAACTTTGACCGATATGTCAGCCTTTCCGGAATGGGAATGCACGCAATGAGGTTTCAGCGTACCGTCGGCGAGGTAAGAGAGAACATTACCCTGCGTCACGGCGACAACTGCATCAAGATCAACCGCAGCGGAAGCCAATTTGACGAGTATGCCTTCAACAAAATGTCCGAAGATCTGCTTTCCTACCTGAAGGCGGGGGATATTGCGGTTATCTCCGGCTCGGCTCCCGTCGGCTTTGATCCGCATCTATTGCAGTATTTCTGCCGCGAGCTTAAGATGAAGGGAATCAAGGTCGTGCTTGACTGCGAGTGGCTGGACAGAAACATCCTCACCTCGATCGAGCCCTATTTTATCAAGCCCAACATTCACGAGTTCAAGAAGCTTACCAAGGTTGCAACCGAGGAGGAGGCCGATCTCGTTGAGGCTATGCGCGACCTCGAAAGGAACGGCGTTGAGAACATCCTGCTTTCGCTCGGCGAAAGGGGAATCCTTGCTCTCGTAGAGGGGAAGGCATACCGCGTGACAGTTCCCGGTGTCGAGGTGCGTTCGACGGTCGGTTCGGGCGACAGCGCCGTTGCAGGCTTTACGGCCGGTGTCGTTCAGGGTCTGTCGGCAGAGCAGTGCCTCGTGCTTGCCGCCGCCTGCGGTACCGCTACCGCTACCCTCGAGGGCAGCGAGCTTACCGACGGATATCTCGCCAAGCAGATCGCCGGGGACGTAGTCGTTACCGAGCTTTGATCTTAAAAATAAACACGGTCTTTTCCGCAGGGAAAAGGCCGTTTTTTGTTGTCTGAGCAGATTGCGGTCGGAAGGCAGAAAAAGGGAAGATTTCAACGCTTTAACCTGACACAGTGATGTTAATTTTTCGATGTGAAAATTCCCTATAAATTCCCTTATACAAAAAGTATTAACATTTTCAACAGAGTTTTCAACAATCAAAAAACTCAATAAAATCAAGGGGTTTCGCGGTTTATGGAAAATATTGTCAAGAGCGGAGTCCCAATAAGTGTTGAAAACCGAGCAAGGGAAAACAGCCGTTTGATATGGTATTTCAGGGATATTACACCAACTGCGAATACAGTTTGTAATATCCTCATGTTTTTGGTAAAAAAGCGGCGGTTCGGGTCCGAAAAAGTCGCTGCCGTACCTGACTGAAAACAGCGCTTTTTACGTAGAAATTTTAAAATCACATTGTGCAATTTGAGCAAAATTCAAAATGATTGAATGAAAATCCTATTGATTTTGATACCGTTTATGATATAATGCAAATACAGTATTGTAGCTGCGGATGCGGTTGCAACCGTGCTTCGGCTCTTGTAGGCTGAACGCGTGAAAGGAGTATTATGATGAACACTTCCAAGACACTGCGCGTTTTTTCTTTGTTGCTGGCGCTTCTGTTGTCCCTTGCGCTTTTTGCGGGCTGTAAGGGCGACGACAAAAACGCCTCGTCGGACAAGGGCTCCGAAAAGGAGAATACTTCGATCGACAATACAGAGGTCGTTGAGCAGTACCAGGACAAGGGACATCCCACCCTTCCCGAAACGAAGGATCTCGGCGGCTTCGAGATGATGCTCGTTTCCGACCGTGAGGGCTCGGTAATTCCCGAGCAGGGCGAGTCGGCCGAGGGCGATCTTATGCTTGACGCTCTCAGGGAGACCCAGACGGCCTATAACTGTACGATATCTATCCGTTACGTCACGGCTTGGGACGAGGCCTTTACCTCCATCATTGCGGGCGAGCCCTACGCGAACGTAATTATGCCCAGAATACACGCTGCGGGAAGATTTCTGCAGTCAAGACTTTGTGCCGATTATCTCGACCCCGAGATCTCGCAGTACATAGATATGGAGCAGCCCTGGTGGAACGACACCATGGCGTACGCCTCCAACGTTCTCGGCTCGGTCTATGCAGGCGCATCGACCGTTATGTCGCCTGCCGATTACACCTGGGTCATATATTTCAACAAGGATATTGCCAAAGAGATCGGACTCGGCGATAAGGAGCTTTACGAGCTCTGGGAGAAAAAAGAGTGGACATGGGACGCCCTGTTAAAATACGCCAAGCTGGCGCTGAAGGACGTTGACGGTAACGGAGCGGTTGATTCCGTGGACGATATCTGGGGACTCGTTGCTCCCGGCTACGACGGCGCACAGGCTTTTGCCTCCTCCGCAAAGGTTGCTTCGATTACCACCGACGACGGTATGAATCCGAGATATACCTTCAATACCACCCACGCGATCACCTCCCTTACCAAGCTGAACGGTATCTTTACCGGTGAGGGTATCTACGCTCCCGACAGCGTATACGCAGGGGTTGGAACCGGCAAGACCTTCATTAACTACTTTGCCAAGGGTAATTCCCTCTTCTTCGGCTACAGACTCATTACCATCACCGACCAGCAGCTCCGTGACATGGAGGATGACTGGGGACTTCTTCCCATGCCTCTCGGCCCTAAGGACGGCGGCGGATGGCAGGATAAATACATTTCCCGCGTCGACCATAACTTCAACCTCTGCGTGATTCCCACGACCGTAGAGGACAAAGCTTCGACCGCGCTCGTTCTCGAGTCGATGAGCTTTAACTACTTCAAGATCATCAACGATAAGGTCAACACCTACGCAACCCTCTACTGCCGCGACGACGAGTCGGTGGATATTGCGAATACCATCTACAATACCTCGACCTTCGAGATCTCGCAGTTCTTCTACTCGGTCAACAACTACGAATACAACAGAGCGGTAGAAAGCATACTCACAAGGGTCTGCACCTCTCCCAACTATGACGTTTCGGGTGCGGTACAGTCGGTTGCCGATCAGGCACAGATCATCATTGACGGATATTTCAACGGTGTCTGATCCGTAGCGCTTACCCTGAACGATCCTGATAAAACGCACCTCGTGTGCTGTAAAGAAAAAGGACAGAGATTCACCTTCTCTGTCCTTTTCGTTTGTAAACGGGCGCGAAAAAATCCCGTGCACGAAAACCGTGCACGGGAAAGCTTTTAATTTATGAGCGTCTGAGTGCGACGTCCTCGCAGAGCTTCGAGATGAATTCATCGGTGGGCATTGCTGTGGTTTCGCCGGTGTCGCGGTTACGCACGCTTACGTTGCCCTCCTCGACCTCTTTGGCACCGAGTATGAGCATATAGGGTACGCGGTCTACCTGCTGAGCCTCGCGGATCTTGTAGCCGATCTTCTCGCCGCGCTCGTCAAGCTCGACGCGCAGGCCTGCGGCCTTGAGCTTTTCGTATACGCTTACGGCGTAGTCCATGCTCTTTTCGGAAACGGGCAGCACCTTGACCTGAGTGGGAGCGAGCCAGGCGGGGAATTTACCGGCGTAGTGCTCGGTGATTATTCCGATAAAGCGCTCGATCGAGCCGAAGCAGACGCGGTGGATCATGATGGGACGCTGGCGCTCGCCCTTCTCGTCGACGTACTCAAGCTTGAAGTTGATGGGCATCTGGAAGTCGAGCTGAATGGTGCCGCACTGCCAGGTTCTGCCGATGCTGTCCTGAAGGTGGAAGTCGATCTTGGGACCGTAGAAGGCACCGTCGCCCTCGTTGATGGTATATTCGAGTCCGAGCTTTTCGAGGGCACCCTTGAGTCCCTCGGTCGCGGCCTCCCAATCCTCGTCCGAGCCCATGCTGTCCTCGGGACGGGTGGAGAGCTCGATGAAGTACTTGAATCCGAACTTGGTGTAGACCTGATTGATGAGATCAACGACGCCCATTATCTCGTCGGTGATCTGGTCGCGGCGCATAAAGATGTGCGCGTCGTCCTGAGTGAAGCAACGGACACGGAAAAGTCCGTGGAGTGCTCCTCTGAGCTCGTGGCGGTGGACGAGTCCGAGCTCACCAACCCTCAGGGGAAGGTCACGGTAGCTGTGGGGCTCGCTTGCGTATACCATAACTCCGCCGGGGCAGTTCATCGGCTTGATGCAGAAATCCTCGCCGTCGATGACGGTGGAGTACATATTGTTCTTGTAATGATCCCAATGTCCGCTGGTTTCCCACAGGCGGCGGTTCATGATGAGGGGAGTGGCGACCTCAACGTAGCCGTTGGAATAGTGCAGGTCGCGCCAATAGTCAACGAGGGTGTTTTTGAGCAGCATTCCCTTGGGAAGGAAGAAGGGGAAGCCGGGGCCCTCGTCGCAGAGCATGAACAGCTTCATTTCCTTGCCGATCTTGCGGTGGTCGCGGCGTGCGGCCTCCTCCATCAGCTTCAGGTGGGCGTCGAGCTCCTCCTGGGAAGCAAAGGCAATTCCGTTGATACGGGTGAGCATTCTGTTGTTGCTGTCTCCGCGCCAATAGGCACCGCTCTGCTGGGTGATCTTGAAGGCCTTGAGTGCCTTCGTATAGGTAAGGTGGGGGCCGACGCACATATCGACGTAGTCACCCTGCTGGAAGAAGCTTATCACGGCGTCCTCGTCAAGGTCGCCGATGTGCTCTACCTTATAGGGCTCGTCGCGCTCCTCCATAAACTTCACGGCCTCTTCGCGGGGAAGGATGAAGGGCTTGATGGGCAGGTTTGCCTTGACGATCTTTTTCATCTCGGCTTCGATTGCGGCGAGGTCTTCGTCGGTCAGCTTGGTGTCGCCGAGATCGACGTCATAGTAAAATCCGTTTTCGGTAGCGGGGCCGTAGGCGAATCTGGCCTGCGGATAGAGATGCTGTACCGCCTGTGCAAGCACGTGTGCCGCCGTGTGGCGTATTACGTGTAGTTTTTGCTCTTCGGGACACTCGTCGACCCGACCGTCTGCATAAATGATTTTCATGTCAGTTCTCCTTTTCTTTTGCTTTGGGGATGTAAAAAAGACACCCCCGGAAAATTTCCAAGGGTGCCTTGCGGCACGGTCCCACCTTGATTTTGGCTCAATATCCCTTAACGCGGTCTGACGCCGCCGCTTACGGTTTCCCTTCGCGGCAGAGCTCGGGAGCGGTTCCCGTCGGCTTTGCCCGGGCACGCTTCCAGCAAGCGCGCGCCCTCTCTGGTGGTAAAGATCCGGCTTCGTTCTCCGTCACAGCTTTTATACAGATGTATCGTAACATTTTTATCTCCGCTTGTCAAGAGCGGGAAAACGAATTTCGGAAATTCAGGGCGCATACGAAGCCCGCGCGTCGATCTGACGCACGGGCGGTTATTAAAGTATCAGGCTGTTGAGTTCTTTTGCAAAGGCGGAGGGATCGTCCAGGGTGAGTCCGCCGATGAGTCTTGCTTCGCCGAGGAGCACGACCGAAAGGCTCTTTAAGGTGTCGCGGTCATTATCGTAAAGCTCAATGAGCTTTTCCTTTACGGGGTGGGCAGAGTTTATCTCGAGCACCGTGCGCGCCTTTACCGATGAATCACCGGGTACGGCGTTGAGTGCCTTTTCCATCTCGACCGAGACCGCGCCCTCGGTGGTGAGGCAAACGGGGTGAGATGCCAGCTTGTCGGTAAAGCGGACGGCTGCGACCGAGTCACCGAGGCTCTCGCTTATAAATCCGAGCAGCTCCGATTTTTCCTCGTTGAGCTTCTTGACCTCGTCGCCCGTTTCACCCATATCAATATCAAGTGAATCTCCGCAGACGTTGACGAACTTCTTTCCGGAGTATTCTCCGAGGGTCATCAGTGCGAATTCGTCGACGGCGTCGGTAAGATACAGAACGTTGAAGCCCTTTGATTTTACCGCCTCGACGCGGGGCAGGGCTTCAATCAGTGCCGTTGATTCGCCGCCGGCGTAGTAGATCGACTTCTGATCCTCAGGCATTGCGGCGGTGTATTCGGCGAGGGTGACGTATTTTTTGTCGGCCGACGAGATGAAGAGGAGCAGCTCCTTGAGCTCGTCTTTGTGCAGACCGTAGTCGGAATAGACGCCGAACTTGAGTTGGATGCCGAACTGCTTAAAGAACTCCTCGTACTTTTCCCTGTCCTTGGAGAGCATTGAGGTCAGCTCGTTTTTGATCTTCTTTTCGACCGTCTTTGCGATGAGCCTGAGCTGGCTGTCCTGCTGGAGCATTTCGCGGGAGACGTTGAGCGAAAGATCGGCGCTGTCGACGAGTCCCTTTACGAAGCTGAAGTGATCGGGGAGAAGGTCGGCACATTTTTCGGTTATCAATACTCCGTTGGAGTAGAGCGCAAGTCCCTTTTCGTAGTTTTTGGAATAGTAGTCGTAGGGTGCACGGGAGGGAACGTACATCAGGGCGTCGTAGGTTGCCTGGCCTTCGGTCTTGGAGTGTATCACGGCGAGGGGATCGGAATAATCAAAGAACTTGTCCTTGTAGAAGGCGTTGTATTCCTCGGGGGTGATCTCGCTCTTGCTCTTTCTCCAGAGGGGCACCATTGAATTCAGGGTGCGGTCTTCCTTGGCGTCGACGTATTCGCCCTCTTTTTCGCCCGGAACGCGGGTATCCACCGTCATTTTTACGGGGTAGCGGATATAGTCCGAATATTTTTTAACGAGGGAGGTGAGGGTGTAGCTCTCGAGATAGCGGGAGTAGTCCTCATTTTCGGTATCCTCCTTGAGTTCGAGAATGATCTCGGTACCGAAGCCGTCCTTTTCGCACTGCTCAAGGGTATAGCCGTCGGCTCCCTCGGAGTGCCAGCACCAGGCCTCGTCGGCACCGAAGGCACGGCTCTTAACCGTCACCGCACGGCTTACCATAAAGGCCGAATAAAAGCCTACGCCGAACTGTCCGATTATCTCGACGTCCGCCTCGGAGTTTTGGTTTTTGAAGTCGAGGGATCCGCTTTTTGCGATCGTGCCGAGGTTCTGTTCGAGATCGAGAGCGGTCATTCCGCAGCCGTTGTCGGTTATCTTCAGGGTGCGTGCGTCCTTGTCGGGCGTAAGGCGGATCTCGTAATCCTCCTTGCGCAGCAGCACTGTGTTGTCGGTCAGTGACCTGAAATAGAGCTTGTCGAGCGCGTCGCTTGCGTTTGAGATCAGCTCTCTGAGAAAGATCTCCTTGTTTGTGTAGATGGAATTTACCATCATATCAAGCAGCTTTTTTGATTCTGCTTTGAACTGTTTTCTTCTCATTAAGACCTTCGCCTCCGAAATATAGGGTAATTTTTCCGTTTGGTACTATTATATCCCTCGCCGTCCGAAAGTCAAGAAAGGTAAAAAATTATTTACAATTCCATATCTGCCGAGGTCGGAAAAGGCAGAAGACCGTCGTCGGAAAAAAGTTTATTACTAAACCCTTGTCCCTTGACAAAACGGCCTTTAGAAGTTACAATATGTATATTGCGATATTGTGCGCGGCGGTGTCGGCGAACCCGCTGTGTTACTGTGCGGCCGCTTTGCCGCATACTTTGATTTGCATCCGGGCCTACCCGCTGCCCGACGTCCCGCTTTTTGCTGAAGATCTTTGGGATTTAAACGCGGTTTATTATAAAGGAGGTGCCCACACCCATGGAAGCTTATTTGATCGGCGGCGCCATCGGAGCTGTCGTTTTTGCAGTAATCGGATTCGTGTCCGGTATTACCTACCGCAAGAAAAAGGCGGAAGGAATTCTCGGCTCTGCCGAAAAGCAGGCGACTCAGATGCTCAACGAAGCCGTGAAAAACGCCGAAGCAAAGAAGAAAGAGATCCTCGTTGAGGCTAAGGATGAAATTTTCCAGATGCGCAACGAGACCGAAAAGGAGCTGCGTGAACGCAGAAAGGAAGTTCAGCGTTCCGAAAGCAGACTCCAGCAGAAGGAAGAGACCCTTGACAAGAAGCTCGATAATATGGAGCAGAAGGAAGAGCGTCTTTCCAAGAGAGAAAAAGAGGTCGAGGCAAGATTTGCCGAGGCCGAGGAGATCAAGAAAAGACAGTTCGATATGCTTGAGCGCATTTCGGGCTATACCAAGGAACAGGCCAAGGAATACCTTTTGAAGAACCTCGAGGAGGAGCTTGACCACGATAAGGCGGTCAAGATACTCGAATTCGAGCAGCGCACGAAGGACGAGGCCGAGACCCGCGCAAGAGAGATCGTTTCTCAGGCGATCCAGAGATGTGCCGCCGACCACTCCTCCGAGTGCACCGTTTCGGTGGTACCCCTGCCCAGCGATGAGATGAAGGGCCGTATCATCGGCCGTGAGGGACGCAATATCCGTACCCTTGAAACGGTCACGGGCGTCGATCTTATAATCGACGATACCCCCGAGGCCATTACCCTTTCGAGCTTTGACCCCATTCGCCGTGAGGTTGCAAGGCTCACCCTTGAAAAGCTTATTTCCGACGGACGTATCCATCCCGCGAGAATCGAAGAGACGGTCGACAAGTGCCGCAAGGAGGTTGACAAGGTAATCAAGCAGGAGGGCGAAAAGGCGGTGCTCGACACCGGAATCCGCTCGCTGCATCCCGAGCTCGTCAAGCTTCTCGGAAAGCTGCACTACCGTACCAGCTACGGTCAGAACGTGCTCAACCACTCCCTTGAGGTTTCTTACATCTCGGGACTTCTGGCCTCCGAACTCGGTGAGGATCCCGTCCTCGCCCGCAGAGCAGGTCTGCTTCACGACATCGGCAAGGCACTCGATCACGAGATGGAGGGCTCGCACATCATGCTCGGTGTCGAGGCCGCCAAGAAGTACAAGGAGGGCGAGGCTGTCGTTCACGCCATCCACGCTCACCACGGCGACGTCGAGGCAAAGACCGTTATCGCCTGCATCGTTCAGGCCGCCGACGCAATTTCGGCCGCAAGACCCGGTGCACGCCGCGAGAATATCGAGAGCTACATCAAGCGTCTTGAGAAGCTTGAAGAGATCGCCAACTCCTTCGAGGGCGTCGACGGCTCCTTTGCCATTCAGGCAGGCCGCGAGGTGCGCATAATCGTCAAGCCGGAGGTCATCTCCGACGACAAGATGGTAATCGTTGCCCGTGAGATCGCCAAGAAGATCGAGGACGAGCTCGACTACCCCGGACAGGTCAAGGTCAATCTCATCAGAGAGTCCCGTGCAGTGGACTACGCGAAGTAATTCGCAAAAATCCAAACAGATCAGAAGGGACTGCGGTTGCAGTCCCTTTTTTCGGAGGACGTATGAAATATTTGTTCATAGGTGACGTCGTTGCCTCCTGCGGCTGCAAAAAGCTTGCGTCGGTTTTGCCCTCCCTCAAAAGGGAAACGGGTGCCGTGCTGACGGTGGTCAACGGAGAAAACTCAGCCGACGGCAACGGTATTACGCCCGAGTCGCTCAGGATGCTTTATAACGCCGGTGCCGACGTCGTGACGACCGGAAACCACGTTTTCCGCCGCAGGGAGATCTACGAGTCCCTTGACGGCGACGAGACGCTGCTGCGTCCCGCCAACTATCCCGATGCCGCACCCGGACACGGAGTCTGTATCATAGACCGCGGAGGATGGCGCGGTGCGGTGATCTCCCTTATGGGTGTATACGGAATCAACAGTCCGCCTGCCTGTCCCTTTGAAACGGTCGACAAGCTGTTGTCGGAGCTTGAGCGTGAGGGGATCAAAAACGTTTTCGTCGATCTTCACGCCGAAGCAACGGGGGAGAAGCGCGCGCTCGGATTTTATCTTGACGGACGCGTAACGGCGGTGCTCGGCACCCATACCCACGTGCAGACGGCGGACGAGGAGATCTTACCCGGCGGCACGGCGTATATTTCGGACGTCGGTATGACCGGCCCCTCACTTTCCTGCCTCGGAGTAAAGCCTCAAGCGGTAATAAGATCGCTGAAGGACAAGATGCCCTCGCGGTTCGATACCGCCGACACACCCTGTTACCTCAACGGGGTAGCGGTTGAATTCGATCACCGCACGGGCCGTGCCCTCTCGGTCGAACGGATATTCATAAGATGAAATAACGAATATAAAGCACAACACCGGCCTGCTCGTCAGGCCGGTGTTCATTCAGGTTTATTACTTCCCGTGGAAGAGCTTTTTGGTCTGGTAGATGGGCTCGCAGGTCAGGCGCATTCCCAGCTTCTTGAAGACGTTCTCGTCGACGGGGGAGAGTATTACGGTAGAGTGGATCTCACAGTTGTTGAGCAGCGGCAGGGCGTCGAGTGCCTTTTTTGCCACCGGATCGGTGACGGCGCAGATCGAAAGCGCGATCAGCACCTCGTCGGTGTGGAGTCTCGGATTGTGGTTGCCCAAACTGTTGATCTTGAGATCCTGTATCGGGGTGATTATCTCGGGGGAGATCAGCTTGGTTTCGTCGGGGATTCCGGCGAGCACCTTGAGGGAGTTGAGCAGGGTAGCGGAGGCGGCTCCGAGAAGCTCGGAATTGCGTCCGACCACCACGGTACCGTCGGGAAGCTCGGCGGCGCAGGCGGGCTCGTTGCAGGTTGCAGACTTTTCGTTGGCGGCGGCAATGACGCTGCGGTGGGAAATGTCTATTCCCGCCATATTCATAAGCAGTCTGATCTTTTCGGCGTCGCTGCCGTCCGACATACCCTTGCGCTTTGAGCAGAGGGCGGCGTAGTAGCGGCGTATTATCTCGTCCTTTGAGGCGTCGCAGACCGCCGCGTCGTCAAAGATGCAGTGGCCGACCATGTTTACGCCCATATCGGTAGGGGATTTGTAGGGACAGCTTCCGCGTATCTTTCTGAAGGTTGCGGAGAGCACCGGGAAGATCTCGACGTCGCGGTTGTAGTTGACCGTAGTGACGCCGTAGGCGTCGAGGTGGTAGGGGTCTATCATGTTGACGTCGTCGAGGTTGGCGGTGGCCGCTTCGTACGCGATGTTGACGGGGTGCTTGAGGGGGAGATTCCAGATCGGGAAGGTCTCGAACTTTGCGTAGCCCGAATCGGTGCCTCTCAGACTGTCGTGATAGAGCTGGCTGAGGCAGACGGCCATCTTGCCCGAGCCGGGACCGGGGGCGGTGACGACGACGAGGGAACGGGAGGTCTCGATGTATTCGTTATGGCCGAAGCCTTCCTCCGAGACGATCTTTTCGACGTCGTAGGGGTAGCCTTCGATGTTGTAATGGCGGTAGACCTTTACGCCGAGTGCTTCAAGGCGGCGGCGGAAGGCCTCTGCTGCGGGCTGTTCGGTAAAACGGGTGAGGACGACGCTGCCCACGAGGAGGCCGAAGCCCCTGAAGGCGTCGATGAGGCGGAGAACCTCCTGGTCGTAGGTGATTCCGAGGTCACCTCTGACCTTGTTCTTTTCGATGTCTCCTGCGCTGATGACGATTACTATCTCGGCCTGCTCCTTGAGCTCGATCAGCATCTTGATCTTGCTGTCGGGGGCAAATCCGGGAAGCACCCTCGAGGCGTGGTAGTCGTCGAAGAGCTTTCCGCCGAACTCAAGGTAGAGCTTTCCGCCGAACTGGGCGATCCTCTCCCTGATGAAACGCGATTGGGTGTGGATGTATTTGTCGTTGTCGAAACCCGTTCTGTACATTTTTAGTCCCTCACAGTTTGCGCAAAAAACGCTTTTACCGGAATATTCTATCACATTGCGCAAAAAAATAAAAGGGGTTTTTAATGATATTCGACAACTCTACGCAAAAAAAGCAGATTTATCCCCTTTCGGGGGCGGTTTTTTGTGTGATTGTACGAAAAAATAAAAATGGGTTAAATTTTTAGCAAAGTAGTTGCATATTCAAAGATTTTGTATTAAAATATACAAGCCAAGAATTATTGGAAACCAAAAGAACTATATTTTGGAGGTAATACAAATGTCAGTTAAAGTTGCAATCAACGGATTCGGACGCATCGGCCGTCTTGCTTTCAGGCAGATGTTCGGCGCTGAGGGCTACGACGTCGTCGCCATCAACGACCTTACCGATCCCGCCATGCTCGCTAACCTTCTCAAGTACGACACCGCTCAGGGCGGCTACTGCGGAAAGATCGGCGAGAACGTTCACACCGTCGTTGCCGGAGAGGACTCCATCACCGTTGACGGTAAGAAGATCACCATCTACAAAGAGAAGAACGCTGCCGATCTGCCCTGGGGCGAAATCGGCGTTGACGTCGTTCTCGAGTGCACCGGCTTCTACTGCTCCAAGGAGAAGAGCCAGGCTCACATCGATGCAGGCGCAAAGAAGGTCGTTATCTCTGCTCCCGCCGGAAACGATCTGAAGACCATCGTTTACAGCGTTAACGAGAATACCCTTACTGCTGACGACGCCATCATCTCGGCTGCTTCCTGCACCACCAACTGCCTCGCTCCCATGGCTAAGGCTCTTAACGACTACGCTGCTATCCAGAGCGGTATCATGAGCACCATCCACGCCTACACCGGCGATCAGATGATCCTCGACGGTCCCCACAGAAAGGGCGACTTCCGCAGAGCCAGAGCCGGCGCTGCCAACATCGTTCCCAACTCCACCGGCGCTGCCAAGGCTATCGGCCTCGTCATCCCCGAGCTCAACGGCAAGCTGATCGGTTCCGCTCAGCGCGTTCCCGTTCCCACCGGTTCCACCACCATCCTTACCGCTGTCGTCAAGGGTGCTGACGTTACCAAGGAAGGAATCAACGCTGCTATGAAGGCCGCTGCTTCCGACTCCTTCGGCTACAACGAGGACGCCATCGTTTCTTCCGACGTTATCGGTATGAGATACGGCTCCCTCTTTGATGCCACCCAGACCATGGTCTCCAAGGTCGGCGACGATCTGTGGCAGGTTCAGGTCGTTTCCTGGTATGACAACGAGAACTCCTACACCAGCCAGATGGTCCGCACCATCAAGTACTTCGCTGAGCTCTCCAAGTAAGTCAGGAAAGACTTTTCGGCCGTTTTGAAGGCCGACTAAGACTGCTTATCGGTCCCCGGAGTTAATCCGGGGACTTTTTTGCAAAAAAATATTGTCATACGGCAGGTTGTGTAGTATAATATAAAAATACTGCCGCGGCAGTACGCAAATTCTTTCGGAGGTTTTTATTTATGACCGAATACAGCAAGCTTTCACGCGCCGAACTCGAGGCACTCAAGGACGAGCTCCTCGCGCGTTATGAGGAATACAAGAGTCTGGGACTCAAGCTCGATATGTCGCGCGGAAAGCCCGGCGTCGGGCAGCTCGCCGAGTCGGCTCCTCTTATGGACGTTCTCGGCTCCGATTCCGATATGAAGTCGGCAGGCGGTGTCGATTGCCGCAACTACGGCGGCTTTGACGGACTCCCCGAGGTCCGCGCCATCTTTGCCGAGATGCTCGGCGTTCCCGTCGAGATGGTTATTGCAGGAGGAAACGCCTCCCTTAACCTGATGTTCGACGCCGTTGCACAGGGCGTTTACGGCGGCTACGGCTGCGGAAGCTGGGCTTCGCAGGGCGAGGTCAAGTTCCTTTGCCCCGTTCCCGGCTATGACCGTCATTTTGCCGTTACCGAATATTTCGGCATTAAGATGATCAACGTCGATATGACCCCCGACGGCCCCGACATGGACACCGTTGAAAAGCTCGTTTCCTCCGATCCCGCGATCAAGGGCATCTGGTGTGTTCCCATGTACTCCAATCCTCAGGGCTACACCTATTCGGACGAGACGGTGCGCCGCTTCGCAAACCTCAAGCCCGCCGCAAAGGATTTCCGCATATTCTGGGATAACGCCTACTGCGTACACCATTTCAGAAAGGACAGGCGTGACAGCCTGCTCAATCTGATGGACGAGTGCATCAAGGCCGGTAACGAGGATCTGCCCTTTATCTTTGCCTCCACCTCCAAGATCAGCTATCCCGGA
Organism: Clostridia bacterium; assembly: GCA_017467405.1. GTDB lineage: Bacteria > Bacillota > Clostridia > Oscillospirales > Acutalibacteraceae > RGIG1913. Next base: position 189,482 of record JAFTSH010000001.1, read on the forward strand.
GCGGGCGTCGCGGTCATGGCGACATCGAAGGCTAACAGAGTCTTCATTGACAGCCGTCTCAAGATCCAGACCATCGGTCCCGACAAGCTGAACCATCTCAGACACGCCCGTTACTTCGTCAATGCCGCGGGCATCTACGCACACATGGAGAAGATGGCAAAGCACCTCGAGCCCAGATTTGACGCCGTGCTCAATATGCTGAACAGCGAGCTTTCGGGAACGGGAGCCGCCGAGTGGACCGAGCCCGTCGGAGGATACTTCGTTTCGGTCGACGTGAACGAGGGCTGTGCCAAGAGGGTCGTTTCGCTTTGCAAGGAGGCCGGAGTTACCCTTACCGAGGCCGGTGCGTCCTTCCCTTATCACAACGATCCCAAGGACACCAACATCCGACTTGCGCCCAGCTTCCCCTCGGTTGAGGAGCTGACCAAAGCGATGGAGATCTTCTGCCTTGCCGCAAAGCTTGCTGCAGTCGAAAAACATTTGGCGTAATTTACACATATCAGTTGACATTTTTGTTCAAATCTAATATAATCATCGGTGTGGCTAAACACTGTTTGGTCACATTGTTATACATTAAAACCACATTGGAGGACTCACGATGAAGAGATCAAAACAGGTCACTTTCTTTGTCGTCGCAATTCTTATATTTGCGTTTGCGTACCTTGCCTTTTTCGGGCTGAACAACTGGTACGGCGAGAAAGAAACCGTCTACTTCAAGGGTGCTGACAGCATCCGTTGGGGTATTGACATCCAGGGAGGTGTCGAGGCGGTATTTACTCCCGACGTCGGCGAAGGTGAGACGGACAAGATCACCGAGGATATGATGGATGCGGCCGAAACCGTAATCAATCTCCGACTCGTCAACGAAAACATAACCGACTATGAAGTCTACACCGACTCGGAGGAAAAACAGATCATCGTGCGTTTCCCCTGGCAGTCCGACGAGGAGGATTACGATCCTGCCGCGGCCGTCAAGGAGCTCGGAACACAGGCCCTCGTAACCTTTATCGAAGGCTCGTCCTACGATGAAACCAAGATAATCCTTCAGGGCGCAAAGGACGTTGACTCGGCCGAGGCCGGTTACGATTCCGAAAACGACCAGTACATAGTCTCGCTGGTGCTCACTGAGCAGGGTAAGGCCAAGTTTGCTACCGCAACCTCCCAGCTCGTCGGTAAGACCATCTCGATCTGGATGGACGAGACGATGCTTTCGGCACCCACCGTCAACGAAGCTATCACCGACGGACGTGCTATGATCTCGGGCAGCTTTACTTCCGAGAGTGCTACCGAACTTGCTAACCAGATCAACGCCGGTACGCTTCCCTTCAAGCTTTCGGTTGACGATTCGAGCCTCAGCATAATCAACCCCTCGCTGGGTGAAAAGGCTCTTGAGATCATGATCCTGGCCGGTATAATCGCATTCGTGCTTATCTGTCTCATTCTGATCTTCCGTTACCGTCTGCCCGGATTTATCGCCTGCATCGCTCTGCTCGGGCAGATCGCCTTCATCATTGCCTGCACCTCCGGATTCTTCTCGTTTGCCGACAGCTTCACGCTTACCATCCCCGGTCTGACGGGTATCATCCTCTCGATCGGTATGGGCGTTGACTGTAACGTAATCGCGAACGAGCGTATAATCGAGGAGCTCCGCCGCGGTAAGACGGTGGACGGTGCCGTAAAGGCCGGCTTTGACAACTCCATCTCGGCTATCGTCGACGGTAACATTGCTACCATGATCGTCGCTGCGATCCTCATGGGTATCTTCGGACCCTCGAGCGGCTTCTGGTCAAAGGTTCTGTGGCTCTTTACCACCATCTACAACTACACCATCGGACTTATCCCCGGATTTGCGATCTCCAACACCATCACGGGCGTTATCTATTCCTTCGGTTACACCCTGCTTATCGGTATAATCGCCAACTTCTTCTTCGGTCTTATCGCTTCGCGCGTTCTGACCAAGGGTGTCACCAGCTTCAAATGCATGCGTAAGAGCTGGCTTTACGGAGGTGTCAAATAATGAAAAACTTCAATTTCATTAAGGCCCGTAAGCCTGCGCTTATCATAGCGGGAGCAATCATACTCATCGGAATCGTACTGAACGTCATCTTCGGCGTAACCCTTGACGTTGAGTTCAAGGGCGGTACGATAATCCAGTACAGCTACACCGGCGAGCTTACCGCCGAGAAGATCGAGAATGTGATCGAAGATACCATCGGTAAAAAGGTCAACGTTCAGCTCACCAGTGACATCAGCGGCGAGACACAGCTTGCAAACGTTACGCTGGCAGACAACACCGCGCTCAGCACCGATACCATTTCCAAGATTGACGACGCTATGGTTAAGGCATTCCCCAATAACAAGGTGGAAAACGCTGAGACCAACAGCGTTAACCCGACAATGGGTAAGGGCTTCTTCATCAAGTGTATCTTTGCAACCCTTCTCGGTGCTCTTCTCATCACCGTGTACATCGGCTTCAGATTCCGCAAGATCGGCGGCGTTTCGGCCTCCATCTGCGCTCTGCTCTGCCTCTTCCATGACATCATTATCGCGTATTTCGTCTACGTGATCTTCGGATTTACCCTCGACAGTAACTTCATCGCCGTCGTGCTCACCCTCTTCGGTTATTCTCTTAACGGTACGATCGTTATCTATGACCGAATCAGAGAGAACAGAAAGATCTACGGCAGAGATATGGACATCAACGAGATCGTTGATATGAGTGTAAGACAGACCTTTACCAGAAACCTCATCACCTCGCTCGCAACCTTCGTTTCGTTGGTTTGCGTATGCGTGGTCGCGTGGGTCGGCGGTCTTACCAACCTCATAAGCTTTGTTCTCCCCATGGCGGTCGGCGTCGTCGCAGGTTGCTACTCCTCGGTCTTCCTTTCATCTCCCGTATGGGCTTGGTGGAGAGAGAAGCGCGGAGATCCCGCAGAGATCAAAAAGGCCAAAAAGGCAAAGCGCCTCGAGAAGAAGGCTGCAAGAGCAAGAGCCAAGAAGCTCAAGGCCCGCAAGAAATAATCTCAATAAAACACGAAGCAGAACGGTTTTCGCCGTTCTGCTTTTTTTATTTGCAACGGGTTGAGGGAATGTAAAACAAATACAAAAAATAATTACTTAATTTACACCTTTTTTATTGACAAATCGATTTCGCTATGGCATAATAAACGTGCAAGCTTGCGTAAACGATTTCTTAAATTACGCAAATCACAGGAAGTTGCGCGGCGGAGAGCCGGCGGCTGTCGTTTCGGTTATACATCCGTTTCGTATGACGGAGAGAAATTTCTCTTTGACATAAAATAATAAAAAGGAGATTAAAATCATGAAACAATTCGCAAGAAGCCTCGTTTCCGTCGTGATCGCACTGTCAATCCTTGCGACCATGTGCATCGTAGGCATTTCTGCAAGCGCCAAGGTTCACGAGTTTGTATTCGTTTCTGACACTGCTAAAAAAGACGTTAGCGAAATGTCAAACACCTGGGCTACAGACACCAACGACTACGCTGTCGTTAATTCGGCCGATCTTGGTACCTTACCGGCGGGAGCGCCCGCGACTGCCTATCGCGTAAACGCCAAGCCGAACACCAACCCCGGTCAGACAAGACCCGGATACAAGGCTTTGCTCAACGGTTATACTACCGATTTCTCAGCCTTTAAGGACAAGGCCGCAAATATTACCGTAGATATGTGGATCTACGTTTCCGACGTTACTGCCGTCGGTAACCTGATCCTCTGCCTCTACGATGATGCAAACTACGGTGTTAACTACGGAACCGTTAACAACAACGGTCACGTTTCCTTCACCGAGTACAACTTTGCTTCGTATGGCAGCCTCCAGACCAAGATGCAGAACGGCTGGAACCATCTTCAGTTTGCTGCCGGTTCTTTCAATGCTACCAGACTCAGTGGCAAGGTCGTCGGTTACTCTATCCACGAGCACGCCGGTGCGAAGGGCAACTACACCGTTGCTATCGGTAGTCTGAAGCTCGTCTACGACGACAAGAACGCTGAGAACGGCGTTGACAAGAACAAGGTCGGCGGAACCATCGTTTCGGCTACCGCTCAGAAGGATGCACACGACGTCGGTGAGATTAACGGCTCAACCGGCAACACCGGAACCATCTCGGTTGTTAAGACCAATACTCTTACCGGCGGTACCGAAGGCGTTCCCTCTGATTCAGCTTACCTTATGGACAATCCTGCCCAGAAGGAAGGAATAATCTTCCCCGTTGCAGAGAGCGTTGATCTTGAGACTGCTCTTGCTGCCAAGAGCGGATATCTTGATGCTTGGGTCTGGATCGAAAAGGCCTCAGAAGTTTCGACCTTTGTAGTTCGTTCCTATAATAAGGGAGCTCGTTCGGTTCTCGAGAACTGGACTAATCAGGTCAACAGCGCCCAGAAGCTTGTTAACGGTGCTGCTCCTACTTTTGTTGACGGATGGAACCACCTCGTATGGGATCTGTCGGCAGGCGATATCAATGCTGCTCAGCCCGCTACTGCAGTTACTGAAGTTATCTTCGAGCCTCACGGTGCTGCAATGAGCGGCTTCGCAGTTGCTTGCGCCAGAATCATCACCAACAAGGCTGATGCTGAGATGCCCTGGGACGGCACCGATCCCGTCGTTGTCGACGAGAAGGATTCCAACGAGGTTGGTACCACCCTCGTTTCGGCCAACATCACCAAGGACGTTGCCAACGTCAAGCCCGTAACCTCGGCTAACATCTCGGTCGTCAAGACCTCCGACCTCAAGGGCGGCGTTTCCGGAGTTCCTTCGGCTCAGGCCTACAAGTCCGAGAGTGCTTGGCAAGACGGTATCGTATTCCCCGTAGACATTTCGGATGAGACTGCAGCCGACATCAAGGTAAACGGCGCTTATCTCGACGCTTGGGTACACATCACCGGCGTAACCGCCAACAACTTCGTATTCCGCTTCTTCAAGGAAGGCGGAAGAAACGGAATCGGCGGACAGGTCTACCAGCTCAATTCCTGGGAGCAGGGCGTTCAAAAGTGGGAAGCCGGTTGGTATCACTTCGTATGGCAGATCAAGGCAGGCACCGATCTTACCGGTGTCGTCGAGATGACTGCACACGACCACGGAAATGCTACCGTTAATCCCGCTCCTACCTCCAGCTCCTTCTCGGTTGCAGCCGTCAGAATCGTTCCCACCGCTGCAGACGCTCAGAAGGGTTGGGGAGTTACCTCCGCTACCGGAGATGCTGTCAACGTCGCAATGGTCGTCGTTGCCATACTCCTCGCTGCTATGGCAGCATCCGTTACCGTTTATTTCGGTAAGAAAGCAAGATAATTTCTATTTCTCCTTTCGTTGCTGATATTTCAGCCGAAGCCCCGCGGGAAACCGCGGGGCTTCGTTACGTTACAGGCAGGAGGTTATGCGTTGAGTTCTTGTGAACGCAACGCGCGATATAAATTCCTGACGGGATTTGCGATATGTTGCCTTCAGGCAACGGGGTATCTTCGGCGCGATATGTTTGCTCCGCAAACGAGAAACGGGCCGTCGAGGACGTCGGCCCCTACGATACCGTGGCTCCCTCTGACGAGGGAACTGTCGAGCGCAGCGAGACGGAGGGAGAGAAAATAAAGATCGGCACAAAGAAAAGGCTGAGCAACGACTACCCCTCAGTCATTTCGCGCGGCTCAATGACAGCTCCCCTGACAAGGGGAGCCATAGAAGGATTGCTTTCCCTGCGATAACGCAATACCTCAGCCTCCCTTGTGTAAAGGGAGGTGGCAAAATCGCAGATTTTGACGGAGGGATTGTCAATACCGCTAAGCTCCGTTGGTTACGATCCCACGGTCTGTTATATTTGCGCTGGCGTGCAGTTTACAATCCCCTCGCCACGCATTCGCGCGGCCCTCTCCCCTTTAGGCAAGGGGCGCTTTGGGATGGGCCATCGGCCCCTACGATACTGCGGCTCCCTCTGACGAGGGAGCTGTCGAGCGTAGCGAGACGGAGGGAGAGAAAACGAAGATCGGTGCAAAAAAAGGCTGAGTAACGACTACTCCTCAGTCATTTCGCGCGGCTCAATGACAGCTCCCCTGACAAGGGGAGCCATATTAAAACGCCCGGAGTAATATAATGAATTGCCTTCGGTGTGATAAAACTACGTCGGTCTGCACGAAACGGAGAATGGCGGGAATAAATATGTTGAAAATATTGGAGTATGCTGGTATAATATAATAGTTAAACTGTAACCGTTAGCGGGATGGTGCGCCGTAAAGCGGTTTTGCATAAAATTTTCCCGTAAAGGAGAAAACGCGAATGAACAAGCTGACCCGTGACGATAAGCTGCAAATGGGCATTTGCCTTGGCCTGTCGGTGTTTTTGTCGGTCGTTATGTATTTCTTTATTATAATGACGGCGGACAGCATGATACTCGAGTCCGAAAGGTTTGCCGCAGTGGCTTTTTCGGTCATTTATCTGCTTTCCATGATACCGTTGGTGCTCAAGCGCGGCTTTGATCCGCTCACCTTTTTGTTCGGTGCGGCCGTTACCGCCTGCCTGATCTACGTGCGCGTCTGTCTCGTCTATTTCATGTCGGGCGATTTTAACTCCTTTCTTTATAATTGGGTGGAAACCCTGCGTCCTCTGAGCGTGGGAGAGGCTCTTTCCCAGCAGCTCGGCGACTACAATGTGCCGTATATGTACATTCTGCTCATCATCTCCCGTACCGGAGTTGACGTGCTTACCGCCATCAAGGCCGTTTCCTGCGTCTTCGACGTACTGCTTGCCTTCTTCGTGATGCAGTGCGTTTCGGTCAGAACCAAGGATCAACGCGTGTCCCTTGCGGCGTATCTTCTCACCCTCGCTATTCCCACCGTTTTCCTCAACGGTGCCTGGTGGGCGCAGTGCGACGCGGTATTCTGCGCGTTTTGCGTCGGCTCTCTCTGGGCGGCTCTGCGCAGAAACGGAAGATGGTCGGTCATACTCTGGTCGCTCGCCTTTGCTTTTAAGCTTCAGGCGATATTCGTTCTTCCCGCGGTTATAATCGCCTTCGTGGCAAAGCGCATCAAGTTCCGCTACGCCGTATGGTTCCCCGTGGTTTTCGTTGCGACGCTGCTTCCCACCCTCTTTGCAGGACGTGGATTTATGGACTGTATCTCGATCTATTTCAATCAGGCGTCACAGTATCCGTATCTTCATATGAACGCTCCGACGATATGGCGTCTTGTCGGTTCGGTCGAGTTTGACAACTTCAATATGCTGGCGATATTCCTGACGGGTGCTGCGGCACTGCTCTTTATGTATCTCTGCATTACCCACCGCGACGGAATAGGGGACAGGGAGCTGGTCTATATTTTCTATATCTCGGCTCTGCTGCTGCCCTATCTTCTGCCGAGAATGCACGACCGCTATTTCTTCGTTGCCGACGTGCTTTCGCTGCTCCTCTTCTTCTACGACAGAAATAAATGGTACGTGCCCGTAATTACGATTATTGCGTCATACGCAACCTACGTTGCGTACGGTATGAACGATTCGGGACTTTTCGATCAGACCAAGCTGTCAATCGCCCTTTTGGTGGTGCTCGTGCTTTGCCTCAAGGAGCTTTTCGAGTCCCTGCGCAGATGCCCTGCAACGCGCACGTTTGATCTGAGCGCCTTTATCGGTCTCGGCGGCGACAAGGATGCTGCCGACAGCGAAAAGTCGGAATGAGCGTCAGAAGCGTCGGACTTTACGTCCATATTCCTTTTTGCAATTCCAAGTGCAATTACTGCGATTTTTACTCCTTTGCGGCGTCGGACGAGTTAAAGACCGCCTGCGTTGACAGGGAGTGCGCCGAAATAATTCAGACGGCCGAAAGCGGCGGACTGTGCTTTGACACGGTATACATCGGCGGCGGCACTCCGACCGTTTTAGGGGCCGGAGAGCTTGAAAGGCTGCTTCATACGGTGGGGAGGTTTACCCTTCCGGATGCCGAGGTTACCTGCGAGGCAAACCCCTCGTCGGCTATTGAGGATACCCTGCGGATCCTTCGGCAGGGAGGGGTCAACCGAATTTCCTTCGGATTGCAGTCGGCGTCGGACGCGGAGCTTAAAATGCTCGGCAGGCGGCACAGCCGTGATGATTTCGAGCAGGCGGTATCGGCGGCGAGAAGGGTCGGCTTTGATAATATTTCAGCCGACGTAATGCTCGGTATTCCCGGACAGACGCTTTCGAGTCTTGCCGATACGCTCGATTTTGTGACGTCGGTACAGCCCGAGCATATTTCGGCGTATATGCTGAAGATTGAAAAGGATACCCCCTTCGGCAAAAATCCGCCGCAGCTTCCCGATGAGGACGAAACGTCCGAAATATATCTGTATACCTGCGAAAGGCTTGCACAGGCGGGGCTTTTGCAGTATGAAATTTCAAACTTCGCACGCCACGGTTACGAGAGCCGACACAATCTCCGCTATTGGAGATGTGAGGAATATCTGGGTGTCGGTCCTGCGGCACATTCATTTCTCGGCGGAAAGCGCTTTTACCGCGAGAGGGATCTCGGGGGTTATCTTTCGGGTGGCCCTGCGGTTGAGGACGGCGAGGGAGGCTCGCTTCAGGAACGGGCAATGCTGCTGCTTCGTCTGACCGAGGGTGCTCCGCTTGAGCTGATCCTTGCCGCGGCAGGGGAGAACGGCGTCGGTGAGGACGCGGTAATAAAGACGGTACGGCTTCTGAACCGTCAGGGGCTGGCAACGGACGAGGGCGGCAGGGTTTCGCTCACGCCGCAAGGATTTCTGGTTTCAAACGCCGTGACCGCAAGACTGCTTTTCGGTTGAGATATTAACCGACCTTAAATAAATACGCATACTATATTTGTTCATATATTGGTTGTATAATACTATAAAATAGCCCGGAACGGAGAGTAATCAAATGGGTCTGTTACAAAAGATATTCGGTAATTACAGCGAGAAGGAGCTCAAGAGGATCTATCCTATCCAGCAGAAGGTGCTTGATCTTGAGTCCAAATACGCCGCAATGAGCGAGGAAGAGCTCAAGGGCACTACCCAGCGTCTTAAGGATCGCCTTGAGGGGCTTGAGACCCTTGACGATATTCTGCCCGATGCGTTTGCCGCCTGCCGTGAGGCCTCCTGGCGCGTGCTCGGTATGAAGCACTTCCCCGTGCAGATACTCGGCGGTATCATTCTGCATCAGGGACGAATCGCCGAAATGAGAACGGGTGAAGGTAAGACCCTCGTCGCAACCCTCCCCGCATACCTCAACGCGCTCGCCGGTAAGGGCGTACACATCGTTACCGTCAACGATTATCTTGCACGCCGCGACAGTGAGTGGATGGGCAAGGTTTACCGTTACATGGGACTGACCTGCGGACTCATCGTCAACGGACTCAACAGCAACGAGCGCAGAGAGGCCTACGCCGCCGACATTACCTACGGCACCAACAACGAGATGGGCTTCGATTATCTGCGTGACAATATGGTTATTTACAAGACCGACAAGGTACAGCGCGGGCACAGCTTTGCCATCGTTGACGAGGTCGACTCGATACTCATTGACGAGGCGAGAACTCCGCTTATCATTTCGGGACAGGGAGATAAGTCCTCCGACCTCTACGACCGCGCAAACAACCTTGCAAGGTGGATGAAGGCGACGAGGGTCAAGGAGCTTGATTCCAAGTCGGACAACGAGGATATCAAGGGCGATTACATCGTTGACGAAAAGGCACGCACAGTTACCCTTACTGCCGAGGGTGTCAGAAAGGCAGAGGAGTATTTCGGAATCGAAAACCTCAACGACGTTGAGAATATGACGATTGCTCACCACGTAAATCAGGCCATCCGTGCGTGGGGAATCATGAAAAAGGACATCGACTACATCGTCCGCGACAATCAGGTATATATTATCGACGAGTTTACCGGACGAATTATGTACGGCCGCCGCTTCAATCAGGGTCTGCATCAGGCCATCGAAGCCAAGGAAGGGGTAAAGGTTGCACACGAGTCCCGCACCCTTGCGACCATCACCTTCCAGAACTACTTCAGACTTTACGAAAAGCTTTCGGGTATGACCGGTACGGCTATGACCGAGGAGACCGAGTTCAAGGAGATATACGCCCTTGATATAATCGCGGTTCCCACCAACAAGCCCATGATCCGAATAGATCATCCCGACAGTATATTTAAAACCGAGAGAGGAAAGTTTGCCGCAGTACTGCGTCAGATCAAGGCCTGCCACGAAAAGGGTCAGCCCATCCTCGTCGGTACGATATCCATTGAAAAGAGTGAGGTTCTTTCGAGAATACTCAAGGCCAACGGAGTCAAGCACAACGTTCTCAACGCCAAGCACCACGAGAAGGAAGCCGAGATCATTGCTCAGGCGGGTAAGTTCGGCGCTGTGACCATCGCTACCAACATGGCCGGTCGAGGCACCGATATTATGCTGGGCGGTAACGCCGAATATCTTGCCAAGTCGGAAATGAGAAGGCAGGGCTTTGAGGAGGAGATGATCTCCGCCGCGACCAGCTACTTTGAGACTGATGACGAGGCGGTACTCTCGGCAAGAAGCACCTATGCCGGGCTGCTTGACCGCTTCAAGTCCGAGATCGCTCCCGAGGCCGAAAGGGTAAGGGAGGCCGGAGGTCTGTTCATTCTCGGCACCGAGCGTCACGATTCAAGGCGAATCGACAACCAGCTCAGAGGACGCGCAGGACGTCAGGGTGACTGCGGTGAGTCCTGGTTCTTTGTTTCGGCCGAGGACGATCTGATGCGTCTCTTCGGCGGTGACAGAATATATGCGATCCTCGACACCATGGGAATCGAAGAGGATCAGCCGATAGATTCAAAGATGCTTTCCAATTCCCTCGAGTCGGCTCAGGGTAAGGTCGAGTCCCGTAACTTTGCCGCCCGTAAGAACGTTCTTGAGTTCGACGACGTAATGAACCAGCAGCGCGAGATCATTTACGCTCAGCGCAATAAGGTTCTCGACGGCGAGGAGATCCGTTCTTCGATCGAGAAGATGATAAACGACGTGATCGAGAGCGCAGTTTCGCTCAGCTGTCCCCCCTCGCAGATCGCAGAGGAGTGGAATTTTGCATCCCTTCGCGAGAGCTTCGGCGGTTGGCTCTGCTCCGACGGAGATTTCAGATATGACAGCCGTCAGCTCGATCAGCTTGAGGCGGAGGATATCGTAAAGGAGCTCAAGGAACGTGCCGTCAAGCTCTACGACGCCAAGGAAGAGGAGATCGGCAGCGAGCTTATGCGCGAGGTCGAAAGAGTGGTACTGCTTCGCAGCGTTGACACCCACTGGATGGATCACATCGACGCTATGGATGAGCTTCGCCGCGGAATCTATCTCAGAGCCTACGGTCAGCACGATCCTGTTATCGAGTTCAAAAACGAGGGCTACGATATGTTCAACGGTATGACCGAGGCTATCAAGGAGGAGACCGCAAAGCGCATCCTCACCGTAAGCGTCCGCCGCAAGGAGGATACCGAGCGTGAGCAGGTTGCGAAGGTTACCTCGACGGGCTCGGGAGACGGCACGGACAAGAAGGGTACCACGCGTACCGTCAAAAACAAGATCGGCCCCAACGATCCCTGTCCCTGCGGCAGCGGCAAGAAGTATAAAAAGTGCTGCGGAATGAAGGATTAACCGCGGTACACCACATATAAGGAACTTAGAGGCGAGTAAAATGAACAGAAAAATTATTGTTGCACCTTCACTGCTTTCGGCCGACTTTTCAAAGCTCGGCGCAGACTGCGACCGCATGGAGAAGGCGGGAAGCGGAATGTTCCACTTTGACGTTATGGACGGAATGTTCGTCCCCAACATCTCCTTCGGTATTCCCGTGCTTAAGTCGCTTAACAAATACACCGACGTGCCTATGGACGTTCATCTGATGATCGAGGAGCCACACAGGTATATCAAGCAGTTTGCCGACGCGGGTGCCGACTATATCACCATCCACGTTGAGGCCGAGAGCGACGTTCCCGGCACCCTTGATCTGATAAAGGAGTGCGGAGCCGTGCCTTCAATTTCGGTAAAGCCGGGCACCCCTGCCGAGGCCGTTTTCCCCTATCTTGACAAGGTGGGAATGGTGCTCGTAATGTCGGTTGAGCCGGGCTTCGGCGGTCAGTCGTTCATGCCTGTTTCTCTGCCCAAGATCAAGGCGCTTCGCGAGGAAGCAGATCGCCGCGGTCTTGAGCTTGACATCGAGGTTGACGGAGGAATCGACCGCGAGACTGCAAAGCTGGTTATCGAGGCGGGAGCAAACGTGCTGGTTGCGGGTTCTGCGCTTTTCGGCTCGGACGATCCTGCGGGATTTATCAGCCACGTTAAGTCACTTGCCTGATTTTTCGCGCGGATTTCTTTCGTTTTGGTCAAACAGTCGGAAAATGACGGCGAATTCCACTTAATTTAATAATATTTATCGGATTTAAGACATACTTTGCTTGAAATGCCTGTGATTTACTGATATAATCACTGTGTATAGATGCGGGTATGTCTTTTTTTACCCGTCAAGAATAATCAGAAAAGGATGAAACGCTAATGAAAAGAATACTTTCGGTTTTTCTGGCGATTTTCCTCTGCCTCTCGTTGATCGTTTTCTCTGCCTGCAATGCAGATCAGACGTCTTCAGATGCGGGAAATGCGGACAATTCGATTGACGCTTCCGAAGAGGCTCAGGGCGGAGACGGCAACGACAGCACCGACACAAGTGCTGACGATTCCTCGGATGACAGTGTCACACAGTCGCAGGACAGCACCTCCACGACCGCCTCAAACAGTGGAGTGAGCAGCACGAACAATAATACTACTACCACCAGCAAGCCCACTTCATCAACCGTCGTTACCAAGACGGGCAGCCATATCGTCAAGACCAAGTATACCACCGACGATATCGTTGTTGCGGATCATATCGTTACCGAGTACGGCGCTGACAATACCGGCGCAAAGGATGCGACCTCTGCAATCAGAAGCGCAATCAGCGCGGCTTCGTCTGCCGGCGGCGGCACCGTATGGATGCCCGCAGGTAAGTACCGCATCAGCAGCAACATTACTATTCCTACGGGCGTTACGCTCCGCGGTGATTATCAGGATCCTGACAGCGGTACCGCATACGGAACCATAATCATGGCTTACGTTTCGACCAGCACGGCGGTCAATACCGGACTCTTTAACATTCAGCCCAGCGCAGGCGTCGTCGGTCTGACGGTCTACTATCCCAACCAGAGCATCAGCAGCGTCAAGAGCTATCCCTTTACCTTCTTTGTAAACGGAATGCTCTGCACGATCAAAAACTGCACCGTTATCAACGGATACCGCGGCGTCGGCTCGGTCAATTCCACAGCCCACGAGATGATGTCGGTTAAAAATCTCAAGGGCACCTTCCTTAAGAGCGGCGTTGAGATACATAACTCCGCTGACGTCGGAACGGTTGACGGACTCGTTGTCAGCAGTAAGTATTGGGCAAATGCAGGCTCGGGTCTTACCAAGGCCACGGCTTCGGCAATCGAGACCTACACCAAGGCCAACGCCTCGGGAATGGTCATTACTGACGCAGAGCAGCAGCAGTACTACAACATCGAGATTTCGGGCTGCAAGAACGGCATTGAGTTCCCCTGCGTCACGACGAGATACATGGGAGCCGGTTCCTTCTACAAGCTTAAGATAAGCAACTGCGTATACGGTATATACGTAGCTTCGGGAACCTACGGAAGCGGACTTACTACTATTGATTATCGTTGGGGCTACAACATTGCCAACAGTTCAATAGCAGGCAGCAGTTATAGCATCTATAATGCTACCAGCAAGAACGGTACATTCAAGCTCAGCGGTGTTACTCTCAGTGGAAAAACGCACGGAAATATTATTGAAAATTCAATGAATACAAACCTCAGCAGCTATACTGTTGACACTACCCTTTCAACCAAGAACTCGGGCAGCAAATTCGAAAAGGTTGCCAAAAACGCTTCCGAAGCGACCATCCAGGCGGCTCTTACCAGGGTCGGCAATGCGGGCGGCGGTGTTGTATATCTGCCAGCCGGCAAGTACACAATTACTACCGGACTTACCGTTCCCAAGAACGTTGAGCTCAGAGGCTCGAGCTCGGTTGCTCAGCGTGTCGGATCATACGGTACCGTGCTTGTCAACAAGCAAGCAACACAATCCAGCGCGTCTGCTGCCGAGAGTGCTACCGCACTCGTAACCCTTAACGGCGACAACGCAGGTATCTCGGGTATCTTCTTCAGTTACGGCGATAACATAAGTAAGCTGCACTCCTCCAAGAGCTATAACTACTATGCCTACGCGGTACGCGGTAAGGGCACCGGAGTTTACGCGAACAATATCTGTATTGCCGGCGCCAGCCACGGAATTGATTTCCGCAGCTGCCCCAAGCACGTTATTCAGTATTTCGTCGGATGCTGCATGGTCAACGCTATGAACGTCAGCGGCGGAAACGGCACGATCATGAACTGCCTGCAGAACGCTACCGTTCTTTCGCGCTGCGGATATATGGCGATGCCTGAATCTGAAAATAACGGTAAAATATCTATTTTCACACAGGTGTTTGATCCCGTTACCAGAATTACAACCGAATTTATCCGTGTAAGCGGCAGCAACGAGAAGATCCTCAACTGCTTCTCCTACGGTGTAAAGACCCTCGTCAAGTCCTCAAATGCTGCTAATCTGCTCTGTGTCAACATCGGCGCAGATAATATCGGCGGCTCGGGCACCGGCGTCATGCACGTCTTCAGTGGCGGAAGCGCTGTTGTTATCAACTCCCTCAGATACAACGGATCTTCCTACACCAACAGCGGCTGTACCCTTAAGATATACAACCGTATGTATATTAACGGAGCCGGCGAAAAGGACGTCTAAATCCAATTAACACAAAACATCCGCAGAAGCTCTGCGGATGTTTTTTAGTCTTCAAAAGAAAACTCCCGAGTTAAGATCGGGAGCTTTCTTTTATGCGGATTTTTTGTTTAGGGCGGGGCGGTCGCCTTCGGCTACCGCGAAGATTATCACGGCAAGCAGCTCGTAGGGGAAGGGACAGAACTCTCCTGGATTGACCTGCGACATCAGGAAGAGTCCCGAATAGCAAAGACATAGTATCCAGACATTGTAGTCTCTGGCGAGCAGAACGAGCTTCATACGGTTAAAGAACTGGTAGCCGTAGGCGAGAATTCCGACGGTTCCCATGCTTCCGATTATCTGCGGTATCATCATATGATACCAGCCCATTGCGCCCGTTTTCGGGGTGTAGACGTCGTAGTTGCCCTTATAGCCGAGACCCTGTCCGAAGATGGGGGCGTTCAGAAAATCCTCAAACGAGCGGACGAGGAGCCTTGCACGCTGTTCGCCCGACGAGATCAGTCCTCCGCCGGTGCGTGAGGAGAAATAGTCAAGCACGAAGCCTGCGGCGCAGGCGGCGGCAAGAGCAAAGAGGACGAGTGCACCGATATAAAAGACACGGCGCTTGCGGTCGGCTACCGACATAAACACGGTACAGAGCACCAGCTCGGCCGTGCCCATAAAAAGGCCGCCGCGGGAGCCGAGAAGTATCATCGAGAGATATATCGCCAGCGTCAGCAGAATCGCCGACGGACGCTTTCTTGCAAAGACGAGGGGAGCGGGCATCGAGATCATCATAAAGGTGGAGAAGTTGTTTCTGAACTTCCAGTCGGGGACCTCTCCGCCGTTTTGAATTATGGTGCCGAGATCCCACGCGAAGGATCTGACGGTCAGCACCGCCGCGAACAGTCCGATCACACAGAGCATTACGGCGAGGCGTTTGGTGAGGCCTTTGCCCTCTGTTTCATACAGCCTTGATTTGAACACGAGGTAGAGTGCCACCATTCCTACGCCGAGGAAGACGACGTAGTAGATTGCCGACAGGTAGTCCGCAAAGGGGATCGAGCCGAGTCCGCCGAGGGTTACGGCGACCGATACGGCGATTATTCCCCGCACGCTTCGCCCTGCCCGTATGGGACGGCGGTAACGTATCACGTTGAAGATCAGCGCCGCGACGGTAAAGGCGGCAACGGGAAGGGTTGCAAATATCACGGGGCGTCCCATAAAGAGGGGGTACGCATCGTAGCACCTTGCGGCCGCAAGGCAGACGACGAGCGAGCTGCCGAGCGCCGGTATTATATCGTCGCAAAATAGCAGTACCACGCCGACGAGCGAAGTGAGGAGCAGTATTCCGAAGGCGAGCACCGTGCGGTTGAAGCTTCCGACGACGTCAACGGCGAGCGAGAGCCCTGCGAACAGGACGAGAAATTCGGTTTTTTTGAAAAATTGCCGCGGCTTTTCCATTTCTGACCTACCTTTTATTTTTATGAGACAAATATATCACAAACCCGCACTCTTTTCAACAAGGAGTGCGGGTTTATTTTTTGCGCCCTGCAAAAAGATCGGAAATTTATCCGTGTTGCCTCGTGCACCGGATCAAAGAAAAAAGAGGTGAACAGATTCAAAAATCTTCAGGAAAACGAAAATTTTTGATTTTTTCGCAGTTGGTTGCACGTTTCGATGCAACTTATCCGTCTTTTTGCGTAGTTTACAGTCCGTGCAAAAAGAAAGGATGCGAAAAATGGCAACGAGCAGACAAAGATCCCTGAGCGATAAGGAAACGCTTTTTTGCGAATATTATCTGATCTGCCGCAGTGCAAGAGACGCGGCGGCGCGCGCAGGGTACAGACTTTTTCCCGAAAGGACGGGGATGCGGCTTCTGAGAGAAAAACGGATACGCACGAAGCTTGCGTCGCTCAGGCGGAGTGAAAACCGCAGTGAGGCGGCGGCAGGGCTGAGCAGGATAGCCTTCGGCAGTACGAGCGACGCCGTCAGGCTGCTGTATGCGGAGGAGCCTCCCACCCCTCAGGAGCTTGAGCGGATGGATCTTTTTTCGGTGGCCGAAATAAAGCGTCCCAAGGGGGGCGGTATGGAGATCAAATTCTTCGACCGCATAAAGGCACTTGAAAAGCTGTCCGAGCTTTCTGCTTCGGCAGAGGGCGAGAGCGGTATGAGCGAATTCGTCAGCGCGATACAGCGCGGTGCCGACCTGATACGGGAGGAAGAGGAATGAAGCTCGCACCATTTTCAAAAAAGCAGCTTACGGTGCTTACCTGGTGGTGTCAGGAGAGCAGGTACAGAAAAAGGGATGCCATAATATGCGACGGTGCCGTCAGAAGCGGCAAGACCCTTTGTACCTCCGTTTCCTTCGTGATCTGGGCGCTTACGGCCTTTGAATGCGGCACCTTTGCAATCTGCGGTAAGACGGTGACCTCGCTCAGGCGAAACATCGTGACTCCCCTTATGAGCCAGCTCGGCTCGATGGGCTTCGAGTGCCGTCTGAGATCGGCGGGAAGCCTTCTTGAGGTGACGCGGGGAAAGCGAAAGGCGCTCATCTATCTCTTTTCGGGAAAGGATGAGGGCTCGGCCGCACTCATACAGGGTATTACCCTTTGCGGAGTGTTGCTCGATGAGGTTGCGCTGATGCCCCGTTCCTTCGTTGAGCAGGCAATCGCGAGATGCTCGGTCAGCGGCTCGCGCCTCTGGTTCAGCTGCAACCCCGAAAATCCCGCCCATTGGTTCTACCGTGAGTGGATCAAAAAGGCACGGGAGAAGAACGCACTTTATCTGCATTTTACCATGGAGGACAATCTTTCGCTCTCAAAGGAGATCGTGGAAAGGTACAAGAAACTGTATTCGGGTACCTTTTACGAAAGATTCGTTGAGGGCAGATGGGTAGCGGCAGAGGGACTCATTTATCCCTGCTTCAGGGAGGAGGAGCTCTGCGACCCGCCCGAGGACTGCGAGAGGTACTATATCTCCTGCGATTACGGTACCGTAAACCCCTTTTCGCTCGGTCTGTGGGGACTGCGGGACGGGGTGTGGTACCGTCTTAAGGAGTACTATTACAGTTCAAAGGCGCACGGACAGCAAAAGACGGACGAGGAATATTATCGCGAGCTCTGCGCACTCGCAGGGGACAGAAGGATCGAGGGGGTCGTTTGCGATCCCTCCGCTGCCTCTTTTATCACCCTTATCAGGCGGCACGGAAGGTTTTCGGCCATACCTGCAAAAAACGACGTTATCGACGGCATCCGCTACGTAGGCGATGCGATTACCAAGGGTGAGATAAGAATATGCAGAGGTTGCGACGCCGCCGTCAGGGAGTTTTCCCTTTATCGCTGGGATGAGAGCGGCGCGAAGGACCGCCCGATAAAAGAGAATGATCACGCGATGGACGATATTCGGTACTTTGTCGCGACCGTTCTCCGCGGCGATGACGGCTTCTTCGTTTTGTCCAGCAGGAGAAACAACACATTCTGACGATCCGTGTAACGTTTGCACAGAAAGGATGCACAGCATGAAAGAAAAGAAAAAGGAGGAACAGACGATCTTCGTTCAGACGGCACCCTCGAAAAGCCACCCCTTCGGGGCGGTCGACCGCTACGTTCCTCTGATGACGCCCGAGGCAAGGCTTTACGCGTCCCTTGCCGAGGGTATTCCGATCATCTCCGCCGCAATACAGAAGACCGTGCGGCTGGTCGGCGGTTTTAAGGTGGAGTGTAATCATCCTGCCGCCGAAAAGGGGCTTCAGAAATTCCTGAACAGCGTCAGGGTCGGCAGCTGCTCTCAGGGTATCGACGCCTTTCTTTCACAGTACCTTGAGCAGATGATGCTCTACGGTACCGGAATAGGAGAGATCATTCTTGATAAAAGGACGCTTGATATAGCAGGTCTTTACAATGCTTCCGTCGGTGACGTGGAGTTAATCGTTGGGGACGATCCGCTGACGGTGGACGTATGCCGCAGAGAGGGGGCGCGCGCCGTACCCGTGCCGCGTCCCGATCTCATACTTCTGTCGGCTCACGATCCTACCCCCGAGCGTCCCTTCGGCACATCGGTGCTCTGGTCGCTGCCCTTTGTCAGCTCGGTACTGCTCAAGATCTATAACACCGAAAAGATCAACTTTGACCGCGTGGGAAATCTTCGCTTTGCGGTTACCTGCAAGCCTCCCGAAGGTGGAGTCGGCAGCAGGGAGCGGGCGCAGATGATAGCCTCGGAATGGTCCAAGGCGATGCGCAGTGACGGAACCGTCAGCGATTTCGTTGCCATGGGTGACGTCGATATCAGGGTGATCGGTGCAGACAGTCAGGTGCTTGACTGTGAGGTTCCGGCAAGACAGATGCTTGAGCAGATCGTCGCCAAAATGGGCATACCTCCGTTTATGCTGGGACTGAGCTGGTCGTCGACCGAAAGAATGTCCTCGCAGCAGGCGGATATGCTGACCAGCGAGCTCGAGGCGTACAGAAGGGTGATTACACCCGTGATAAACCGTATTTGCTCGCTGTGGCTCAATATTCACGGCTTTTCGGACGAGCACAGCGTGGTATGGGATAACATATCGCTGCTCGACGAGACCGAGCTTGCCAGAGCCGAGCTGTACCGTATGCAGGCAAAACAGATCGAGCACAGCCTCAGGGCAAAAGGAGAGTAAAGCATGGAAAATCAAATCATAGGCGGAGCGGCCGAGGAGCTCTCGGAGGAGCTCGGGCTGATCAACGCATATACACTCAAAACCCTTGGTGCCGACGAGGTGTTCACCTTTACGGTCACGCTGTGTGACAACGAGACCGACAGGGATTTCGACAGGTTTTCGACCGAGGCACTTAAGGGACTTGCCCCGATGTTCGTGGGCAAAAGCGGCATTTTCGATCATTCGATGAAGGCTAAGGATCAGACCGCGAGGGTATACAAGACCTGGGTGGAGACCGATCCCGTAAGGCTTAACCGTCAGGGTGAGCCGTATGCCGCGCTTAAGGCAAAGGCTTACTGTCTGCGCACCCCCTCAAACGCCGATTTTATAGCTCAGGTCGAGGGCGGAATCAGCAAGGAGGTATCCGTGAGCTGCTCGGTTGCAAGATCGGAGTGCACCGTCTGCGGGAAGAACACCCGCGAGGAGGCCTGCGGTCACGTCAAGGGCAGATATTACAGAAAGAGCGGCAAAAAGGTGCTCTGTTGTAATATTCTTTCGGAGCCGTTCGATGCCTACGAATGGTCCTTCGTGGCGGTACCCGCCCAGAAGGCGGCAGGGGTTACCAAGTCCTTTTCGGGTGAGCAGCCCGCTGAAGCCGTAAAGACGGCAGACGACGCGGTGCCGTTCGAGGAGGAGTACAGAAACGAGCTGTACCGCGAGATCAAAAGATTCGCCGCGGTATCACCTCACGGTAGCGCACTCGTAGGCGAAACGTTGCTTTCTGCAATGTCGATCGAGGAGCTCAAGACCTGCCGCCGCGAAATGAAAAATGCGGCTGAAAAGGGCCTTACCGGCTCACAGCTCGCGGCCAAACGCTCACTGAAGCAGGGCAGCGAGAATGAATATTTCAAAATATAAGGAGAAAAAGAAATGAAAATCTCATACGACGGACTTTTCGATAAATGCGCCACCTTTATGTGCGGTGACGTTGAGGAGAATACTCCCGTAAAGGTCTCTGAAAACTGCACCGTTGCGGCAGCCGCTTCGGGCGAAGAGTTTTGCGGTGTCGTTGTCGGTGTCAGAAACGGTATGTGTGCCGTTAAGATGAACGGTGCCGTTACCCTCGGATATACCGGCAGCGCTCCCGCACTCGGTTTCACACAGCTTTCTGCCGACGGCAACGGCGGCGTTACTGCGGCATCGTCCGGTATCATGCGCCTTGTAGTCGAGGTCGACGAGCAGGCAGCTACCGTGACCTTCATTATGTAAGGAGGAAAATCAGAATGAATTACGACAGCATAAGACTTGAAAAGGGTATGTACGCCTCCTCAAAGGGGTTTGCAAAGACCCTTGAGGAGCTTGACCCCTCGGAGCAGTACGAGGGTACTCCTCTTGCAGGGCTTGACGCGTTTCAGCGCCAGCTCAAGAGATTTGACATCAAGGTAGGCGGAGCCTCCTCCGATACGGTTGAGAAGTTCTTCAAGACAACCGATTCGGCGGCACTCTTCCCCGAATACGTTGCAAGAGCGGTACGTCAGGGTGCCGAGGGTGCAAATCTGCTTTCGGACATCGTTGCGACCACTACCCGCATTGATTCCATGGACTACCGCACCATCACCTCCGTTCCTGCCGATTCGGACAAGGAGCTTAAGGACGTTGCGGAGGGAGCAGAGATTCCCCGTACCAGAATCACCACACAGGACAACCTCGTTTCGCTGCACAAGCGCGGCAGAATGCTGGTTGCTTCCTACGAGGCTCTGCGATTCCAGCGCCTTGACCTCTTTACCGTTACACTGCGTCAGATAGGTGCGTACATTGCCCGTCAGCAGTTTGCCGACGCCGCAAACGTTCTTATCAACGGCGACGGAAACGACAACGCGGCTCCCGTTCAGAAGCTTATCGACAGCGCCGCAGGTCTTTCCTACGAGGATCTCATTGCTATGTGGAACGGCTTTGAGCCCTATGAGCTCAACACATTCGTTGCTTCTCCCGAAGCCATGGCAGCCATGCTTGCGGTAGAGGAGTTCAAGGATCCCGCAACCGGTCTCAATTTCCAGGCGACCGGCAGACTGGTATCTCCTCTCGGCGCAAAGATAGTCAAGAGCAATCTCGTTCCCGCCGGTAAGCTTATCGGACTTGACAAGAACTGCGCTCTTGAGATGGTGGTAGCCGACGATATCAGGGTCGACTATGACAAGCTCATCGACAGACAGCTTGAGAGAGCGGCGATAACCTCTATTGCCGGCTTTGCAAAGATCTTTGCAGACGCCTCGAAGGTAATCTCCCTCAACTAAGCAATACAAGCATAAGGGGCCGCAAAAGCGGCCCCGAGGAGGTCAGGATGGATATAGATAAGGTTATAAAAATTTTTACGGTTTATGCCCCTATGAACGAAAGCGAGATAGAAAAATACAGGCAGCTTATACAGACGGCCGTTGCACGCGTAAGCTCGAGGGTTCTGAGAGCGCCTCAAAATGAAAACGAAAAGCGTATTTTAGAGGCTGCCGCCGCCGCAGAGGCCTTCCGCGACTACGTCATACTTGAGATGACGAGAGAATCGGCTGAGATCACTGCGGGTGATATCAGCATCAGGCAGCAGCACGGAGAGGTCATCAAGCTGGCAAATCTGGTATATAACAAGAGCATGGAGGATGCCGGCTATATGCTTTCGGACAGGACGGGCTTCGTTTTTATGAGGGTAACGCCGTGAATCAAGCCCAAAAAGTAGAGCTCAAGATGAAGAAATACGGTGTCAGGACCTCGCTTCCCAAGGATGGCAGGGAGTTTTACGCCTTTATACAGCCCCTCAGATACAAATCCAAGATGTACCTCGAGACGGTCAAAACACCTATCGGTGACGCCAGCGAATCGAGGTTTCTTTATATCGGTCCTGCATCGGTAGACGTTACGATTCTTGACGAGACCGACGTCATAAGGAGTAACGGTATGAGCTATTATTTCGTAATCGCCGAGCCCGTATGGTTTTCGGACGAGGTAATCTATTACCGTGCCGTTCTTAAAAAAGCAAGGGAGGCGGAGTAATGTCCTTTATTACAGAGATCACCGACCGCGTAGCGGCGGTACTGAGCTCCTTCGACGGCCTTGAGGGGGTAAGGGTGGTAAAGGAGTATACCGCCGAAAAAAAGACCGAGCCGTTGGCTTTCCCCGTTATCGGGGTGGGCTTTTATTCGGTTGAAACGTCGGCGGGCGGAACCGTCCCCTGCGATAACGGCACTGCCTACCGCTGTACCGCGGTCGTCAAGGTGAGTATCAACATACCCCACCGTTTCGAGGGTGAGGAGTGTTACCGTATTATGGGCGAAGCGGTACAGGCGTTGCTCGGTATCCCCGGAATAGCATCCGTAAAGAGCGGCGAGATGCGTCACGAGCGCACCTGCGGTGCGTTGGTGCTCGATCTGTCGGTCGCCTTCTCGGGAATGTTGGCCGTCAGTGAAAATTCCGCCTGCCCTCAGATCAAGGACATAAAGATCAAAGGAGAGAAGAGCTATGTCAGAAAAAACTGAATTTCTCCGTCCCGGAGTTTACGTCAGCAGGGGTGAGATATTCTCCCGCGGTGCAAAGGGACGCTCCGTCTTCATTATCAGCGGTTCTGCTGAGGGGGACGGAAAAATCTTTGAGGCGGTAAGGGGCAAAACGCCCTTTGAGGGCAACGAGTCTCAGGGAGATCTCGCCGTGCTTTGTGCGGCAGCTCTTGAAAACGGCGCCGCAAAGGTATACGCCGCCTGCCCCGGCGGTGATATGACGCTTCAGCTTTTGCTGGATGAGGCATCCGCCAGAGAGGACGTCGCGGCGGTGCTTTGCACCGTGGTTGACGCCGCCGAAGCGGTCTGCAAAAGCTGTGCTTCGGATTCGGCGGCAGGCAGGGAAAGGATCTGCGTTATTGCGGCAGACAGCCTTGAGTCGGCTCAAAGCCTTGCAGGCTCACTCAACAGCGAGAGAGCCGTCGTAACGGGTCAGAGCGTAAGCTTCAAGGGTGTCAGCTCCTATGCTCTTGCGGGCGCCGCCGTTGCGGGTGCGGTCTGCGAGGGCTACGTATCGGGCAGAACCCTGACCGGCAGAATGATGGACGGTATATCCGTCGACGATCAGCTCCGCGACGCACAGGTTGTTGAGGCGATCTCCTGCGGCATAACGGTAGTTGAGAACACCCCGAAGGGTGCACAGATAGTCAGAGCCGTTACCTCGAGGACGACTGTGGACGGTATGCCCGACAATTCTTACAGGGATCTGTCGGTCGTAACGTCGGCCGATAAGGTCATCGCAGAGGTCAGGCAGATGCTTTCCGAAAGGCTTGCTTTTGCAAAGAACAACGCCGATACCCGCAGAGCAATCTCGTCGCAGACGGTAATTCTTCTCGAAGAAAAGCTCCGTCAGGGACTTATCGACGACTACGAGGTGCCCTGCGTTACGGCCGACAAAGACGATCCGTCGGTCTGTATTTTGCCGCTGACCTTTACGCCTGCCTGCGCTCTGTGCAGTATCAGCGTTTCGGCAAGCGTAAGACTGTAGAAAGGAGAATGGTATGACAAACTGTATTTTCCCTACTACGAGGGACGTTTACATCGAGGTGGACGGTAAGAAGATCGCGGCGGTCGAAAGCTATAAGACCACCGCGTCGCAGGAAAACCGTCTTATCGAATCCTTCGGACTTGATGAGGCGGTGGCAAACGTCAAGGGCAAAAAGACCTATACCCTTGAGCTGTCGAGGGTCTGTATGACCGATTCCGCCATGAGTGACGGGGTAGATTTTTACGAGCTTGAGGATTTTAATATCGTAATCGTAAAGCCGGACAGACGCATCATATATTCCGGATGCATATGGAGCAGGCTGACCGAGTCGGCCGCTCTTGGCGAGACGCTTCTTGAAAAGGTCACCGTCAGTGCCGCCGGAAGGATGTGTATTAAATGACACAGGTCACCGTTATGATGGAGGGCGGGGAATACCTTATCGGTACTCTGCCTTCCTTTGATATGCTTCACGTCACAAAGGATGCGGCCGAGCTGTCTTCGGGACTCGACGAGGAGGGGCTCGATTTTCCGCCCGAAACGGTAAAAAGAGCCTGTCTTGCCGCCGCGGTGCTTAAGAACGGAAACGGCGAAGGCGTGTTTTCGTCGGGTCTTGAGGTTCTCAAGGGATTGACGGATGAGCAGATCGCGACCGTGTCCGAGGCGTATACCCTGCTTGCCGAAAGGACGGCAGGAAGCATTTTCGGCGAGGAGGCTTCGGCCTCCACGCAAAAAAGTCCGGAGAAAGAGCAAAACGGAATTCCGCGTCCCATCTCCGAAACGCCTTACGGCAGGACAGGCGGATCGGCATCCGGCTTTTCGGACAGCGGCAACGTGCGTGAGGTGAGTCACAGGGCGTCGGCATCCGCAGACGAACAGTATATTTCGGATACGGTTGAGGGGCGGATGCTGCGTTTGGTGGCTGATACGTCGGAGGTGCAGAGATGATACCCGAAAAAATCAAATTCGGAGATTATATCTTCAATATCAACCCCGAGACCCTGCGTATTTCGGACGGCAGAAGGGTTTCGGAATACGGAAGCCTTCAGAATATGGGAGGCAGAGCCTTTGACGCCGGACAGAAATGCCGCAGGGTGACGGGCAGCGGAGTTTTTTGCGGTGAGCGCGCAATGGTGGATTATATGAGGCTCAGGTATCAGATGAAGATGGGAATGCAACGGCTTTATCTTCCGGGACATTCACCCTTTTACGCTATTATGACTTCACTTGTCGTAACTTCACAGCCCGGACCCGACCGCCTTGAATACACCTTTGAGTTTATTCAGACCGAGGCGAATGAGGAGTACGGTTATCCGGACTACTCCTCGCACACGGTTTCTGAGGGTGAAAATCTTTTCAGCATTGCTTCGCTGTACTCGTTGTCATACGAGCATCTGATAAACAATAATCCGTCCATAACCGACCCGTTTGATCTGACGGTGGGAATGAGGATCGATCTATGAGCAGTAACGTGAATCTGAGCCTTACTCTTGCCGACGGCACGGTTTTGAAATTATTCTCAGACGTAATCTCGCTGGTTATTGACGCCGATATTTTTTCCGCAGCCGACAGTTGCAGCGTGGTATTCACCTCGAAAAAACACATAGGAGAGATAAGCAAGGTGTCGGTTTATATCGGCGGTGATCTTCGCTTCAAGGGGATTTGCGACAAGCAGCTTTCGGAGCGTGTGGGCGTAGGTCTGGAGATCACCCTGCAGTGCCGCAGTCTTGCGGCGTATATGGTTGATAACGATTTTATGCCCGGCAACTACACGAATATGCAATACCAATCGTTTCTTAACGTTCTTGCAAACTCCGCAGACGTGGACGTTTCTTCCGAAGATTCGGTCTTTGAGCTCGGAGGTTATTTCAAGATAGGAAGCAGTACCACCTATTACGACGCGCTGACAAAATTTCTCAAGCTTACGAAGGGCAGTACGCCTCGTATAGATTCGGTCGGTGTATATCGCAGGAATTGGCTGGACGTGCCCGAAGCAGGTCTTATCTCCAATGAAAACGAGGAGGGAGTCCCCTTTTTATCGGCCCAGCGGCAGTTCAAGAGAAGTGCCGCGATCGGAAGGATAGTATCACCCAATCTGGACGGATTGTATACGGTAGGCGTTACAAATACCGTAGCCGAAAGTCACGGCATCACAAACGAGGTGTACAGAAGCTTCGCGGGATACAGCGAGAGCGAGAGATACGGCAAGATCGAGACGGCGTTTGCAAAGCAGAACGGAGAGCTTGAAAGGTATACGATTCTTGCAGACGCAAATCAGCTTCCCGAGTCGTTCACCGTCGGAGCCTCGATATCCTTTTCCGATAGTCTTGTTACGGGCGGTAATATATATCTGGTAATTACCGGACACAAAAGAATGCTCGACGAGGAGGGGGATCGGGTGCTCATCACCGCCACGCCTTACCTCAACGTCGTTTACTATTAAGGAGGACGGTATGTATCTTTACGGAAAACTTAAAAATCACGATGAGCGTCAGTTGTCGATCGGAAGTATTGCAACGGTAAACGGAGTTTCGGTTACGGTTGCTTCGTCAAGTGAGGCGAGGGAAACCCGTCTTATAGCCGTCGGTGGACAGACTCCGTCCTATTCTGCCGGAGACAGGGTGCTTATTTCAGAGATCGGAGGTGTACTGTATGTCATCGGAAAGATCGTATAAAAAACTGCGCGATACGCTTATCTGCGACGGGGATTATCTTACCGATGCAGACGGTCTGCCCAAGGATGCGAGCGAGGATGCACTGCTTCAGATGATGTATATATGCCTTGCGGTCAAGAAAGGGAGCTTTTGTCTTGATCCTCTGCTCGGCAGTGAGCTTTATACGCTGCGCGGAATGACTTCCGACGAACGGAAGCTGCGAGTGGTGCCGATATGCGCCGAGGCACTTGAAAGGATAGAGGGACTTCTTCTTACGGGGGCGAGTATCTCGGAAACGGACGGATTGCTTCACGTTTCGGTCAGTGCCCGACTCGGAGAACGTGAAAAAGAGGTCTGCATCTGCCTTTAGAAAGGATTGAATAAATGACTTACGAAAAAGTATTGCAGGAAATGCTCGAAAATTACAGCAACACCTGCGGATTTATCCCCGCGGACGGCAGTGATCTTATGATAAGACTCAGGACGGTTGCCGCGGCGGTATGGGGTATACACAAAAGGGTGGATGCCCTTGAAAAGAAATGCAACGTATATACTGCCTGCTCAAAAGATCTCGACAGCTTTGCGGCGCTTGCAGGCGTTACGAGACGTTCTTCAGTAACGGCAAAGGGTACGGTTTGCTTTCTTCTTCCTTCAAACCCTTCGGCACCGGTGCTTATTCCGAAGGGCACCGAGCTTTTGTCAGTGAAATATCCCGAGGCGGTAGCGGTAACCACGGAGGATGCGGTTATCGGAACCGATTCGCGTGAGGCACAGGTTACGGCCGAGCTGATCGACGGTGACTGCGCCGGTCTTCCCACGGATGCTTTCAGCATCATAAACCTGAAGGCTTATCCCGGAATCAAGGTTATTGCTTTTGAATTTTCGGGCGGTTGTGCGGCCGAGAGTGACGACGAACTCAGGGAAAGGGTGCTCACCGCCCTCGTATCTCCCGCAAACGGAATAAACCTCGAATATTATAAAAGGGTGCTTAACGAGCTTCCCTGCGTAAGGGATTCGGCGGTGGAAAGCGACGGTATCGGCTCGATTAATGTCACCGTTATGCCTTCGGGCACCCTGACGGACGACGAGACCCTGTCGGCGGTAAAAGAGGTGCTGAAGGATAAATGTATCTTCGGACACAGTGTTACCGTCAGCCGTGCTCAGATATACGAGTTTTCGTTCAATATCCATGCGACGCTGAGTCCGAAAGGACAAACGGTCGGAGATATCGAAGAGTATGCGACGAGTGTTCTTAACGAGCATCTGAGAACCAAAAAATTCTCGGATAAGCTTAGTGCGGCAGAGGTATATGCTCTGTACGATTCCTGCGGATGCTTCACCGACTTTACCGTTTCGGGAATCGGATTTCCCGTTACGGCAGGCGATAAGCAGGAGCTGAGGGCAGGATACGTTTTTGTGAGCGAGGCGTAGTATGAGCAGTCTTGAAAACATGAGAAGTCTGATGCGACCGCTCGGGCTGTACAGACTTGACGGTGAATCGCTCGTGGACCGTGAGCTTGCGGTTTACGCCGCTGCGATGGATAAGGCGGAGGAGCGGGCGAGAAACGCCGTGACGGGAGCGTTGCCTTTTTCGGCCGGGGGTGAGCAGCTTGACGGGTTGCTGAAGCTCACGGGTGCCGAAGAGATTGCGGTCGGTTTGCAGGACGACAAAAAGAGAGAGCTGCTGACCGCGTTGCTTTCGGTCAGGGCGTCGTCCTTTACGAACCGCGATTTTCTCGATCTGGTCGAAGCGATGGGAGGCCAAGGAGCCACGGTGGATTGCGACCTGTCTCTCAGGGAGATAATTCTTACTCTTCCCGATTCACAGCAGAAATCGCTTTTTGCGAAGGAAGGGAGAAGATACGGTATTCTCTGCCGACTTTTACCCCCCGACTATTCGCTTTTGATCGTCTGATAAATTAAAACACCATAGATTCACGTCGGTGAGTCTATGGTGTAATTTTTTTGTCAGATCCGCATTTTGCGTTTGCATTTTCTCAGCACGGTCGTCAGCGGAACGAAAAGAAATCCCGTGACGAAGTTGAAGATACCGTGAGGAACGTCAAACGACAGCCCTGCGAGCCAATATGAAACGCCTGCCGTCCATCCGCCGATGAAAAAGTAGGGTATCGCACAGAAAAATCCGAAGGCAAAGCCGAAAAATCCGCAGACGAAGCACCAGAGGAAGGGGTTTTTGAATTTCCTCAGCAATATGGCTACGATTGCAAGCACCGTCCAGACGTACAGATACATCAGCGTCCACAGGTGCGGCGAGTAGAGCAGCAGCTCGGCGAGGACGAATATGTAGATCGAGGGTAAGACCTTCCATCCGAAAACGACCGAAAAGCAGATGACAAGAATGGATACGACCTCAACGTTGGTGAGCCAAGACAGCGCTTCCTTTGATGCGACGAGGAGGGCTGCGGTTATGGCGTTGACGGTGATCCAGAGGATCATCTGTGAGGTCTTACTTCGAGAGGACGAGTTGGAATGAGTCGCCATCTTTGATCTCCGTGGAGGATGCGCCCGTCATCAGATCGTTGCCTTCGCCGTCCTTGATTCCCCACCATTCGCCGTTCTTGTCGTAGTCGGCGGTGTAGCCGTCGACCGTCGTGATGAACAGGCCGTAGGTGTCGGTTGTGCCGTCTGCAAGACCTTCCTCGAGAAGAGCGTCGGCGAGATTATCTGCCGAGGTCTTGATGGTGAAATCTTTTTTGCTTTCACCGTTTATAACGGTGACGGTGATGGTGATCTTTGCGTCTTCCGAGGACACGGCAGCCGTATCGGAGGAAACGGCGGGAGCGGTGCTGTCGGTCGACGAGGTGCTGTTATCGGCACATCCCGCAAAGACCGAAACCGTAAGCAGGATGCAGAGCACCGTGAGCAGGCTGATAATTTTTTTGACGTTTTTCATTTTGATTTTCCTTTCTTTTGCCCCAAACAAAAACCTCTCCGCTTCGGGAGAGGTCAATGCAAAAGAACTACGGCGCACCCGTCCCGCATCACGACGGCTACACCTTCTTTTGTACATTGACCAATTGCTCGTGGTATTGTACAGGTACCGCGGTAAGTCTTCTGACTCACGTGTCATCACAGTGCTTCGCCTTCCCGGTTTCCCAGTGACATAATGAAGCCTGCTCTACGTTCACAGCGACGAGTTCGTTCGGGAATTTCACCCGATTCCTTGTTCTGCCTTACGGCCTTCTGTACGGAGTGGTTACCGTACACCGCAGTCCTTTGAGGGTATTATATGCCCTGATTTTTGAGATGTCAATAACAAAAAACGATTATCAGGCTTCGGTAACGATTTTTCCGCAGACCTGCTCCGGCACCAGCCTGATAAGAAGCGTTCTGTCCGCCGCGCTGTTCAGCTCTTTTCTGATATATTCCTCGTCTGACGTGAATTTGCGGCTGAGTCTGGTGGTTATATCAACGACGGTGTCGGCGTCGCAGATCA
Source organism: Clostridia bacterium (assembly GCA_017467405.1). GTDB lineage: Bacteria > Bacillota > Clostridia > Oscillospirales > Acutalibacteraceae > RGIG1913. The sequence goes on from JAFTSH010000001.1 coordinate 219,568, forward strand.
GCTGAGCCCTTCCGAAGACGATTACGCTCTTTACCCTGAAGGCCCACCCTCCTTCTTCGCGGCGGCCCTTGTCGCAGACGCAAAATGATACCCGATCGTCCCGTTTGAGAGAGTCGGTTCTGTGACCATTCATTCCGCAGTGAAACCAGATACAGCCGTCGTCGGGGTTGTAAAAATGGTTCATCGGCATTCCGTAGGGATAGCCGTTATCGCCCGTTACCGACAAAACGCCGCGGGTTTCGTTCGTGAGTATCTCTACGCACTCCTCTTCGGAGAGCCGTTGGCTTTTTCTTGTGAGTTCTCTGAACATGGTTTTCTCCGATCTTTTAATAAATACACCTCTGCGCCGCATCCGTGAGGATTGAAGCAGAGGTGTTTGAGTGTTATTTGCGTCCCGAGGCTTTGAGCAGACGGGAGGAGTTCATTACCGCAAAGACGATGGCGAGAATGTCCATCAGCAGAACCACCCAGGAGCCCCAGAAGAATCCGAAGATCACTCCGAGTACCTTGGCACAGAGAGCAACGATGATGTTTATCTGTGCGCCGGTGGTGGCCTTGGTGCAGACGTCTACCGCCTTGGAGAAGGAGGTCAGACGGTTTGAGGTTACGATTCCGTCACAGCCGGTTGCGGCGTCGGTATCCGCAAAGCTCGTGGCTATTCCGACGTCGGCGGCCTCAAGGGTGGCGGCTTCTCCGATTCCGTCCGAGACGTATACCGTGATTCCGCAGGTATCCTTGATCTTTTCGATTATGTCGGCCTTCTGCTTGGGGTCAACCGAGTGCTCGGCCTTGTTGATTCCGACGGCACGGCAGGTTTCGGTGGTTTCCGAAAGACCGCAGCCGGTAAGCATAAAGATGTCGCTTACGCCGATGTCCTTAAGATCGTTGACGCAGGCAGAGGCCTCGCTTCTGATCTCGTCCGAGAGGAGAATGGCTCCGATCACGCTGCCGTCGAGGGTGACGAAGCAGGTGAAGTTGCCCATCTCGGAAACGTTGAAGCCGAGCTCCTTCATCATCCTGGCAGAGCCGACGCAGATGGTGTGTCCCTGAATGGTGGTCTTGACGCCCATGTTGGGGAAGATCTCGCGCTCGGCCGAGGGAGAGGACTGGGGATTGCCCGCCTTTTCACAGATGGCCCTCGCGATGGGAGAGTCCACGCCTGCCTCGGCAAGTGCGGCAAAGGCGAGTATCTGACTGTCGCGCAGTCCTCCGTTAGAGAAGACCTGACTGACGCTGAGGTTACCCGAAGTAACGGTACCCGTGCGTGAGAAAACGGCGGCACGGCATTCCGAAAGAAGCTGTACTGCGCGTCCTCCGCGGAGCATCATTCCGTTCTTGGCGCAGGCCGAAACGGCGGTGCGGAAGCCGGACGATGCGCTGATAAGAAGAGCGCAGGGTGAGGCGGCGACGATGAAGGTGAGTGCGTGTCCCAGCCAGGTGCCGAAGCTTCCGCCGAGGATGGTGGGGAAGATGGCTATTACGGCGGCGAAAATGAGTATCGCGGGGGTCATATAGTGACCGAGCTTTGCGGCGAAGGACTCGCGCTCGGCGGTGTAGGCGGACGCGTCACGGAGCATTCCGTTCATAACTGCGGGGGCAGAGGTGTCAACTGAAGCGGTGGCCGTGAGCTTGAGCGTGGCGTCGGTGTTGAGCATTCCGCCTGCGACGAAGCTGCCGGGACGGACGTTGACGGGGGACTTTACGCCCGAAAGCTCGTAGGTGCCTACGACGCCGGAGCCCTGAATGACGGTGCCGTTTACGGGAATTCGCTCGTCGGGAAGGACGACGACGGTATCTCCGGGCTGTACCTCAGAGACGGAAACGGTGCGCATCTGTCCCGAGATCCTGTCGATTATCCTTGCTTCTGCGGGGACGAGCTTTCCGAAGCCTGCTGTCATTCCTGCGGTTTTGGCCTTTGCCCAATCCATTACGAATTCGTACATACGGAACATATAGAGCAGGGCGGCCGCGAGGAAAAAGCGGTTGAGTATGCAGGAAAGAATGGCGGCTGTCGAAATGAGCAGGGCTTCGCTGAAGAACCTTTTGCGCATTACGGCGTTTACGGCACTGAGCACGGCGGTATAGCCTGTGAGAAGCACCGCGAGTATGCAGACTATGTAGTCAAGCACTCCGCCTTCGGAGGCGAGAAAATGTATTGCAAGAAGGATGAGGGCGGCAAAGGTTGTGAGTATCTTGGCGCTTGAGCCCTCTCCGCCGAAGATCGCGGCGGTCTCGGCCTTTTCGGGGGCGCGGTGGGACGAGGTGCTGCGCTTGGGACGTTCCTTGACCGCAGAGCCTACGGCGTCTAAAAACGACCTTTTCGGCTTTTGTGCCCCTTCGGAGGCGTTGCCTGACCGGAGAACCGCGCCGGCCTGCTCGTTGGCGGGTATGACGCTGATCTCGGGGTTTACCGAGGCGGCGCAGGAGAGCAGCTTTCGCGTGACCTGCTTTACGTAGTCGGAGTCGGCTACGATGCAGACGACGGAATTTTCGAGATCTGCTTCGGCGGTTATTACGCCGTCGCAGCTCTCGGCCATCTCGCGTGCTACGGCCTCGACCTCCTCGGGACCTGCTGCGTCGCGCAGACAGAATTCCAGAGAAACGTCGTTGAGCTCGTTTTCGTCGGTTATTCTGAAGCTTCCTTTGTTCATTTCGGGTTCCTCTCATTACTGATTATTGCAAACGTATATTGTGTCGGTCGGGGGATTCAAGGCATACGACCGCATAATTATCACGATTATATAACATATTAACACTTTTTAGTTTATATATCAACCGAAAACGCCGTATTTTTTCAAAAAATACGGCTATGTTCAAGAAATCCGAACAAAGACCTTTAATTTATCAAACGTCTGTGTTATAATTGACGGGAAAACAGCCATCCGACGTAACGAAACCCTTCGTCGGTAGTATGAAAGGGGCAAGGGCATTGAGTAAAATAGTGGCAATAGCCAACCAGAAGGGCGGAGTGGGGAAGACCACGACGGCCGTCAGCCTTGCCGCTGCGGTCGGTCATCTCGGCAAAAAGGTTTTATTGGTGGATTCCGATCCTCAGGGTAACGCCACGAGCGGATTCGGCGTCGCAAAGAAGGATCTTACGCGCACGACGTACGATCTTCTCACGGCGGGAGCGTCGGCAAAGGATTGCATCATAAAAACCAGGTTCGACGGTGTCGACGTCATTCCCGCAGACATGGATCTTGCGGGTGCCGAGGTGGAGCTCGTATCGGAGGAAAAGCGCGAAACACGGCTCAAGTCGGCCATAGCGTCGGTCGTTCTTGACTATGATTTTATATTTATCGACTGCCCTCCCTCGCTGGGACTCGTTACACTCAACGCTCTTACGGCGGCCGATACGGTGCTTATTCCCATTCAGTGCGAGTTCTACGCGCTTGAGGGACTCAGCCAGCTGATGGCTACCGTCCGTCAGGTCAAGCGTTCGCTCAACCCGTCGATCGAGGTTGAAGGCGTACTGCTTACCATGTACGACGGCCGACTCAACCTTACGCAGCAGGTGGCGGCAGAGGTCAAGAAGTATTTCCCGAGAAGGGTATATAAGAGCTTTATTCCGCGTACCGTCAGGCTTTCGGAGGCGCCCGGCTTCGGTCAGCCCGTGATATACTACGATCCCAAGAGCAGGGGCTCGGAAGCGTATATGTCGCTCGCACGCGAATTTTTGAAGGATAACCGATAGGAGGAATAAATATGGCCAGAAAAGGCGGTCTCGGAAGAGGACTCGACGCCCTCTTTCAGGAGAACAGCACCGATTCTCAGGGTGTGACGATGGTTCGTCTGACGCAGGTCGAGCCGAACAAAAACCAGCCCAGACACGAGTTTGACGATCAGGCACTTTCCGAACTGTCGGACAGCATTTCGCGTTACGGAGTGTTGCAGCCCCTCATCGTCCGTCCGCTTGCCTCGGGCGGCTATCAGATAGTTGCCGGAGAGCGCCGCTGGAGAGCCTCGCGCATGGCGGGACTCGCGGAGATACCCGTCATAATCAGGGAGCTTACCGACAGCGAAACGGCCGAGCTTGCTCTGATCGAAAATCTTCAGCGTGAGGATCTCACCCCCATTGAAGAGGGTGAGGGTTACCTTACGCTTATCAATACCTACGGGCTTACGCAGGAGCAGGTGGCCGAAAGGGTGGGCAAGTCCCGTCCCGCCGTCACAAACGCCATCCGTCTTCTCTCACTTCCCGAGGAGGTACTGGCGATGCTCAGAGAGGGCGCCATCACGGCAGGTCACGCAAGGGCGATACTCAGCCTTGGAGGCCGCGAGGAGATGCTTGAGGCCGCAAGGCTTGCGGCGTCAGGAGCCACCGTCAGAAGCATTGAGAACATGGCAAAGGGCAAGAAAGCCCCTGCAGACAGACCGGTGGCCGTTAAGATTCGTCCCATATACCGCGAGACCGAGCTTGCGCTCGGCGAGGTGCTCGGACGCAGAGTAAAGGTCGTTCCCGGCGGCTCAAAGGGCACGGTACAGATCGAGTTCTACGGAGAAAAGGATCTTTTGGAGCTCGCCGCCGTCATCACGGGAGAAAAGCCCGCAAAATAAACCAATTCCGAAAAGAGGAAAAAAGATGAAACTTCTTGATAATGCAAGGGGAAATATAGCCGAGGGCTTTTGTTTGGTAAAAAGCTGCGACGCACGCACCTCGAAGAACGGAAAGGTCTATCTCGATCTGACGCTCTCTGATAACGGAGGGGATATTTCGGCCAAGTTCTGGGACTATATTCCCGAGACCCACGGAATCTTTGAGTCGGGCAGCGTGATAAAGGTGAGAGGCGTAATAACCGAGTGGCAGGGCTCACCCCAGCTCAAGGTTGAAAGAATACGCCGCAGAACCGACGAGGACGTGGTTGATATGTCCGAGCTGGTTGCGGCCGCCCCCGTATCGCCCGACGGAATGTACGGCTCTATCCTCACCTTTGCAAAGAGCTTCCGCAACGCCGAGCTTTCAAAGATAGTCGTCTATCTGCTTGAAAAGAACCGCGAGGCTTTACTTGTCGCTCCTGCGGCCATGAGAATGCACCACGCCTATATGGGAGGAATACTCTACCATACGAGCGCGATTCTTTCGGCGGCTAAGGGTGTCTGCGCGGCCTATCCCTTCCTTGACTGTGAGCTTGTTTACGCGGGAGTGATACTCCACGATCTCGCCAAGACGAAGGAGCTCGAATACAGCGAGGTCGGCGTACCTTCGGGCTACACCGTGTGGGGCAACCTCATCGGACATCTCGTAGGCGGCGCCATCGAGATCGAAAAGGCGGCGGATATCTGCGGCACGTCGGCAGAGCTGCGCATCAAGCTTCAGCACATTATTCTTTCGCATCACGGAGTTCCCGAGTTCGGCTCACCCGTTGCGCCGATGTTCCCCGAGGCGGAGGTAGTATCAAGCCTTGACGACCTTGACGCAACGCTTTTCCAGATGCTGAAGGCGATGTCCGAAACCAATCCGGGCGAGATGACACAGCGCGTTTTCGGCCTTGACCGCAAGCTTTATAACCACGGTAAGGACGGAGAATATCTCCCTAAAATATAAGAGTTGAAAAAGTCGAAGCATATCACTTTTGTACGCGGTGCAGGTGATATGCTTCGTTTATTTTACGGTTGGCTTTTTGGAATATATCCGAAGTAAGGTCAAATAATATCACGGGTGGTGTGATGAGGACGGTCATACTTATAGGAAACGCCGACCGTACCGCAAAGGCGGTGACGGCGGCACTTTCGCGCTTTGCGCCGACCTCGGTTATCGGCACGAGACTTCAGACGGTAGAGCATCCGAAGGTGCTTGCCGTTCTCTCGGAAAAGCTTTGCGAGGTGGATACCGAAGACGCGGTGCTGGTGTTTACCGGAAGATACAAAAAGACCTCCGGCCGTCTGTTGTCTGCGGGGGTTGCGGTCGCCGACTCGTCTGACCGCGTGGCGGCAGAGCTTTTGTCGGGTACGGGGATACCCGTGGTCACCTGCGGCGGCGAAAAGGACACCCTCTGTTTTTCGTCCGAAGGCGGAGGCTCGTTTTGCATCACCCTGCAACGCAGTATCCGTACCCTTGCGGGAGAGGTTACCGAGCCCTGCGAGATACCCGTAAAATCACCCTTCTGCGACCGATCCGAGGCACTGCTTTGTGCAGGGGTGCTGTTGCTCTTGGGTGCTTCGCCGGAATGCACGGCGTCTGCTCTTGAAAGGGATAATTGAATTAAAATGAAACGCGAACTCCGAAAGGAAGTTCGCGTTTGTACTTTATGTTATTTCAAAGCGTCGACGAAGCGGCAGGCTGCGAGGGCTGCAACCGATCCGTCTGCTGCTGCGGTGGTGAGCTGGCGTACCGTCTTACTGCGGCAGTCTCCCGCAACGAAAACTCCGGGAGTCGCGGTCAGACAGTCCTCTGCCGAATCGGCGTAGCCGTACTCGTTGAGCTTCATCACACCCTCAAAGGGGGCGTTCTGAGGTACGAGGCCGATGGCGATAAACATTCCGTCGACCTCAAGGGTTGACAGCTCGCCCGTCTTTTCATTTTTAAGCTCTACGCCCGTAAGGCTGTCGTCGCCTATCAGTCCGGCAACGGTGGTGCCGAAGATAAAATCGACGTTATCCTTTGTTCTGAGCTGTTCGGCGAGCTTTTCCTCGCCCGTCAGAAAGTCGAGATTCTGGATCACGGTGACCTTGGAGCAGAGCTCTGACAAAAGCACCGCTTCCTGCAGTGCGGAGTTGCCACCGCCGATTACGCAGACGTTTTTGTCCTTGTAGAAGGCTCCGTCGCATACGGCGCAGAAGGAGATTCCCTCTCCGACAAGTTCTCCCTCGCGGGGGAGTCCCAGCATACGGTGCGTGGCTCCGGTAGCAACTATCGCGGTAAGTCCGTCGTAGCTACCCGATTCGCCGATCACGCGCTTGAAGGAGCCCATGTCCTCAATTCCCGTGACGGTGTCTATCTCAACGTCCGCACCGTGCGAGAGCACCTGCTCCGTCAGGGCGTCCGCAAGCTCAACACCGCTCATGCTCTGACGTGTCGGGAAGTTTTCGACGAGCGGAGAGAAGGTGATCTGTCCGCCGAAGCTGCCCTTTTCTACTATCAGTACGGTTTTGTTTGCTCTTCTGGCGTAAAGAGCCGCGGTCAGTCCCGCGGCTCCTCCGCCTATGATGATTATATCATACATAGTGTATTACCTCAGTTGAGTTTTTCGAGATATTTCTTGATGTCCGAAACACCTGCGAGCTTGGCGTCACCTGCGATGAGGGTGGGAGCCTGCTTGATTCCGAGCGACTTGGCTCTTTCGGGCTCATCCTCAGCGTAGACCTTCTCGTACTTGACGCCGGCCTTATCGAGCAGGGAGGCGGCTATCTTGCAGTTGGGGCAGGTCTTGGTGGCGAAGAGGACGGGGGCAAAGGACTTGACCTCCTCAGCGGGCTTTTCAACCATAACGGGGGTGCACTCGCAAACGGTTCCCTCGTGACGGAGAACGGAATTCTCGATGTCGTAAACAAGGCGATCCTTGTACTCCTGCGACTTACCGTCGTTCCAGTTCTTTACGGGACGGTAGTAGCCGGTAATTCTCGAATAGACCTCGGTGTCGTTACCGCAGTGGGGGCAGGAGAAGTGCTCGCCTGCGATGTAGCCGTGATCGCGGCACACCGAATAGGTCGGGGAGAGGGTGTAGTAGGGAAGCTCGTAGTTCTCTGCGATCTTCCTTACGAGGGAAGCGGCGGACTTCCAGCTGGGGAGCTTCTCGCCGAGGAAGGCGTGGAAGACGGTTCCCGAGGTGTAGAGGGTCTGCAGCTTGTCCTGAATGTCGAGAGCCTCAAAGATGTCCGCGGTGTAGCCGACGGGCAGGTGGGAGGAGTTGGTGTAGTAGGGAGTTCCGTTCTCGTTGGCGGTGCGGATTCCGGGATAGCGCTTTACGTCGTGCTTGGCAAGACGGAAGGCGGTGGACTCTGCGGGGGTAGCCTCGAGATTGTACAGATCGCCGTACTCCTCCTGATAGTCGGAGAGACGCTCACGCATATGGTTGAGAACCTGCTTGGTCCACTCCTGCGTCTCGGTGTGGGTCATGTCGGCCTTGAGCCACTTGGCGTTGAGACCGGCCTCGTTCATGCCCACCAGACCGATGGTCGAGAAGTGGTTGTTGAAGGTTCCGAGGTATCTCTTGGTGTAGGGATAGAGTCCCTCGTCGAGAAGTCTGGTGATGACGGTACGCTTGATCTTGAGGGAGCGGGCAGAGATGTCCATCATCCTGTCAAGGCGCTTGTAGAAGTCCTTCTCGTCCTCAGCGAGGAAGGCGATACGGGGGATGTTGATGGTAACGACGCCGATCGAGCCGGTGCTCTCACCGCTGCCGAAGAAGCCGCCCGACTTCTTGCGAAGCTCGCGGAGGTCAAGGCGCAGACGGCAGCACATCGAACGTACGTCGCTGGGCTCCATGTCGCTGTTGATATAGTTCGAGAAGTAGGGGGTGCCGTACTTTGAGGTCATCTCAAAGAGGAGCTTGTTGTTCTCGGTCTCCGACCAGTCGAAGTCTGCGGTGATCGAGTAGGTGGGGATGGGATACTGGAATCCGCGGCCGTGGGCGTCGCCCTCGATCATGGTCTCGATGAAGGCGCGGTTGACCATGTCCATTTCCTTCTTGCAGTCCTTGTACTTGAAGTCCATCTCCTTGCCGCCGACGATAGCGTTGAGCTCGGCGAGGTCGGCAGGAACGGTCCAGTCAAGGGTGATGTTCGAGAAGGGAGCCTGCGTACCCCAACGGCTGGGAGTGTTTACGCCGTAGATGAAGGACTCAATGCACTTCTTGACCTGATCGTAGTCGAGGTTATCTGCCTTGACGAAGGGGGCAAGATAGGTATCGAAGGAGGAGAAGGCCTGAGCGCCTGCCCACTCGTTCTGCATGATTCCGAGGAAGTTGACCATCTGGTTGCAGAGGGTCGCAAGATGCTTGGCGGGAGCCGAGGTGATCTTGCCGGTAACTCCGCCGAGACCCTCCTGAATAAGCTGCTTGAGGGACCAGCCGGCGCAGTATCCGGTCAGCATCGAAAGATCGTGCAGGTGGATGTCGGCGTTGCGGTGTGCGTTGGCGATCTCGTCGTCGTAGATCTCGGAGAGCCAATAGTTAGCGGTGATGGCACCCGAGTTTGAAAGGATGAGTCCGCCGACCGAGTAGGTAACGGTGGAGTTCTCCTTTACGCGCCAGTCGTTGATCTTAACGTAGTTGTCGACGACCTCCTTGTAGTCGAGGATGGTCGAGGTCATGTTTCTGAGCTTTTCGCGCTGGCGGCGGTAGAGGATGTAGGCCTTGGCGACGTCGCCGTAGCCTGCCTGGCTGAGTACCGACTCAACGCTGTCCTGAATGTCCTCAACGGCGATGTGGAAATCTTTGATCTTGGGCTCAAAGTCAGCGGTGACCTTAAGGGCGATAAAATCGATCACGCTGTCGTTGTAGGCCTTTTCGCAAGCGTCGAAGGCCTGGATGATCGCATCTCTGATCTTGGCAATGTCGAAGTCGACGATCTTGCCGTCTCTTTTCATTACATTGTACATAAAAAATCCTCCGCAATATGATGTATGAATTTCGTGCTCACACATCATAACACAGAGGAATATATTTGTCAATAGCAAAACCACAATATATTGTGTTTCTGATAATAAATTTTAACTCGATATACACTATATACCGCGTATTTCAACAACTTCAACAAAAGGAGCGGCAACCCGCTTCATCTCTTCGAGCAGGGAGGCGTCCGGCGGGGTAAGTCCCGAGCCGATTATATCACCCGAATCCTTGAAGCACTGCAGGAACCAGCGTTTCGCGCCCCGTATCCATTTTGCGGCGCCGAGGATGTCGTCAAGGGTGTGAAACTCGTTTACGACGGTGGTGCGGAACTCGTAGTCGGTCTTTCCGCTGAGCAAAATATCTCTTGACGCGGTGACGGGGCCCATATCAAAGGAGGGCAGACCGCAGGTGAGGGGGTATTTTTCGGGGGAGTTTTTAACGTCCATCGCTACAAAGTCGACCAGTCCTTCGTCTATTAGAGCGGCCAGACGGTCGGGCATCGTGCCGTTGGTGTCAAGCTTTACGAGAAAGCCGAGTTCCTTGACCCTTCGCATCACCCCGTCGATTCCCTTTTGAAGGAGGGGCTCACCGCCCGTAAAGCAGACGCCGTCGAGTATTCCGCGTCGGGTCTTGAGGAGGGCAAACAGCTCGTCCTCGGAGATATGCTCGTCTGAGGGTGAAAGCACGAGGGAGGCGTTGTGGCAGAATGGACAGCGCATATTACAGCCGGGTGAAAAGACGGTGCAGGCGAGCCTGTCGGGAAAATCAAGTGCCGTAAGCTTCTGAATTCCGCTGATTATCATAAGGCTCCTCCTGTTTTGGGCGATAAAAAAGCGGATTAGGGATCCGCCTGCAGTATAATACCATATTTGCAGTATGTTGTCAACACAAAACACAATATATTGTAGATATATTTTTTGTTAAATTCAAGCATATTAAGGTTGAATTCGGGCTTTGCAGGTGATATATTTAATATACCTATAAAAAGGAGTGGCTGAAATGGATATACGCAAAATGATGCACGACGGCTCGCTTTACTGCTGTGCCGACCCTGAGCTGATGAAGGAACAGACGGAGTGTCTTGAAAGGCTTTGGGAGTTCAATATGACCCGCCCGTCTGAGGGGGAGAAGCGGCAAGAGATGCTCCGCGGGATGTTTGCCGAGATCGGTGAAAACTGTTATATCGAGCCGCCTTTTCATTCAAATTGGGGCGGACGTCACGTTCATTTCGGAAACAACGTTTACGCCAACTTTAACCTGACGCTTGTAGACGATACACACATATACGTCGGCGACGGTACCATGTTCGGACCCGGAGTCACGCTTTGCACTGCGGCGCATCCTATCCTTCCCGAGCTCAGGGAGAAGGTGTACCAGTACAATCTTCCGGTAAGGATCGGTAAGAACTGCTGGCTTGGTGCGGGGGTTACCGTGCTGCCGGGAGTCAGTATCGGCGACGGAACGGTGGTAGGGGCCGGAAGCGTCGTCACGAAGGATCTGCCGGCGGGCGTCGTTGCGGTCGGCACTCCCTGCAGGGTAGTCAGGGAGATCGGAGAGCGGGACAGGGAGTTTTTCCGTAAGGAAGCAAGAATTCCCGAGGAGCTGCTCTGACGGCTTTCGCTATATATAGTAATGTAAAGAAAAACCGTCCGCGGATTTGCGGACGGTTTGATTTTGCTTTATTACTGATTACTCAGCCTTGGGGCCGGCGTTGGTGATCTCGGCGGGCATGTTCGGATACTTCTTGGTGAAGTTGTCGCTGAACATCTTGGCGAGCTTCTTGGCCTGTACGTCGTAGGCAGCCTTGTCAGCCCAGGTGTCGCGGGGATTCATAAGCTCGCTGGGAACTCCGGTGCAGGTCTGGGGAACGTCGAGGTTGAAGAGATCGTCGTGCTTGTACTCGACGTTGTCAAACTCTCCGTTGAGAGCTGCGGTGACCATTGCACGGGTGAACTTGAGCTTCATACGAGCACCCTTGTTCTCACCCGAGGCGGGGCCGCCCGACCAACCGGTATTTACGAGGTAGACCTTGGTGCCGTATTTGTCCAGCTTCTCACCGAGCATCTCGGCGTAAACGGCGGGATCCATGGGCATGAAGGGCTCGCCGAAGAGGGTCGAGAAGGTGGGCTGGGGCTCGGTAACACCGCGCTCGGTACCGGCAAGCTTGGAAGTGAAGCCGGTTACGAAGTGGTACATAGCGGCGTTGCGATCAAGACGGCTGATGGGGGGCAGAACGCCGAAAGCGTCGGCGGTCAGGAAGATAACGACCTTGGGGATGCCGCCCTTGCCGGGGATCTGAGCGTTGCTGATGTAATCAACGGGATAGCCGACACGGGTGTTCTCGGTCAGGCTGCCGTCGTCAAAGTCAAACTTGCGGGTCTCGGGATCCATAACGACGTTCTCGACGAGGGAGCCGAACTTGATTGCGTTGTAGATGTCGGGCTCGTTCTCGGCGGAGAGGTTGATGCACTTGGCGTAGCAACCGCCCTCGAAGTTGAAGATTCCGTCGGGGGACCAGCCGTGCTCGTCGTCACCGATCAGCTTTCTGGAAGGATCGGCCGAAAGGGTGGTCTTACCGGTACCGGAGAGTCCGAAGAAAACTGCGGTCTCGTTGGTCTCGGGATCCATGTTGGCGGAGCAGTGCATGGGAAGGACGTTCATCTTGGTCATGACGTAGTTCATGGTCGAGAAAACACTCTTCTTGATTTCGCCGGCATACTGGCTGCCGCAGATGATGATGAGGTGAGCCTCGTAGTCGATCATGATAGCGGCTTCGCTGTTGACACCGTCGACGGCGGGATCGCACTTGAAGCCGGGAACGGCGATGATGGTGTAATCGGGATCGCCGTAGGCCTCAAGCTCCTCAGCGGTGGGACGGATAAGAAGCTGATGAATGAAGAGGTTCTGGCTGGCGAGCTCGTTGATGATGCGGAACTTCTGGGTGTACTTCTTGTCAGCACCTGCAAAGCCGTCAAAAATGAAGACCTCGCGGTTCTGCAGATAAGCAGTAACCTTGCCCTTGATAGCGTTGAATTTTTCCTGGCTGATGGGGCGGTTTACCTTGCCCCAGGCGATCTCGTTGTGGATGCCTTCAGAGTCAACGATAAATTTATCGTTAGGTGAACGGCCGGTGTACTTTCCGGTAGTCACGACCAGAGCGCCGGTGTCAGAAAGGGTACCCTCTCCTCTGGCGACAGCGTATTCGGTCAGTCTGGCGGGAGTAAGGTTGCGGTACACAGCCTTAGGGCCGATGATGCCCAGATTTTCGATTCCGTAAGTTTCCATTTATATACCTCCGTTTGGATTTTATATTTCGTTTTGTGAATTATATCACAAACTTGGTCAACTGTATATGGGCGAAATGTATATTTAATGTTAATTTTTATGGTCTTTTAATAGTAAAATTGCTTTTCTGTACCCCTCAAAGCCCTCTCCGCATATGGTAGCGAGGGCAACGGGTGACACGAAGGAGTGCTTTCTGAACTCCTCGCGGGAGTTTATGTCGGAAAGATGTACCTCGACGGTGGGGATCGAAACGGCCTTTATTGCATCGGGGATAGCGACGCTCGTATGGGTGTAGGCGGCGGGGTTGATTACGATTCCGTCAACCCGTTCGTAGGCCTCCTGAATACGGTCGACGATGTCACCCTCGTGGTTGGACTGATAGAACTCACATTCTATTCCTTCCTTTTCACATACCGACGAGATGAATTCGACGAGGTCGGCGTAGGTTCCCGTGCCGTAAATATTTTTTTCTCTGATTCCCAGCATATTGAGGTTGGGTCCGTTAATTATCAACAGCTTCATATCCGAGTGCCTCCAGAATCTTCGTTACGGTGCTTTCCTTTGAGCCCGAGTTTTCGACCTTCACGTCGCAGCAGCTTTCATAGATGGGCGAGCGTACCGCGAACATTTCGTAAAGAGCGTTAAGCCCGGTCGAGAGAGGACGGTCGCGGCGGCCGAGCTTTTTGACGTCGCGGTCGAGGTAGACCACGCGTCCGTTCATCTGCATCGCTTTGCGGTTTTCTTCCTTTAATACGGCGCCTCCGCCCGTTGCGATTACAAGACCGCTTTCCTTGCAGAGATCAAACACCGCCTGAGCCTCAAGAGCCCTGAATACCGCCTCGCCGCTGTCCGAGAAGATTGCCGAGACGGTCTTGCCTTCGCGTTCGGTGACGAGGGCGTCGGTATCGAAAAAGCGGCGGCCCATTCGTTTGGCGAGCATTTTTCCGACGGTGGATTTACCGCAGCCGGGCATTCCCACAAGTATTATGTTGTCCCGATCGGCCGAGATCTTTCGTATGATGCGTTCGACCTCGCTGACGGGAACCTCTTTTGAGGTGAAAAGACGTATGGCCTCGGCCGCCTGCATGACGAGCATCGGAAGGCCGCCTGCAAAGGGGACGTTCAGTCTTTTGGCCTCCTGCAACAGACCCGTCATACGCGGATTGTAGACCGCGTCCATTACACCCTCAAGGTGGGGCATCAGCGTGAGATCGACCTTGTGCTCAGCACATTCGGGGTACATTCCGACGGGGGTGGTGTTTATCAGCACCTGCGTATGCTTCAGCAGCTCGGGGTGTCCGTAGTCGACCTCGGAGCCGCGTGATACGACCGTTACCGAAGCGGCGCCGCTGTTTTTTGCAAGCGCCTGCACCGTATGGGAGGTACCGCCGCTGCCGAGCACCGTTACGTGGCGTCCCGAAAGCGAGATGCCTGCCCGATCGAGCGTCCACGACAGACCCGCGTAGTCGGTGTTGTCACCGCGCAGTCTGCCGTCGGGCATCTTTATGACGGTATTTACCGCACCGATCGAGGCGGCACGGTCCGAGAGCTCGTCTATATGCGACATGACGAGCTGCTTGTAAGGAACGGTGACGTTTATTCCGTCAAACTCTCTCTTTTTAAGAAGTTCAACGACCTCTTCGCCGTCCATGGGCATAAGCTCGTATTCGTATCCGCCGAGGGCTTCGTGTATTTCTTTTGAGTAGCTGTGGCCGAGTTTACCGCCGATAAGTCCGTATCGCGGCATATCAGACCTCCGTGTAGCTGCCGAGATAATTGAAGTATTCGAGATTTTCTTCAAGATCGGACAAAACGGCAAGGGTATCGTCGCTGTATACCGAGGCGTCGAGATCGAAGTAGAACATAAACTCAAAATCCTTACCGGGGATGGGTCGGCTTTCGAGCTTTGAGATGTTCAGGCCTGCGGCCGAGAACTTCGAAAGGAGTCGGTAGAGCGAGCCGGGGGAGTGGGGGCAGGTCAGCATAAGGCTGATGCGCGAGGCACCGGGGTAGATCTCGGGCTCCTTCGAGATGCAGATAAAGCGGGTATAGTTGTTGTCGCTGTTCTGAACCTCGTCGGAGAGCACCGACAGACCGTAGAGTCCGGCGCAGGATTTTGAGCTGATAGCGGCACTCTTTCCGGTTTCATCGGCGGCCGCCATACGTGCGGCAACGGCCGTATTCTCAACCACCGTCACCTTGACGAAGGGATGCTTCTTGAGGAACTCGCTGCACTGGCCGATGGCCTGCTCGTGCGAGAAGATCTCCTTGATGGAGTTGACGTCGGCGCCGTGCTTGCCCAGCAGCGTGTGGTTTACCCTGAGCTTTACCGAGCGGACGATGTAGAAATTATACTTTTTCATAAGGTCGTAGACCTCGCCCACCGAGCCGTAGGAGCTGTTTTCGATGGGAAGGATGCCGTAACGGCAAAGTCCCTTTTCAACGGCACCGAAGACGCCGTCAAATCGGTTGAAGTACATTATGCTGGGCAGGGAAAACACCTTTTCGCAGGCCATCTGCGAGTAGGCGCCCTCGATTCCCTGACAGGCGACGACCGCCTTTGCAGGGAAGAGGTCGGGGGTGTTTTTGAGGGAATTGCTTATCAGATCTCCGAGGGTGCCGCCCTTATGGAGTATCTTGGTCTGGTAGCTCTTGCTGACGTCAAAAAGGGTGGTGAAGAGCAGCTTCGTATAAAGCTCGGTGCCATCCTCGGAGGCGTTGCAGACGCGGGAGAGTATCTCCCTCTCTCTTGCGCTGTTAAGCACGGGGAGGCCGTTTTCCTGCTTGTATTTTGCGACCTCGACGACGGTCTGCATACGTTCGTTGAAAAGACGCGTGATCTCGTCGTCTATCTCGTCTATTCTTTTTCTTGACTGTGCAATATCCATTTTATACCTCCGAAAGGATCATATCTGTGACCGTGATTGCGGTCATGGCCTCGATTACCGGTACTGCGCGGGGAACGATGCAGGGATCGTGACGTCCGGTTATCGTGAGCTCGGTTTCGGTCATTGAGCGAAGGTCTACCGTTTGCTGCGGCAGAGCGATCGACGGCGTGGGTTTTATTGCCGTTCGGACGATGAGGGGCATTCCCGTAGTGATCGCACCGAGAACGCCGCCTGCGTTGTTGGTCAGGGTGCGTATTTTTCCGTCCTCGGTCACGCAGTAGGGGTCGTTGTTTTCGCTGCCCTTCATCAGAGCGGCCGAAAAGCCCGAGCCGAATTCAACTCCCTTGACGGCGGGAACGCCGAAAAGGTTTGCGGCCAGCATGCTCTCGATACCGCCGTACAGGGGAGTGCCGAGTCCCATCGGGAGTCCGAGCACCGCCACCTCGATCACTCCGCCCACCGAGTCAAGCTTGGAGCGGGCGCCGAGGATCTCGAGCTGCATCTGCTTGCCTGCCTTGGTATCGAGAACGGGGAAGGGACGCTTGAGCAGCTCGTCAAAGTCGTCTTTCGAAACCTTGACGGGATCAAAGGGGCGGTCGTTCACCCCTGCGATGCTGTAAATATGTCCGCCGACCGTAATTCCCCGTGCGGCAAGGAACTGAAGACAGAGGGCACCTGCAAAGCAAAGAGGTGCGGTGAGTCTGCCCGAAAAATGTCCGCCGCCGCGAAGGTCGAGCTCGTCGCCGTACTTCATCCGTGCGGGGAGATCTGCGTGGGATGGACGGGGCGTGTATCTCAACTTGTCGTAATCCGACGAGTGCTGATTGGTGTTTTCAATATACGCTTCAAGGGGACGGCCGTCGGTCAGGCCGTTTATGATTCCCGAGGCTACTTTGGGAATGTCGGGCTCTCGTCTTGAGGTCGAGAAGGCGTCTCTGCCGGGAGCGCGGCGCTCCATGAAGGCGTAGATCCTGTCCATATCGGGGGCAAATCCCGCGGGAAAGCCCTTGATGACGGTGCCTATGCGGTCGCCGTGTGACTCTCCGTAAATCGTCACCTCAAGACGTTTACCAAAGGCCGATCTCATAACATTCGCCCCCAAGCATTTTGTAGTCTTCAAAAAATCGCGGATAGGATTTGTTTGCTGCCTGAGCTCCCGTAATTATGACCGGAGAGCTGCAGATAACAGCGGCGACGGCGGCCGACATTGCTATGCGGTGATCGCCGAAGGAATCTACCGTTCCGCCGTTCAGTCTTCCCGTGCCGTAGACCGTGATACTGTCATCGTCCATTTCGGCTTTGCCGCCGAGATTTTCGAGCATGGCGCAGACGGTGGCGGCGCGGTCGCTTTCCTTTATCCGCAGTCTTGCCGTCTCGGTGAATACAGTTTTGCCGATTCTTCCCGAAGCGGCAACGGACAGCACGGGGACGAGGTCGGGAATATCGGAGCAGGAAACCGTGATGTCTCCCGGATGTTTCATTTCTTCAAGTATTTCGGTCACCTTTTTGTCCTTCTGTGCCGAATCGGGATCGAGTCCCGTCATGCTGATCTCCTCGCCGAGAAAGCCGGCGGTGAGCCAGAAGGCGGCGTTTGACCAGTCGCCCTCGCAGTCGATCCTTCCGGGCGAGACATAACGCTGATTGCCGGGTACGAAAAAGCCTTTTTCGGTGGCTGTGACCCTTATGCCGAAACGCCCTATCGCATCAAGCGTCAGGTCGACATAGCCCTTTGACACAAGGGGAGAGGTGAGAACGATCTCACTGTCGCCTTCAAGCAGCGGCAGTGCAAAGAGCAGACCCGACACGAATTGACTGCTGATGTTACCGGGCAGCGAAAATTTTCCTGGAGTCAGCTTGCCGCTTACCTCAAAGGGCAGGCGCTCCTTCGAAAAGCAGGCTCCGTGTGCGGCGAGGCAGTCCATAAGTGCGCCCGTGGGACGCTCGGGAAGTCTGCCGTGACCGCTGAAGCTTCCTCCGCCGAGAGCCGCCGCGACGGGCAGCATGAGCCGCAGGGTTGAGCCGCTTTCCGAGCAGGGGAATTCTCTGCCTGCGGGTACTGTGCGTGGGGTAAGGAGAACACCGCTATTGGTTTTTTCGACACCGCAGCCGAGTCCTTTTACGCATTCAAGTGTGGCGTTGATGTCTTCCGAAAAAAGATTTACCCCCGCAAAAAAAGGCGCGTCGGACAAAGCTGCGCAGATTATCATTCGGTGCGCGGAGGCCTTTGCGGTTATGGCGGCAATGCTGCCGTGAAGTTTTTTGGGGGTTATCCTTATGTTCATAAAATCAAGAGCTCCTTTCGTGATCAGCGGCTCAGTCCGCGTTCGAGGAAGGAGAGTACCTCCTCTGCAGGGATCTTTTTGAGGATACAGCATCCTATTTTTTCGGGGACTACGAGGGTCAGTGAGCCACCCGCCTTCTTTTTGTCCGACATACACCAGGGCAGCAGAAGCTCTGCGGTGTAGGGGCAGGCGGAGGGGAGTCCCATTTTATCTTCGAGAGCGGCGATGCGCTGAGCGATCTCTTTTTTGCCGACGGCAAGAGAGGCGATTATCATTCCCATCGCCACCGACTGACCGTGCGAAAGGGTAAAATTGCTCTGCTTTTCGATTGCGTGACCTGCGGTATGTCCGAAGTTCAGAAGCTGTCTTTCGCCCTTGTCGAATTCGTCGGCCTCGACGACGTCGCGTTTGATGCCGACACAGCGTGCGATGACCTCTGCGGGATCGCTTTCGAGAAGTCCCTCTTCGAGTGCCTCAAAAAGGGAAGCGTCACGGATGACTCCGTACTTGATGACCTCGGCGCATCCGCCCGAAAATTCGACGGCGGGCAGGGTCGAGAGGGTGTCGGTGTCGCAGATAACGAGGGAGGGCTGATGAAATGCACCGCAGAGGTTTTTGCCTGCCTCAAGATCGACCGCCGTCTTACCGCCGACCGACGAGTCGGTCATTGCGAGCAGGGTGGTGGGTATCTGAACGAACTCAATTCCTCTTAAGAATATCGCCGAGGCGAAGCCGGCCATATCCCCCGTGACGCCGCCGCCGAGGGCAACGACGAGATCGGTGCGTGTAAGACCGCTTTCGGCGAAGAATTCCACCATTTTGATAAGCTCGGCGGTGTTTTTTGACGCCTCGCCTGCGGGGAATACGTATTCAGAGCAGGTAAAGCCTGCCTTCTCAAGCGAGACTTTGACCTTGTCGAGCCAGAGCGGCGCGACGTTGGAGTCGGACACGATGACGGTGCGGCAGGGGGCGTGCACCTGTTTGACCAGCTCGCCCGCCTTTTCGGTCAGTCCGCTTCCGATGAGCACCTCGTATTCTCTCGAGGCGCGAACGGAGATTTTTTTCATTCAAGATCCTCTTTTCCGTCGATCTTTTCCTTGCGCAGCTTACCCTCCAAAAGGAGCTGCTCCATCTGGTCGCGGTTTCCCGTTTTGAGTGCCGCGCTGTACTTCGTGAGCTCACTTACGATGTTGTCGATCTCCTCGGCGAGGAAGTCGGCGTTGTCAAAAAAGAGCTCGGTCCACATCTTTTCGTTAAGCCACGCAACGCGGGTGAGGTCGCGGTAGCTTCCTGCCGAAAAGCCTGCGTGGCGCAGTGCGCGGGGGCTCTTGACGTAGGCGTTGGAAACGACGTGTGCAAGCTGTGACGTGTAGGCGATCAGCGAATCGTGATCCTCGGGGGTGGTGATCTCGATGTTGGTAAATCCGATCGAACGGAAGAGATCCCTCATCTTGTACAGTGACACGATGTCGATATCCGAAAACGGGGTGAATATCATCGACGCGTTTTTGAAGAGACTTTCGCTCGAGTAATGGAAGCCCGAGAACTGCTTACCTGCCATGGGGTGTCCGCCGATAAAGACGAAGTCGCTCTCGTCGGCAAGCCCCTTCACCTGATCGCATACCACCCTTTTGACGCCGCAGCAGTCGAGAACGATACAGCCCTTCTTGAAACTGCCTGCGTTTTGGTTTATCCAATCGACGGTGGCCTGCGGATAGACGGCAAGTATCACCGTGTCACATTCGCAGACCCTGTCGGGGGTGAGGATGCCGCTGATGACACCCTGCGCGCCCGCCTTCAGGACTACGCTTTCGCTTATATCGTTTCCGAGAACGGAATGCTCGGTGTTTTTTGTGATGGCCTTTGCGAGTGAGCCTCCGATGAGACCCAGGCCTACTACTCCGACAGTCATTTTTACCTCCGTCAGATCTCGCGGCACGCGAAGGGCAGGACGTTTCTCACGGCATCCATCACGTCGCCGAAGGCGTCGGGGGTGAGTGACTGCGGTCCGTCACAGAGTGCGTGTGCGGGGTCGTTGTGTACTTCGATTATCAGTCCGTCGGCGCCCGAAACCGCGGCGGCGAGGGACATGGGCTTTACGAGCTTACAGATTCCCGTGGCGTGGGACGGGTCGATGATGACCGGCAGATGGGTCATTCTGCGCAGCATGGGAACGGCCGAGATGTCTAAGGTGTTGCGGGTTGCGGTCTCAAAGGTACGGATCCCGCGTTCGCAAAGGATTACCTTGCTGTTGCCGCCCGCCATGATATATTCGGCGCTCATCAGAAGCTCCTGCAGGGTGTTTGCGAGTCCCCTTTTCAGGAGGATGGGCTTGTCCGAATGGCCGAGCTGTCTGAGGAGCTCAAAGTTCTGCATATTTCTTGCGCCCACCTGAATGACGTCAACGTCACCGAAAAGGTCGAGTTGGGAGAGGTCCATTATCTCAGTAACGATCGGCAGTCCCGTCTCCTTCTTGGCTTCGAGCAGAAGCTCAAGACCGTGTGCCTTGAGTCCCTGGAAGGCGTAGGGAGAGGTGCGGGGCTTGAAGGCACCGCCGCGAAGCAGCGTTGCGCCCGATTCTTTGACGCTCTTTGCAATTCCGCAGATCTGCTCGGGGGATTCGACTGAGCAGGGGCCGGCGATTACCTGAAAGTTTCCGCCGCCTATCTTTACCCCTCCGACGTCTATCACGGTATCGTCGGGGTGGAACTTGCGGTTGGCGTTTTTATAGGGCTCCTGAATGCGCTTTACATCCTCGACGATGTCGAGCGCACGGATGAGATCCATGTCGACGCCCGAGGTATCACCGACGAGTCCGAGGATGAGGGAGCTGGAGCCTTCACTGCGATGTATTTCTATCCCCTGAAGCATAAGCCACTGTTCAAGATTGGAGAGCTGCTCGGGGTTGGGGTCTCTTTTGAGAATGACGATCATTTGCATATACCTCCGATATACGGGATTTCCTTTTATTTTACTTTAAAATGGGGCAAATGTAAAGAGAAAGTATGCAAAGAATTGCAAAAATAATCTGTTATATATACTTGATAGTTTGTGCAAAAAGTTGTATTATGTTATAAATATGCAGCATAATGCTTTTGAAACGGATGTGAAAAGACCTTGAAACGCTTGCTTGCCCTTCTTATCTCGGTGCTGATGCTGATGATCTGCCCGCTGTCTGCCCTTGCGGCCGAGACGGTGAGGCTTGATTCGCCCGACGAGATCAGCATGGTCTTTGCCTCCGACTACACCGCCGTGACAAAGGACAATCTTTCAAAGCGCGGCGAGCTTATAAAGTTTCTCGGAAAGAGCGAGGGCGATTTCAACACCCTTTTTGCCGACGGCTGCGTAGCGTGGGCGATTTCGTCCGACTACAAGAAGCAGATATCCGTCCGCTTTGCAAAGGACGGCGTTAGCGAGAAGATCGTCAATCTCGCAAAGCTCGACGAGAAGACCCTTTCAACCGCCAAAAAGCTGCTTACGGGCTCGGTTACCGGGGACGATACGATGCGTTCCTCCGTCGACACGGTGAAAAAGGGTGAACTTCTGTGGGTAAGGGTTGCCGCTACACCTCTTGACGAGCAGTCGGGCTCGGCGGCATTTCTTTACTATACGACGGTCGTTAATTCCTATTGCTACGTCATCTGCTTCTCCAACGAGAGCGGACAGATAACCGCCGACGACAGAACCGCCATGTCGGACTTTGCCGACACCGTTACGATCGGTGATCCGGAAGCCGACGAAGAAACTTCAAGCAGGGTGCATACCGTCGTTACCTGCGTTCTGGTCGGTATTCTGCTGATCGTTGCGGCGTTTTGCATCAGACACATCGTTTCGGTCGAGCGCAGCCGCAAGATCGAAGAGGATTATCGCCGCAAGGCACCTAAAAAGCCCCGCCGTTAGGGTCTAACGGTACGTTCTATGCCCCACGGTCAGTTCGCGAAATCCTGACCCGGCGTCGGCCGAAAACAAAACTAATGAAGGATGATCAATATGGTATCTTACAACGGCAACGGAGTACGTGCGCTCGTGCGCGCCTCGATGATCGCGGCGCTTTACGCAGGACTTACGCTCGCGCTTTCGCCCGTTTCCTACGGCCCCGTGCAGTTTCGTATAAGCGAGCTGCTTACGGTGCTTCCTGCCATCTCGGCACCCTCCGTCTGGGGGCTTGCGGCAGGCTGCTTTATCGCTAATATATTCAGCCCCTACGGCTGGGTAGATATGCTCTTCGGCACCTGCGCGACGCTTTCGGCGGCACTCCTTTCGAGACTGTTCAGAGGGGTGACCTTCAAGGGCGTTCCGCTGCTGTCGTTTCTGATGCCGGTCGTCTGCAACGCCGTAATAATCGGCGCCGAGATAACGCTCTTTACGGAGGGTGCAGACCTTCTTCTTTTCGGTTGGTCGGCCCTTACGGTGGGACTCGGAGAAGCGGCGGTCTGCTACGGAGCGGGCGTGCCCTTCTGGCTGTTGATAACAAAAACGAAACTCAAGAGATTTATTTGAAAAGGACGAATGTTTTGGAAGTATTGATTTCGGTAAAAAGCGTCGGCGGGCTTGCCGCATCCGACGATAAAATAGAGATCATCTCCTCCGGCTCGATGGACGTTGAGGGCGATCTCGTCACCCTTACCTACCAGGAGTCGGCAGACGAGGATATGGTCTTTACAACCACGCTTACGGTCGACGGAAACGACCGTGCACAGCTTACAAGGAGCGGCCCCTTCGCAGGCACCCGAATGACCATCGAAAAGGGACGCAGACACCTTTGCCACTATCAGACACCCTACGGGTCGATGATGATTGGTGTTTTCGGTGAGAAGATCCGCTCAAGAATATCAGAAAACGACGGCGGACAGATCGACCTGTGCTACACGCTTGACGTTAATTCCGAATTTCACGGACGCAACGAGGTGTCGATCTCGGTAAAGCCCCGCCCCGGCGCAGTGTTGTCCTGACGCCCGACAGTTATCGAAAGGAAGAAACAAACGAATGTCCAATTTAGCTTCAAAAGCCGAAAATCAGGTCAGGAAAATAGTTTCCGACGCCCTTAAGAGTGCAATGGAGAGCGGAGCTCTGTGTCAGTGCGAGCTTCCCGCGATCTCGGTCGAGATCCCTGCCGATACCTCACACGGAGACTATTCCTCCAACGCCGCAATGGCCTGCGCGAGGGCCTTCCGCTGTGCCCCTGCGAAGATCGCCGCCGAGATAGTCAGCCGTGCCGATCTTTCGGACACCTTCTTTACCTCGGTTGAGACGGCGGGTCCCGGCTTCCTCAATTTCAGGCTTTCTCCCTCTTATTTTTCACAGGTCGTTCTTGACGTTCTCGAAAAGGGGGACGAGTACGGCCGCTCGGACTACGGTCAAGGCAAAAAGGTGATGGTCGAGTTCGTTTCGGCCAACCCCACCGGCCCGATGCACCTCGGCAACGCAAGGGGCGGCGCTCTCGGCGACTGCCTTGCCTCTCTGCTCGATACCGCAGGATACGACGTCTGGCGCGAGTTCTACGTCAACGACGCCGGCAATCAGATAGATAAATTCGGCCTTTCGCTCGACGTGCGTTACCTCCAGCTCTGCCTCGGTGAGGATGCGGTAGAGATGCCCGAGGACGCCTACCACGGCGACGACATCAGGGAACACGCCGCAGCCTTTAAGGAGATCAACGGCGATTCTTACGTTTCAAAGAGTGAGGAGGAGCGCCGTGCCGCCCTCGTCGCCTACGCTCTGCCCCTGAATATTCAGAAGATGCAGGCCGATCTCAGAAAGTACCGCATTGAGTACGACCTCTGGTTCCTCGAATCGACCGTTCACAAGAGCGGTGAGCTTGCCGAGACAATAAAGATACTTACCGATCGCGGACTTACCTATGAAAAGGACGGCGGCCTCTGGTATAAGAATACCGAGGTAATGACCGCAAAGCTCAAGGCCGAGGGCAAGAGCGACGAGGAGATCGCAAAGCTCGAGCTCAAGGACGACTGCCTTATCAGACCCAACGGCAACCCCACCTACTTTGCCGCAGACATAGCCTACCACCGCAACAAGTTCCTGCGCGGATTTGACACCTGCATAAACTTCTGGGGTGCCGACCATCACGGACACGTTGCGCGAATGAAGGGTGCTATGGATGCCGTCGGACTCGACGGAGAAAAGCTCAAGGTCGTGCTTTTCCAGCTCGTCAAGCTGGTGCGCAACGGCGAGGTCGTCAGAATGAGCAAGCGTTCGGGCAAGGCAATTCAGCTTGCCGACCTGCTTGACGAGGTTCCGGTCGACGCCGCAAGATTCTTCTTTAACCTGCGTGAGGCAAACACGGGACTCGATTTCGACCTTGATCTTGCCGTGTCGCAGACCTCACAGAACCCCGTTTACTACGTTCAGTACGCCCACGCGCGCATCTGCTCGATACTCAAGAACCTCTCGGCCGAGGGCATAGTCGCAAGGGAAGCCGCCCCCGGGGAGCTCGACCTGCTCACCGCCCCTGAGGAGAGGGAGCTTATACGTCACCTCGCGGCATATACGGGCGCCGTCGTCAACTGTGCACAGATACTTGACAGCTCGGGAATGACCCGTTACGCGGTAGAGCTTGCCACCCTTTTCCACAAGTTCTACAACGCCTGCAGGGTAAAGTGCGGCGACGAGTCCTTGATGCAGGCAAGACTTTCCCTCTGCCTCGCCGTCAGACAGGCCGTCAAAAACCTGCTGACCATGCTCGGAATCGACGCTCCTGAGGTAATGTAAATAAACAAAAACGACCCACCGGGCAATCTGCCCGATGGGTCGTTTTTTTGTGTCAGCGTGAGGCCGCCGCTTTGACGATCTCGCTCGGATGTGAAACGATAAGATCGGCCGAAGCGCCTTCAAGCTCCTCTCTGTCCCTGAAGCCCCAGAGAACGCCGATCGTAAAGAGTCCTGCCGATTTTCCCGTCTTCATATCGGTGGCGGTATCTCCGACGTAGAGGCACTCGTCCTTCGAGACGCCCATCTCGTCAAGCATTTCGAGCACTACCTGCGGATCGGGCTTGAGGGGCTTGCCCGACCTTCCGCCGTAGCAGATCTCTATGCTGTCACCGAAAAGGGAGTCGGAAACCTTCTTTGCGGTCTCGTCAGGCTTGTTTGAAAGGATGGTGCAGCGTATACCCGCCTTGTTCAGGCTGTCAAGCATATCGAGCACGCCTTCATACGGCTCGGTGAGATAGAGAAAGTCGTTGTTATAGGTTTCGGAATATTCCTCGTAGACCGCGTCGAACAGGTCGTCCCTGCCGCCCGTTTCGGCGATCATTCTCTCGACCAGCACTCTGGCACCGTTTCCGACGAGTATCTTGTATCTGTCGCGGGGGATGGAGGGCAGGCCGTATTTGTTAAGTGCATTGTTTCCGAAATAGGCAATGGAGGAAATGGTATCGCAGACCGTTCCGTCCATGTCGAAAATTACTGCTTTTATCATATTGATTTCCTTTCGGGTTATTTTGTGCGGCGGAAGGTTTGGTTGAGCTTTCTGAAATACTCCCTGTCAACGCCGTTTACCGTGTCGTTCGTCGTTCTGAATCGCCAATTCATCGTGGGAACTCCCGGGACGTTCATCCTCGCGTCGGCCCCAAAGCCGCACATATCCTGAAACGGAATTACGGCTGCGGCGGAGGAGGATCTCCAGACCGTTTCGATAATGCTGCGGCAGGAGGGGCTCCTGCTGCCGCCCTCGCCCCAATCCTCGCCCCTGAAGGAGCAGTAGGAGAGGGCAAACGCCCTGTTTTGCTCATCCGCCTCCCAAAGCCAGCCGAGCAGGGTGTTGTTGTCGTGCGTTCCGACGCAGGCGACGGAATTTTCGGGGTAGTTGTGGGGCAGGTGTGAGCTGTCGTCCGAGGGATCGAATCCGAACTGAACCACCCTTATGCCGGGGAAGCCGGTCTTGTCAAGCAGCTCGACGACGTCCTCGCCGAAGACGCCGAGATCCTCGGCTATTATGTCTGCGTCTCCGAAGCGTTCGAAGACCTTTTTGAAAAAGTCAATTCCGGGGCCGGTCATCCAGCTGCCTTCCTTGGCTGTTTTTGCCGACGCGGGTATCGCCCAATAGGAGGCGAAGCCGCGGAAGTGATCTATTCTGAGTGCGTCGGTCAGCGAAAGGGAACGGGCAAGCCGATCCATCCACCAGCCGTAGCCGTCCTTTTTCATAACGTCCCAGCGATAGAGAGGATTGCCCCAGAACTGACCGTCGGCACTGAAATAGTCGGGAGGAACTCCGGCGCACTTGTTGGGACGCATGGTCTTCGGGTCGATGTCAAAGAGCTCCGTGTTGCTCCATACGTCGGCCGAATCGAGTGAAACATACATTGGTATGTCGCCCAGCATATCAATGCCCAAGGCGTTTATTTGTTCCTTAGTCCGCTTCCACTGCCGGTCGAAGATATACTGCACGAAGATGTAAAACGAAGCTTCTTTTTCAAAATCCGCATAGTGGGAACAGGCGGTCGAAAACGACGAAAATTCGTCCCATTTCCACCACTCGACTCCGTTATAATGCGATTTTAAGGCTTTGTAAAGGGAATAAGGCTTTACCCAGCCGTTTTCTGACACGAAGGCTTCAAGATCGTCGTCGGGGGTGAAACGCTCAAACGCCGCGCGCAGTACCGCCATTCTTTTTTCAAGCGAAAAGGCGTAGTCGGCGGTATAGGGGGAGCCGTCGTAGCGGCAGGAGGCTTCCTCCTCCCGAGTGATCAGTCCGTCGGACAGAAGCATTTCGGGATCAATAAAGGCGGGGTAGCCCGCAAAGGCACTTTCGCTGGCGTAGGGTGAGTTACCGGCATCAACGGGTGTCATGGGCAGTATCTGCCAGAAGGAAAAACCGCAGTCGGCGAGAAATTGCGCGAAATCGACCGCGGTTTTACCGAACACTCCCGTGCCGTAGGGCGACGGGAGCGAGGAGATGTGCATCAGGACACCGGCACGCCGTTTGTCGCAGAAGCCCATCTTATTTCTTCCTTCCCCAACTGTCTTTGAGTGATACCGAACGGTTGAAGATCGGATATCCGGGGGTGGAATCTCTGTCGGTGCAGAAATAGCCCTGACGCATGAACTGGAATTTTTCGAGCGGCTTGCTTGAAGCAAAAGCGGTATCCACCTTGGCGCCCTTGAGCACGGTCAGTGACTCGGGATTGATGTGATCCGTGAAGTCGGGAGCGGCGTTCTCGCTGCCGTCGGAGGACTCGGTCTGCTCCGAAACGGGTCTGAAGAGATTATCGTACATACGAAGTTCGGCGTCGACCGAGCTGCAGGCGGCTGCCCAGTGTATCGTGCCCTTGACCTTGCGTCCGTCGGGGGAGTTGCCTCCGCGGGATTCGGGATCGTAGGTTACGTGTACGCGGACGACGTTTCCGTTTTCGTCGGTTTCGTGCGAAACGTATTTCACAAAATACGCACCCTTAAGGCGTACTTCAATTCCGGGAGCAAGCCTGAAATATCCCTTCGGCGGCTCAAGGCAGAAGTCGTCCTCCTCGATGTAGATGGTCTTTCCGAAGGTGACCTCGCAGGAGCCCTGCTCGGGACGGTTGGGGTTGAGCTCGAGGCTCAGCTTTTCGGTGGTATCCTCGGGATAGTTGTCGACCACGACCTCAAGGGGCTTCGTAACCACCATGATACGGGGAGCGTCAAGGTTGAGCTCCTCGCGCAGGCAATGCTCAAGCATTGCGGGGTCGATCTCGGAATCGGTCTTGGCAACGCCGACCCTTGAGAGGAAATCACGGATCGCACCGGGGGTGTAGCCGCGGCGGCGCATACCGCAGAGGGTGGGCATTCTGGGATCGTCCCAGCCCGAAACGTAGCCCTCCTCGACGAGGCGGCGCAAAAATCTCTTGCTGAGTATCGTGCCTGCGATGTTAAGGGGTGCAAACTCGATCTGACGGGGCTTGTGCTCAAACTCGCACTGATCTACCACCCAGTTGTAAAGGGGTCTGTGAGCCTCGTATTCGATGGTGCACAGAGAATGGGTGATTCCCTCGATCGCATCCTGAATGGGATGTGCAAAGTCGTACATGGGGTAGATGCACCAGCTGTCGCCGGTGTGATGGTGGCTCATATGAATGATCCTGTAAAGGGTCGGGTCGCGCATATTGAGGTTGGGGGAGGCCATATCGATCTTGGCGCGCAGCGTGCGGCTGCCGTCCTCGAACTCGCCCTTTCTCATGCGCTCAAAGAGGTCGAGGTTTTCCTCAACGCTTCTGTTGCGGTAGGGGCTTTCCTTGCCCGGCTCGGTGAGGGTGCCGCGGAATTCGCGCATCTCGTCCTTTGAAAGATCGCAGACGTAGGCAACGCCCTTCCTGATGAGTTTTACCGCAAGCTCGTAGCAGGTATCGAAATAGTCGGAGCCGTAGGCAAGCTT
Source organism: Clostridia bacterium (assembly GCA_017467405.1). GTDB lineage: Bacteria > Bacillota > Clostridia > Oscillospirales > Acutalibacteraceae > RGIG1913. The sequence goes on from JAFTSH010000001.1 coordinate 247,937, forward strand.
GTCGTAGTCAAAGCCCAGCCAGTGAATGTCCTCGCGGATGGCGTCGACGAATTCGGCGTCCTCCTTGGTGGGGTTGGTGTCGTCAAAACGGAGGTTGCACTTGCCGCCGAACTGCTCCGCCATTCCGAAATCGATGCACAGAGCCTTGGCGTGTCCGATGTGCAGATAGCCGTTGGGCTCGGGCGGAAAGCGGGTCTGGATGCGGTCGCAGACGCCGTTTTCGATGTCTTCTTTTACGAAGCGCTCTATAAAGTTTACCGACTCCTTGGGAGCGGTGTTGATTTCATTGCTCATTGATTCAGCCCTCCAGCTTGGCAAGTCCTGTTTTGAGTCTGCGCAGCGTTTCTTCACGTCCGAGCAGCTCGAATATCTCGATGGCTCCTCCGGGGGTTACGGCGGTGCCCGAAGCGGCAATTCTCGCCGGCCACATAACGGTGCCGTTCTTCACCTCAAGCCTTTCGGCGAGGGATATGAGGCAATCGTGGATCGCGTCGTGATCCCACGAGCCGAGCTGTTCCATGGCCTCGATTACGGCGCGCAGCATAACGGGGGAGTTTTCGAGTGTGGTTTTACTCTTCTTGTTGACGAAAAGATCGGTGTCGTAGTCGGGAAGCTCGGCAAGGAAGCCGATCATCGACGGGATCTGCGAAAGCACCGTGACGCGCTGCTGTAATATCGAGGTCAGCAGTGCGCGGTCGGGGCCCTGCTCACCGAACACCTCGTCGTAGAAGGGTGCCGCTACCGCGGTGAATTCCTCGGGCGACATGGCGCGCAGATATTCGCCGTTCATCCAGCTCAGCTTGTCGTAGTCAAAGACCGAGGGTGACTTGCTGATTCCGTCGGTGTCAAAATTCTCTGCAAGCTCGCTGAGGCTGAATATCTCGCGGTTGTCGCGAGGAGCCCAGCCGAGCAGTGCGATGTAGTTGATTATCGCCTCGGGCAGATATCCTGCGGCGATCAGATCCTCAAAGCCGGTCGAGCCGTGGCGCTTTGAAAGCTTGCTGACGCTTCCGTCCTCGTTTTTGCCCATAACCAGGGGGAGATGGATGTATTTCGGTATCTCCCAGCCGAAGGCGTCGTAGAGAAGATTGTATTTCGGGGTGGAGGCGAGATATTCGCTTCCGCGGATAACGTGGGTTACACCCATCGTATGATCGTCCACGACGTTGGCGAAGTTGTAGGTGGGATAGCCGTCCGACTTGATTAGTATCTGGTCGGCAAGCTCGCTGTTTTCTACCGTGATGTCGCCGTATACGAGGTCGCTGAAGGTGGTGCTTCCCTCGGTGGGCATCTTCTGTCTGATAACGTAGGGGGTTCCGGCATCAAGCAGACGCTGTATCTCCTCCTCGGGAAGATCGCGGCAGTGACGGTCGTAGCCGCCGCCGACGATGCTCTCCGAGACCTCAGCCAGCCTTTCCTTGGTGCAGAAGCAACGGTACGCCTTGCCCTCTCTTACCAGCTGTTCGGCGTAGGGACGGTACATATCGAGTCTTTCGCTCTGGACGTAGGGGCCGTATTCGCCGCCGACGTCGGGGCCCTCGTCGTGTACGAGACCTGCCGTTTTAAGGGTTTTGTAGATTACCTCTACAGAGCCCTCGACGATTCTTTCCTGATCGGTGTCCTCTATTCTCAGCACGAAGGTACCGCCGCCGCTCTTTGCGACGAGGTATTCGTATATCGCGGTACGGAGATTTCCCACGTGCATAAAGCCGGTGGGGCTGGGAGCAAATCTCGTTACGGGAGCTCCCTCGGGTCTTTTGTATGCCAATTTATTCATTCCTTTCCGAAGAACCAGGTGCCGATGTTGCGGTTGCCCTCGTTGAGGGGCAGGGCGTCAAAAACGGCCTTTGCTTCGCTGTTGTCGTAGTCTACGTGACGGGCAGAAATGACGCCGTCCTGAATTATGAAATAATCTCCGCCGGTGGTTACGGGGCCGTCCTTGAGCACTCTGTAAAAGAGGCTTCCGGGATTGATGAACGCACGCTTTCCGTCAACGGCGGCGTAGGTGAGCTGGTGGGTGTGTCCGTTGACGATGTATCGCTTGCCGTCGTATTTTGCGTCATCGGCGAGCTCACTCCACATACGGTCAAAGAGCTCGGAGGCGTTGTGTTCGATGAAGGCCTTCTTTGCGATGTGCATATTCCTTTCGTCGTAAACGTGGAAGAAGCAGTAGAGTCCTCCGTCGATCTCAAGCATCAGCTTGTCGGGAAGTGAGTTGAGATATTCAATATCTTCGGCGGTCACCTTCGAGAGGTTGTAGTCGCCGAGGGTGGTTGCGGTCATGGGATCCTCAAGAGGAGCCTTCTTTGCGGCGCGTGCGGGAAGCTCACGGTCGTGGTTTCCTGCAACGGCGATGACCTTGTGCTTTTTGCACCACTCGATTACTTCGTGGGGATTCATACCGAAATCGACCATATCGCCGAGGCAGATGATCTGATCCCAGGTTTTTTCTGCTTGTTCAAGAGCTTCGAGCGCCTTGATGCAGCTGTGCATATCCGAAATAAGTAAAGTTTTCATAGCGGTTACCTCCGAAAAAGGGATTATACGAGGATATATTTCGTTTATTATACTACAACACATTTAAATGCACAATATTTTTTTGCAGTTTAATTAAATTTCTCTGCCAAAACGTGGTATCTTTTTTATTCGGCAGAATAACAGATCGTTCGACAAGATGATGTGGAGTTTTTTCACCTTTTTTACCGAAAAATATTGACTTATCTGTTTTCAATGGTTATAATCAAGAAAAAAAGATGTGGAGGTCATAAAATGCAGGAATCAGTCGCAACGGCAACCCGTATAAAAGCGCTCAGAAAGACGGCGGGGTTATCCCAGAATCAGGTCGCAGACGCTCTGGGAATTGATCGCTCCGCATACACATATTTCGAGAACGGTGATACCGACATCAAGCTTGAAAGACTTCTGCGTATCGCAAAGATATTCAACGTCGGAGTCGATCAGCTGCTTTCTCCTGAGTGCCTTACTCCCGCTTTGGGCGCAAGATCGGAAGAGGAAACGAAGATGTACGCCGCAGGCAAGGACGAGAAGAGCCTGCTTGCCATGTTCCGACAGCTTTCTCCCGAGGCCAAGGAAGAGCTTCTTGCGCTCGGCAGAGAAAAGTGCAAGGATATGTAACTTGAAAATAACCATTGTCGGCTCCGCGTTTTGCGGAGTCTTTTTTTGTGAAAAGATCGCACGGTTTTGCTGATGGCACTGATGCCGGAGGATTTTTGAACCTCTTGCAAAAAAGAAAAACCCCGAACGACCGTTCGGGGTTTTGGTGACCCATCGGCGATTCGAACGCCGGACACCTTGATTAAAAGTCAAGTGCTCTGCCAACTGAGCTAATGGGTCATTGCTCAAAACGCCATATCATTATATCAACACAGTGGGCAGATGTCAAGAGAAGATCAAAGGATTTTTTTCGCAATAAGCACCGTCAAGGCCAAAATTACTATCAAAAGCAGGCTGAAAAGCAAAAATCCTTTCAGACTGATGCTGTTTCCCTCGTCGGGAGGGGGAGGCGGAAGGGCTTCTTCCTCGTCCTCGGGATCGTCGAATGAGGCCGAATCTATATCCCCCTCGAAGCCGTCGAGTATCGCGGCGTCGGAGGTGTAGAAGCTTTCGGCGTCAATCTCGGTTTCATCCTCGTCGAGGGAGTCCTCAACCCATTCGGTTTCGATTTCGGACTCATCGATCTCCCCGTCCTCCTCGCGGAGCAGGCTCAGAGCAAAGGGAAGCTGGCTGTCGGGGACGTAGATCTCATATCCCGTGCCGGACGAGGCAGAGAGTATCTCGGTGAAATCGTCCGAGGTGTCTGCCTTTTTTGAGCAGGGAATGTCGTATCTCTCGAGCAGCTCAACGATACGGTCTGCCTCCTCAAGGTCGGGGACGCCTACCAGCAGTACCGGTCGGTTGGTGTTGTAGTCTTTAGCCATTTTATGTTCTCCTTTCGGATGGGGATTTGAGGTTCATATAACCGAAAGCCCGGCGGGTGTGCCCGAGAGAAGGGCAACGCTGCCGCCCAGCAGATCTGCTTCATCGCGGTCGTGTGTGACGAATATGACGGGAACCGTTTGTGCCTTTTCGGCGATCAAACCCGCGCACACTTCCTTAAGCTCGGCGTCGAGTCCCTTGAAGGCCTCGTCGAGCAGAAATATCTCTCCGTCGAAAAGCAGTGCGCGTGCGATGGAAACCCGTTGCTTCATACCTCCCGAAAGCTCGCTCGGAAACTTTCGGCAGTCACCGTCGGAAAATCCGAGACGGTTCAGCATCCCGCAGGCTTCGACGTCGGTTACCCCGGAGGCACAGACGATGTTTTCGGCGGCGGTGAGAGAGGGTATCAGCCGCGGCTCCTGAAAAACGTAGGATATTTTAGAAAAGGTCGGCAGAAAAACCGCTGAGTCGGGTTCTTCAAGCCGCGAGAGTATGCGAAGCAGGGTGGTCTTTCCGCAGCCTGATGGGCCCATCAGGGACGTTACCCCCGAGTCGGGCAGCTCGAACGACAGGTCGTCGAATATTACGCGGTCACCGTAGCTTTTGCAGAGTCCTTCGATCCTCACAGTTTTGCCCTCCTTTTTCTGATAACGGCGTCGAAAAGGGTTACGAACAGCTTTTCGAGTACCACCGAGAGCAGTATTATGACGACAGTCCACGCAAATATGTCGACCGTTTCGATAAGTATTTTGGCGTTTTGCAGCTCGTTGCCGATTCGTCCCTTGGTGCGGACGAGTGCCTCGGCGGCAATTCCTGCCTTCCAGGCAAGTCCGAGAGCGGTTCGGCAGCCCGACAGAAAGTAGGGTATTACGGCGGGCAGCTCTATCTTCAAAAGGCGTTTCATTGCCGGGAAACGGTAAATCTTCGCCATTTCAAGCAGATCTTTGTCGGTGTTAAGAAAGCCCTCGCGGAGGTTGCCCCAAACGATCGGTACCACCATCAGAAAGGAGATGAAGGCGGGGATGAGGTCGTTGGACATCCAGAAATAGGCCAGCAGAATAAAGGAGGCCACGGGGGTTGCGCGTATTACGTAGAGCAGGGGAGCAAAAACCGTTTCGGCGGTTTTCAGCTTGTAGGTAGCAAGCGAGCTGAGGGAGCCGAAAAGGATGCCTGCCAGATAACCGATCAGTATGTTCAGAAGCGAGGCGCCGCAGATAAGCCAGAACTCGCCCTCACCCGCGAGGGAAAGGATGCGCAGAGCGGTGTCGGCAGGGGATGCGATTATTACGTCCTTGTCAACGATAATATAAACAAGCTCCCACACGCCGACCCAAAACAGGCCGGCGAGCAGAAGCTTCAGCGTTTGTCTGACTATTGGTTTATTTGACGTAGTAGAATGCGTCATCGGGCAGTTTTCCTCCGACCGAATTGGGATTGGCGTCGTACAGAACCTTAAGGAAGGCAGAGAGCTTTACCTTCATATCGCTTCCGGTGATGCAGCACATATTGCTGTTGGGGATGGCCTTCTGTGCGATGGGAGCGGCGGGGACGATCTCGTAGCCTGCGATTATCGTCGCGGCGGCGGCAGGATCGGAGTTGACGTAATCAACGCTTGCCTTGTACTCCTCAAGGAATTTTACCACAGCTTCGGGGTGTTCGTCAAGGAAAGATTTACGCACGACGAGGCAGCCCATGGTGAGAATGCTCTGATCTCCGTTCTTTTCGGTTGCTTTCTCCCACTCCTCGGTGAGGTTGAGGGCAATTCGCATATCGCTGTTCTTGCTGAGAACGGTTGAAACGTTGGGCTCGGGAAGCATGCCGATAACGACGTTGCCGGCGATCATTGCGGTGGCAAGCTCGGCGTGCTCACCCATGTACTCTATCTCAACGTCCTTTTCGGGATCGATTCCGTTGGCCGAAAGGATGTAGTTGAGTACGAACTGGGGAACGGCGCCTTCACCGGTGGCGCAGATCTTTTTGCCCTTGAGATCGGATACCGACTTTATCGTTTCGCCCTTCTCGAGCATATAGAGAACGCCCATGGTGTTGAGTGCGATTACCCTGACGTTACCGTTTGTTTTGCTGTAAAGGGTGGAAGCGAGGTTGGTGGGGACGGCGGCGACGTCGACCTCGCCCTTGATGACGGCTGCGGAAACCTCGGTGGGATCGGAGGAGAGCTTGAAGGTGTAGTTGTTGGCGGCGGCTCCGGCATCCGAATCATACCACAGCTTGGAGATACCCATACCCGTGGGTCCCTTGAGGGACATTACGGTCATATCGACCGGCTGATATTCTTCCTTGCTCGAAACGGCGGCGCTCTGCGAGGACGAAACGGCGGTCTCGCCGGTCGAGCAGGCGCAGGTAAGAAGGGTGAGCACGAGGCAGAGGACTAACGGCAGTACTCTTGAAAACAGTTTTCTTTTCATAATTATTACTCCTTTTCTATTACAGGGTCTCGCCCATGTATTCCTTAAGTTTTGACGGATCGGTAAGTGTAATGAGCTTTCCGTCCTTTTTTATTGCTCCGTCCTCCTCGAAAACGCTCATCACCCGATAGAGAGAGGCGCGCGAGATGTTGAGGAGAGAGGCGAGTTTTACCGACGGGACGTGCAGCGTGACCAGTCCGTTTTCGTCCGCCTCGGTCAGCAGAAACCTCGCAAGCGTACCCTCCGCGCTTCCGGAGGTGAACATCATCACCTTGCGGTTGAGAAACCGTATCTTCTCCGAAAGGAAGGAGATGTATCCCACTGCGGCGTCGGGATCGCTTTTGATAAGCGAGATCACGTAGCCTTCGGGGAAGAAGGCGGCGCGGCAGTCGCCCTTGGCGGTTATCACAGAGCCGTAGTCGGTCTCACCGAAAAGTGCGGCAACTCCGAAAACGTCCCCCGGCTTAAAGCTGTTCAGCAACGCGCCCGTGAATGCGCTCTTTGCGGTAGCTCTGCCCTGAAGTATCACGACGAGACATTTTTCAAAGCTTTCGGGAGAGTAGATCACCTCTCCGCTGCGAAAGCTCCTTATCTGCCAGCCGGAGTTTTCGGGTATTCCCGAGGGGAAGAGAAAGAGCGATTCGAGAATTCGGCGGTCATCGGAATTCATTATCATATCAACCTCAAAACTGTCTTATTTAAGACATTTTTATTATATACACGCCCTCTCTTTTGTCAATAGTTTTTGGTACAAAAATCAAAAAAATTTATATGCGAAAAAAATAAGGGAAAAAAGCCCGTCTGTTCACAATTTGTTAACATTGTTTCCGTCGGTTCCGTGCTACAATGCCCACAGTCCGATGAAAGGGGCGAACAGAATGGAAAAGCAGATAATCAATCAGAAAGACGGCAAGGAGATGCTTCTTATAGAGGGAGGCAGCTTTGCCATGGGCAGTGATAACGGATACAGCGAAGAGGGACCGAGGCACACGGTGCAGGTCGGCGGCTTTTATATGGACAGGTATCCCGTTACGAATGCCGAATTCAAGGCCTTCTGCGATGCGACGGGCAGGGGATATCCCGCGTCACCGCGTTGGTCGGATATGCCTGACTATTTTCTCAACTATCCCGATCATCCCGTAATAAACGTCTCCTTCGATGCCGCTGCGGCCTACGCCGAGTGGGCGGGCAAGCGCCTGCCGACCGAGCAGGAGTGGGAATACGCCGCGGCGGGCGGACTGTCCTCGCCGATCTATCCTTGGGGCAACGAGGAGGTCGACGGCAAAAGGGCAAACTTTGCCGACCGTTGCAGCGATCTTCAGTGGCAGTCTCACGGCGTGAGCGACGGTTACAAATACACCTCTCCCGTAGGAAGCTACCCCGCCAACGGCTACGGACTTTACGATATGGCCGGAAACGTATTCGAATGGGTTGACGGTTGGTTTTACCGTTACGACGACGAGGTGCGCGATACCGCCAAGCTCAGCGACGGCTGGGGCGGTTACAGGGTATGCAGAGGCGGATGCTATCATTCCGTGCCCTACGACCTGCGCATTACGAGACGTCGTCAGGTGCTCGGTGGAGGAGATAACCAGTCGGTCGGCTTCCGCTGCGTGCGTGATCTCGTTCCCGCACCCGCACCCGAAAAGCCGGACGATTCGTCCGAAAGGGTGGCGGCCGCCGAAAGGAAGGAAGAGCTCAGACGGTTTATGCTCTCCCTCAATATCCGTATGCCCGAGGGGCAGGAGCTTTGCTGCGGCTGCGGTCTCATAGACGACGAAACGGCCGAGCTGCTGCACTCGATCGGATTTACCTCGGTAGAGCAGTACGTCACGTGGGAGTCCTGCGAGAATGCAGGCGAGGGAGTCTGGAATTTCGATAAGTGGGATAAGCAGGTCGAGATACTCGGCCGCCACGGTCTCAAATGGCTGCCCTTCATAATCGCGGGGCCTGCCTACTCTCTGCCCGATTGGTACCGCGAAAGCACCGAGTTTAACGGCATCGTATGCCTCGAGCACAATATAGAAAGTAAGATACAGACCTTCTGGGACAAGAATTTCAACAACCGAGTCGACCGTTTTCTCAAAAAGTTCGCCGAGCATTATTCCGACGTCTCGATCTTCGAGGGACTGCTTTTCGGTATTTCGGGCGACTTCGGCGAGTCGATCGTGTCGGTATGGCACGGCAACTGGCCGCTCGGTATTCCGGGTATATATCACGCCCACTCGGGATATTGGTGCAACGACCGCTTTGCGCGCCGTGATTTCGTTAAAAAGATGGGCGAGAAGTTCGGCACCGTCGAGGCGCTGAACGAGGCGTGGGGCACCGATTTTCCGAGCCTCGCCGCGGTGACAATGCCTCCCGTCGTTACCGACCGTGAAAACTTCCGCATCGACGAACAGACCGAGGCGGGACGCTTTGCGGTAAAGAATGCCGCCGACCGCCGCAGATGGGTTGATTTCGTCGATTGGTACCGCGGCTCTATGAACGAATACGCCTCCTTCTGGATGAAGACGGCGCGTAAATATTTCCCCGAGACCGAGCTTTACCTTTGCACCGGCGGTGACGCCGTTCCCTGGCACGCCTCGGAATTTGCCGCACAGTCGAAGCTCTGCGCCGAGGTCAGCACACCTGCCGCAAAGGGGGGTGTGCGCATTACCAATGAGGCATCAGACTACCGCGCCAACTTTGCCGTAACCGATTGGGTTGCCACCGCGTCGGAGTTCTACGGCGGAGCGTTCAGCTTTGAGCCTGCCGGACAGGTCACCGAGAGGGGCGTCGTCTGCCGCGTTTACAACGCCGCGGCCACCGGCGCGAAATCCCTCCATTTCTACGAGGGCAACCTTGCGGGAAGCGTCGAGAGGATCGACAACTTCTCTAAGAATATCAAATATCTTTCGGAGGGCGGTATAAGCCGCGACGTAGGTGTTCTTTATCCCGACGTGCCGATGATGTTTGACGAGGATATGCCCATGAAGCTCGAGCCCTCCTTTAACGGCTTCGTGCACAATACCCTCGGTGAGCTTCGCGACTTTGCCGACTATTCCTTCGTCTGCGACCTTACCGCAAAGGACGGAATACTCGACCGGCTCAAGGCGCTCATAATAATCAAGGGCGGATGCTACCGCCGCGAGACCCTTGAGAAGATCGTCGGCTTCGTGCAAAACGGCGGAGCGGTGATAGGCCTCGGAATAGGCGGACTGACCGATCTTGAAAGGGAAGAGGACTTTATGCCCCTTATCTTCGGCTCGGATATGGCGGTCAACCTTGATATGACGGGTAAAAACATTGCTTCTGCGGCTTCCGAGATGGCCGGGTTCTTAAGACAGCGCGGTGTATCGGTTCCCGACGGAGAGATAGACGGCGTGTACGTTGCCGAAAAGTACGGCAAGCTGCTCTGCATGAACTATTCGGGACAGGATCTTGACAAGACCCTTTACTTCCCCGACGGAGAGGTAAAAACGGTTTTGATCCCCGATCTCGCGATAGAGGAATATTAACGAAAAGAATCCCCTCGGAACGGCCGTTCCGAGGGGATTTTCGGTATGTATTATTCTTCCGCTTCTTCGGGCTGTGCTTCTTTTGGAGCGGCGTCTGCCGAAAAGAATCTGATTGCCGAAATTACGGCGGCGATGAGGCAGGAGAGGGTAAAGGCAACGACGAAAAGGGTGAAGAACCAGGCGTCAGCCTTTGCGAACGCGATGGCGGTGCCGAGGTATCTTACGCAGACGTAGACGCCGAGTACCGCCGAAACGAGGGTGAGTACTCCGCCCGAAATTCGCTTCGAGGGAAGTATCAGCGCAAGTACCAGAAATACCAGACTGCCCGCAATGAGGATCCAGTCGGTGCCGACGGCGGGAAGTGAGAGGTCGGACGAAATGATCTCTCCTCCGTAGAGCAGCATTAGGGAAAGGTAATAGATAAAGTTAAAGGCGGCAAAGAACCAGATATTGAGAGCTTTCATAACGAACATCCTTTCGGGGGGCTTACCCCTGTCTGCGGCCTTCGGCCATCGTGACTATTATATCACCCCAAAAGGTGCTCTGCAACAGTAAATTGTAAATATGATGCGGTATGAAAAACGCTCCGTACGGCGTATAATATATGTATACGTACCGCCGAAACGGCACCCCCGCAGGTCGGTCGGGCATAACCTTTATTAATAAAATTTGAATTTTCGGATTTTTAGCAAAATAACCCTTGATTTTTGCAAATATATTGGTAGAATATATTTAGCACTCCAAACCCGAGAGTGCTAACGATACAGATTTCTATTTAACGGAGGTAATCGATATGACAGTAAAACCGCTTTCAGACCGCGTCCTTTTAAAAATGGTCGAGGCTGAGGAGACCACCAAGAGCGGTATCATACTCACGGCCAGCGCACAGGAGAAGCCTCAGGTCGCCGAGGTCGTAGCAGTAGGCCCCGGAGCCAAGGATGACGACGGAAACGTAATTCCGATGAGCATCAAGGTCGGCGACAAGGTAATCACCGGTAAGTACACCGGCACCGAAATCAAGGTCGACGGAACCGAGTACATCATCGTCCGCGAGTCCGACGTGCTCGCCGTGGTCGAATAATTCAGAAAGGACTGATTTTACATGGCAAAGGATATTCGTTTCGGAGCGGAAGCAAGAACCGCTCTTCAGAACGGCGTCGACAAGCTTGCCGATGCCGTAAAGGTAACCCTCGGACCCAAGGGCAGAAACGTCGTTCTTGACAAGAAGTACGGCGCTCCCCTCATCACCAACGACGGCGTTACGATTGCAAAGGAGATCGAGCTTGACGATCCGTTTGAGAACATGGGCGCACAGCTCGTAAAAGAGGTCGCAACCAAGACCAACGACGTGGCCGGAGACGGTACCACCACCGCAACCCTGCTTGCTCAGGCGCTTATCCGCGAGGGTATGAAGAACGTCGCCGCAGGCGCTAACCCCATGGTCCTCAAGAAGGGCATGGATAAGGCCGTTGCCGCCGCCGTCGATTCGATCGTTGCTTCCTCGAAGAAGATCAGCGGCTCCAGCGACATCGCAAGGGTTGCCACCATTTCGGCCGCCGATGCCAGAGTCGGCGAGCTCATTGCCGAGGCAATGGAAAAGGTTTCCGCCGACGGAGTAATCACCGTCGAGGAGTCCAAGACCGCCGAGACCTACTCCGAGGTCGTTGAGGGTATGCAGTTCGACAGAGGCTACATCTCTCCCTACATGGTCACCGATACCGACAAGATGGAAGCCGTGCTCGACGAGCCGGTCATCCTCATCACCGATAAGAAGGTTTCCAACATTCAGGATCTTCTGCCCCTGCTCGAGCAGATCGTTCAGGCAGGCAAGAAGCTGCTCCTCATCGCCGAGGACGTCGAGGGCGAGGCCCTTTCGACCATCATCCTCAACCGTCTGAGAGGCACCTTCACCTGCGTCTGCGTCAAGGCTCCCGGCTTCGGCGACAGAAGGAAAGAGATGCTTCAGGACATCGCCGTCCTCACCGGCGGTCAGGTAGTTACCTCCGACCTCGGTCTCGAGCTCAAGGACGTCACCGTCAATATGCTCGGTCAGGCCAAGCAGGTCAAGGTCACCAAGGAGAACACCATCATCGTTGACGGTGCAGGTGCTCCCGAGGAGATCAAGGCAAGGGTCGGACAGATCAGAGCCGCTATCGAGACCACCACCAGCGATTTCGACAGAGAAAAGCTGCAGGAGAGACTTGCCAAGCTTGCAGGCGGCGTTGCCGTAATCAAGGTCGGTGCCGCTACCGAAATCGAAATGAAGGATAAGAAGCTCCGCCTTGAGGACGCCCTTTCGGCCACCAAGGCTGCCGTCGAGGAAGGAATCGTCGCAGGCGGCGGTACCGCACTCATCGACGCCATTCCCGCTGTTGAGGCACTTCTCGAAACCGCTTCGGGCGACGAGAAGACGGGCGTTCAGATCGTACTTCGCGCACTTGAGGAGCCGGTACGTCAGATCGCTGCCAACGCAGGCCTCGAAGGTTCTGTCATCGTTGACAAGATCAAGGCCCACGACGGTGTCGGCTACGGCTTCGACGCCTACAACGAGACCTACGGCGATATGATCGCCTCGGGTATCGTCGACCCGACCAAGGTCACCCGTTCTGCTCTCCAGAACGCCGCTTCGGTCGCTTCCATGGTTCTTACCACCGAGTCCCTCGTTGCCGAGAACAAGGAAGACGCCAAGGCCGCCGCTGCCGCATCTGCCGCAGCCGCCGCAGGCGGAATGGGCGGAATGTATTAATCTGCTCTTGATATTTCCCGTCACGGAATTTCCCCGTGACGGGATTTTTTGCGCCCGAAAAGCGGCAAATACAGGTAAATTTTTCCGAAATAGTTACAGACCTGAAACTCTTTCGTGCCTTAACGGCGTTGACACCTTGCGGGCATTTTGTTATAATTTCAGCAGATAATATCAAAAAGTGCGTCCGGAGGTGGGGAAATGAAAAAGAGCTTGCCGATAATATCGGTGTGTGTCGTTGCATACAACGAGGAGGAGTTCGTCGAGGATCTTCTTGACGATATACTTGTCCAGACCTATCCCCGCCGCCTGACCGAGCTGATTTTCGTCGACAGCCTCTCCACCGACGGTACGATGGAGATATTTAAAAATTTCAGGGACAGATATTCAGAGAGCTTTTACGACGTAAAGGTGCTCGAAAATCCCGGCAAGCGCCTTGCCGCGGGCTGGAACGAGGTAATCGGCGTCTTTTCGGGCGAGATACTCGTCCGCGTCGATGCCCACGCGCGTCTTTCGGGCAGCTTCGTTGAGGAAACGGTACGCTGTCAGCAGTCGGGTGAATACGTCTGCGGCGGACGCAGACCGAATATAATCGTCGGAAACGATCCGATGAGCTCAACCCTTCTGATGGCCGAGCAGTCGATGTTCGGAAGCAGTTTTGCGACCTACCGCAGCGGCGAGAAAAGGTGCTACGTAAAGTCGGTTTTTCACGCCGCCTACCGCCGTGAGGTGATCGAGAAGGTCGGCCCCTTCAACGCCGCCCTCGGCAGAACCGAGGACAACGAATACAACTACCGCGTGCAGAAGGCAGGGTATAAGATCTGCTTCGAGCCGCGCATCCTCTCGTATCAGCACACCAGACCCCGTCTTTCAAAAATGATAAAGCAGAAGTACGGCAACGGATATTGGATAGCGCGCACCCTCTTCGTCTGCCCCGGATGTATTTCTCTTTTCCATCTCGTTCCCTTTGCCTTCGTCTGTGCCGCGGTGCTGACCGCCGTAATGGCAGGCTTCGGCTGGTGGTGGTTTGCCGCTGCAATGTGGGCGCTCTATTTTGCCTTTGCGGTTGCAAATACTGTGATTTCCGTAAAAAAGAAGGGCGATTTTCAGAAGAAATTCCTTCTTTTGCCCCTTTTGTTTTTACTGCTCCATCTTTCGTACGGAGCAGGTAGTGTGGTGGGCTTTTTCAGCCTGATATTCAAACCGATAGGACGGTGCAGGAATGAAAAGTGACCGTAAGCTGCCCTGCGCCGAGGTACAGCAGGTTTGTCTCGGAATACTCGAATACCTCAAGGAGTTCTGTCAGGAAAACGGGCTTCGGTTCTGGCTTTGCGGAGGTGCCCTGATCGGCGCGGTGCGCGAAGGCGGCTTTCTCGAGTGGGACGACGATGCCGACGTCTTTATGCCGCGTCCCGACTACGAAAGGCTCAAGGAAATCTGGAACGAGCGGGCCGATACCTCACGCTTCGTCTGTGAGTACAACGACGGCGTGACCGAAAACAGACATCCGTTTTTGCTGATACGCGACCGCCGCACCACCCTCGTGAGGGAAAATCAGGCCGACCTCGATCTGATCCACGGTGTCGCGGTCGACGTGTTGCCGATCGACGGCTGTCCGTCGGGCTTCAAGCGTAAAATACAAAAGCTGAGAGCCCTGCTCTTTATGCTTTACAACACCGGCGTAGTACCCAAAAACCACGGAAAAGCGGTTACTCTCGGAGGAAAGCTGTTGCTTTCCCTCGTGCCGCGGAAAAAACACTACGCGCTTTCAAAAAAGATCGAGAAGAAGATGACCGCAACCGAGTTCGGAAGTACGGAATACGTCACCGAGCTGTGTGCCGGCCCGAGGTACCTTTCCAACGAGTACCGATACAGCGACTTCTCCTCGTCGGTAACGATACCGTTTGAAAACACCTCTATGCCTGCCATGTGCGGCTACGACGGCTATCTGTCACTCGCCTTCGGGGACTATATGACCCCTCCCGAAAAGACCGAGCGCGTACAGTCCCACGACGCCGCGTTTTTCGATCTTTCGATGAGTGCCGACGACTATCTGTCGCTCAGAAAAGGGGCGGCCGCAGGTGCCGCGGTTTCGGGCGATCAGCTTAAAAGACTTCAGAAAAAGAGCCTTGAGCTGTTTGAGTTTTTCTCGGCTTTTTGCCGCGAAAAGAAGCTCAGATATTTTCTTTGCGGCGGCTCTCTGATCGGTGCGGTGCGCGAGGGCGGATTTTTGCCCTGGGATGACGATATCGACGTCTTTATGCCGCGCCCCGACTACGAAAGACTCTGCGCGATGCAGGACTCGGGGGAGATACCCGACGGCTACTGCGTTTCGCGAAGCTGCAGGGATGAGTACGTAAGGGTGCAGATCGGCGGATTTTTCGACCTTTCGACCACTTTTATAAAAACAAGACAGTACGACCTCGATATCCCGCACGCCGTGCGGATCGACATCATTCCCCTCGACGGCTGTCCGACCGGCAGGGTAAAAAGACTGCTTCAGATGTTCAGCGCACTGATGCGCTCCCTCTACGTTGTGGGTGAGCCCCATACGAGCAAGGGTAAGCTTTTCGAGCTTGCGGGAAGATTGCTTCTTTGGCTTCATCCGTCGCCTCGATCAAGAATGAGGGCGGCCGCAAGGTGGGAAAAACGGATGACCCGTTATCCCTATGACGGCAGCTCAAAGCTTACCGAGCTGGTTACCTGGTTCAAATATATGAAGTTGGAGTATCCGAAGGAATGGTTTGCAGAGGGCAGTGAAGTGATCTACGAGGGAATGTCGGTTCCCGCGCCCGCCGACTGCGATTCCTATCTCACGGCACTTTTCGGTGACTATATGACCCCGCCTCCCGCAGAGGAGAGGGTCGCCTCCCACGACGCCGTGTTCTGCGATACCGAAAGACGGTACACCGATTACAAAGGCCTTTATTACTGCATAACCCCCGATAAAATAAATCATCAGCTGAAAAGAGGAAAAGAAAAATGATTTTCGGAATAGTTCTCGCCGGCGGTGTCGGCTCAAGAATGAACACCACGGCCAATATGCCCAAGCAGTTCCTGCCCCTCGGTGACAAGCCCATCGTCATGCAGACCCTTGACAAGTTTGTTACCTGCGACCGTTTCGACGCCGTATATATCGGCACCCATCCCGATTGGGTGGACCATATGGCCGAACTCGTCGAAACCCACATCGTGTCTGACATTCCCATCACGGTCGTCGCGGGCGGAAGCGACCGCAACGCCACCCTTTTCAACGTTATTGCAAAGATTGAGGAGGATCACGGCGAGGACGAGAATCACATCATCGTCACGCACGACGCCGTCCGTCCCTTCGTCACCCTCAGAATGATAAACGAGAATATCGATGCCGCGCAGAAATACGGCGCGGTTGATACCGTAGTTCCCGCCACCGATACCATCGTCCGCTCACTCGACGGCGAGTTCATCGAAAGTATTCCCGACAGAAGCAAGCTCTATCAGGGACAGACACCCCAGAGCTTTAACATGAATCTTCTCAAAAAGCTTTTTGCCGAGCTGACCGAGGAAGAAAAGGCGGTGCTGACCGACGCCTGCAAGATCTGCGCACTCAGGGGCGCAAAGGTGCGTCTGGTCGAGGGCTCTGCCCAGAATATCAAGATAACCACCGTGGGCGACTATAAGATCGCTCAGGCGATGCTTGGAGGAATCATAGTTGATTAACCACGTCTATCAGCTCGTGAGTCCCAAGCTTTTCAGCGTGGAATTCAAGGAGCTCAATACAGCCGAAAAGGTGCTCGTCCGTCCGACCTATCTTGCGGTGTGCCACGCCGACCAGAGATATTTTCAGGGCAAGCGCGATATTTCGGTGCTGCGTAAAAAGCTTCCCATGGCACTCATCCACGAGGCCTGCGGCAGGGTAGTGAGCGATCCTACCGGAACCTACAAAAGGGGACAGAAGGTCGTAATGATACCCAACGTTCCGGGAAACGACGACTCCATGATATTTGAGAACTACTCCGAGGGCGCAGGCTTCCTCTCGAGCGGTATGGACGGCTTTACCCGTGAGTTCGTCGATCTTGCTCCCGACCGCGTCGTGGCCTACGACGGAATCGACGAGCGGGTTGCCGCCGTAACCGAATTTATCAGCGTCGCGGTACATTCCTCAACCCGTTTTGACATCGTGGCACACAGCCGCCGCGACATCATCGCCGTATGGGGTGACGGAAGCCTTGCCTACGTTCTGGCGTCGGTGCTCGTAAAGAGATTTCCGGGCTCAAAGATCGTCGTCGTCGGAATGGATCCGAGCAAGCTTTCGCTCTTTTCCTTCGTCCACGCCGCCTATCATAAGGATTCTCTTCCCGAGGGCTTCAGATGCGACCACGCCTTTGAGTGCTGCGGCGGTGAGGGTAGCTTTTACGCCATCGACGACATTATCAGATATATCCGTCCGCAGGGCAGCGTAATGCTTATGGGAGTGTCCGAAAACAGGGTTGCCGTCAACACGAGAGACGTTCTCGAAAAGGGTCTGACCCTCGTCGGCTCCTCCCGCTCGGGCAGGGATGATTTCGTCCGCGCCGTGGAACTTATGAAGGACAAGCGTCTGCAAAGCAGACTCAGACTCATAATAACCGAGGACGCCCCCGTAAGGAGCATCCCCGACATATCCCGCGTCATGATAAACGACATGACGAATCCCTTCAAGACGGTCTTCCGTTGGGAGCTTTAAAAGACGAACGCCTCCGTTTTTACGGAGGCGTCCTTAGGGATGAATGAAAGGAGTTATAAGAAATATCAAAAGTAAGGGGTCAAATTGTTTTTTTGACCTTGTCTGCTTTTATTATACACTTAAAACTCCGTAAACGATACCTTTTTGTTGACAATAAATATATGGCACAGTGACTTTTGAAAAGATGATATTTTTAAACGTCGACTGTGCAGAAAATCGCAAAATATATGCAGAAAGTCTCAATTTTTTATTCAGGGACTGACAAACCCCTGAATTTTGAGTACAATCGGAGGTAACCAATGAAGAGTATAAAGCTCAGATTTAAAAAGCTCGTTGAGGAGGCGGTAACGCCGACCTACGGCTCGGTCTATTCGGCGGGCGCCGATCTTTACAACTGCGGCCCCGATACGGTAATAGCTCCGGGACAGACCCTGCTGCTCCATACGGGAATAGCGGTCGAGATACCCGAAGGCCTCGTGGGCCTCGTTTATGCCCGAAGCGGACTTGCCTCAAAAAGAGGTCTTGCTCCCGCAAACAAGGTCGGAGTTATCGACAGCGACTACCGCGGCGAGATAATGGTCGCGTTACATAATCATTCGGCGGATTCTCAGACGGTTGCGTCGGGCGAGCGTATTGCGCAGATGGTGCTGACACCCTATATACACGCAGACTACGAAGAAGCAGAGGAGCTTTCCGATACCGTAAGAGGTGCGGGCGGCTTCGGTTCGACGGGAGAGAAGTAAAATGGCAAAGGCAGCTAAAAAGAACGCGAGACTTTTCGGCACCCTTCCCGACGGAACGCCGGTGTATGAATATACCTACCGTCTCGGTGAGCTTTCGGTGTCGGTGCTTGATTACGGTGCCACCGTAACGAGCATCCTGTATAAGGGCAAGGAAATGGTGCTCGGCTACGACGACCTTGAGGGCTATCTGAACGGCGGTGCTTATATCGGTGCTACCGTCGGCAGATACGCTAACCGTATTGCAGGGGGTAAATTCACCCTCAACGGCAGGGAATACGACGTTGGTGCTAACGAAAAGAAGCTCGGCGGACATCTCCACGGAGGGGTCTGCGGTTTTGATAAAAGGATGTATTCGGTCAGCCGTGTCGGCAAGGAAACGGTCTTTTCGCGCCGTTCTCCCGACGGCGAGGAGGGCTATCCCGGAAACCTCGATTACAGCGTAGGCTTCAGGCTCGATAACGATACCCTCATAATCACCTACCGTGCCGTGAGTGATGCAGACACGGTTTTCAATATGACCAACCACAGTTATTTTGATCCCGGACTCAAGAAGGTCGGTGACCTTGTGCTTGAGGTCGGTGCGGAATATATCACTCCCGTGGACGGAAGGCTTATTCCCGAGGGCGGGCTTATGAAAACGGAGGGTACACCCTTTGATTTCACCGTCCCGAAAAGGATATCCGACGCACTTTCGGCAGAGCATCCTCAGCTTGATCTCGGCGCAGGAGTTGACCACAACTTCGTTCTCGGTGACAAAGGGGTAATGAAAAGGGCGGCGAGGGTCTACAGCCCCGATACGGGATTTATGATCGAGTGCTTCACCGATATGCCCGGCGTCCAGATCTACACCTCAAACTGCCTCGACGAAAACGCAGGCAGGGGAGGCGAGCCCCTCAAAAAGCATCAGGGAATCTGTCTTGAAACACAGTTCTACCCCGATACACCCAACCGTCCCGATTTCCCTTCCTGCCTTCTCAAAGCAGGCGAGGAGTTCGTTTCGGTTACCAAATATAAATTTAAAAAGGTTTGAAAAAATGCGTTTTCTGAATTTCGGTTCTCTTAATCTTGACCACGTCTATACCGTCGACCATTTCGTAAAGGCGGGCGAAACCCTCGCATCCCAGCGTCTCGACCACTTTCTCGGCGGCAAGGGACTTAACCAGTCCATCGCCCTTGCGAGAGCGGGCGCCGAGGTGTTTCACGCCGGAAGGATCGGCACCGACGGCGAGGCTCTGAGGGCGGAGCTTGACCGAAACGGGGTTGATACCACCCTGCTCGTCACCGACATCTTGGAGGTCACGGGACACGCCGTTATCCAGAACGAGAAGGGCGGAAATAACTGCATCCTTCTTTACGGAGGCGCAAATCTCGCCGTAACCGAGGAGGATGCACACAGGGTGATCTCGCATTTCGGCGAGGGTGATTGGCTGCTGCTCCAGAATGAGATCAGCTCAATACCCGTAATCATACGCGAGGCAAAAAAACGCGGTATGACGGTAGTGCTCAACCCCTCTCCCATCAGCGGTGCACTTCTTGAAATGCCCGAGCTCTCCCTCGTGGATTGGTTTATTCTCAACGAGGTCGAGGGTGAGGCAATGACGGGTGAGACCGTTCCCGACGCAATCCTGTCCGAACTGTCACGCAAATTCCCTTCGGCTTCGGTCGTTCTTACCTTAGGTGCCGACGGCGCCGTCTGCTTTACCGACGGTAAAAAGGACTTCGCCTTGGCCATGAAGGTAAAGGCGGTAGATACCACCGCCGCAGGAGATACGTTTACGGGATTTTTCTTCGCCACCCTCACGGGCGGCGGTACCCCTGCCGAGTCGTTGCGTATTGCCACCGCCGCAGCCGCAAAGGCGGTTTCGGTAAAGGGAGCCTCGAATTCCATTCCGAGAATAGAGGATCTCGGCGTAAGATAAAACGAATTATTGTCGGGGACGGTCTGACGGTCAGACCGTCCCTTTTTGTTAAAAACTTTCGGACAGAGGAGATTTTTTCGGGTTTCGGCATTGACGGGCGTTTTCACGTTTGTTATACTTTAGCTGGATAAAATTCTAAGAGGAGGAATATTCATGGATGAAATGAACAACACTCAGGTACCGGTAACCCCCGAAACTCCGGTAACTCCTGTCGAACAGACACAGTCGATCTATATGGCACAGTCGGCCGCTCCCGCCGAGCCCGTGTACGCTCAGCCCGTTTACGAGCGCCCCGCAGAGCCCGGCGTGCCCGTTGCACCCGCAGCTCCCGTTCAGCCCGTATATACCCAGCCCGTCTATCAGCAGCCTGCGGCACCCGTACAGCCCGCGTATCAGCAGCCCGTCTATACGCAACCCGTTTATCAGCAGCAGGTATATCAGCAGCCTACCTATGCTCAGCCCGTATACCAACAGCCTGCCTATCAGCAGAACAATATGCCTGCGGTTGTACCCGTTGCGCCTGCCGAACCCTCGGAGGAGGCGTCTTCGCTCGCAAGCAGCTCCATGACAATGGGTATTCTCGGTCTTGCGCTCAGCGAGCTTCCGGTTGCCGGACTTATTCTGAGCATCCTTTCGATGATCAAGCGCTCAAAGGCGAACGAGGCAGGTTACGTCGGCGGAAAGCTTATTCCCGCAAAGATCTGCTCGATCATCGGACTTGCCACGTCCATCTTCTTCAATTTCTATTGGATGATTATTATACTCGTTATCATGGTCGAAGGACTTTGATCCGACGGCGTAAAGCTCTTACAAGACACAAAAAAAGAAGCGTTGACGGTTTGTCAATGCTTCTTTTGCGTTAATATCAGTCTACGTATTTGTCAAGGAATTCCTTGGCAACGTCAAGTCCCGCCTTGACCTTTTCGAGCGAGCCGGAGTATTTGGGATCCTCGTGCTCGATGCTGACTACGCCGTCGTAGCCGATCTTTTCAAGGGCCTTGAACATTCCGTCGAAATCGACCGTGCCGAGTCCCGGCATACTGAACTTCCAGATGCTTGAGCCGCCGAGCTGGCAGTTATAGGTGCCGTAGATCTTCAGCGCATCGGTATCAACGGCCGAATCCTTGGCGTGAACGTGGAATATCCTGTCGGCAAACTCCTCGATCGGTGTGACGCAGTCCATCATCATAAAGTTGAGATGGGAGGGGTCGTAGTTGAGTCCGAAGCTCTTTGAGGGGATGCGTCTGAACATCTCGCGCCACAGCTCGGGCGAGAAGGAGATGGTACCGGGAAGTCCGGGTACCTGCCAGTTGGGCATGGGGCAGTTTTCGATCATCAGCTTTACGCCGTTTTCCTCTGCGCAGGCGACCAGCTCGCCGAAGACCTGCTCGTACAGATCAAAGTTCTCCTTGAGCGAAATGAGGTGGTTGCGGCCGACGAAGGTGCCTACCATGGGTACGCCGAGCATCTTCGCGGCGACGATCACCTTCTTGACGTGAGCGTTGACCGACGCTCTGAAAACGGGGTCGGCGGCGAGGTTGTTGTCGTAGTAGGCGAGGGAGGAGATCTCAAGTCCGAGACTGTCGGCAAGAGAGCGCAGCTCGTTTGCCTTTTCCTGCGTCAGCGCATCAACGTCGATGTCACAGGAGGAGTAATCCCTGCCGTTGACGGCAGGCCAGCAGCCGATCTCGACCGCCTTGTATCCGCGCTCCGCGGCGTAGCGCATTTTTTCTTCGATCGGCATATTGCCGAGACAAACGGTAAGAAATCCGAGTTTCATCTTTTTTTCTCCTTTATTTATTGTCGAAGCGTACCGGCTGATTCGTCTTTGCCGAGGTGTAGATCGCTTCGAGTATCTCGGTGACGACGAGCGCCTGCTCGGGCTTTACGAGAGGCTCGGTGTCGTTGAGGATGGCGTTGATCCACTGGCGCGCCTCGATCCTCTCGGGACGGTCGTCGCCGACTCCCTCGTAGAAGGCGGCTCCGCCTGCTCTGAGATCGGGAACCTCGGTGGTGAGTCTTCCGAGATGCTCCCTGTTGAAGCGCAGACCGCCGACGAAATCGGCACCGCCCTTCGTGCCGGCGAGGATGCACTGCGCTTCTCTCGGATCGGCAACGTTGAGAGCCCAGCTCGACTCAAGAACTATCGTGGCGCCGTTTTCCATCGTGATAAAGCCGAAGGCGGAATCCTCAACGGTAAACTTCTCGGGATCCCACGGACCCCAGGCGTTGGCGGCGTTTTTGGTGTCGGCCAGCTTGCGGTAGGTGTTACCGACGACGTAGAGGGGCTTGTAGTTATCCATCATAAAGAGGGTAAGATCGAGAGCGTGAGTTCCGATGTCGATAAGCGGACCGCCGCCCTGCTCCTCCTCGTTGAGGAAAACGCCCCAGGTGGGAACGCCTCTTCTTCTGACGGCGAGAGCCTTGGCGAAGTAAATATCGCCCAGCTCGCCTGCCTCGCAGGCGGCCTTGAGATATGCGGCGTCAGACTTGAAACGATTCTGATAGCCGATCGTAAGCTTCTTTCCGGTGCGCTTTGCGGTTTCGAGCATCTTTCTTGCATCGGCCGCGGTCTTGGCCATCGGCTTTTCGCACATTACGTGGCAGCCGGCCTCAAGCGCCGCAACGGTAATTTCGCAGTGTGAGCGGTTGGGGGTGCAGACGTGTACGACGTCGGGCTTTTCGGCCTCGAGAAGGGCGCGGTAATCGGTGTAGACCTTTGCACCCTCGACGCCGTATTTTTCGGCAGCCTGTTCGGCTCTTTCGGGTATAATGTCGCAGAATGCGACCATATCGACTTCTTTTACAGCCGCGAGAGAGGGCAGGTGCTTTCCGTTAGCTATTCCTCCGCAACCGATCACGGCAACTCTGAGCTTTTGCATAATTTTTACCTCCGTGTGTTTAAGGTTAATTCGATTATAATTCGCATCATACGTCAAAGTCAATACGGTTTTGGAACAAAAAGCAGAAAGATATTGCGGTTTGGAAAAATTACGGACAAAAACGGGTTGAAAACCTCGCCTTCATAAAGTATAATAAGCATTACGAAAGTTATCCGAAAAGGAATGATATCAATGGCAGACATGAACAAGATGGTCAGCGAGATCACGTCGATGGATGAGGATTTCGCAAAATGGTATACCGACATATGCCGCAAGGCCGAGCTTGTTGAATACACCAGCGTAAAGGGTTGTATGGTGATCCGTCCCTACGGCTACGCCATCTGGGAGCATATGCAGCGCATACTTGACGGAATGTTCAAGGCTACGGGACACGAAAACGTCTGTATGCCCATGTTTATCCCCGAGAGCCTTCTCAATAAGGAAAAGGATCACGTCGAGGGCTTTGCCCCCGAGGTAGCCTGGGTTACCCATGGCGGAAGCGAAAAGCTTGAGGAGCGCCTCTGTGTGCGCCCCACCTCCGAGACCCTTTTCTGCGAGCACTACGCCAACATAATCCAGTCGTGGCGCGATCTCCCCAAGAAATATAACCAGTGGGTAAGCGTCGTCCGTTGGGAAAAGACCACCCGTCCCTTCCTGCGTTCAAGAGAGTTCCTCTGGCAGGAGGGCCACACGATCCACGCTACCGCCGCGGAGGCGATCGAAGAGACCGAGAGAATGCTTGACGTCTACGCCGATTTCTGCGAGAACGATCTTGCAATGCCGGTGGTAAAGGGACGCAAGACCGAGAGCGACAAGTTCGCAGGAGCCGTCGCGACCTACGCGATCGAGGCTTTGATGCACGACGGAAAGGCTCTGCAGGCAGGTACCTCTCACTATTTCGGAGACGGCTTCGCAAAGACCTTCGGAATTCAGTTCTCGGACAAGGACAACAAGAGAAGCTTCCCCCATCAGACCTCGTGGGGTGTTACCACCCGTCTGATCGGTGCCGTAATAATGACCCACGGTGATGACAACGGTCTGGTGCTTCCCCCCGCCGTTGCTCCCATTCAGGCCGTAATAATCCCCGTTGCACAGCACAAGCCCGGCGTCCTCGAAAAGGTAAACGAGGTTGCTGCCGCCCTCAGCGGTGTTGCAAGGGTGAAGGTTGACGACTCGGACAACAGCCCCGGCTGGAAGTACAGCGAGTATGAAATGAAGGGCGTACCCGTAAGAATTGAGATCGGCCCGAGAGATATTGAAAAGGGACAGTGCGTTCTCGTCACCCGTCACAACCGCGAAAAGGTCTTCGTTTCTCTTGACGATCTTCCCACCGTCCTCCCCGAAAAGCTCAAGGAGGTGCGCGACGGACTTTACGCCAAAGCCCTCGCCAACCGCGAGAAGCATACCTATTGCTGCATCGACAAGGCCGACATAATCGCAAAGCTCGAGGAGCTCGGTGACGGCTTCGTCAAGGCACCCTGGTGCGGCGAAGAGGCCTGTGAGGACGACGTCAAGGAAACCACGGGCGTCGGCTCCCGTTGCATCTCCCTCACCGAAGAGCCCTCCGACAGCGACGTTTGCGTTTGCTGCGGCAAAAAGGCGAAGCACATCGTCTATTGGGGCAAAGCCTATTGATCTCCCTAAAATAAGATACGATTTTCCGCCGCGTCACCGACGCGGCGGTTTTTGATATTATACTTGCGCAAACGTGGGGAGTAGTGTATACTTAAAATGTAAATTAAACCGAAAGGAGTCGGGAATATGCGTATTAAAAAATTTTGCCGTCCGATAAGAATGATTTCAGCTTTAACGGTCTTGCTTTTCGTAATCTCACTTTTTGCCGCCTGCTCGGACGATTCTGCCCCGTCTTCTTCTCGGCAGCAGACCTCGTCGGCGTCACAGACGCAGAGCAGTTCTTCCTCTCAGCAGGAAAACGTCTCATCCGAGCCCTCTGACGATCCCGAGGATTACGACGGTCACCCGTACTTGGCCGAAAAGGTCGACCTTAACGGATTAGAAGTGATTTTTGCGGTACCGAATGATTTGGTTATTCCTAAGGACGATTCTACCGAAATCAACGGCGAGATACTCGACTCCCTCCGCCGTATACAGAAGGACTACAACTGCAGGATAAGTTCTATGCAGATTGAATACGGCGATTGGGATGACATCATTTCGGCGTTAGCGGCGGGCGAGGAGTATGCCGACGTCCTTTTGCCCTGTATACATCAGACCGCAGATTTTTTTGAGGCGAACATTTGTGCCGATTTTACGTCACCCGAAATATCACGGTATATCGATATGAGCCGTCCGTGGTGGAACGACAGCGTGATGCAGGCGGCAAACGTCGGCGGCAAGGTATATGCCGCGGCTCCCTGTATAAGCGATACGATCGGCGTTGCCAGCGTAGTGCTTTTTGACAAGGACGTTCTGGAGGATATCGGGCACGAGTCCGACGAGCTGTATTCGCTCTATCACAAGGGCGAATGGACGTGGGACGCCCTTGCAAAATACGCCAAAAAAGCAAACAAGGATCTCGACAAGGACGGAAAACTTAATGGGTTCGATGACCGTTGTGGACTTGTCGGATCCGGTTATAATACCGCCAGGGCCTTTTCCGCTACTGCAGGAGTGAGTGTATTTGCGGTAGAGAACGGTAAAAACGCGGTCTATTCTCTCAATACCGAACACGCAATAAAGACTCTTGAAAGGCTCAATAGTTTTTTTAATACCGAGGATATATTTTGCGATACCAGTTGGGACAGCACTACTCGGCGTGATGTAGTAATGTTTAAGGACGATCTGGCTCTTTTCTCGTTCACATGGTTTTTAAACTTAGATAGCTTTTCTAAAAACAAGGCCGGAAGAGTAGGTGTTTTGCCGCTTCCGCTCGGTCCCGATGAGAACGGAGGCTGGCAGAAAGAATACGTCAGCCTCGGCGACCATAATTTCAGGGTGGCCTTAATTCCGAAGACCGTAAAGGACAAGGAAGGCACGGCGTTGGTACTCGAGGCGCTGGCCTTTGACCGCTGGAAGCTGATGTACGGCAAGCTTGACCGTGTTCTTGAGTCGATCGAGGCGGATGAACAGACGGCACAGATAGCACGTGATATTTACGGCTACGTCACCTTTGAGGCAGATCAGTTCCTGTATACGTATGAACAATACAAATGGAACACTTTGACGAGCGGTATATTCAGGGGTATCGTCCGGCAGAAAGACTACGATGTTAAAGGTCTTGTAAATGCACGCGCAAAAGAAGCTCAGGCGCTTCTCAACAAATATTACGGCAACTCGTAACGGGCTGTTTACGGTCTGCGGGAATTTTACGCATTTTATGAGTGTTTCTGCATAGAAAGTTGAATGTTTTTGATTGACAAAGCCTCTTTTATTATGTTAGTATTTTGTTAACAAATTATTTCGAGAGGAGTTATTCCCCAATGAAAAAGTTAGTTAAAAGTTCAATCGCTGTTCTCGTTGCGCTGATCCTTCTCGTTACTACCTGCGTCGTCGGATTTACCGCCGGTGCAAAGGACATCGCTTCCTTTGACATCATTTCCGCAACCGCAGAGAAAAAGGCGTCAGACATGGAAACCACCCTTGACTTAGAGGCCGGTGCTACCTTTGCCGTAGTCGACAGCACCTCCCTTGCCAAGGCTGACGGAGTTCCCGAGAAGGCCTATAAGGCCACATTCACAAAGGCTTTTGACGGCTTCTACATTCCCACCAACGGAAAGGACGAGGCTGCCACGGACCTCGCCGGCAAGGATAAGGAGATTATCTTTGACGCGTGGATCTACGTTTCGGACATCAGCAAGACCAACGCTATGATCGTCCGCGTATATCCCTCCACCGGAAGAGTAAACGACAGTGATCCCAATAAGAGTCACTCCAAGATCGCCGGTTACTTCTGGCAGGGCAACCTCAAGACCAACCTGCAGGTCACCCAGACCGGCTGGAACCACGTTCAGGTGAAGATGAGCTTCAACAACGGCTGGCAGAGCTCCGCCGGTTACGCAACCTATACTCTGGATCAGAAGATCGCGGGAATTACCTTCCACGATCACGGTGAGCCCACCGGAGGCGGATACGACTTTGCCGTCGCAGGTGTAACCCTTAAGCTGGTTGAGGAAGAGTCCTCCGCTCCTTCGAGAATAGGAATTCCCGCCGCTTCCTCCAAGGAAGCCGTCTCGAGCGAGGAAGTCTCCTCCTCCGCTGCCGTTACCTCCGCCGAGATTTCGAGCGTTGCCGATGATGCTCTTTACGGAGATGAAGGTTCCGACGATGCCGAAGAGGCCGGATTCCCCGATTGGGCGTGGATAGTGATCGGCGTCGTAGCAGTAGCCGCTATTGCCGCAGTCGTCGTTATCGTCCTCAAAAATAACGCCAAGAAATAAAGCCTCATAAATGATCTTCAGACCGATGCAGCTTTGGTTGCATCGGTTTTTTTGTCGCCCCCGGTCAAAGAAACAAAAATGTTCGGACATTCTCTACCGTTTCGATTGACAACGGTAAAATATTGTGTTAATATTAACTAAAATAAAAACATAAGGAGAGTTTTTATGAAGCGTTTTATTAAAAGCACCATCGCCGTTATCGTTGCACTTACCCTTCTTGCAACCCTGAGCGTTGTAGGATTTTCGGCAAGCGCCAAGGATATCGCAGTTCTCACCGTCGTCACCGAAAAGGACGACAAAAAGGTTGAGGATATGTTTATTACCAAGGACGGCTCGCAAGCAGAGGAGACCTTCAACGTAGTTGACAGCAAAACCCTCGGCAACGCCGTCGACGGTCTGCCCGCAAAGGCCTATTCCGCTACCTTCAAGGCAGGATGTGGTAAGGACGGATTTATAATCAAGACCGAGTCTCCCGATATTCCCGCCGAAATGCTGGCAGTAGACGAGCAGACCTGGGTTTTCGAGGCCTGGATCTACGTTGAGGATATGAACAAGGTCGGAGGAATCGTTCCCCGTCTTTACACCACCGACGGAATGATCTCCAGTGGCGGAAGCTACGTTGAGACCTATTTCTGGCAGGCAGCTTCGTTTAAGAGTGACGCCGCTCTTCAGAACGGATGGACTCACGTCAGCTTCGTGATGAAGAACAACAATGGTTGGCAGCCCAACAATCCGGCGTACGCTACTTATCAGACCGAGAAGAAGGTTTGCGGAATTTCCTTCGTTGACCATTCGGGCGCCAAGGAAGATTACACCTTCGCCGTTGCAGGCGTAAGCCTTAAGCTGGTTGAGGCCGAGTCCTCCGTCGTGTCCAAGATAGGCATCCCCGCCGCCTCCTCCAAGGAAGCCGTCTCGAGCGAGGATGTCTCCTCTGCTGAGACCGTTACCTCCTCCGAAACCGTCACCTCTGCCGAGATCTCGAGCGTTGCCGACGTTACCGACGGCGCAGACGAGGGCGGAGTTCCCGCTTGGGTATGGATCGTCGTAGGCGTCGTCGCAGTAGCGGTCGTCGCAGGCGTCGTAGTGGTAGTCCTCAAAAAGGGCGCAAAGAAATAATTTTTCGGCGCTTGTCCGAAGAAACGTTTCCGAAAGATAACTGATTACAAACGGCTCGGTTTTTACCCTGCCGTTTGTTTTTTTGTGTTTAATCGCGGATAAAGCCAAAGCAGGGGAAAAGGCCCGTAAACTTAATCAATCGTGACGAAAATGCTTGCAATTACGAACGGAATTTTATATAATAAAAAATATTGCACCGCATAAGCGGATGATATCAATAACAAAAGGAGTAATACGTATGACAAAAGTTTCAAGGCTGCTCCGTGTAGCGGCACTGATGCTTGCCGTAATGCTCTCTCTTGCACTCTTTGCAGGCTGCAAGAAGGACAAAGAAACGGTTTCGTCAAAAGAGGCTTCACAGGTCACCACCTCGATGGATAACACCGAGATAGTCGATCAGTACGCCGACAAGAACCACCCCACCCTTCCCGAAACGATGGACCTCGGCGGATTTGAGATGACCTTTGCCACCCCCTCGCCCAAGTACATCATCCCCGAAGAGGGTAGCTCTCCCGAGGAGGATCTCATAATCGAGGCTCTCCGTGAAGCACAGGATAAGTATAACTTCACCGTCTACGTAATGCAGGTAGAGCAGGACGGATGGGACGAGGCCATGACCGCCATCGTCGCAGGTGAGGAATACGCCAACGTCCTTATGCCCTGTATTCACCAGTCGGGTGCCTTCCTGCAGTCAAGACTCTGCGCCGACTATCTCCAGAGCGACATCGCTCAGTACATAGATCAGACTCAGCCATGGTGGAACGATACGATGGCCTACGCCTCCAACGTTCTCGGCTCGGTCTACGCCGGCGCTTCGGCCATTCAGTCTCCCGCGGACGCTACCTACGTCGTTTTCTTCAACAAGACCCTTGCAATGGAGCTTGGAATCGGCGAAAACGAGCTCTACGACCTCTGGGACAAGAAGGAATGGACCTGGGATGCCTTCGTAAAGTACGCCAAGCTGGCAGGTAAGGATCTCGACGGCAACGGCTCGGTCGACTCCATTAACGACCAGTGGGGCTACGTCGGTCCCGGATACGACTCGGCTCAGGCCTTCTGCTCGAGCGCCAAGGTCGCATCGGTTACCACCACCGACGGTATGAACCCGACCTACACCTTCAACACCTCTCACGCCATCACCACCCTTACCAAGCTTAACCAGCTCTATACCACCGACGGAATCTATTGCTACGACAGCTGGGATAACGTCAACAGGACCTATACCAAGATGTTCGCAGCAGGTCAGGCACTCTTCTTCACCACCGGACTCAGCGGAATTACCGACGAGCTCGTCAGAGAGATGGAAGACGATTGGGGAGTTCTGACCTATCCTCTCGGACCCAAGGAGGGCGGCGGCTGGCAGGATAAGTACATGTCCCGAGTCAACCACAACTTCCGCCTCTGCCTCATCCCGACCACGGTTGAGGATAAGGCTTCGACCGCTTTCGTTCTTGAATCCATGACCTTCAAC
Organism: Clostridia bacterium; assembly: GCA_017467405.1. Lineage (GTDB taxonomy): Bacteria > Bacillota > Clostridia > Oscillospirales > Acutalibacteraceae > RGIG1913. The sequence continues at coordinate 277,775 of JAFTSH010000001.1, forward strand.
TACTTCAAGATCATCAACGAAAAGGTTGATACCTACGCAACCCTTTACTGCCGTGACGACAAGTCGGTTGAGATTGCAAACACCGTTTACAATACCTCAACCTACGAGATCTCGCAGTTCCTCTATTCGATCAATAACCACGCCTGGAACGCTCAGATCGAGACCAAGATCAGAGATCTTGTCAAGCAGGCAAACTACGACGTCTCGGGTAACATGAACTCGGTTGCCGAGCTCGGACAGCAGATGATCAACGATTATTTCAACGGTATCTGATCGGTATAGCCCAATAATCGGCACGGCCTTTGGACCGTGCCGTTCTTGTTGTAAAGAGTTTCGATATGGTCCAAATCAGCTGTATCTATCCGGAAACGGACAAATTCAGCCGATTATGACAAAATCACTTGAATAATGAATCAGGTTGCACTATAATTATTAATATGCGGGGGATTGTCCCGTGTTCAAAACCGAAAGGAGTAAATAAGTATGACAAAAGTTTCAAGGCTGCTCCGTGTAGCGGCACTGACGCTTGCCGTAATGCTCTCTCTTGCACTCTTTGCAGGCTGCAAGAAGGACAAAGACACGGCTTCGTCAAAAGAGGCTTCGCAGGTCACCACCTCGATGGATAACACCGAGATAGTCGATCAGTATGCCGATAAGAATCACCCCACCCTTCCCAAAACGATGGATCTCGGCGGATTTGAGATGACCTTTGCCACCCCCTCTGTCAAGACTATTATCCCTGAGGAGGGATCTTCCCCCGAGGGCGACCTGATTCTTGAGACACTCAGAGAGGCACAGGAAAAGTACAACTTTACCGTTTTGGTAATGCAGATAGAGCAGGACGGCTGGGACGAGGCTATGACCGCCATCGTCGCCGGTGAGCAGTACGCCAACGTAATGATGCCCTGCATCCATCAGTCCGGCGGCTTCCTTCAGTCCAGACTCTGCGCCGACTATCTCCAGACCGACATCGCTCAGTACATTGATATGAACCAGCCCTGGTGGAACGATACGATGGCCTACGCCTCCAACGTTCTCGGCTCAGTCTATGCCGGCGCTTCGGCCATTCAGTCTCCCGCAGACTCGACCTACGTCGTTTACTTCAACAAGACCCTTGCCGGAAAGCTTGGAATCGGCGAAAACGAGCTCTACGACCTCTGGGACAAGAAGGAATGGACCTGGGACGCCTTCGTAAAGTATGCCAAGATGGCAAACAAGGACCTCGACGGCAACGGCTCGGTCGACTCCATTAACGACCAGTGGGGCTACGTTGCTCCCGGTTACGACTCGGCTCAGGCATTCTGCTCGAGCGCTAAGGTCGCATCGGTCACCACCACCGACGGTATGAACCCGACCTACACCTTCAACACCACCCACGCAATCACCACCCTCACCAAACTCAACCAGCTCTTCACCACCGACAAGATCTATTGCCTTGCAAGCTGGGACAATACCAACAGAACCTATCTCAAGATGTTCTCAGCAGGTCAGGCACTCTTCTTTACCGGCGGACTCGGAAGCATGACCGGCGAGATGATCAGAGACATGGAGGACGATTGGGGACTTCTGACCTATCCTCTCGGACCCAAGGAGGGTGGCGGCTGGCAGGATAAATACATGTCCCGCGTTGACCACAACTTCCGCCTTTGCCTGATTCCGTCGACGGTTGAAGACAAGGCCTCTACCGCCTTCGTTCTTGAAGCTATGACCTTTAACTACTTCAAGATCATCAACGAAAAGGTTGATACCTACGCAACCCTTTACTGCCGTGACGACAAGTCGGTTGAGATTGCAAACACCGTTTACAATACTTCTACCTACGAGATCTCGCAGTTCCTCTATTCCATCAATAACGGATCCTGGAACTCACAGATTGAGACCAAGATCAGAAGCGTTGTTCAGGTAACTAACTATGACGTTTCGGGTGAAATGAATACGGTTGCCGACCTCGGACAGCAGATGATCAACGACTATTTCAACGGAATTTAACCTCCGGTTGATCAACGAAGCTTATCAAAATTCGGAAACGCACGCCAAACCGCGTGCGTTTCTTTATTTTATCTACATAAATAACATACTTTTGTGACAAAGGCTCTTGATTTTGTGCAAAAAATATATATAATTAAACTGAAAGTTGAATTAATACGTGGTTTGATTCTGACACACGTATTTTTTTATCTTTACAAAATAAAAGGAGTTTTTTCAATGACCCGTATCACATCAAAAGCGTTGCGCTTCGCAGCTCTGATGCTGGCTCTCGTGCTTTCTCTTGCACTTTTTGCCGGCTGTAAGGGTGATAAGGATAACGCCTCCTCCAAGGAAGCCGCCTCCGAAGTCACTACCTCGCTCGACAATACCGAGGTTGTCGATCAGTACAAGGAAAAGGATCACGAGCGTCTTCCCGAAACCCTCGATCTCGGCGGATTTGAGATGACCTTTGCCACCCCCTCGACCAAGTCGATCATCCCCGAAGAGGGCAAGTCGGCAGAGGGCGACCTTAAGCTTGAGCAGCTCCGCGCCGTTCAGGACGCCTACAACTGCACCATTATGGTCCGTGAGGTTACTCAGGACGGTTGGGGCGAGGCCATGACCGCCATCGTCGCCGGTGAGCAGTTTGCCAACGTAATGCTTCCCTGCGTTCATCAGGCAGGCGGATTTATCCAGTCCAGACTTTGCGCAAACTTCCTCGATCCTCAGATCTCGCAGTACATAGACCAGAGCGATCCCTGGTGGAACGATACGATGGCCTACGCCTCTAACGTTCTCGGTGAGGTTTACGCCGGCGCTTCGACCATTCAGAACCCCGCCTCCGCTACTTGGGTTATTTATTTCAATAAGAACATCGCCAAGGACGTCGGAATCGGCGAGAACGAGCTCTACGACCTCTGGAAGAAGGGCGACTGGAACTGGGATGCTTTCGTAAAGTATGCTAAGCTTGCCGTCAAGGATCAGGACGGCAGCGGCACGATGGATTCCGAAGAGGACAGATGGGGCTTCGTTGCTCCCGGCTATGACTGCTCGCAGGCATTCGCCTCCTCCGCCAAGGTTGCCTCCGTCACCACCACCGACGGTATGAACCCGACCTACACCTTCAACACCACCCACGCCATCACCACCCTCACCAAGCTCAACCAGATCTTCAATACCGACGGAATCTACACCATCCTCAGCTGGAACAACGGCAGCTACAGAAAGATCTTCACCGAAGGCAACAGCCTCTTCCTCGGCTACATGCTTTCCATCATGGGATCAGACGATATGCGTGAGATGGAAGACGATTGGGGCCTCCTTCCCATTCCCAAGGGACCCAAGGAGGGCGGCGGCTGGCAGGATAAGTATATGTCCCGCGTTGACCACAACTTCCGTCTTTGCCTCATTCCCTCGACCGTAGAGGATAAGGCATCGACCGCTCTCGTCCTCGAAGCGATGTCCTACAAGTACTTCCAGATCATCAACGACGAAATCGAAACGATGGCAATTTCCTACGCCCGTGACGATACGACCATTGATGTTGCCGCTACTGTTTACAACACCTCTACCTTCGAGATCTCGCAGTTCCTCTATTCCATCAACTCCGGTGCATGGAACTCACAGGTCGAGACCAAGATGCGTGACATCGTAAGAACTCCCAACTATGACGTTTCGGGTTCGATGATGGGTGCCGCTGATCTTGCTCAGCAGATGATCAACGACTACTTCAACGGAATCTAAGCTTTCGGATCAATTAACCTTAAAAGAAACGCAATGCCTTTTGCATTGCGTTTCTTATCTTTTTTGTGTGCAAATTGACTCCTTTTGTTCCTTGCGTCTTGAATCGGATCAAAAAAACAAATATAATTACGGCGAAATAACTACTCGTTAAGTGAAAGGAGTTTCGTTATGTCCCGTATTATCTCAAAATCAGTCAGACTTGCAGCGGCTCTGATGGTGCTCGTGCTTTCTCTCGCACTTTTTGCCGGTTGTAAGGATGATAAAGGCAGCGCGTCCTCGGACGGCGCCGCATCCAAAGATACGACCTCGCTTGAAAATACCGAGGTTGTCGATCAGTACAAGGATAAGGAACACGAGTTTTTGCCAGAATCCCTCGACCTCGGCGGCTACGAGGTGGTTTTTGCTACCGGAAGCACCGAAGATATAATCCCCGTTGAAGGTGAGAGTGCAGAGGGAGATCTCAGACTTGAGAAGCTTCGTGAGATCGAGGGGAAATATAACTGCAAGGTTATGGTTATGGAAGCCCCGAGCAAATGGGACGAGGCCATGACCGCGATCGCTTCTGGTGAAGAATACGCCAACGTAATAATGCCCCGTATCCACCAGTCCGGCGGATTCCTTCAGGCAAGACTTTGTTCCGATTTCCGTTCCTCGGAGATCTCTCAGTACGTCGATCAGAGTCAGCCCTGGTGGAACGAAACGATGGAATACTCCTCCAATATCCTCGGTAAGGTTTATGCCGGTGCCTCCGCAATGCAGAATCCTGCGGGCACTACCTGGATAGTCTATTTTAACAAGAGGATCGCCAAAGACCTCGGAATAGGCGAGAACGAGTTGTACAATCTCTGGGAGAAGGGTGAATGGAACTGGGATGCTTTCATAAAGTATGCCAAGATGGCGGTCAAGGATCAGGACGGCAGCGGCAAGCTTGATTCCGAAGCCGACAGATGGGGTCTCGTTGCGGCGGGTTACGACTGCGCACAGGCATTTGCTTCTTCTGCAAAGGTCGCGTCGGTCAATACCGAGGACGGTATGAACCCGACCTATACCTTTAATACTCCCCACGCGATTACCACCCTCACCAAACTCAACGCGCTCTTTACCACCGACGGTATATATTGCGTGTCCAGCTGGGATAACAGGAGCTACGGTACGATGTTCTGCGAAGGTAACAGCCTTTTCTTCGCCTACACCTTCCAGTCTATGTCGGCTGATACTATGCGCGAAATGGAGGACGACTGGGGTATTCTTCCCATGCCCAAGGGACCCAAGGATGGCGGCGGCTGGCAGGATAAGTATATTTCCCGCGTCGACCACAACTTCCGTCTTTGCATGATTCCCGCTACTGTAGAGGACAAGGCTTCAACCGCCCTCGTGCTTGAGGCGCTGACCTACAAGTACTTCCAGATCATCAACGACGAGATCGAAATAATGGCAAACGCCTACCTGCGTGACGATAAGTCGGTCGAGATCGCAAATACGATATACAACACCTCAACCTACGAGATCTCGCAGTTCCTTTATTCGATAAACAACGGCGCGTGGAACAAAAACGTCGAGAATCATATGCGCGGAGTCGTCAGGACTTCCTACTACGATATTTCGGGTAACATGAACTCGGTCGCCGATCTTGCTCAGCAGATGATCAACGATTACTTCAACGGAGTGACCTGATCCATAACGTGAAATAAAACCGCCCCGATTTTTCGGGGTGGTTTTTCCGTCCTGCGTTACGGGCACATTTTTAAAAATATCTTTACTTTAAGGCCGAAAAGAAATATAATATTTCTTAAGTAACGCGAGCTTTCGCAGAAAGGGGAGAACGCAAATGGAACGAATCGGCTCTCGGTTGATCCGCGCGGCGGCTCTTTCGTGCGCTTTGCTTTCCGTTTTCGTTCTGCTTTCGGGAAGTATTTCGGGTGCTGAGCCGACTCCTCCGACCGTGATGAACGGCGGACCTTCCGTCCTTACCGGAGCCGTTGTTTCAAAGCCTCAGACGCAGTTTACGGATACGTCCTCCGAACTTACTTCAAGCGACACCTCCTCGGACGTGACTTCTTCGGGTACGTCTTCGGACGCGGTATCGTCGTTGCCAGTGCCTTCGGGTGAAAATCCGTCGTCTTCACAGTCTTCTTCATCCTCCGAGCCTGCCGATGAGGGCTATACCGTTGAGGCAAAATACGCAGGCCTTTTTGACGCCGATACCCTGACGCCGCTATATTTGAAGGCGGCCGACAAAAAGATCTATCCCGCCAGCCTCACCAAGCTTATTACGGCCTGCACCGCGCTGCGGTACGTTTCGGACGATACCGTTTTTACGGTTGGCACCGAGCTTTCACTGGTAAAATCGGGCTCAAGCCTCAGCAAAATAAAGAAGGGACAAAGTCTTACCCTCTACGAGCTGCTCTGCGGAATGCTGATATCCTCGGGTAACGACGCGTCGTATACCGTGGCCGTCAACGTCGCCCGCGAGGTCTCGGGAGACGAGAATATGAGCGACAAGGACGCGGTAAGCCTCTTCGTCGCCCTGATGAACAAGTACGCGCAGGAGATCGGTGCCACCGACACCAATTTCGTCAACCCCGACGGCTGGGACAATAAAAAGCAGCTCACAACGGTGATAGATCTCGCAAAGATCGCCGCACATTCAATGAAAATACCCCAGATCAGCACCATCGTGGCTATTCCGAAAATGGTAAAGACCTTCGAATCGGGGAAGCCGCTTACCTGGAAGAATACCAACCTGCTGATACACAGCGACAGCGAATATTACCTGCCCGAGGCGACAGGAATGAAGACCGGCTCGACCGATTCGGCAGGAAGATGCCTGATTGCCACCGTGACGCTGGAGGGCAAGAAATATATAACTATCGTCGCAGGCTGTAAGAGCGATGCGTTGCGCTATACCTCGACGCTGGCGCTGGTTGATTTGCTAAGGCCGGATCCCGTGCCCGACACCGATAAGGACGGCCAGAGCTCGTCCTCTCAAAGTAACTCGTCTGAAGAATAAAAAGCACCTATGATACGGAGTCCGTACCATAGGCGCTTTTTCTTTGGGTTCAGTTTTTGAGGCTCTGTATCGGAGCGGGGATGCGTCCGCCGCGCGAGATGAATCGGGCGGGAGAGGAGGTGTTGACCTTCATTATCGGGCCGCTTCCGAAAAGTCCGCCGAACTCAAGCTCCTCGCCGGCCTTTTTGCCGACGGCGGGAACCACCCTGACGGCGGTGGTCTTGGAGTTTATCATACCGATGGCCGCTTCGTCGGCGATTATGCCCGAAATGACCTCGGCAGGGGTGTCGCCGGGGATTACTATCATGTCCAGACCGACCGAGCAAACGGCCGTCATGGCTTCTAACTTTTCAATCGAAAGATGTCCGCCGCGTGCCGCCTCGATCATTCCCGCGTCCTCGGATACGGGGATAAAGGCTCCCGAAAGTCCGCCTACGTGGGAGGAGGCCATTACGCCGCCCTTCTTGACGGCGTCGTTGAGCAGTGCGAGGCAGGCGGTGGTGCCGCAGGCTCCGCAGTTCTCAAGGCCCATTCCCTCAAGTATGCGTGCGACCGAGTCGCCGACGGCAGGGGTGGGCGCAAGGCTGAGGTCAACGATTCCGAAGGGCACGCAGAGCCTTTTGGAGGCTTCTTTGGCAACGAGCTGTCCCATTCGGGTGATCTTGAAGGCGGTGCGCTTTACGATGTCGGCGATAGCTGTGATGTCACAGTCACCCGCCTTCTGAATTGCGGCGCTGACGACACCGGGGCCCGAAACTCCGACGTTTATCACGCAGTCGGGCTCGCCGACTCCGTGGAATGCACCCGCCATAAAGGGATTGTCCTCGGGAGCGTTGCAGAAGATTACCAGCTTGGCTGCGCCCATGCAGTTGCCGTCCTTCGTGAGCTCGGCGGCCTCCTTGACCACCTTGCCCATTTTTGCGACGGCGTCCATGTTGATTCCCGCCTTGGTCGAGCCGATGTTTACGCTCGAGCAGACGTGTGAGGTCTCGGCAAGTGCACGGGGAATGCTTTCGATCAGACCGTAGTCGCCCTTTGAAAAGCCCTTGTGTACGAGTGCCGAGTATCCGCCGATAAAGTTCACTCCGACCGCCTTTGCCGCCCTTTCAAGGGTGTGGGCGAATTTTACGGGATCCTGCGAGGGGCAGGCCGCCGCCAGCATTGCGATTGGGGTGACCGAGATGCGCTTGTTTATTATGGGAATACCGTATTCCTTCTCGATGTCGTTACAGACCGGAACGAGGTTTGCGGCGTAGCGCGTGATCTTATCGTATATTTTTTCGCAGGCACGGTCAATGTCGGAATCGGCACATTCAAGCAACGAAATTCCCATCGTAACCGTGCGGATGTCCAGATGTTCGTCCTGGATCATCGTGATGGTTTCAAGAATATCTCCTATATTGATCATGTGCTTCTCCTAAATCCTGTGCATCGAATTGAAAATATCCTCGTGCATTACGCGGATGGACAGACCGAGCTTATCTCCCAGTGCCGAAAGCTCATCCGAAAGCTCGGTGAAAGCAACCGTCATGTCACTGATGTCCGCCAGCATCGTCATGGCGAAAACGTCCTGCAGAACCGACTGAGTCACCTCGAGAATATTTGCGTTGTGCTGAGCACATACGGTCGACACCTTGGCGAGAATTCCAACCGTGTCCTTACCGATTACCGAAATTATGACCTTCATCTTAGGCCTCCCATGAAAATCCGCGCCAATCCGGTCGGCGCGTTAATATCCCGTATAACGGTTTCAAGTAATTATACCACATCTTTACAGAAAAACATAGAAAAAATAAAAAATATCTTTTAAAAAAAGAAAGTATGTGATATATTATTATAAAAACGGCTCGGAGGCAGGTTATGGATAAGCGAATACTCTTTGATATGCACACCCACAGCGACAATTCCCCCGACGGAGAACATTCGGTCACGCTTATGTGCGAAAAGGCCATTGAAAAGGGTGTTGATATTCTCGCCATTACCGACCACTGCGAGTGCAACGCCTACCGTGAGGATCACTACGACAGATCGTCGAAGCAGTCTTTTTTTGAGATCAGCAAGGCACAGGCCGTTTTCGGTAACCGCATAAGGCTTCTGCGCGGTGTTGAGCTCGGACAGCCTACTCAGGATATACTCGCCGCCGAAACCGCCGTAAGATCGAACGACTACGACTTCGTCCTCGGAAGCCTTCACAATAACGCGGGAAGACGGGACTACTACTATCTCGACTATTCCGAGGAAAACGTCGACAAGCTTCTCGATGAGTATTTCGACGAGCTTTTTCAGCTTGTTACGTGGGGAGGCTTCGACAGCCTTGCGCACCTGACCTATCCGATACGCTACGTCACGGGACGCGAGGGGATAGCGGTAGATCTTTCAAAATGGAGCGGGGCTGTCGACGAGGTGCTCCGCCTGCTTGCACAGAAGGGCAAGGCGCTTGAGATCAATACGTCCTGTCTCAAGATGGATCCGCCCTTCACGATGCCCGGATACGATCTCATCTCAAGATTCCGTGAGCTGGGCGGCGAGCTGATAACCATAGGCTCCGACTCTCACACCGCCGACGGAATATATTACGGAATCGACGAGGGACGCGAGATAGCAAAAAGGGCAGGCTTTGAATACGCCGCCGTATTTGTAAAACGCCGTCCCGAAATGATAAAGCTTTGAGGAGAAAGATATGACCGTTAAAGCATATGCAAAAATCAATCTGACACTTAATATTCTCGCCAAAAGAGAGGACGGCTTTCACGGCCTTTCCTCGGTTATGCAGACGGTGTCCCTCTGCGATATAATACGTCTCGAAAAGGGCAACGAGGTGCTCGTGGCCTGCGACTGTCCCGAGATAGATCCGGGGAAAAACATCGCCTTTGCGGCGGCGAACGCCTTTTTTGAGGAGACCGGAATAAAGGGCGGAGCGTACATAGACATCGAAAAGAACATCCCCCTTGCCGCAGGTCTCGGCGGCGGCAGTGCTGACGCCGCGGCGGTGCTCAACGGACTCAACGACCTCTACTCGGCAGGACTCGACTATCACAGGCTGCGCTGCATTGCCGAAAAGATCGGCGCCGACGTTCCTTTCTGCATCGAGGGCGGACTTGCGCTGTGCGAGGGCAAGGGTGAGAAGATAACCCAGCTTGATCCAATGCCCATAACCGCCGTCGTTATCGTCACAGAGGGAGTAAAACCCTCTACGGGTGAGATGTACGCCGAGCTCGACCGCAGAGGTTGTGCTTCCTTCAAGTCTGACGAGGCGATGCTTTCGGCGGCGAATATCTGGGAGATCGGCGAGCGTCTTTCAAATGACTTTATGCCCCTCTGGGAGGGTACCCCTGCCGAGAATAATATCGCAATAATGAAGGAGTTCGGCGCGGTGGGTGCTTCTCTTACAGGAAGCGGTCCCTCGGTCTTCGGACTTTTCGAGGATTGGCAGGCGGCTCAGGATTGCCACGACGCATTCTGCCGCCGGGGAGTCGAAAGCCATCTTTGCTCGACCACGAGGTAACTTTTCGGAAAACTGAATAAAAAATCTGCGATCCGTCCAAATTCTAACCGAAAGGACGGATCGTTTTATGTCACGAAGATTTACTGTCAGGGTTATTGCCGCGGCGCTCGCGTTGCTTGTTGCATCGGTCGCGTTTCTGGTATATTTCGAGAACAGATGTGCCGACCTGAGGGCAAACGTATTGCGGCTGCATATTCTGGCCCACTCCGACAGCGAGTACGACCAGAGCATGAAGCTGCTCCTGAGGGATATGATCGTTTCAAAAAGCGGTGAGCTTTTTGCCGACTCGTCCGATAAGGAGGAGGCGATGCTGTCGGCCGAAAGCAGACTCGGTGAGCTCGAAGAGCTTTGCGCCGATACCCTGAAAGAGGCAGGGTACGCGAAGACGGTCAGCGTTTCGTTGGGAAAAAGTATCTTTTCGACCCGTACCTACGGGGAATATACCCTTCCGGCAGGTGAATACGATTCCCTTATCGTGAAAATCGGCAGTGGCGAGGGAAAGAATTGGTGGTGCGTTCTCTTTCCGTCGATATGCTTTCCCGCCGCATCCGAGGTAACGGAGGAGCCGGACGAATTCGGCGAGGACGGAGAGCTGGTCAGGCAGGAGGATATCGAATACCGCATCGGCTTCAGACTCGTTGAGATCTATTGGAAGATACGCGGCCTTTTTGAGTAAAAGAATAAGAATTTATTTTCAGACGCCGTGCCCCTCGGGACACGGCGTCTTGTACTGTCCCTTTGTAGGTACGGCGGTTTCTTGACAAACACCCTCGCTTAATGTATTATTATTTCAAGCTGTATTACAGGGAGGGAAAGCTATGCTCAGACTCATACTCGGCCGCGCCGGAAGCGGTAAGACCGAATATGCAAGAGGCCTGTTAAAGGAGCTTGCCCAAAAGGGCGAGAAGGGTCTTTGTCTTATGGTGCCCGATCAGTATTCCTTCGAGAGCGAAAGAGCAATGCTTTCACTGCTCGGCGCTTCGTCTGCCCCTCTGGTCGAGGTCTTCGGCTTTTCGCGGCTTTGCGAGAACGTCTTCAAGGAGTACGGCGGCGCCGCCACCCCGAGACTCGACGACTGCGGACGCACCGTTATTATGCGGCGTGCCCTCAGGGAGTCAACCGACAGACTGTCGGTATATAAAAGATTTGCCGACAGCGATTCCTTTACCGCGCAGGTGCTCTCCCTCGTTACCGAGCTTAAGCGCAGTGCGGTTTCCGCAGACGATCTGACCGACGCTGCACAAAGGCTCGGGGACGGAATGCTCGCCGCAAAGCTCAGGGAACTTTCGGTGATTTCGTCCGCCTATGACGCTCTTGCAAACGGGTCGGCCGTCGATCCCGAGGATGATCTTGACCGCCTTTACGAGAAGCTGGTGCGGCACGGATATTTCAAAAACAAAAAGGTCGTATTCGACTCCTTTAAGGGCTTTACGGGCCAGCAGATAAGAATAATCGGCGTTATCTGTGCGCAGGCCGACGAGGTCTATATAACCCTGCCCTGCGATTCTCTTGCCGACGCCTCCCGTTCGGCAGGACTCTTTTCAAACGTCGGCGAAACGGCTCTGCGTCTGATATCTCAGGCGCAGAAGGAGGGCGTCGCGGTCGCTTCCCCCGTAGAGCTCGGAGAGCCAAAGAGATTCAGGTCGGCTTCTCTTGCCGCGGCAGAGAGCGGAGTATTCCGTGCCGCAGGACACGAAAAGGCCGCTTCGGACGGTGCGGTTGAGATCTGGTCTTCCGTGGATCCCGCGGCAGAGGCGGATTTTGCCGCAAGACGGATAGTTTCGCTTATCAGGGAAGAGGGCTTCAGATGCCGCGAGATCGCCGTCATAGCCCGTGAAGAGGAACTGTGCCGACGCGTTTCGGCTCTGCTTGACAGCTATTCGGTGCCCTGCTTTACCGATCGCAGGATACCCCTCAGATATTGTCCCCCCGCAAGACTTTGCAGCCACGCTCTGGGATACCTGCGTGCCGCGCTTTCGGATTCGCGCAGCTATAACGGCACCGAGTTGCTTTTCAGGGCACTTAAAACGGGGCTTTGTCCCATCTCTTTTGAGGAGCTTACCGACGCCGAGAGCTATATGCGTCTGTGGAAGCTTCCTCCTGCCGCGTTGATGCGCGAGTGGACCTACGATCCGCGCGGTTTCGACTCGGCGGGTGAGGATGACCGTGCCGAAAAGCTGCTCCGTCTCAACGCCGTAAGGCTGAAGATACAAAAGATTTTTACCCCCCTCGTCATAAAGGGCCGCAAGGCCGTCACGGGTGCGGATTGGTCCGAGATGCTCTGGAGCTTTCTCGTTTCCTGCGGTGCCGACGAAGCACTCAGAAAAACGTCGCAGGAGGCCGAAGCGGCGGGTAACGCACCGGAGGCGCAGTCGCTGACCGGCTCGTGGGACGCGCTTATGTCGGTGTTCGATCAGCTTGCGGCGGCACTGCCCGAGGAAACCTCGCTCAAGGAATATACCGATATGTTTTCTCTCGCCGTTTCGTCGGCCGCCTTCGGTGCGATTCCGCAGGGAATCGACGAGGTCACGGTCGGCACCGCAGAGCGTATGCGCCCCGCGTCCCCCCGTGCCGTCATCATACTCGGCGCAAACCGCGGAGTTTTCCCCGCGTCGGTTACCGACGGCGGACTTCTTACCGCTTCGGACCGCTCCTCGCTTATCGAGGGCGGACTCAGAATATCGGACCGTGCCCTCAGCGACGCGGTCGAAGAACGCTTTCTTGCTTATACCGCTCTTTCGGCGGCTTCCGAAAGGGTGATAGTTTCATGTTCCTCGCTTTCTTCGTCGGGGGAGGAGATATTCCCCTCGCAGATCGTTACGGATCTTCTGAAGCTTATTGACGGTCTTGAGGTGCAGGACTCCGCCCTCGCCTTTGCCGATCCCTCTTCGACGCCCGAGCTTGCCGCGGCACAGATATCCGCACTCGGCCCTGCGCTCGACGGCTTTGCAGCCGAGATAGCGGGAGGCAGCGTCTTCGGGCGCTCGCTCGTTGAGGCTTTGTCAAGACTCGGACGCGCCGACAGGGCAGAGCCCCTGCTCGAAGCCTCAAAGGGCTTCCCCCTCAGCATTTCACCCGAATCGGCAAGGCTTCTTTACGGCGGAGATATCAGAATATCTCCCTCAGCCGCCGAAAACTATTTCAGATGTCCCTTCAGATATTTCTGCAGAAGCGGTCTCGGTGCGGGGGCACCCTATTCTGCCGAGATCGATTCCCGTCACCGAGGTACGGTGGTGCACTACGTCCTTGAGCAGATGATCTCATCCCGGGGCTCGGCCGCCTTCAGCAGGCTCACCCCCGACGAGCGCAGGAGCGAAACGGAATATTGGCTGAACAAATATCTCGACGAGGTGCTGTCGGGTGCCGAGGGTAAAAGCGCAACCTTCTTAAGACAGTATTCCGCGATAGGAGAAATGCTGCTCGACATTGAGGAGAACATGGCGGGCGAGTTTGCCCAGAGCCGCTTTGAAACCTGTTACTGCGAGCTGGGCATCAACGACGGTGAAAAGGCCGTGCCGATGCGCATCAGGCTTTCGGACGGCAGCAATATAATGGTCAGAGGCGTCGTTGACCGTGTCGACAGCTATGAGAGCGGCGACAGCGTATACGTCCGTGTCGTGGATTACAAGACGGGCAAAAAGGAGCTGAAAGCGGCCGACGTCGCACAGGGACTCAGCCTTCAGATGCTCATCTATCTGTTCACGATGGAGGAAAACGGACAGCTTTTCAATAATAAAAGGGTGGTTCCCGCCGCAGTGCTCTATATGCCTGTGCGCAGTGCCGTGCCCGTCGAGGGCGAGAAGAAGGACCGCATGAGCGGACTGATGCTAAACGATAGCGAATTTATCTCGGCACTCGGCCCCGATTCAAGCAAATATTTCAATATATCCTTCTATCCCAACGGCAGACCCTACCGCAACGATTCGTTGGTTGACAAAGAGGTTATGGACGCCGTGAAGGAGCGTACCCGCGAGCTTCTGAGCAGCATGGGAGAGGGACTCAAGGCGGGTAATATTGCCGCAGATCCTCTCGACGGTGAGGAGCACGGCGGTTGCGATTACTGCGACTATGCGGCGGCCTGTCCGCTTGCGGCGGACGCCGTCCACAGAAGCACCGAAAAGATGAAATTCAGCCGTCTTGCGGAGTGCTTCGGTACCGGGAAGGAGGACAGGGACGATGGCTGAACGAAAGCTTACCCCCGCACAGAGGGACGCCGTCAGGGCAACGGGCGACGTAATCGTTTCTGCCGCCGCAGGAAGCGGAAAGACCTTCGTTCTTACCGAAAGGGTAATATCCCGTATCACGGGTGACGACCCCATTCCCGCCGACAGCCTTCTGATAGTTACCTTCACCAACGCCGCCGCGGCAGAGATGAAGGACAGAATATGCGCCCGATTTGAAAAGGAGATCGAAAGATCTCCGCTTGATCCTGCCCTTCTTCGCCAGCAGCTGCTGCTTGAGCGGGCGGAGATTACGACGATCGACTCGTTCTGTGCACGGCTCGTGCGCGAGAATTTTGAAAGCAGCGGACTTCCCGCGGACTTCAGACCCGCCGACAAGGGACGGCTCGAGGAGATGAAAAAATCCGCCGCAGACCGCACGGTTGAGTATTATTGCGAAACCGAGGACAGAGAGTTTTTTGCCCTTTCTGATGCCGTTTCGTCGGGACGCGGTGACGGCGGACTGATGGAGGTCGTCGAAAAGGTTCGCGATTTCCTTTCGTCGGTACCCTATCCCGACGAGTGGAAAAGAGACGCACTCAAAAGCTACAGGGCGCGTAATATAAAGGACACCGTCTGGTACTCGGTAATTTGTGAAAACGCCCTTTCGTGGGCAGAGGATATTGCGACCTCACTCACGCTGGCGCAGGGCAGGCTGGCTTTGCTTGACGGTGCTCTGCTGAATAAAAATATAGGTGAGGAAATGACCGCCGACCTCGGGTTTGCAAGGGCGGTGTCTGCCGCCGTGTCGGGCGGAGATACCGACGGGGCAAACAGACTTTGCTCGGAGAAGGGCGGTAAGATCAGCTGCAGCCACGCCTGCAAAAAGCTCGACGGAAATCCCGACTTTGAGATAATGCAGGCCAACATATCGGTTGCGCAGAAAAGACTTGAGAAGCTGACTTCGCTTCTTGCCCTTCTTTCTGGCGACCCGATGGCTCAGGTGGCTTCGCTCAGACCCGTCGCAGAAAAGTTCTTCGAGGTGCTCGAAATGTACACGGGCTTCCTCCGCGACGAAATGGATTCCTGCGGTTGTTACGATTTTTCGGACATAGAGAGAGCCGCGCTTTCGCTCCTTTGCGTGAGAGAAAACGGGGTCACGCGCCCCACCGGAATCGGCCGCGCCCTGTCGGCGCGCTACCGCGAGATAATGGTGGACGAATATCAGGATACCAATGACCTGCAGAACGAGCTCTTTTCGGTGCTCTCGGACGGCAGAAAGCATCTCTTTACCGTCGGTGACGTCAAACAGAGTATCTACGGCTTCAGACAGGCCAATCCCGATAACTTTATCGCAAGGCTCAATTCGGTGCCCTATTTCACCGAGGGCGTCGAAAACGGAAAAATAATTCTTACGGGCAATTACCGTTCAAGAGGCTCGGTCTGCGAGTTCGTCAACTTCCTTTTTGAACTGCTTCTGAGCCGTGAGTCGGCAGGTATCGACTACGACGGCGACCAGAAGCTCGTCTCGGCCAATCCCGATTTTGCCTTTGAAAATTCCTCGGGCGGTGCTGCGTTGCACGTCGTCAGCCGAAAAGAAAAGGGTGTCGACGGCGAGGCGGCGCATATAGCAAGCGAGATACTGCGCCTGTCGAAAGAGGAATGCGTCACGTTGTCGGGCGGTGATGGACACCGCCGTCCCGAGTGGAAGGATTTCGCCATTCTTCTCCGCTCGAGATCGGATATGGCAAGCTACGCCCTTGCCCTGCGAAACTCGGGAATTCCCGCCGTCTGCGACGACACGGGAGGATTTACCGACGAGCCGACGGTCAAAAAAATGCTCGCGGTGCTGAGAACCGTCGATAATCCTTCGGATGATACGGCGTTCCTCGCCGCAATGCTTTCGCCCGTGTTCGGCTTTACGCCCGACGACGTTGTGGCGGTGCGCGGACGCTTGAAGCGCGTGCCCTTCGTCGAAAGCCTGCGGAATGCGGCCTCAAAGAACGAAAAGGCCGAAAGAATGCTGAGGCTTTTGGAGCAGATGAGGGTAGCGGCGGCAAGACTGCCGGTAGACGCCCTGCTCCGATATATATACGATCTGACAGGTGTCAGGGCGAGAGCCGCGGCGTCGGGGGATAAAAGAGCGGCGGCACAGCTTGACCGCCTGATAACGCTTGCCGAGGGGTACGAGCTTTCTAACCCCGACGGAGGACTTGCGGGTTTCGTGCGCAGGATCGAGAATTCAACCGACCTTTCTCCTGCGGGTGTATGCGGTGACAACGCCGTCAGAATAATGTCGGTGCACCGCTCAAAGGGACTCGAATTTCCCCTCTGCTTCGTTGCGGGACTGTCAAAGGAATTCAATGACGGCGACGAGAAAAAGCCCTGCCTCACCGACCGCGTAGCAGGTCTGGGATTCTGGAGCTACGACCCTTCGTCCAAGACCAGATCGCACAACGTCACCCGTGAGGCGCTGAAGATGCGGATACGTTCCCGTAATATCTCGGAGGAGCTCAGGGTGCTCTACGTTGCCGCTACGAGAGCGAGGGATTACCTCTGTCTCGTAATGTCCTTCGACGACGCCGAAAAGGCGGTGAAAAAAGCGGTCAGCGCAGGCTGTACCTCCCTTATCGACGCAAAGACGGGAAGATTTTCGGCAAACGGCGTCCGTTCGGCAAGCTCTTTTTCCGAGCTGATACTTGCCGCCGCCGCACTCCATCCCGACGGGGGAGAGCTCAGACGTATCGCTGGCGTTGAGGACGGGGAGACGCCAAGCGGCCCCTTCACGGTCGAAATAAAGGTGGTTGCTTCACCCGAGCCCGTAAAGGCGGAGAAAGCCGAAATTTCTTGCGGTACAGACAACGATTCCGATCCCCGGATGACCGAAATGATAGAAAAGGCCCTGTCGTGGAGCTACCCGTACAGTCGCCTTAACGGAATAGCCGCGAAGGCCTCGGTTACCGATATCGCCGAAAAACGCACGGCGGCCGAAAACGCCTGCTCCTCGCGTCCTGCATTTTTATCCCGTCAGGGACTGACTCCGGCACAGCGCGGTACCGCAATGCACTACTTCCTCGAGAACGCCGACTTTTCACGGGCGGCCGAGGACGTCGCGGCCGAGGCGCGCAGACTTGCCGACGGCGGCTTCATAACCGAAAAGCAGGAGCAGTGCCTCGATCTGTCAAGGCTCAGAGCCTTCTTTGAGTCGGAGGTGTTCGGGCGGATTTCAAGATCAAAGCAGGTCTGGCGCGAGCTGAGATTTATGACCGAACTGCCGGTATGTGCCGCTGATCCTCTCCTCGGCGAGGAGTTTTCGGGTGAGCGCATCGTCGTGCAGGGAATTGCCGACTGCGTGTTCCTTGAGGAGGACGGCGCGGTATTGCTCGACTATAAGACCGACCGCGTGAGCGATCTTTCGGTGCTGTGCGAGCGCTATTCCTCACAGCTTGAGATATACGCCGAAGCGCTCTCAAAGACACTCGGCGTGCCGGTAAAAGAGAAGATTCTCTATTCTCTTACCCTCTCACAGCAGGTGAGTATCTGAATACTATTACGGGCTATCTGCAAAAAAATTCAAAAAGTACTTGCAATTTGCTCGTGTTTGTGTTAGTATTCTCTATGCTGATTAAAAGCGGCTTGTCCGCGTGACTATAAGTAAGCCGAAAGAGGTGACAGGAATGAAGGAAGGAATTCATCCCAACTACGAGGTAACCACCATCAGGTGCGCCTGCGGCAACGAGATCGAGACCCGCTCCACTAAGAAGGACATCCGTGTCGACATCTGCTCCAAGTGCCACCCGTTCTTCACGGGAAGACAGAAGCTGGTTGATACCGGCGGACGTGTAGACAGGTTCAACAAACGTTTTGGCCTCAGCAAGTAAGATGCCGTGATTCTAAAGGCGACGCGACGCGTCGCCTTTGTTCGCGTTGTTTGATGTGGAGTTGACTCATGTCGGACTATGTAACCGTAAAGGACAAGGCAAGCGGTGAGCTTACCGAAAAGCGGTCGCGGTTTATAGGAGACCTTTTCCCGGTGTCTTCGGTTGAGGAGGCACTTGCGATCGTTGCGTCCGTAAAAAAAGAACATCACGATGCGCGGCACAGCGCCTGGGCCTTCAGCCTGCCGTCGGGAGAGTGCCGCTCATCCGACGACGGCGAGCCTGCGGGTACCGCCGGAGCACCCATCCTCGACGTTATCACACGCTCGGGGCTTTCGGGCGTGCTGATAGTCGTTACGCGGTATTTCGGCGGAATACTTCTCGGAACGGGCGGACTCGTAAGGGCCTATTCCGGCGCCGCTTCGCTTGCCGCCGAAAAGGCAGTGCGGGTGAATATGGCTCAGGGTACGATGTGCTCTCTTTGCTGTACCTACGGACAGTACGGCAGGGTGTCTACCCTGATTACAGACAGAGGACGGCTGATGTCGGCTTCCTACGGCGAAAAGGCCGAGGTCTCCTTCTGGCTGCCCGACGGAGCCGAAAGCGGATTTGAAAAGGAACTTGCCGACCTTACGGGTGGCACGGTTTCGTTTGAAATGCACGAAAAAGCCTGCATCGAGAACTAATTTCAAAAAAAGTGTCGCAAATAAAAAGGGAAAACGCGAAAAAAGCGGTATATATTAAGTAGAGGTGGTAAAATGTCCGGCTGTATCCGTTCACGTACCGAAGAATTTGAAAAAATAGCCCTGAGCGCTGCGGCGTGTCACAGTGCCGATACGGCGGGCAGAGCCGTCCGCGAGGAGCCGGACGATATGCGTACCGAGTTCCAGCGTGACCGTGACCGTATTATACATTGCAAGTCCTTCCGCCGCCTCAAGCACAAGACGCAGGTCTTTCTCTCACCTGAGGGTGACCATTACCGCACCCGTCTTACGCACACCCTTGAGGTTGCGCAGATCGCCCGTACGATCTCAAGAGCCCTGATGCTCAACGAGGATCTCACCGAGGCGATCTCCCTCGGACACGATCTCGGCCACACACCCTTCGGCCACGCAGGCGAAAGAGCCCTTTCAACCTGCATTGAGGGCGGCTTCAGACACTACGAGCAAAGCGTCAGGGTGGTCGACAAGCTTGAAAAAAACGGTGCGGGACTTAACCTTACCTACGAGGTAAGAAACGGTATATTATGCCATACCGCGGGAACCGAAGCCGATACCCTGGAGGGCAGGGTGGTGAGGATCGCCGATAAGATCGCCTATATAAACCACGACATCGACGACGCCGAAAGAGCCGGCGTCATATGTGAGGATAACATCCCCCTCGGAATCCGCCGTCATTTCGGAAACAGTCTCAGCGAAAGGGTAGACCATATGGTGCGCAGTGTCGTTGCCAACTCGGTCGAAGCCGACACCGTAGCGATGGACAGGCTCTCTGCAGAGGCCTTCGGTGAGCTGCACGACTTTATGATGCGCAGGGTCTATACCAACCCCAAAGCAAAAGGGGAGGAGGGCAAGGCGGAGGATATGATACGCACCCTCTTCGCCTATTTCAAGGAGCGCCCCGACGAGTTGCAGGCTGAGCTCGGACTATTTATCTCCGAGGGAGCCGACAGAGCCGCCTGCGATATGATCGCGGGAATGACCGACCATTTTGCCGTGAAGGTATATACCGAGAAATTCATCCCGCTCGGCTGGAAAAATTTCTGATCCGCAAAACTTCGAAAACCAAGAAAGGAGGAGTCGGATGCTCGACGAATATTTTCTCTCCGAACTTAAAAACCGAAACCCGATCGAGGAAGTCGTCGGACGCTACGTTGCGCTGAGACGCCGCGGCAGGAACATCATCGGACTTTGCCCGTTCCACACCGAAAAGACCCCCTCCTTTACGCTGTATCCCGAGAACGGCTCCTTCTACTGCTTCGGTTGCGGAGTCGGCGGAGATGCAATCCGCTTCGTCATGAAGGCAGAAAACCTCGAATATATGGAGGCCGTGCGGCTTCTTGCCGAGCGTTCGGGACTTGAGATGCCCGACAACGGCTACGACGATACGCAGCGCCGCACCCGACTGAAAATACTTGAGATCAACCGCGAGTCTGCGAGGTTTTTCAACCGTCTGCTGAGTATGCCCGAGGGCAAGACCGGCCTTGACTATATCCACTCGCGACAGATAAACGACAATACCGTGCGCCGCTTCGGCCTCGGCTATGCACCTGCGGGGTGGGATACGCTCACAAAGCATCTGCTCGCCAAGGGCTTTACCCCTTCCGAACTGACCGCCGCAGGCGTCAGTATTACGGGCAAGGACGGAAAGCGCGTCTACGACCGCTTCCGTAACAGGATGGTCTTCCCCCTGATCGACCTTCGCGGTAACGTGATCGCGTTCAGCTGCCGTAAGATCGACCCCGAGGACAAGATGGGCAAGTACATCAACACCAACGATACGCTGGTCTACAAAAAGAGCCGCAACGTTTTTGCCCTCAACCTCGCCAAGAACAGCGGAGCCGACAGCCTGATACTCTGCGAGGGAAGTATGGACGTAGTAATGCTCCATCAGGCAGGTTTCCCCAACGCCGTCGCCGCGTGGGGTACCGCGCTTACCTCCGATCAGGCAAGGCTGATGCACGCCTACACCGAAAAGATCGTTCTGACGCTTGACGCCGACGAGGCGGGTCAGAAGGCCACCGAACGCGCGATAAAGCTTCTGTCTGACGAGGGACTCGACGTCAGGGTGGTGCAGATACCCAACGGCAAGGATCCCGACGAATTCATCAAGTCCTGCGGCAAGGACGGACGCGACCGCTTCCGCGCGCTTATCGAGGGCGCGGGCAGCGACACCGAGTACCGCCTTTTCAAGGCCATGGACGGAATAAACATAAACACGGACGAAGGACGCACCGCTTTTCTGCGTAACGCCGCAGCCGTTCTGGGCTCGTTGCAGTCCCCGATAGAGAGGGACGTCTACGCAGGCAAGCTCGCCTCCAAATTCTCGGTTTCAAAGGATGCTATACTGAACGAAGCAAAAAGGGTCTACGACTCGAAGCAGGCTGAACGCCGCAAGAAGGAGATGCGCGAAGCAGTAGCACCCCCGTCAACCGACCGTGTAAATTCCCAGCGCCGTGCAAACGAGCGTGCCGCCAACGCCGAGGAGGGGCTTATAGCGGTGCTGCTCAGAAATCCCGACTTCCTAAGATGGATAGGCGACGAGCTGCCTCCCGAGCAGTTCTCGACCGATTTTAACCGCAAGATCTACACCCTGCTGCTGAACCGCTACGCCGAAGGACTGAGTACCGACATCTCGCTGCTCGGCGACGGCCTCACCCCCGAGGAGATCGGACGCATCGTACAGATACAGGTCAGGGAGTCCGGGAGGGCAAACACGCCTGAGGAGTGCCGCGGCTGTGCCCGCGTCATAAAAGAAGAAAAACAAAAAATTCCCGCCTCAAAAGCGGAGGAAATGTCCGATGAGGAACTGCGTGACTATATGCAGCGCCTCAGAGAACAAAAGAAATGAGAGGATCGTTTATGAGTACCACCAAAAAGCCCAACAAGGAAATCACACCCGCAAAGGATATGGATCGTCTCGACGAAGAGCGCGAGCTGACCGAAGCCGAGCTCGAGGCCGAAGCCGAAGTATTTGCGATGGAAGGCAATATCGAGGATCTTGATCTCGAGGAAGGCCTTCTTGACATCGACAATCTCGAGCCTACCGATGAGGATATCAAGGCCGAGGAGGTCAATTTTGACGACCTTGACGATCCCCTTAATATTGATGCTATGGTGCTTGACGATCCCGTTAAGCTTTACCTTAAGGAAATCGGCCGCGTACCCCTCCTTTCGGCAAACGAGGAGATCGAGCTGGCCGAGAAGATCGCACAGGGCGATCAGCGCTCAAAGCAGCGCCTTGCCGAGGCAAACCTGCGTCTCGTCGTCAGCATCGCAAAGCGCTACGTAGGCAGAGGAATGCACTTCCTTGATCTCATCCAGGAGGGCAACGTGGGCCTGATAAAGGCGGTCGAGAAGTTCGACTACACCAAGGGCTTTAAGTTCTCGACCTATGCTACCTGGTGGATCAGACAGGCCATCACCCGTGCCATCGCGGATCAGGCGAGAACCATCCGTATTCCCGTTCATATGGTTGAAACCATCAATCGCCTTAAGAAGGTGCAGAGCCAGCTTCTCCACGAGAACGGACGCGACGCATCCGAGGAGCAGATCGCAGAGGCAATGGGTCTCTCGGTCGAAAGGGTAAGAGAGATAATGAGGGTTGCACAGGAGCCCGTTTCGATGGAAACCCCCATCGGTCCTGAGGAGGACAGCCGTCTCGTCGACTTTATCCGCGACGACGAAGCTCTCGCTCCCGACGACGCCGCCCTCAAGACCATCACCAACGAGGACATCGACAGCGTACTTAAGACCCTCACCCCGAGGGAGGAGGCGGTCATCCGTTTGCGCTTCGGACTCGTCGACGGAAGATGCCACACCCTTGAGGAGGTCGGCAGCGAATTCCAGGTCACGCGTGAAAGAATTCGTCAGATCGAAGCAAAGGCTCTCAGAAAGCTCCGCCACCCCGTAAGAAGCAATAAGTTCAAGGACAGATAATGAAAAAACGGCCTGTTTTGCAGGCCGTTTTTCTTTTTTAGTTCCAAAATCAACCTTGCTTTTCGGCCGTGCAATTCTTTCGGCGGTGTTGACTTTTGCGGCCATCTTTGTTAATATGAAAACGTACCGTCGGCGCGATTTTCCCGACAGGTGTATTTTCGCTTTACAGGAGAGAAAAAACTTATGAAGACGTATCAAAGGTTTATTACCATGATTTCGCTTGTTCTGGCAATACTGACGTTCGTTTCGGCTTGTGCTTCGGACAAAGATACCGCATCCGGCGGTACGGGATCCTCCGATACGGCGGTCGTAACGTCCGATTCAGGGTTGAGCGGCGGCTCCGATACCGTCGGTACGGAGAACGAAAACATTCTGTCTGATGGCGTTGCTTCGGGAAATAACGGTAATACCGGCGTTTCTTCCAACGCGGGCGGTAACAGCACAAATACCGATAACGGCGGCTCGACCAATTCGAATTCGTCGTCAGGCCCCAATACCTCCTTGACGTATGCGGAGTATATCGCAATGACCTCTGCACAGCAGGAGGCGTTCTGCAATTCCTTTGCTTCCTTGGCTGATTTTACAAAATGGCACGCAAAGGCCAAGGCTGAGTACGATGCAACCAGAAGCAACATTGAGGTCGGCAGTAACGGCGGTGCCGCGCTCGGCGGAAAAAACTGAATCCGCAAAGATGTGTAATTATTATAAAATAGCCGGACTCACCGTGAAGATGGATACCTACGGTACCGCAGAGGAACGTGCCCGCAAATACATTTGCGGGGATTGCGAAACCCCCGATATCGTAGTTGTCTCCAAGTGGGAGAAGAACAAAAAACTGCTTCCGCAGATAAGCGACGATCTTGGAGAATATCTCTCTACCGGTTCCGATTTTTACAGACAGCTTCTTGATTTTAACGGGATGATGCTTCATGCGTCTGCCGTTGCGGTAGACGGAAGAGCCTACCTTTTTTCGGCAGATTCCGGAACGGGAAAATCCACACATACCGCTTTGTGGTTGCAGCTTTTCGGCGATCGTGCGTTTATTCTCAACGACGATAAGCCCGCACTCCGGCTTGAAAACGGGGTCTGGTATGCGTACGGTACCCCCTGGAGCGGTAAGCACGATATAAGCGCCGACATCCGTCTTCCCGTAGCGGGGATAGCCATGCTGGAACGTGCCGAGAAAAACTCAATAGAGCCCTTCGGCGGGTTTGAGGTAATACAAAGACTGTTCAAACAGCTGAACAGACCGATGGACGTTGATTGCCGCGAGAAGCTGCTCGAATTACTCGACAGACTGTTGTCTGACGTGCCGGTCTGGAGATTGCGTTGTAATACGTCTCCCGATGCGGCCAGGGTGGCTTATAAATCCATGTCCGGTAAAGAGGACGTTTAGTATTTATAACCGAAGAAAGGATTTTGAAATTGAAGCTTAAAGAAGGATTTGTTTTGCGCGAGGTCGCCGGTTATACCGTCGTGGTCCCGTCGGGCGATACTCTTGATCTTAATATGATGATCTCACTCAACGGCACTGCGGGCTTTTTGTGGAAGCAGCTTTCCGAAAGGGACGTTACCGAGTCAGAGCTTGTGGCTGCGTTGCTTGATGAATACGACGTTACGAAGGCTGATGCCGAACTCGACGTAAAGCAGTTCGTCGGAAAGCTCAACGGTTACGGACTGCTTGAGTAAATTTCGTCCGCAATAACAGCCACCCCGTAAGAAGCAATAAATTCAAGGACAGATAAAGAAGAACCGGGTATTCGCCCGGTTCTTGTTTTTTGATTGCTTATGACAGGAGCACCTTTCGGCTTTTGGTGCCGTAAGGGCGGAGATTCCTGCGGTTTCGTTAAGCTTTTATTCAGCCGTTTACCTCGTTGAGGAACTCCTCGGGAGAGATGGTCGCAAGCTGCTCGGCAGTCGCGATGAATATGGTGTCAAGATATATTCTTGCATCGGTTCCCTTGGGAACGCAGTTGACGAGTCTGAATGCGTAGAACTTCATCTTATCGCCGTAGATTTCGGGGTGAAACGTACCGTTGTTGAACTGCGAAAGGGGAAGGGTGACGAACATCCATTTTCCGTTTTCCATCGGGCCGACGTGGTTTTCCTTTATCAGATCGAGGGCGTTGTTTCTCTGGTACTCGTGGTGGTCCTGTACCTGATTCAGCTCAATGAAGACGCTGCTGATAGCATCGTAGTTGTCGCAGGTCATGTAGAAGCAGAGGTGGTCGTTTTCCTTGTCAACCTCTTTCATGCTGAGGTTGCCGATGTACATTCTGTAATCGTCCTCACCGTTGACGTACTGCATATAGGAGGATTTTCCGAAAATCTTCACCTCGGGATCAAAGTCGGAGGCGTACCACTCGGTGATGACCTCGCCGTAAAGACCGTCGTAGTCACCCGTGGAAACAAGCTCGGCACCCTCGGGCATTCCGCGCAGGTCGGGGGCGTAGCCTTCGTTGGTGTACCCGACAAATCTCAGGTCGGCGATTTTGAAGGTCGCGCCTGCCTTTTTGGGTACTGCCATCAGATAAAAGCCGTCAACGCGGCTGAGATCAAATTCGGGGGAGTAGCCGTTGTGGTGGTCAAAGGTCATTTCGATCTCTTGCCAGCTCTTGCCCTCTACGGTCTGGTTTACACACCAGCAGGCACCCGAGTCGTGACCGGTGTAGGCTCTCAGAAATACGGTGCAGGAGTTGGAGTAGTCAATATGTGCATAGCCGCCTTCGTGGTCGCAGGCGATCTCGGCGGGATCGTCAATACATAAACGGAGCTTGACGGTGCATTTCTTTTCATTTCTTACCTGAGTAAGATCGTAGGTCTTGTCGAGGTCGAGAAATACGTGGAACATCTTTCCCGGCTCAACGGCCGTTACGGTAATGCACTCTCCGTCGGCCGTAACGGTGCTGTTATTCGTACGGACGCGGGCGAGACCCTCGGCATCGAGCGTCTTCAGACTGCTGACGGGTATGACGTTGGCCTTCAGGCAGCCCATACCGTCAAATTCGTAAAGCGAGGATTTGTTTGTGGCGGATGATTTTTTCATAATTTCGAGGATTTTGTTCCTCTTCCCTCCTTATTATGAGCCCCGTCTCAAAACGGAATGCTCTGAATTTGGTTGGTACTGAAATACTAACACACGAAAAACGGTTTGTAAATAAAAAATACCGAAAAAACGGGTCGGTAAACGAAAAAAATATTGCCTGACTAAAAAGCAAACGGCAGGGCAGAGGGGCAAAGAAGAATAAAATGCTAAAAAACATTCAACGCTGCCGTGCGTTCCTAAAAGCGCATAAAAACCCCCGAAACAGAGCCAAAACGGAAAAATTACCCCCTGTCGCAACTTTTTTTGAAAAAAGACTTGACTTTCTTGACAACTTGATATAATATGACATACTGTCCCATTATGGGTAATTTGCCCTTTTGCGCCCTCGCGCCGGAGGTCAGATTTTGCCGTTCCGACAGGATGCGGCAGCGTTACTTAGTAAAAAATCCTTCCGCGCACAGTGCGGGGAGTCAGAAAGCGATTGGAGTGGTAAAAGCCGATGGCAGATTTTAAGATGGACAGCGTCAAAGAGGTTTACCTTGGCAAGAACAAGCGTTACAGCTTCTCGAAGATCGATGACAGCATCCTTGAGATGCCCAACCTCATCGAGATTCAGAAGTCCTCCTACAAGTGGTTCCTTGAAAAGGGAATGCAGGAGGTTTTGAGGGATATGTCGGGAATCACCGACCATTCCGAGACCCTTGTGCTTGACTTTGTGAACTATCGCTTTGACGACAAGCCCAAGTACAGCATTGTAGAATGCAAAGCAAGGGATGCGACGTACGCCGTTCCCATGAGGGTCACCGCGACCCTTCTCAACAAGTCGACCGGTGAGATCAAGGAGAGCGAAGTCTTCATGGGTGAATTCCCCCTGATGACCCCCTCCGGAACCTTCGTCATCAACGGTGCAGAGCGCGCTATCGTTTCGCAGCTCGTCCGTTCGCCCGGCGTCTACTACGATATGGTGCCGGACGTCAAGACGGGTAAGAAGCTTTTCAACACCACCGTCATTCCTAACCGCGGTGCGTGGCTTGAGTACGAGACCGACGCCAACGACGTTCTCTACGTCCGCATCGACAAGAACAGAAAGATCACTCTGAGCACCTTCGTCAGAGCTCTCGGCTTCGGCAAGGATTCGGAGATCCGCGAGGTTCTCGGCTACGACGAGAGAATGGATTCCACCATTGAGAAGGACATTGCTCATTCGGTCGAAGAGGGCCTTATGGAGGTCTACAAGAAGCTTCGTCCCGGCGAGCCCTTCACCGTCGAAAACGCACAGTCCTACATTGAGGGCCTCTTCTTCGACGAGAGAAGATACGACCTTTCCCGTGTCGGCCGCTATAAGTACAACAAGAAGCTGGCCGTCGGCAGCCGTGCCCTCGACCACGTCCTTTCGCGTCCCGCCGTCAACGCCATTACCGGTGAGATCGTTGCGGATGCAGGCGTAAAGGTCGTCAAGAAGAACGCAAAAGAAAACGAGATCACTGTGGCTGAGCTCGATGCAGCAGCCGTCAAGGAACTCTACGTATACGCAGAGGCCGAGGCAGGTCAGGCCGAGAGAAAGATCCTTTCCAACGGAATGGTCGATATCCGTCCCTACGTTGCCGACCTCACCGAGGAGGAGCTTGACGATTGCGGAATAGGCGAGTGGGTGTCGATCGACGTCCTCGCCGAGATCCTCGACGTCACCGAAGGCGGCGAGAAGCAGGAGCTGCTTGCAGCACTTTCTGCCAGACGCGGCGAGCTCATTCCCAATCATATTACTCTGGGCGATATCCTCGCTTCGATCAACTATCTGCAGGGACTTCCCTGGGGAATCGGCCTTACCGACGACATCGACCATCTCGGCAACCGCCGTATCCGTCAGGTCGGTGAGCTGCTCCAGAATCAGGTGCGCATAGGCTTCTCCCGTATGGACCGCGTCATCCGCGACAAGATGACCCTTCAGGCTCAGGATATGGATGCCATCACTCCCCAGACCCTGATAAACATCCGTCCCGTCGTGGCTGCCATCAAGGAATTTTTCGGTTCCTCGCCCCTTTCTCAGTTCATGGACCAGAATAACCCCCTCGCCGAGCTTACCCACAAGCGCCGTCTTTCGGCCCTCGGCCCCGGAGGTCTGTCCCGTGACCGTGCAGGCTTCGAGGTCCGTGACGTTCACTACACCCACTACGGACGCATGTGCCCGATCGAGACCCCTGAAGGACCTAACATCGGACTTATCTCCTACCTCGCTACCTACGCGCGTATAAACAAGTACGGCTTCATCGAGGCTCCCTTCAGAAAGGTCGACAAGGAAAACGGCAAGGTTACCGACGAGGTCGTCTACATGACCGCCGACGTCGAGGACGAATACATCGTAGCACAGGCCAACACCCCCATCGGTGAGAACGGCGAGTTCCTTACCCGTAAGATCACCGCCCGTCACCGCGACGAGTTCCTCGAGGTCGCTCCCGATCAGATCGACTTCATGGACGTTTCGCCTAAGATGGTCGTTTCGGTCGCTACCGCTATGATTCCCTTCCTTGAGAACGACGACGCAAACCGCGCACTCATGGGATCGAACATGCAGCGTCAGGCAGTTCCTCTGCTCAGAACCGAGTCTCCGATAGTCGGTACCGGTATGGAATACAAGGCCGCCGTCGACTCGGGCGTCGTTCTTCTTTCGGACGTCGCAGGTACCGTCCTCCACGTTGAGGCCGACCGCGTTGACGTTAAGGAAGACTTGACCGGCAACGTCAAGAGCTTTGATATAATCAAGTTCCTCCGTTCCAACTCGGGTACCTGCATCAACCAGAGACCCATCGTCACCGAGGGTCAGCACGTTGAGCCCGGCGACGTTCTCGCTGACGGCCCCGCCACCAGCAACGGAGAGATCTCTCTCGGTAAGAACGTTCTTATCGGATACATGACCTTCGAGGGTTACAACTACGAGGACGCCGTTCTCATCAACGAGAAGGTCGTACGCGACGACGTCTTTACCTCAATTCACATTGAAGAATACGAACTCGAGGCCCGTGACACTAAGCTCGGACCCGAGGAGATAACCCGCGACATCCCCAACGTCGGCGAAGACGCTCTCAAGGACCTCGACGAGAAGGGTATTATCCGCGTCGGTGCAGAGGTCACCTCCGGCGACATCCTCGTCGGCAAGGTAACTCCCAAGGGAGAAACCGAGCTTACCGCTGAGGAAAGACTTCTCAGAGCGATATTCGGTGAGAAGGCAAGGGAAGTAAGAGATACCTCCCTCAGAGTTCCCCACGGTGAGTACGGCACGGTCGTTGACGTAAAGGTCTTCAACCGCCAGAACTCCAGCGAGCTCAACCCCGGCGTTAACGTAGTAGTACGCTGCTACATTGCCCAGAAGAGAAAGATCTCGGTCGGTGACAAGATGGCCGGCCGTCACGGAAACAAGGGCGTCGTTTCACGCATCATGCCTGTTGAGGATATGCCCTTCCTGCCCGACGGTACTCCGCTTGACATCGTCCTTAACCCCCTCGGCGTTCCTTCCCGAATGAACATCGGTCAGGTTCTCGAGGTTCACCTCGGACTTGCCGCCAAGCTCCTCGGAATCAAGGTCTGTACCCCCGTATTCGACGGTGCACACGAAGAGGATATCCGTGCGATGCTCCGTGAGGCAGGCGTCGACGAGGACGGAAAGTCGGTTCTCTACGACGGACGTACCGGCAGACCCTTCGACAACCGCGTTACTGTCGGCTACAAGTACTTCCTTAAGCTCCATCACCTCGTTGACGATAAGATCCACGCCCGTTCGATCGGACCGTACAGCCTTGTTACCCAGCAGCCTCTCGGCGGTAAGGCTCAGTTCGGCGGACAGCGCTTCGGTGAAATGGAAGTCTGGGCACTCGAGGCCTACGGCGCCGCTTACACCCTGCAGGAGATCCTCACCGTCAAGTCGGACGACGTCGAGGGAAGAGTCAAGACCTACGAGTCGATCGTCAAGGGTCAGAACGTTCCCAAGGCCGGCGTCCCCGAGTCCTTCAAGGTTCTCATCAAGGAGCTCCAGTCCCTGGGTCTTGACGTCAGAGTCCTCGACAGGGACGACGCCGAGGTCGATCTCAGACAGAGCTTCGATGACGACGATATGGGCATTCCCGCAATGCCCGCCGACTTTGAGCCTGAGTACGTAAACGACGGCTTCAGCGACGGCTACACGATGGAAAACGAAAACGGCGATCCCATTGAGGAAGACGTCGCCGACGATTATAACGATCCCGCCGATGATGCGGACGAAATGTAAGGGAAGAAGGTGCGATACGAATGGATTACAAAGAGTTTGACAAGATAAAGATCGGCCTTGCCTCCCCCGACCAGATAAGAGCCTGGTCCTACGGTGAGGTCAAAAAGCCCGAGACCATCAACTACCGTACCCTCAAGCCCGAGCGCGACGGACTTTTCTGTGAGCGTATTTTCGGACCGCAGAAGGACTGGGAATGCCACTGCGGAAAGTATAAGAGGATCCGCTACAAGGGCAAGGTCTGCGAACGTTGCGGAGTTGAAGTAACCCGCGCCAAGGTGCGCCGTGAGCGTATGGGCTCAATCGAGCTCGCCGCCCCCGTTTCACACATCTGGTACTTCAAGGGCATCCCCTCAAGGATCGGCCTGATGCTCGACATCACCCCCAAGGCTCTCGAGCAGGTACTCTATTTCTCACAGTACATCGTCACCGATCCCGGCAACACTCCTCTTGAGAAGAAGCAGCTGCTCAACGAGAAGATGTACAACGATATGCGCGAAAAGTACGAGGATGATTTCCAGGCAGAGATGGGCGCCGAGGCGATCCAGAAGCTGCTCGCAGAGATCGACCTCGACGAAATGAGCGCTTCGCTCCGTAAGGAGCTCGAGGATGCTACCGGACAGAAGAGAGTCCGTCTCCTCAAAAGACTTGAGGTTGCCGACAGCTTCCGTCTTTCGGGCAACCGCCCCGAGTGGATGATCCTCAACGTCATCCCCGTAATTCCCCCCGAGCTTCGCCCGATGGTTCAGCTCGACGGCGGACGCTTTGCAACAAGCGACCTTAACGACCTTTACAGAAGGGTAATCAACCGTAACAACCGTCTGCAGAAGCTCCTTGAGCTCGGCGCTCCCAACATTATCGTAAGAAATGAAAAGAGAATGCTGCAGGAGGCCGTCGATGCACTTATCGATAACGGTCGCCGCGGACGTCCCGTTACCGGTCCCAACAACCGTCCTCTCAAGTCCCTTTCCGATATGCTCAAGGGTAAGCAAGGACGCTTCCGTCAGAACCTTCTCGGTAAGCGTGTCGACTACTCCGGACGTTCGGTTATTGTCGTCGGCCCTGAACTTAAGATGTATCAGTGCGGACTTCCCAAGGAGATGGCGCTTGAGCTCTTCAAGCCCTTCGTAATGAAGCGTCTTGTCGAGACCGAGCAGACCAACAACATCAAGACGGCCAGAAAGATGGTCGAAAGAGCCAGAGACGAGGTCTGGGATGCCCTCGAGGTAGTAATCAAGGAGCATCCGGTACTGCTCAACCGTGCACCTACGCTCCACAGACTCGGAATTCAGGCCTTCGAGCCGGTGCTTGTAGAAGGCAGAGCCATTAAGCTCCACCCGCTGGTATGTACCGCCTTCAACGCCGACTTCGACGGCGACCAGATGGCCGTTCACGTACCCCTCTCGGCTGAGGCACAGGCCGAGGCAAGAGTTCTCATGCTCGCTGCCAACAACCTCCTCAAGCCCTCCGACGGACGCCCCGTCGTCGTTCCTACGCAGGACATGGTCCTCGGTTCCTACTATCTTACGATCGTCAAGCCCGAGGAGCAGGGTTCGGGCAATGCCTACTGCTCCAGAGACGAGGCCATAATGGCCTACGAGTGCGGTGCTCTCGGTCTCCACGCCCCCATCAAGGTGAGAATGACCGGTACCGACGCTCAGGGTAACCCCATCAAGAGACTGATTGAAACCACCGTCGGATTTATAATCTTTAACGACGCCGTTCCTCAGGACCTCGGATTTATCGACCGTACCGTCGAAGGCCACGAGCTCGATCTTGAGATCTCCGCTTTCGGTACGAAGGGCGACAAGCTCAAGGCTTCCCCCTCTGACGCCAACGACGGAAGATACATCCACAAGGTCGGCAAGAAGCAGCTCGGAATAATCATCGACGAGTGCATCAAGAAGCACGGCACGACCAAGACGGCCGAGGTTCTTGACCGCATCAAGGCTCAGGGCTACAAATACTCCACCATCGGTGCGATCACCGTCGCCGTTGCCGACGCCGTAATTCCTCCCAAGAAGAAGGAACTGCTCGTGAACGCCGACGAAAAGGTCGACGAGATCTTCAGAAAGTACCGCCGCGGTTATATCACCAAGGAAGAGCGTACCCGTCTGGTACTCAGCGTCTGGGATAAGACTACGGGCAGCGTTTCTGACGCTCTGAAAGACAACCTTGACGAGTTCAACCCCATCTATATGATGGCTGACTCCGGCGCCCGTGGATCCATGAACCAGATCAGACAGCTTGCCGGTATGCGCGGACTTATCGCCAACACCTCCGGTAAGACCATCGAAATCCCCATTCGAGCCAACTACCGTGAAGGTCTGAACGTACTCGAGTACTTCATTTCTTCCCGTGGTGCCCGTAAGGGACTTGCCGATACCGCTCTCCGTACCGCTGACTCGGGTTACCTGACCAGACGTCTCGTCGACGTTTCTCAGGACGTTATAATCCGCGAAGAGGACTGCGGAAGCGATATGGGTATCGAGGTCTACGACCTCAAGCAGTCGGCAAACGACACCGAGCCCATCGAGCCCCTCAAGGAAAGACTCGTCGGACGCTTCCTCATCAACGACCTCATTGATGAGAATACCGGTGAACTCATTATGAGCAAGGACGAGATGATGACCGAGGCCGATGCCAACCGCATCATTGCCGCAGGAATCGAGAGGGTCAAGATCCGCTCCGTCCTTAACTGCCGCTCCAAGCACGGCGTCTGCCGCCGCTGCTACGGCGCAAACCTTGCCAACGGCAAGCTCGTCTCAATCGGTGAGGCGGTCGGTATCATCGCCGCACAGTCCATCGGTGAGCCGGGTACCCAGCTTACCATGCGTACCTTCCACACCGGCGGTATCGCCAGCGCAGAAGATATTACTCAGGGTCTTCCCCGTGTTGAAGAGCTCTTTGAGGCCAGAAAGCCCAAGCGCTCCGGTTTCATTAGTGAGATCGACGGCGTTGTCCGTATTCAGGAGGTCAAGAAGTACCGTGAGATCGTCGTGACCAACGAAGAAGAGGCCGACGAAAGAAAGTACGCAATTCCCTTCGGCTACCACATCATCGTAAACGACGGTGACCGTATCAGGAAGGGCGACCAGATGACCGAAGGTTCTCTCTATCCGCAGGACGTCCTTGCAGTAAAGGGCATCGAGGCGGTTCAGGACTACATCATCGCTCAGGTACAGCTCGTTTACAGAAGCCAGGCCGTTGAAATCAACGACAAGCACATCGAAGTCATCGTCCGTCAGATGATGAGAAAGGTCAAGGTCGAGGAGCAGGGAAGCACCGAGATGATCGCGGGCTCCACCGTAGAGCGCAGCGACTTCTACAACGAGAACAAGCAGATCTGCGAGCGCATCGCAGCCGGCGAGGAGCTCACCGCTCCCAAGTCGACCCCGATCCTGCTTGGTATCACCAAAGCCTCTCTCGCCACCGACTCCTTCCTCTCCGCAGCCTCCTTCCAGGAGACCACGAGGGTCCTTACCGACGCCGCTATTAAGGGCAAGGTGGATCCGCTGCTCGGACTTAAGGAGAACGTCATAATCGGTAACCTCGTACCCGCCGGTACCGGTATCTGCGATATGAGCGATCTTCCCGACGACGATGCAACCACGATCGGCAGCGAGGTCGGTGACCTGATGCTCGCCGAGGAGGAAGACGAGTCCCCCGAGGATATCAACATCCCCGAGAAGGACAGCGCGATCAAGAAGGCTCTCGAGGCTGCAGGACTTTTCACCATCGCCGATGACGACGATGAGGACGACGCAGACGAAGAGACTGCCGAAGACGCCGAATAATCCCTTGCTTTAACCGGGTTCGGGCGGTTTTGCCCGAATCTGATCCCAAAACAGAGCCGTGCCCCGCTGAAAATACATTTTGTTCGGGTTAAAATGCCCGTAAGGTATTGACAAACGGGCACGGTTTGGTGTATTATTTATTTTCGGTGGCGGACAATTTCTTGTCCGTCCGATAAAGTATGTTTGCGGCTAAGCCGTTTGGACATAAATATTAAGGCAAGGAGGTGCCATATGCCTACTTTTAACCAGCTCGTTCGTACCGGCAGACAGGACAAGGTCGTTAAAGCTACCGCTCCTGCACTGCTCAAGGGCTACAACTCCAAGAAGAGAACCCTCACCGATCAGGATTCGCCTCAGAAGCGTGGAGTCTGCACCGTCGTTAAGACCAGCACTCCCAAGAAGCCTAACTCCGCTATGAGAAAGCTCGCCAGAGTTCGTCTTTCTAACGGAATCGAGGTTTCGGCTTACATCCCCGGTGTCGGTCACAACCTTCAGGAGCACAGCGTCGTTCTCATCAGAGGCGGACGTGTACGAGATCTCCCCGGTGTGCGTTATCACATCATCCGCGGAACTCTCGATACTCAGGGCGTCAACGGTAGAATGCAGGCCCGTTCCAAGTACGGCGCAAAGAGACCCAAGAAAAGCGCCAAGTAATTGAGCCGACGGCTCACCAAAAAGACGAAATCTCACTCAGCCGGAGCATTTTTGCTCAGCAGAGTATTCATATATTACATTATATATGACCTCTGCGGCGCCAACGGGAATTTTGTCACCGAGTACCTATGATATCATTATGTGAAGGAGGGAAGCGAAGTGCCAAGAAGAGGTCAAACGGCAAAACGTGACGTTCTGCCCGATCCGCTTTACAATTCCAAGCTCGTAACTCGTCTCATCAACAACATCATGTATGACGGCAAGAAGGGTGTTGCACAGAAAATTGTGTACGGTGCCTTCGAAATCATACAGGAGAAGTCCGGAAAGGACGCTCTCGAGGTCTTTGAGCAGGCCATGGAGAATGTCATGCCCCAGCTCGAAGTCAAGGCCCGCCGTGTCGGCGGTTCCACCTATCAGGTTCCTATGGAGGTTCGCCCCGAAAGGAAGCAGACCCTCGGCCTGAGATGGATCACCACCTACAGCCGCAGCCGCAGCGAGAGAACCATGAAGGAGAGACTTGCCAACGAGATCCTCGATGCCGTTAACGGAATCGGCGGAGCTGCTAAGAAGCGCGAAGATACTCACAAGATGGCCGAAGCCAACAAGGCTTTCGCTCACTACAGGTGGTAATCAGACCCCTGTTCGTTTAATTCTAAGATTACCGGCCGCATGAGCGGCCGCAGGAGGAAAATATGTCAAGGCAGGTTTCACTTGATTTAGTCCGTAATATCGGTATAATGGCCCACATCGACGCAGGTAAAACTACGACCAGTGAGCGTATTCTTTACTATACCGGTATAAACCACAAGCTTGGCGAGACCCACGAGGGTGCCGCCACAATGGACTGGATGGAGCAGGAGCAGGAGAGAGGTATTACGATTACCTCTGCTGCCACCACATGTTTCTGGAAAAATCACCGTATCAACATCATCGACACCCCGGGTCACGTTGACTTCACGGTTGAGGTTGAGCGCTCGCTCAGAGTTCTCGACGGCTCCGTAACCGTTTTCTGTGCCAAGGGCGGCGTTGAGCCCCAGTCAGAAACTGTCTGGCATCAGGCTAGCAAATACGGTGTTCCCAGAATGGCCTACGTCAATAAGATGGACATCATGGGCGCCGATTTCTACCGCGTCCTCGACATGATGCACGAAAGATTAAAGTGCAACGCAGTTCCCATCCAGCTGCCCATCGGACAGGAAGACACCTTTAAGGGAATCGTCGACCTTGTTGAGATGAAGGCCTATGTTTACTATGACGATCTCGGAAAGGACATCCGCTGTGAGGATATCCCCGAGGATATGAAGGACATCGCCGAAGAATACCGTGAGAAGCTCATCGAGTCTGTCGCAGAGCAGGACGAGGCACTCATGGAGAAGTTCTTCGAAGGCGAGGAGCTCACCATCGACGAGATCAAGTCGTGCATCCGTAAGGCAACCATTGCCAACGAGATGGTGCCCGTTGTCTGCGGTACTTCCTACCGTAACAAGGGCGTTCAGAAGCTGCTCGATGCTATAATCGAGTATATGCCCGCTCCCACCGACGTTCCCGCTATCAAGGGAACCGATCCCGAAAGCGGCGAAGAGATCGAGAAGGCCTCTTCCGATAACGAGCCCTTTGCAGCTCTCGCTTTCAAGATCGCTACCGACCCCTTCGTCGGAAAGCTCTGCTTCTTCAGAGTATATTCCGGTGTTGTAAATGCCGGTGAAACGGTGTACAACGCCACCAAGGGTCACAAGGAGAGAATGGGCAGAATTCTCCAGATGCACGCCAACCACAGGCAGGACCTCGAGACCTGCTACGCCGGAGATATCGCCGCCGCCGTCGGTCTCAAGCAGACCACCACCGGTGATACCCTCTGCGACGAGGATCATCCCGTAATTCTCGAGTCCATGGAATTCCCCGAGCCCGTTATCCGCGTTGCCATCGAGCCCAAGACCAAAGCAGGTCAGGAGAAGATGGGACTTGCCCTTGCAAAGCTCGCTGAGGAAGATCCGACCTTCCGTTGCTACACCGACGAGGAGACCGGACAGACCCTCATCGCCGGCATGGGCGAGCTTCACCTCGAGATAATTGTCGACAGACTTCTGCGCGAGTTCAAGGTTGAAGCTAACGTTGGTAAGCCTCAGGTTGCCTACAAGGAGACCATCAAGAAGAATTCCGACGTCGACATGAAGTATTCCAGACAGTCGGGCGGCCGCGGACAGTACGGCCACGTCAAGATCAAGATGGAGCCCAACGAGTCCGGAAAAGGATATGAGTTCATCAACGCCGTCGTCGGCGGTGCCGTACCCAAGGAGTACATCCCCGCTGTTGACGCCGGTATCAAGGGTGCAATGCAGTCGGGCGTTCTCGCCGGCTACAACGTCGTTGACGTTAAGGTAACCCTTTACGACGGATCGTATCACGAGGTCGACTCTTCCGAAATGGCGTTTAAGATCGCCGGCTCGATGGCCTTCAAGGAGGCCATGAGAAAGGCTGATCCCGCCCTTATGGAGCCCATCATGAAGGTTTCCGTCACCGTCCCCGACGATTACATGGGCGACGTAATCGGCGACCTCAACTCCCGCCGCGGACTTATCCAGGGCATGGAGAGCAGAACCGGTTCCCAGATGATCACTGCGTTCGTCCCGCTGTCCGAGATGTTCGGATACGCAACCTCCCTCCGTTCCAGAACCCAGGGAAGAGGACAGTACGTCATGGAGCCCAGCCACTACACTGAGGTTCCCAAGTCGGTCGCAGAGAAGATCATCGCCGACCATTCCAAGGCTGCTGCAGCCAACAACTAATTATTTGTAATTGGTACTTGCATTTTTATCATTCTGTGGTAAAATAGCAGTATACGGATTATTAAACTATTAGCCCTATCAAACTTAAGGAGGACTTTTAACCATGGCAAAAGCTAAATTTGAAAGAACAAAACCCCATGTTAACATTGGTACCATCGGTCACGTTGACCACGGTAAGACCACCCTTACCGCTGCTATCACCAAGACTCTCGCCATGAAGGGTTCAGCCGACTTTGTTGACTACGCCAACATCGACAAGGCTCCCGAAGAGAGAGAGCGCGGAATCACAATCAACACTGCTCACGTTGAGTATGAGACCGACACCAGACACTACGCACACGTTGACTGCCCGGGCCACGCCGACTACATCAAGAACATGATCACCGGTGCTGCTCAGATGGACGGCGCTATCCTCGTTATCGCTTCCACCGACGGCCCCATGGCTCAGACCAAGGAGCACCTTCTCCTTGCCCGTCAGGTTGGCGTTCCCTACATCATCGTATTCATGAACAAGGTTGACCAGGTTGACGACGAAGAGCTTCTTGAGCTCGTCGAGATGGAAATCCGTGAGACCCTCAGCGAGTATGAGTTCCCCGGCGACGATACCCCCATTATCAAGGGTTCCGCTCTTAAGGCTCTTGAGTATGCCGGTACTGATACCAGCGCTCCCGAGCTCGCCTGCATTTGGGAGCTCATGGCTGCCGTTGACAGCTATATCCCCACTCCCGACCGTAAGGCTGACCTTCCCTTCCTGATGCCCGTTGAGGACGTTATGACCATCACCGGCCGTGGCACCGTTGCTACCGGACGTGTTGAGAGAGGTCAGGTTAAGGTTGGCGAAGAGATCGAGATCGTCGGTCTTAGCGATGAGAAGAGAAAGAGCGTCGTTACCGGTCTTGAGATGTTCCGCAAGAGCCTTGACTACGCTGAGGCCGGCGACAACGTTGGCGCCCTTCTCCGCGGTGTTCAGAGAAACGAGATCGAAAGAGGTCAGGTTATCTCCAAGCCCGGCTCGATCCATCCCCACACCAAGTTCCGTGGCCAGGTTTACGTTCTGTCCAAGGACGAGGGTGGCCGTCATACCCCCTTCTTCAACAACTATCGTCCCCAGTTCTACTTCCGTACTACCGACGTTACCGGAGTTATCTCCCTTGACGAAGGTGTCGAGATGTGCATGCCCGGAGATAACGTCGAGATGAACGTTGAGCTCATCACCCCGATCGCTATCGAAGAGGGTCTCCGCTTCGCTATCCGTGAAGGCGGCAGAACTGTCGGTTCCGGCGTTGTTACCAAGATCAACGAGTAATTTTATTCGTTCAGTTTAATATAATAATTCGGGGCGAGGTGCGATTCCTCACTGGCGGTAAAGTCCGCGAGCCTTAGGGCACGAGTCGGTGCAATTCCGACACCAACGGTACAGTCCGGATGAAAGAATTATTGAATTTAACACGATCGCCCCGTGGCATTTTGCCACGGGGTTTTTCTGTGGAGGTTACCATGAAAAACAAGCTTGAAACAAAAAAACTCGTCGTCCTTGCGATGCTCTGTGCAATGGCGTATCTTTGTACCTTTGCCTTTAAGTTCAAGGTCGCGTTTCTCACCTTTGATTTCAAGGACGCGATAATCGCCGTCGCCTCGCTGGCCTACGGCCCCCTGTACGGAGTGGCCGCAAGCGCAGTTGCGGCCCTTCTCGAATTCGTAACCTTCAGCGATACGGGCTTCTACGGCCTCGTAATGAATTTTCTGTCGAGCGCTACCTTTGCCCTTACCTGCGGCCTGATCTATAAATACAAACGCAGTCTGTCAGGCGCGGTGATTGCGGTAGGTGCCTCGGTTCTCACCGTCACCGCAGTAATGATGCTCGCAAATATGTTTATAACACCCTTTTATATGGGTGTGCCGCGCAGCGAGGTAATGAAGCTGCTGCCGAAACTGCTCTTACCGTTTAATCTGTGCAAATCCTCGATTAACGCCGCCGTAACGGTGCTTATCTATAAGCCTATCGTCAGCGCCCTCAGACGTCTCGGAC
Organism: Clostridia bacterium; assembly: GCA_017467405.1. Classification (GTDB taxonomy): domain Bacteria; phylum Bacillota; class Clostridia; order Oscillospirales; family Acutalibacteraceae; genus RGIG1913. Next base: position 317,267 of record JAFTSH010000001.1, read on the forward strand.
TTATCAAGGCAATGCCGTCGGGTGGATATAAGTTCGGAGTAAGCTCTGTCGTAATAATCGTCGGGGCAATAGCCGTCTCGGTGGCCGTAATACTCGTGCTGCTTCTTGAGCTCGAAGGAACCTTCAAGCTGATCGGCTGATGACCGCGGGATTTGACGAAAGCTGAATTTTCCTGTTGACAAATCTCACATATGTGATACAATATATACGCAAAAACCGAATATTTCCTTATCAAGAGTGACGGAGGGGTCAGGCCCTGTGATGTCCGGCAACCTGCGAAAGTAAGGTGCCAATTCCTGCGGATCAAATCCGGAAGATGAGGTTATAAAGCCTCACCAAGTGAGGCTTTTTTGTTGGGAAGTATCGGGACATATAAAAGAAAGTAGGATCACAATGAAAAGACTTTTTACTTCAGAATCGGTCACCGAGGGACATCCCGACAAGGTGTGTGACCAGATTTCTGACGCCGTTCTTGACGCCATACTTGCGCAGGATCCCGACGCCAGAGTTGCCTGCGAGACCTGCTGTACTACCGGCACGGTCGTCATAATGGGCGAGATCACGACTAATGCAAATGTAAATATCCCCGAGGTCGCGCGTGACGTCATCTGCTCGATCGGCTACGACAGCACCGAGGCAGGCTTTGACGGAAACACCTGCGGAATAATGACCTCGATCGACAGCCAGTCACCCGACATCGCGCTGGGTGTTGACAATTCCTTTGAAAAGAAGGCGGGCGACGCCGACGAAGCGGCTCTCCACGGCGCAGGAGATCAGGGAATGATGTTCGGCTACGCCTGCGACGAAACTCCCGAGCTGATGCCCCTTTCGGCCGCCCTTGCACATAAGATGGCGGCACGTCTCGCGAGGGTAAGAAAGATCGGAGATCTCGACTACCTGCGTCCCGACGGAAAAACTCAGGTTACGGTCGAATACGACGACGAGGGAAGACCCGTTGCGGTCGATACCGTTGTCGTTTCCTCTCAGCACAGCGAAAAGGTCTCCCTCAGTAAGCTCAGAGAGGATATTATCGAAAAGGTTATCAAACCCGTCATTCCCTCAAAATACTTCAGCGAGAATACGAAGATCTACGTCAATCCCACGGGACGCTTCGTGGTGGGCGGCCCTGCGGGTGATACCGGTCTGACCGGACGAAAGATCATCGTTGATACATACGGCGGAGTTGCCCGTCACGGAGGCGGATGCTTCAGCGGTAAGGATCCCACGAAGGTCGACCGCAGCGCAGCCTACGCCGCAAGATACGCCGCCAAAAACGTTGTCGCCGCAGGAATTGCCGCAAAGTGCGAGATCCAGCTTGCCTACGCAATCGGCGTTGCGCGTCCTGTTTCGGTAAGCGTCGATACCTTCGGTACGGGTAAATACAGCGACGTAGCGATCGCCGAAGCGGTTTCAAAGGTCTTCGACCTGCGACCCTACGCCATAATCAGGGATCTCGGTCTGCGCCGCCCCATCTATAAGGGAACGGCCGCCTACGGACATTTCGGCAGAACCGATATCGATCTCCCCTGGGAGAAGACCGACCGCAAGCAGGCTCTCCTCGACGCTCTGGCAGAATAATGAATAAGCACTACCGCTCCCTCGATGAATGTCTGAGGGAGCTTTTCGGATGCAAGGTAATGAAGGCCGCCCTCTCGCTCGGTACGACCTGCCCGAACCGTGACGGACGGTGCGGTACGGGTGGATGTATCTTTTGTGCCGAGGGCTCGGCGACCTTTGCTTCTGCCCCTGAAATGACCGTGAAGGAGCAGCTCGACAGTGCGATCGCGCGTCTTTCGGGCAAGCTGCCCTATGACCGCAGGGTGAAGTACGTTGCCTATTTTCAAAGCTATACCTCAACCTATCTTCCGGCGGAAAAACTCCGCTCGGCACTTGATGCCGCCGTTTCCGACAAAAGGGTAGCGGCACTTTCGGTCGCCACCCGCCCCGACTGTCTGCCCGACGACGTAATGCAGGTGCTGGCCGAAGCAGGAAAGAAGAAGCCTGCCTTCGTTGAGCTGGGACTTCAGACGATACATGAGGATACCGCAGAGCTTATCAACCGCGGCTATCCGCTGTCCTGCTACGACGATGCCGTGAAGCGGCTGAAGGATAACGGCCTGATGCCGGTAGCTCACCTCATTATCGGGCTGCCCGGGGAGGATAAAGAAAAACTTATCAGAACGGTACGCCACGTCGCCGAGGGCGGCGTGCAGGGAGTAAAGCTGCAACTTCTGCACGTGCTCAGGGGAACACCCCTCGAAAAGGAGTTCGTATCAGGGCGCTACGAGCCGCTCGGACTTGAGGAATACACCGACCTGCTTTTCACCGCAATACGCTCTCTGCCTGAAAATATCGTTATCCACCGCATTACGGGGGACGGAGATAAAAAGCTGCTTGTCGCACCCCTCTGGAGTGCCGACAAAAAGCGCGTGCTTAACTACATCAACCGACGTATGGAGGAGGAAAACCTCCGTCAGGGCGGTGATCTGTAAAAGCAGATAATGGACCGAGCTTGCAACCAATTTTAAGTGTCGTTTTGCTTTGCGGCTATTGCAATCCGCCGCCAAATGGTTTACAATAACCTCGTTAAAATTCCCCTTGGAGGGATAAGAAATGAAAATAATAGCAAGTGATTACGACGGAACGCTGAACCATGGCGGGATAGACGACGCAAAGCGTGAGGCCATCTCGCGCTGGAGAAGAGCAGGTAACCTCTTCGGCCTCGTCAGCGGACGCGGAAGACACGAGCTTGTGCCCTTAGCGGTTGATAATAATATCGAGTGTGATTTTGTTATCGCTGACAACGGCGCCGTAGTACTGCGTCCCGACGGTACGGTGCTGTGTGAAACGAGGATCGACGGCAGCTTGGCGGTGCCGATCTTAAAGGAGATATTTTCGCTTTCAAGCACCGTAGGTCTGCTGAACGCAGTGCCTCATTTTGTGGTTAAAGCCGAAGGTACAGAGCTTTTGCCCGGAGAATGCCGAATCGACGAGCTGCCCGAGGTGCCTTGGTTTAATCAGATCGGTACATTTTTACGCGATTTCGATGAAGCCCGACGTGTCACCGAAATTATCAGAGAGCGTTTCGGCAAATTCGTCAATCCGATGCAAAACGGCTACTGTATTAATATCGTCCCTGCCGGCGTGAACAAGGCACGGGGAATCTACGGACTTTTGACGGCAATTGGCGCCTCTTGTGACGACGTGATCACGGTAGGCGACAATATAAACGACGCGGATATGTTAGAGGAATTCCGCTCGTATGCAATGGCAAACGGTGTGCCTGCAATCAAAGAGATAGCAAACGAGGTAACCGAAAGCGTTACCGAGATGATATACCGTGAGCTGGAGCGGCAGAATTGAACTGTCAGGAATAAAACTCCCACAGGAGGGATAAGAAATGAAAATAATAGCAAGTGATTACGATGGAACGCTGAACTACGGCGGAGTAAGTGACGCAAAGCGTGAGGCCATCTCGCGCTGGAGAAGAGAAGGTAACCTCTTCGGCCTCGTCAGCGGACGCGGAATACACGGACTTTTGTCCATCGTACGCCACGAGAAATTCGAGTGTGACTTTCTGCTCGCAAACAACGGTGCGACGGTCTGCCGTCCCGACGGTACGGTGCTCCGTGAAACGAGATGCGACGGAAAAATTGCGGTGCCGCTGCTTGAGCTGATTTTTGAGCTCGGTTGTCCCGTGGGCTACATAAACGCCGAACCGCCTCTGACCGTCAAGGCCGACGGAGAGGAACTTTGCGACGGCGAATTCAGACTCGACAAGCTGCCCGAATTGCCGTATTTTAACCAGATCAGTACCATTCTGCCCAACAACGACGAGGCCGCAAGGGTAACGGCGGTCGTCCGTGAGCGTTTTTCGGAACAGCTCAATCCGTTGCAGAACGGCAGATGTATCGACATCGTCCCCGCCGGTATGAACAAGGCGCAGGGGCTCTACGGGCTTTTAGAGGAGTTCGGTGCGTCGTACGACGATATAATTACGGTCGGTGACAACATAAACGACGCCGATATGATAAGAGAGTTTCGCTCGTACGCCGTGGCGAACGCCCTCGACGAGATCAAGGAGATGGCAAACGCCGTAATCCCCGGCGTCGCAGAGCTGATCGAGCTTGAGCTGAGTACCAAGTAAGACGGTCCGTTTCCCGCTTTCGGCGCGGATGAGGTTATATGCCGTTTCGCAAATTAACGCAAAGGGCTGATTTAGTGGAGTTCAACTATTTCGAATATACCGTTTCAAAAAAATCCGAGGGCGCCTACAAGCTTCTGCGCGGACTGATGGTGCTGTTTTACGTCGTCTACGTCGTCGGCTTTTTCAGCGTAATCTTCGTTCTGAAGGCAATACCCGTCGGTGCGCTTATTCCCGTAACCCTTTGGATACTCATCTTTTTCACCTGGAGATTCGTGAGTATTGAATACCGCTACGAGGTCGACAAGGGAAGGCTGATCTTTTCCGAGATCTACGGCGGTAAAAAATCAAAGACGAAGGCCGAATTCAGGGTGCACGACGTTATTCTGCTCGCCCCCGTCGGCGCAGCAACCTCTGAGATCGAAAATTTCGCCCCTGATCGCGTTTTTGACGCTTCTCCGTCGGTTTCCTCACCCGACCGCTACGTCCTTCTGATAAGGGATGAAACGGGCGTAAAGACGGCCTTCTACGTACAGGCCAACGAAAAGGCGGTCAAGGCAATACGCTTTTATATGACCCCCGAGGCAAAGGAAGCGTCCGATGCTTTTGGGGACTGAAGAATAATATTTTGACGAAGTCTTTTGAGGCTTCGTCTTTTCTTTTGGTAACGGCAGGTCCGCTTTTGAATTTTTTATTAAGAAGTGCGCATACTGCTTGACAGGGAGCAATTACGGGATTAAAATAAATTGCGTAAAATTAAATTTTACAAAACCAATCGACGGAGGTATATTATGAGTATTTACGATTTCAAGGTCAAAGCACAGGACGGCAGCGAGGTGTCGCTTTCCGATTATAAGGGTAAGGTACTGCTTATAGTCAACAGCGCAACGGGCTGCGGCTTCACACCGCAGTACGACGAGCTGCAGGAGATATATGACGGCTTTAAGGCAAAAGGACTCGAGATACTTGATTTCCCCTGCAACCAATTCGGTTCTCAGGCACCCGGCAGTGATGAGGAGATACACTCCTTCTGCAGCGATCGCTACGGAATTACCTTCCCGCAGTTTTCAAAGGTTGACGTCAGAGGCGATTCGGCAATACCGCTTTACAAATGGCTCAGCGATAATACCACATTTGACGGCTTCGGCAAGGGACCGATGGCAATGATTATGAACGGCGTAGCCAAGAAGATGGATAAAGATTTCAAAAAGAACGGAAACGTCAAGTGGAATTTCACCAAGTTCCTTATCGACAGGGAGGGCAATATCGTCGCCCGCTTTGAGCCTACCGCTTCCATGAAGGAATTAAAGGCAAAAATAGAGGAGACCGTGTAATATGCGTCACGAATACACTACGGAAAATACCTGCTCACAGCTCATCAGCTTTGACCTTGAGGGAAACAGGGTACACAATATCGAGTTCTACGGCGGATGTAACGGCAACCTTAAGGCAATCTCTGCGTTGCTTGAGGGAGCAACCGTTGAGGAGATCGAAAATAAGCTTTTGGGAAATACCTGCGGAAGAAGACCGACTTCCTGCACGGATCAACTTGCAATTGCGGTAAGAAAGGCTTATAATAAAGAAAACGCGTGATACACGCGAATTCAAAAAACGGAGTTTCCACCATGTCAGTTTCTGATTTCGACAGTCTTAAACTTGAAAACCAGCTTTGCTTCCCGCTCTACGCCGCATCCCGTGAAATAATAAGACGGTACAAGCCCTATCTCGACGAGATAGATCTAACCTACACCCAGTACATCGTAATGATGGTACTGTGGGAAAAGCGTACGCTTACCGTCAAGGAGGTCGGCGAATATCTGTATCTTGATTCAGGCACCCTTACACCGCTGTTAAAGAAGCTTGAGGCAAAGGGGCTGGTATCCCGTAACCGTTCTGTCGAAGACGAGCGGGCTCTTTGCGTTTCGGTAACGCCGCTCGGTGAAAAGCTGCGTGAAAAAGCGGTAGAAATACCCGAAAAGATGGCCGGCTGTATAGGACTGAACGGTGAAGACGCACTCGAGCTTTACCGCCTGCTTTACAAAATTCTGCCTAAAGCCGATTCCTGACGCCGGAAAATAACAAACTAAAAACGGACACCGCCCTCAGGGTGGTGTCCGTGATTTTTACCGTCAGCCGTCGGTATTTTCGGTCGTCTGATTGTAGAACTCGTCGAGCAGGTTCTGACAGAGGGGAGCGATCGTCTTTACCGCGTTTGAAACGTCCATGTTGGAGACGTTAAGAGTCGGCTTGGAAAGGTTGACGTCGATGATCTTGTACCAGGTGTTTTCACCCGAACCGACGTCGTAGAGAAGCTGGTCGATGGTAAAGGTGGTGTGATTGAAGACCTCGTCGATGCAGAACTGGGACTTATCGTCTCTGACGTACTGAGTGTAGTTGAGCTCCATAATGTCGGGAACGCCGACCTTCCAGGCACTGTAGGAAAGAGCCTGAAGTGCAAATGCGGTCTCGGTTCTGTATTGGCAGGTTGCGGGGATGAAGCAGCAAAGCGTCGTCTGCTCGGCGCGGGATATGTATTCGGTATCAGCACTGTACTTGGGCATGAGGAGCATACCGAAGTCGCTTTCCATGTTGCGGAGATACTCACTCTGGCAGGCCTGTACCTGATAGGTCATAAAGAGGGCCTGATCGCTCGAGAAGAGGGTCTGCATTACCGGAGCAAGACCTGCGTGGAAGACGCCGCGATCGGTGAAGATCTCGTTCATCTTCTGAATGGCGGTGATGCCGTGCGAATTGTCAAGGTTGTACTTGAGGTTTCCGGTGGTCGGGTCGGTGACGATGTACTCAGCACCCGATACGGTCATGAGGCACTGTGAGATGTGCCAGCCTGCGGCAACGAAGCCGAAGCGGTCAACGCCTCTTTCGAGCTTGCCGTCGTCGTTGGTGTCGAGAACGGCGAGCTTGCAGAGCTTGTGGAACTCTTCCCAGGTCCAGGTGCCCTTATCCTGCAGGTCGTACAGATAGTCGGGGGTATAGCCGATATCCTCAAGAACCTTGTAGTTGAAGAAGCAGACCCAGGTGGTGTTTGCGGAGGAGGTAAACTGCGGTGTGCAGGCGTAGGTCTTGCCGTTGATGGTAGAGGCCTGAAGCATGGTCTGATCCCACCAGGGCTTCGAGAAGTCAAGATACTGAGCAATGTCGCTGTCGTTCAGATTGGCGCAAAGACCTGCCTGAATAAAGGGACCCGTCTGCCTGATGGCAGGGAGAACGAAGTCGGCAACGTAATCACCGGTAAGAAGGTCGGGCATGAGGGTTTTAGTCATCTCATTCCAGGTGTAGTGGACGTACTCAAGGTCGAAATTGTAGTCCTTTTTGCACTGCTCGATCCAATCGTTGCGTCTTTTGCTGAGTTCGTCCTGCTCGGGATCGGGGAAGAGGCAGGAGTCGAAGTCGCGGTCGCAGGCTACCTTGAGGGTAACGCCCTTGAGATCGACGTCGGGAAGATCGTTGTCCGATGTGTTTTGGATCTGATCCGTAGGCTTCATATCGCTGATGCTTACCGTAGGCTTTGAGGCGGTTTCTTCCTCCTGCTTGCATCCGGCGAAGCAGAACAGGGCAAGGGCGATCGAGAAGACGAGGCAGATCACTCTGACGGTTTTAGACATTGTATTCATCCTTTCCGGTGATGTTGTAACGCGCTGTGCGCAAAAATTACCTTAGTATAACGTCGGCGTACACGGGACAGTGGTCGCTGCCCTGAATAACTACGCCGTCGGCTACCAGATCCTGACGAAGTACCGTAACGGTATCCGTCGAGGTGTAGATGTGGTCGATCATTCCGGTGCCGGTGTGTGGCATGATGCTGAAATCGTGCGCAGTGTGGGTATTCTTGTTGGCGTATATATCCGCAGTTTCAATGGCGTTGCGCATAAACTCGGATCTGTCAAGCGCCCTCAGATCATCGCTGCCCATATTGGCGTTGAAGTCACCTCCGAGAATTACGGGGATTTCCGCATAACTGCTGCGGACGGCTTCAATCACGCCGAGTACGGTCTCGGTATCGTTCTTTCTGAGCTCAACGCCCTTGACGTTGTTCTGCTCACCGGGATCGTACGTATCGGTGATGATGGAGTAATGAGTGCTCATTGCACAGAACTGCTTGCCGTCCGAGATGCGTTTCAGTACCGCCCAGCTTACGCCCCAGGGGATCACGTTTTCTCTGAAGCGGGTGAAGCCGTAGTCGACAAGCTCGAAAAGATCGCTGCGGTAGAGCATCTGCTGGTATACGAGGGGTCTGTCGGTGCCGGTGAAGGGGACGGTGGCGTAGCTGCTGCCGATAATCGAGGTGATCATGCTCGTAAGCTCGGGTCTTGCCTCCTGAAGACAGAGGACGTCGGGCTTGTATTTAAGATAGGTCTCGGCCAGACAGTGCATTCTGTACTCGTTATCGTAATCTTCGGTGAAGCAGACGTTGCTCGACATAAATCTGAGGTCCGAAGCGATCTCTCCGGAAATTGCCGAGTCGGACGTCACGTCCGTTTTATCCTTAAGATACTTGGCCGTGATTTCGGAGAGAAGTGCGTCGTAAGCGGTGGTACAGCCGGCGTTGAGGTAAAGGCTTCCGTCCGATATTTCCGCCGAATAACCAAACTCGTTTACCGCCTTTGCGGTGCCTCTCGAGGTGTTACCGACGACTATTTCGTGCTCGGCCTTTTCGGTCTTGTCGGTGACGGTTTTAAGTACGACGTTGGTCTTCTGTGCGATCTCCAGCCGGAACTTTTCGGCAAACGCCGTTTCCTTTTCGGTGGCCTTTTCGGCGGTTACCAGAACGAAATCCGAAACGGGGGCTCCGTCTATCTCAAGTGAGATTCCGCCCTCGGAGGAATGGGTGTATACCTCTCCGAGTGTGATCTTGCCGTCAGAGCCCTTTGTGAGCTTGGAAACGAACCAATCGGCGGCGAGCTTGAGATTTTCGGGCAGATGTGCCGAAATAAGTATTTTATATTCGGTAACGGTGACCGACCAATCGTTGTATCTGAGACGTTCGTGCGCAGCCGCCGATTCGTCGCGTTCGGTGAGTCCGAGGAGTATTTCGGGGTTGGCGTTCTTCGTGCTCTCGTCCTTGGAAAGCAGATCGGAAACGGGCTTGACCTCGGTTGAGGTCAGTTCGCTCAGCTTTTCTGCGAGGCCGTCTGCAATCAAGGTTACTTCATCGCTCGAAGCACGTGGGCGGACGATGCTGTAAAGAAGACTGCTGCCGTCAAATACCGTGACGGGAAGATACTTCGTCTGATCGGCGCTTTCATCCGTGCAGGCCGCAAGCGATCCGAAGGTCAGTACGGCGGCAAGAAGCCATGTGAGGGCTTTGAATACTGTTCTTTTCATGGCGGCCTCCTTAGTTTGTCGTGTCGCTTTCCGCATCCTTTTCGGCGGGTGCGGTCTTTTTCTTTTTGATTACTATGAAGAGGACGGCTGCTGCAACGACTGCCACTGCCGCCGCGACGGCTACGTATACGATAACGGCGGAACCCTTTTTGCCGTCATTGCCGTCAATATCGTTTTGGCTTTGTGAGGAGGTGGAGATTTCGCTGCTTACCAGCGACAGACCCTCGTCTCCGTTAAGATCCTCGTCGTTTACCGCGTAAACGGAGCTGAGCTTGTAGGTGACGCTCTTGCCCTGAGTATTTTCTACGGTACGGAAATAAAGCCTTACAAAGTTGACTGCGGTAAAGTCACAGCCGATCAAGGCACCGGTCTTGTTGGTGACCTTGGACAAGGCGTCGATTGGTACGAGGTATTCGTTCCAGCCGTTCTTCAGCTCTCCGAAATCTCCGAAAAGCGATTTTACAGAACTGCCGTTCGGGGAAAGACCGATGGAGTTTTCGTTGATATCCTGCGTGCCGCTGCTTGAAAGCTCAAGGGATTCCGTTGTGTCAGATCCGTCGAGCGTGACGTCCGAAACGTATATCCAGAAATAAAGATATTTTTTTGAAGTAACGTCCACCGAACCGTTGGTAACGGACGGGATGAGGGTTGCCAGCTCTTTTTTGCCGCTTGCTTTGACCGTTACCGCGATCTCCTCAGAGGTAACCGGAATGGCGTTGGAGCTGATCTTGTATTTTCCCTCAAGGTTGCTGGGGACCGAGCTGCTGTTGGTGCAGGTGACCTTGCCTAATTTGATGACGGCCTTTTCATCCGAAACGTTCCACGAAACTCCGAGGCGGCAGATATTCATAAGGTCGCATACTCCGCTGTAAGAGGGATCGTCGTAGTCGTAGCCGCTCATACGGAAATCGGCAATCTTCAGGAATACGGTGTTCCAACCGTTTTTGAGTGTGGTCTTTGAAAGCTTGCCTGAAAGCTCCTGCTTGCCCGCATCGGAGGATGAACTGATAAAAAAGCTTCCGTTACCGGACAGGGAGCCTATGTTTTCGAGATATACCTCAACGCACAGATAGGCAAATTTTCCGGCGCCCGAGGGTTTTGTTGCTGACGACAGATAAAGAACACCGTCGGAAAGGGTCGCCTTACCCTCGGCGAAATCGTGCAGAGGCACTCCGAAGGCTACCTTTCCCTCACCGTTTCCCGAAGCCGAAGAGGTATTGTCGGATGAACCCGAGGGAGAGGAGCTGACCGTCGGAGCGGTAAATTCTCCGCTCTTTACGGCGTAGATATCGCTGATACCGAAGGTAAGACCCGGTTTGGTGGAGCGAAGCACAAGACCGATGAAATTCAGATTTGAGGCGTTGAGCGAACCACCCTTAGTTACGGTGAAATCCTCTAATTTCAGCATATACTCATTCCAGCCGGTCTTGAGGGGAGAGTAGTTGCTGTTTATGGTCGGTACGCTTTCCTTCGTGCGGTGAAAATAAAGGGCACTTTCTTCGCTGTCCTGCATTCCTCCGCTGCAAAGCTCAAGACCGTCTCCGTTATTGTTTGAAAGCAACGACGCATCCGAAACGTAGATCCACAGATACAGATAATCGTAATTTGAAATGTCAAACGAGGCCTCCTTGAGGTTGGGGGCGATTCTCGTGCCGGTAGATGCGGCAGAGGTGGTAGCCTCCGTGTTTCCCGAGGTAAGCTGGAGAGCCGAGTTTTTGAGAGTGTAGTCGCCTTTCTGAGGACGGTCGGGAAGTGCGGCGCCTGCGGGCAGAGCGATCGCAGCCGCGGTTACGCAAAGCATTACCGACAGAACCGCCGAAAGGGCAGCCTTGAAGATTTTTTTCATTTGGATACACCTCGTTTGATATGTATGTGTACGATTTGGCTACGGATTTTCGGGCGGAGCGCTATCGTACGGAACAGATGTCTTTGGACCGTTACATTATATCATACGATTTTATAGATTGTCAATAAATTAACACAATTTGTGAAAAAATATATTGGAAAAATCAAAAATTGAGATATTTTCGGCCGTATTTTTAACATTTAAATGTTAATTTTGGGCTTGTTCGGGAGTATATGACGAAAAGAAACCCCACGGCATCCTTGCGGTACCGTGGGTACAGTGTTTCTTATTTGAGAAGCTTGACCGTCATTTCGGTGAGATCGTCGATCGAAGCGGGGTTGTTGAAGCCGAATACGCGGTTCTTAACGAGTCCGTTGTAGCTTTCGGTCCAGACTGCGGGGACGTTCTTCTTTCCGACGAAGGCGCCGATTACCGAGCCTGCGGTAGCACCGTTACAGTCGGTGTCGTAGCCGCCCTCGACCGAGATGCAGACCGTCTTGGAGAAGTCACCCTTGCCGTAGAGCAGAGCCGCGGCAACGATCATGGCGTTGGGATTGGTGTGTACCCAGAGGCTGTGCGGATACTTTTTGCAGATCTCGTCAAAGGCCTCACGGTAGGTTGCGCCGCTTTCATACAGCTCGATGATGCGGGAAACGTCCTCGTGGAAACGGGACTTGGTCGGGATCTCGGCAAGTCCTGCCTTTACGACCTCCTTGATATCGGTAAGGGCGAAGGCGGCGGCGTGCATTGCGGCAACCCACATTGCACCGTAGATGCCGTTACCCGTGTGGGAGATCGAAGCGTCGCGGAAGGCCATGTCGGCGGCGGTACGGGTATCGCCGGGGTTTATGTAGCCGTAGAAATCGGCACGGATCTGTGCACCGACCCACTCTCTGAAGGGGTTGAGGTGGGTAGCGGTCTCGGGGGGAAGCATACCCATGCAGGCGTTCTTGTAGGCGTATCTCTCGGCGGTGCAGACGGCGAAGAAGGGAATCGAGCCGAGCCAGTTTTCAAGGACGTCCATCGGGACAAAATCGCGTCCGTATTCACGCACTAACTTGAGGGCGAGGATGGTGTAGTCGGTGTCGTCGTCGGGCTCTGCACCGTCGCTTACGGTGTCCGCCCAGCCTCTTCTGAGCTCGGGAGACCAGGGAAGGTCGCCCTGCTCGTAATTATTCTGAGCCTCCGCGAGGGTCAGATATGCCGACAGGGGGAAGAGAGAGTGCTTCTTGAGGAATTTCTCAAGCTGATCCTTGTGGATGCCTTCGACCGGCTTACCGAGCATACAGCCCGAGATTCTTCCGATCCAGGCACCGGCGATTCTGTCGTTGATCTCTTCGGGAGTCAGGCCGAGCTTCAGGGGTGTGCCGTCAGAGGCGCACTCGGCAAAGATGGCGTCCTTCTCGGAGGGCTCAACGTAGGGGTAGTCGGGCGAAACGGGTTCAGCCTTCATCTTGTTGCCGAGCTCGATGGCCAGCTTTTCCTTAAGCTCGGAAACCGTGTTTACCTCTCTGCCGGCAACGCCGAGGTCGGCCATGTTCTTTTCAAACGAGCCCTCGTCCATCGAAACGATGCGCTCGCATTCTTCGCGGTATTTTTCAACGTCCCTTCCCTCGTCAAGGCACTGCTGAAGCTCAAATCTGAGCTCGGGGGCGTATTTTATCCAGGGTTGTTTACTAAGCATATTATTGCCTCCTTGGGTTTGTTGCTCTTATTGTAATTGTTTTTTTGGAACTTTCAATACTTTTGTTCAATGATGATTTGTTTTGCATAGTTTTTGAGAGTTTTTGCATAGAATCGGAGCCTTTCGCCCCTAAAAAGGCGAAAGGCTCACGGATTTGCAGGGATAATTAAAGATAGGGACGCATGGCGATCGAAAGGTCGGATTCCATCGAGATGAGCTTTTTGGCAATGTCCTTTGACCTTTCGTCGGCGGCCTTGTACTCGTTGAGATATTTCGAGAGGGATTTGACACCCATGTTGCAGCCGTCGGTAATCACGTCGGCTGCCGCAGCGTTGCGCTCCGAGAGCGTCATCTTGATCTCGGTTTTCATCTTCGACATACTTTTGGCCATTGCGGGCGGATCACGGTCGGGCTCACCCTTTTTTCTGAGCAGTTCGCGCGTTTCACCCTCAAGCCTTCGGTGTTCCTCAAGGCTGTCGTTCAGAATTGCGCGAAGCCCCGTATCCGAGACACCGCTTACGACGTCCTCGATGGCCGAAACGCCCATTTTGACACCCGAGCCGCATTCGCGAAGCAGACGGACGGTATCGTCTGAGCCTGCGTCGCCTAAAGTAATTTTACTGTTCATACAATCACCCGAGCATATTGTCTCCGCTGAGATGTGAAATATTCCGTTTTGGTTAATTTTGCATTTACGGATACGTCGTGTGATCTTGGGCAAAGAGTTCGAACGAAGAAAAGAACAAGAATCAGACCTTTTCGAACGTCTTAAAACGACAGAACAATCCTACGCGAGCAGATCGGCTGCCATCTCTTTTACGGCGTCGAGTACGGTAAGCTCGCTTTTAACGCAGCACTCGGGGATTCCGATCCAGTGTGCGGCCCCGCCCGTTTCGTAGGTGCGTACGACGCACTCTGCGGAGGGAGCAAGGTATCCGTTGAAGCAGTTGGCGTAACCGATGGCAAAGCACTTTTCGGGGGCGACGCCGTATTCCGTCACGATCTTTTCAACGGCGTTTCCGGTCGGGGTCAGCATCTCAAAGGCGTTAAAGACGAATACGGCTTCTTTTCCGATCGAGAGCATCCGCCGCCAAAGAGGTCTGAAAGAATGAAATAAAATAAATAACGCACGCTTGGTCGTTTGGTACGAAGCGTGCGTTATTGCGTTTATCAGTATACGAGTCTGACTCTTTTATGCATACAGCTCAGGTTTGCGATTCCGTTACAGATCTTTTTCTCGCCGTCGAGGGTCCAGATGGGGTAGTTTCCGTCAAGCGGCTCGACCACCGCAGTACGGGAGTGGATAAAATTGATGTACTTCGAGTCGAAGTCGTGGCGCAGGAGCTTGTTGAGCAGGGTTCCGACCTCGGCGGGAGCGGGCTCCTTTACGAGCATTATCTCCATCAGTCCGTCGGACAGATTTGCCTCGGTCTCCGAAAAGCGGTACATTCCGCCGACACGGAAGGTGTTGGAGGCGCCGCAGTAGATGTATCTGCCCTCGAATTCTTCGTTGTCGGTGGTGACCCTGACTGAATAGGGGTGGATATTGAAGAGTGCCTTGGCGCCGTTAAAAACGTACGCGGAGTGTCCGAACACCTTTTTGACGCTCTGGGGAGTTGCCCAGCTTACCTCGGTAAAGGCGCCGAAGGAGGCAATGTATACGAAGTTGACACCGTTGAAAAGACCGACGTCGTGGGTGTGTATTTCACCGCTCAGGATCTTCTTGGCCGCCTTGAAATTGTTCTTCGGCATACCGATCGAAGACCCGAGGTCGTTGGCCGAGCCTGCGGGAATGTAACCGATGGGGATATTGTGTCCCGAGGCGATCAGCCCCGTGATTACCTCGTTGAGGGTGCCGTCACCGCCGAGACAGATTATCTTGTCGAAGCGGCCTCCGTGCTCCGAAACGTAGCAGGTGGCGTCGTGTCTTGCCTTGGTAAGGTAGAGGGTGATCTTCCATCCGGTCGACCTGAGTATGTTGATAAGCCTTTCTGCCTTGGCGACCGAAATTCCCTTTCCGGCGTAGGGGTTGACTACGAAGAGCACCCTTTCACCGTCGGCAGGCGAATCGTATTCGTCAAAAGCAAAGTTCTTTTCAGACAGCATTCCGTTACCTCACAGAGAAATGTATTTCGCGACCGAGCTTTCCATGAGCGACTGCTTTTTCTCCATATCAAGTACCATATGGAACTGCGTTCTGCAACGGTCGAGGTTGTGGTCGGGACGTTCGATGCGGAAGTAGGTATCTCCCGAAAGGTAGTCGGTGAGGAATCTCATTCCGCATTCAAGCGTGATTGCCATTGCACCGACGGGGAAGGCCTTGATCTCGTTTTCGGTAAGTCCCTCGCCGCAGCCCTCGAGGAAGCCCTTGACGAAGGCGTCAAAAAGCTCAAGATCAAGACAGGCCTTTTCAAAATCGGGATCGTCCTCGGCGCAGGTGCAGGCACCCGAGCGGATGGCGTCACCGAAATCGTAGACCGAGAAGCCGGGCATTACGGTGTCGAGGTCTACGACGCAGATGCCGCGTCCCGTCTTTTCGTCGAGAAGGACGTTGTTGAGCTTGGTGTCGTTGTGGGTGACCCTCAGGGGAATTTCACCCTTTTCGTACATACCCTGAACGGAATTCACGAGAGCCATTCTGCTCCTTACGAATTCAAGCTCCTTTTGAACCGACGCGGCGCGTGAGCAGACGTCGGACTTTACAGCCTCCTCAAGATCGCGGTATCTTTTGGGAGTGTTGTGAAAATCGGGTATGGTCTCGTAGAGCGTATCGGCAGGGAAGTCCGAAAGAAATCTCTGAAATCTGCCGAAGGCGACGGCACCGAGATAAAAGTCGTGTGCGCTTTCGGCGCAGTAGCTGCTCTTGGTACCGGTGACGTAGCGGCTTACTCTCCAGAAACCGCTTTCATCCTCAAAATAGTTTTTGCCGTCCGTGGCCTTGAGGAAGCAAAGCGTCTCACGGGAGGGATCTCCGCCCGTGTGTCTGATCTTATTGCGTAAAAAAACTGTTACGCGCTCAATGTTTTCCATCACCTGCTGCGGCTTCTTGAAAACGTTGGTGTTGAGCTTCTGTAAAATATACTGTGCGGCGGGGGTAGTGACCCTGAAGGTGTTGTTAATGTGTCCGTCGCCGAAGGGGATGCATTCCGTTATGTTGTCAATACCGAAACGGTTGAGTATGTACTGAGTGTCCATAATCTTCCTCCGTAATTAAAGTCCACCCTATATTATACATTATTTTATAATAAAATCAACCGCAAAATTCGGCTTGTGTTTCAAAGCGGGTATCAAGGCCTCGCGAACCTAGTGGATTCGGCTGCATTTTTTGTCAGACGGCAGTAATATTGCGTGCGGTTCATAACCGGATACGTTTAGTTGTTATACCGAAAAACGCCTCCGACACAAAACTGCGTCGGAGGCCTGTTTTTATTCGGTGTAATACTGTGCCTGCGCGTACCATAGCTCGCGGTACTTTCCGTTTTCGTCCGAAACAAGCTCGTCGTGCGAACCGCGCTGAACGATCTGCCCGTTGTCAAATACAGCAATCTTGTCACAGAAGCGGCAGGAGGATAGGCGGTGGCTGATATAGATAGCGGTCTTATCGCCTACGATCTCGTTGAATTTTGAGTAGATCTCGTATTCCGCGATCGGGTCAAGTGCGGCGGTGGGCTCGTCGAGAATGATGAAGGGAGCATTTTTGTAAAGTGCACGTGCCAGGGCGATCTTCTGTGCCTCGCCGCCCGAGACCTCGACGCCGTTATTGTCGAAGTCCTTATACAACGGAGTTTTTATTCCGTCCGGCATTGACGCGAGGCGTTCTCCGAAGCCCGATTGACGGAGAGACGACGTTACCTTTTCGGTATCATAATCCGTGCCTGCGGCAACATTTTCGCCAAGCGGGAAGGAAAAGAGTTTGAAATCCTGGAATACGACCGAGAAGACAGCCAGATATTCATCGTAATCATACTTTTTGATGTTAACTCCGTTGAGTAAGATTTCGCCTTCGGTGGGGTCATATAAACGGCACATTAGCTTGATAAATGTGGTTTTGCCCGATCCGTTCATACCGACAACGGCAAGTCTTTCTCCAACCTTGAACTTTATATTCACGTGACGGAGCGCATATGTTTCTGCTCCCGGATATTTGAAGGAAACGTCTTTGAACTCTACGTAATATTCATTATCGTCCCGCTTTTCGACGGTGAGGGAGCCTTGGTACATCTTCTGCGGAATATCGAAATATGCAAGGTAATCCTCAACGAAAGGCGTGTTGTACTTGATATCCGCAAACACCGAAAAGTAGCTTGTGATACATCCTGCGATGGTTTCCACAAATCCGACGTATTTTATGATGCTGCCAATGCCGAATGCTCCGAGTAAGGCATATACACATACAAAAACGTAGATAATTGCTTCCAGCAGAACACCTGCAACGGTCAAAGGTATATTCAATTTGTAACGCTTGGATTCCATGGTACGAAAGGCTTTTTTATGAAGGTCAAACGCATAGTTTTTGATCTTCATGATCAGCTTGTCCTGACGGTACAGGCGTACGTCCTTGCCTATGTTATAGCAATCGATTGCATTGTCAATTCTGTTTTCGTCGATCATGGTCTGAGAAACATTACGGGAAACTTGTCCCATTTTATCCTTTTGTCTGAACGAATACCAAACGTTGAATGCAACAAGACCGACGATCAGACACGCCAAGAGAACGATAAGCCAACTGAAGCCCGATGCAAACATCAACACGAACATTTCAATGCCCAGAATAAGAGCCAGAACTGCGTTGATCGTAATATTGACCAGATAGCCAATGGAATTCAGAAGCAGCTGCTTGCCGTGGAAATTGATTTTTGAAGACTCCGTTATCTTACGGCGAAGCTGACGAACCTCGGGGTTTTCGAGATTGTCATAATCAAGAGTAAGGGTTTTTGTGTTATAATATTGTGCTTCACGTTGGTAAAGCAAGGTTTCTTTATGATTGAAAACACGGTTCAGAATTCCGCCGATGACGGCAATGGCAAAGTTACCAAGCACAGTCACCAGAACAAGCGTGATCAGCGTGTCCTTATTTCTCGTACCGATGATCTCGTTGATGATTTCAGCGGAAAGATACAGATTGAAATAGGGAGACAGCTTTGCGAAAAAAGATTTTAGAACTAACAAAAGGAAATAAGAAGGACAGAAGGAGTGTAAGAGTTTCAGCGCACGGATATTAGGGCTGTTTTTACGCATTTTCGGCATCCTCCTTATAGTAGTGGCTTTGCAGATCAAACATATGAGCATACCTGCCGCCAAGCTTCATCAGCTCGTCGTGAGAGCCGCATTCCGCTATCTCTCCGTTTTCAAGATATACTATCCTGTCGCAGAAGCGGGTGGACGCAAGACGGTGGGAAATATAAACCGAGGTCTTAGCGGCGGTCAGTTCGTTGTATTTCAGGTAAAGTTCGTTTTCCGCAATCGGATCAAGTGCCGCAGTGGGCTCATCCAGAACGATCACCGGAGCATTCTTGTAGAGAGCGCGGGCAAGCATCAGTTTCTGCTTCTCTCCACCCGACATTTCGATGGAATCGTCAAAGACCCCCTTCATAAGTCTTGAATCAATGCCGTTCGGCAGTGATGCTATCTTGTCAGCGAGTCCTGCCTGACGTATCACATCCGTTACTCTGTCTCGGTCGATTGCCTTTTCGGATGACGCAACGAATTCCGCGATAGTCACGGGCAGCAGATAAATATCCTGAAATACCGCAGAAAACAGCGAATAGTAGTCTTCGATATTATAATCGGCAATGGTGTGTCCGTTCAGCTTGATCTCGCCCTCGGAAGGGTAGTAAAAGCCGCATATCAGCTTGACAAGGGTGGTTTTACCGGCGCCGTTCGCACCGACAATGGCAAGCTTTTCACCCTTGCCGATCTTCAGGCTGACGTTCTTCAGCGCGTGTTTTTCACCATCCGCAGAAGGATATTTGAAGGATACGTTGTTGAGTTCAATATCCACGGGCAATTCCTGATCGGTCGGCAGAGCACATCCTTTTTCGTGATTGTATTTTTCTTCGATTTCAAAATATTCGCGGTAATAACCGATCTTTATGCTCTTGTGGGTAATATCGTTTACCTTGTTGCCGATGCCGTTCAGCCATGCGGAAAATCCGGTAATTGCGCCAAAGTAGAAGACGAAATCACCTGCGCTGATCTTGTTATTGAACACCATAACGATCAGTATTGCATAAGCGGCACCGTTTTGAAGCAGCATCAGCAAAGCGTTGATGCAGGTTCCGGCAAGACTGCGCGCACTGACCTTTTTTGTCCATCCAAAGCGTTCCTTTTGAAATCCCGCAAGCATATCGGTCAGCCAGTCGAACATTCCGTAAATTCTGATATCCTTTGCGTGGTCAAATTTTTGAGAAAAGCTCTGCAAATAACCTATCTTACGGTCAATGGTCACCCACTTATCCTTGTTCTTCTCGATATAGTTTCTATGCCATCGGTTGACCAGATAGGTAATGAACGCTGACAAGAACAGAAACAGCAGAATCCAAGGTGAAATGATTGCAATTACGGAGCCATATGTGAAAACACCTAACAAACTGATGAACAGCCCCATCAATGATTGCCAGATGAATTCCGGTGCACATTGTCCCGAGCAAGCGTCGTTCATCGCGTGCTGGTATTTTGTGATGGCCTCGGGATTATCTGTATTGGCATAATCGGTACGCATATGCTTTTCGGATATTGCGTGCTGATACAGGCATGACAGATTATATCGCCTCATGTTTAATTTGCTGTTACATAAATTTCTAAGCAGATCAGCTATTAAAATAACGGCAAAATAAATACCGATAACCGCAATGACGTTATGAATGCTTTGCTGCGATTCAACCGAATCTATTAACAGCTTGGGGAAATAGGTTGCCGCCAATGGCATCAGCACCGCCAGTGGGATGCTCGGGATAAAAAACAGATAGAACGCCTTATCCCATTTCCAGATGTTGCGCAGGGCGTACGCAATATTGGAAAACATATTGTGTTTTGGTTTTGGATTTTTCATAAGCTTCGCTCCTTTCCTCTGAATTATATCTCGGCGGCTTCATAATCAACAAATTCGTGCACCAACTGCTTCTGTCAGTGCACGAATTGCAGATCATTCTACGGCGGGCACCAAAAATTCCGAGGTGAACGCGCCGTCCTCGCTGTTGTATTTCACCCAGCCTCCGTGTTCTTCTAAGATCGATTCAGCACGGCGCAGGCCGAAGCCGTGAAGGCCGTTCTTTTTGGTGGCGAACAACGTGCCGAGTTTTTTCTGCTTTTCACCTGCTGAATTCAGCATTGAAAAATAAAGCATTTTCCCTTTCAAAGCGATGTATAAGCGGATAAACCTATCTGTTTCAACCGCCTTGCAAGCCTCGATTGCATTATCAAGCAGGTTGCCGACAATGATGCTTAACTCAACATCGGTAATCGTTAATTTGTCGGGTACATTGGCCTTGACGGTTACGGCGATGTTTTCAGTTTTAGCCTGGGCGATCTTTGCTGACAAAATCGCATCAAGAGATACGTTGCCTGTTTTAAGCAGGGTATCCATGTTAACCAGCTGATCGTCCAACTGTTCGATATAGGCAAGCGCACGCTCCGTCTCTCCCGCCTCAAGCTGTCCCTTTAACGCTTGAAGGTGATGGTGAAAGTCGTGCTTGTAGCCGCGCATTTCCTTGTGGATGCTGCGCACCTCGGAAAGATGCTTTTCTGATTGCTCGGTCTGATATTCAACAAGCTTCAGATATGTTTTCTTTCTCATAACCTACCTCAATTGTGCTCGATAAATGCGCGGTTGATATCGTCGTATTTCCCTCTCGCCAAAGGAAGCGCGGTGTCACCGATATTGACGGATGTGCGGGAAATTTTTGTGACGTGTTTAAGCGAAACAAGATAGGAACGGTGAGTACGGTAAAAATCCGTGCTCAATTTTGCTTCAAACGCGGATATGCTCTCCTTGATCTTGTATTCTTCTCGTTTCGTGCGGATAACGATGTAATGCAAAAAGGACTCGATATATAAGATATCCGATTCGCGAAGTCTGATCGTTTCGCCTTCGCAGGTAATTACTACCGACGGAGGTTCTTGCGACAGCTTTTCGGCGGCTTTGGTCAGCACCTGTGTCAGTTTATCTTCGGAGATGGGCTTGATCAGATAATGGAGCGCATCGACCTCGTAGCCCTCACCGGCAAACTCAAAATGCGAGGTTATAAATATTATTTCGGCGCGATCGTTGTCTTTGCGTATCCGTTTGGCGAGCTCAATGCCGGTGATGTTCTTCATCTCCACGTCAAGCAGGAGAACGTCATACGAACTGTCGTCCTCGTATTCAAACAGAAAGGCCTCGGCCGAAGCGAAGGTGCGGATGTCGCAGCCGTGGCCGTTTCGGTCACTCCACGCCGACACCAGAGATGCAATATATTCAATTTGCTCTTGTTCGTCGTCACAGATTGCTATCTTGTACTTCATATGTAAGGCCTTTCCCGACGGGTACTGCACGTCGAAACAGATGAATTGAAGCTGTGTATAAAAATATATCATAAAACCGTGAATTCTTCAAGTTTTTCGACAGACATACGTGAATTTTACAGACCTTTTTTATTAAGGCAGATGCCGCGGATGCAAAAAAAGCGCCGCCTGTTTTGGCGGCGCGGCGGAAGTGCTATAGATCGTCGGCGTCCTGAACGGGAATTTCGCCCGTCTCGGTAATGCCGGTATAGCTCCCCAGTACGTCTGATTTTATATTGTCGGTACTGTTATTGAGTCCCTGAGCGATACCGGGACAGTGCAGGCTTTTTTTGAGTTGGGGATCCTTCCGCTTCCTGGCGTTTTCCGAACGCTTGTCTGTTTTCATCAAATCACCGTTAATATTTTTGCCCGTACCGAGAAGGATAAACACGAAACCGAAAAGAAATTTATTTTTTATGAGGCGCCGATTTTGTCGCTACGTCTTGAAAGAAGGGGAAGAATATAGTAAAATCAATATCAGTAAAAAACGGGAGTGAATAAATTGAAGTCAAAAAGATTGATCGCCCTTGTTTCGGTTCTGCTTTGTGCGGTAATGCTCGTCGGTTGCGGCGGTGACGGCGTTTCGTCGGCCGTGTCGCAGAACGTTTCCTCCGAGGAACTGCCGGTAAGCAATACGGATAATATAAAGAAATATACCCGCACCGTCGGTCGTACCACTGCAGGCATGGGCGGAGAAAAGGGAATGTATTTCAGCTGGACCTGCTCCGGAATCGAATTTGAGTTCGAGGGAACGGCGGCCTACGCGGTTCTGTCGGCCGACGAAAAATTCGGCTCGGATTCGCAGGTGCTGGCAGGCGTTTTTGTCGACGGTGAGAGCAAGCATTCCTCCACCGTTTTGCTCACCCCCGAAAAACAGGAGGTCACCCTCTGCAAGGAGCTTGAAGAGGGAACGCATACCGTGATGCTGCTCAAGCTCTCGGAGGCTCAGTACGGCTCGATGTACGTTGAGAGCATCAGGGTGGACGGCAGCGATATCCGCCCCACCGAGCAGCCCGAGCTTCTCTTTGAGTTTATAGGCGATGCCGTTACCTGCGGAAGCGGTACCCGTGCGAAATACTCCTCCTCCGAGCTTCTTCCCCATCAGGGCGACGGCTCCGAATCCTTTGCCTGGCTGACTGCGGCCGAGTTCGGAGCAGAGGCAAGCTTCGTGTCGGTCAGCGGAATAGGCGTCTACAAAAATTCCGACGGCTCGATGAAGAATACGATGGGCGATATTTATACCAGCTCGGCCATCTATTTTGAAAACCGCCACGGTATCTATCCTTATACTCAGCTGAGCGAAAACGGACACCGTCCCGCCGATGTGGTCGTCATCAATCTCGGCCAGACCGACGAGCTTCTGCTTACCTCCAACGCCGAGCGCAGCGAGTTCGAGCGTGAGTACGTAGAGCTTCTGACGCTTGTAAGACGGGTAAACCCCGACGCCTACGTTATCTGCACCTACGGCTCACTCAGATACGAGCTGTACGACAACGTTGCCAACGCCGTAAAGGACTACTCGGCTCAGTCCGGGGACGAAAAGGTGCTTGCCTTCAGTATGGATTACCGCAGCTCGGTCGATCACAACGGTACCCTTGCAGGCTGTCCTTCGCCCAAGGCTCACGGTAAAATGGCCACCAAGCTGATAAAGAAGGTAAAATCAGCCCTCAAGAAATAAAAAGGCAACCGCCCGTCAGGCAGCAGCAGGACGGGCAGGATTTTTTTCGGAAAAGAGAACGTAATGAAAAAGCAAAAACCTACGCGCGAGGAAATGCAGCGCGCAAAAAATGAAATGATGCTTAACACACCGGTCGAAAGGCTGATCGGTAAGCTTGCCCTTCCCACCATAATAAGTATGCTGGTCACGGGACTTTACAACATCGCCGATACCTACTTCGTCGGTCAGCTCGACAACACCAGCGCCACCGGCGCCGTGGGTGTGATTTTCCCCCTTATGTCGGTAATTCAGGCGGTCGGCTTCTTCTTCGGACACGGCTCGGGTAACTACGTATCGCGTGCCCTCGGAGCGGGACGCACGGAGGACGCCGAGAAGATGACCGTCACCGGCTTCGTCCTTTCGCTTGTTGCGGGCGCCGTTATTATGACGGTCGGACTCGTCTTTTCACCGCAGATTACCACCTTGCTCGGCTCTACCGATACGATCCGTCCCTACGCCGAGGAATATATGCGTTACATACTCCTTTCGGCCCCCCTTTATGTGCGGCTCCTTTGTGCTTAACAATCAGCTTCGTTTTCAGGGGAACGCCCTTTTCGGTATGGTCGGAATACTCTGCGGAGCGGTTCTTAATATCGCGCTTGACCCCCTGCTGATCTTCACGTTTGATCTCGGCGTTGCGGGCGCGGCAATAGCCACCGCCGTCAGCCAGACCGTCAGCTTCTTTGTGCTGCTCGTTATGTCGGGACTCAGCGACGGAATTAAAATGCGGCTGAAAAATATTACCCTGTCGTCCCGTTTACTGCTTGAGATAGTCAGGGGAGGAATTCCATCACTCTGCCGTCAGGGCCTTGCCTCGGTCGGCGGTATCTTCCTCAACAACGTAGCGGGTAACTATTCCGATGCAATGGTCGCGGCCTACGCCATCGTCCAGAGAATAATGATGTTTGCTTTCTCGGCCGTGATAGGCTTCGGACAGGGCTTTCAGCCGGTCTGCGGCTTTAACTACGGTGCGGGAAAATGGCAGAGGGTCAAAAAGGCCTTCTGGTTCTGCGTCAGATTTTCGGGAATATTTCTGGTGGTATTTTCGGTGGTTGCATTCGTCTTTGCACCGCAGGCGGTCGGCATTTTTCAGGACAACGACGCCGAGGTCCTCCGGTGGGGTACCGTGTGTATGCGGTATCAGCTCGTGACCTTCCCGCTGATGTCGTGGATAGTAATGAGTAATATGATGACACAGACCATCGGTAAGGCAGGTAAGGCCTCCTTCCTTGCAATGAGCCGTCAGGGACTTATGCTTGTTCCGATGCTGCTCGTACTACCGAAGCTTTTCGCGGAAACGGGGCTTGCCCTGTGTCAGCCGGTTTCGGATCTGCTGACCTTTGCCTGTGCCGTTCCGCTTCAGATAAGCGAGCTTAAGGAGCTCGACCGAAAAACAAGAGAGGATGAATCAGATGCACGTACCATCGGCACCGACGTCACGGCTCAGGATAATTCCCTTTGACGAGGCCTTGCGCAACGAGCGGCAGGGGAGCGGCGGCTACGACCGTAAAAAGTGGCTCTACGTACCAAACAGCTATTGCGACTACCGTTACATACTCGGCACCTGCGGTAAGGATCCCTTGATCTGTATCGGAATAAATCCCTCCACCGCAGAGCCCGACAATCTTGACAATACCCTCAAAAGCGTAGAGCGCATCGCCCTCGCCAACGGCCACGACAGCTTTATTATGTTCAACGTCTATGCCCAGCGTGCCACCAACCCGGACGATATGGATCTTGAACTCAATCTGCAGCTTCACGCCGAAAATATGCGGGCTTTTGAATATATACTCTCCTGCTGCGCCGACGGCGTGCG
Organism: Clostridia bacterium; assembly: GCA_017467405.1. GTDB lineage: Bacteria > Bacillota > Clostridia > Oscillospirales > Acutalibacteraceae > RGIG1913. The sequence goes on from JAFTSH010000001.1 coordinate 342,358, forward strand.
TCCTGCCGTCTGGGCGGCGTGGGGGACGATAATTGAAAAAAGGCCCTATCTTGCATCCTGCGTCCGCGATATGCTTGAGCTGGGAAAGAAATTCGGCAGCGAATGGTGGTCGGTCGGTAACGTATCCAAAAAAGGACATCCGCACCATCCCCTCTATCTGCCAAAGAACTCGGTTAAGGAGCCCTTCGATATCGAGTCCTACCTCTCCCTGCTCGACGATATGTATTAAACGTTTAGCGTTGCTGTTGACAAATGGTTACAAAACTGCAACTTTAAAACGGTTGACGTGTCAAATATGCTGTAATCGAAAACCCACCCGGGAGGTTAAGACAATGAGAAAACTTATTGCATTATTTACCGTGCTTGCACTGCTCTTTTGCTTTGCGGGGTGCGGTGACTCGGCTGATGTCGGTGACATTACCCCCGATGGCGAATATCCCGAGGTTACAAGCCCCGAATCGGATTTCGAGTGCACGGAAGTTGACGATAAAGTCTACGTAAAATACAGGGGCTCCAATAAGAATGTCATCATTCCGCCTGTGGTAAACGGTAAGACTGTCACAAATATTGACAGGTGTTTTTGGGAAAATGAGACGATAGTTTCTGTAATGATTCCTCCTACTGTAAAAGAGGTTAGCAACGGCGCTTTTACACGTTGCACCTCTCTTAAGACTGTCTGTCTGTTTAACGGAATCGAAGCGATAAAAATTGAAGCTTTCCTGGAATGCACCTCACTTGAGAATATAGTTTTACCCGAAACGTTGACGCAAATATGTAATTCAGCTTTTTACAAATGCACTTCTCTCAAGCATATAACCATTCCCGGTTCCGTAAAATCTATCGATGAAAACGCTTTTGCGTTCTCGGGGCTTGAAACGGTGACCATTGAAAACGGAGTTGAAAAAATCGGACAATCTGCTTTTTCTAAAACGCAGCTCAAAGAGCTTGTTTTTCCGGAAAGTCTAAAAGAGATAGCAACACAAGCATTTTATGAAATATCTTGTCTCGAATCCGTTAGTCTGAACAAAGGTCTTGAAGAGGTTTCAACCTATGTTTTTGCCGGCAGTAAAAAAATCACCGAGATCGTGATACCTGAAACAGTTAATAAAATAAACGAATTTACGTTTGATAACTGTACTGCCCTTAAAAAGGTCAAGTTTGAAGGCGATGCGCCCGAAGATTATTCTTTTGAGTTTTTTGGGGACCTTTCAGCGGTCAACGTAAGCTACACCGTCTGTTATCACGAGGGCGCGAAAGGCTTTACTTCGCCTACCTGGAACGGATACCCGACAGAGATATGGTAATTTAATTCAGGGTTTTTAGAATGAAGTAAGATACAGTTTGTTGAAACCTAACCGCGTTTTTAAACGCGGTTTTCTTTTTTGCCCGATCTGCATATACATTACCGAAGGTAAGGTGTGACTATGCTAAGGGTGATACTCGTAACCTTTGTGTCCTGCGTGCTCTCAACGGGACTCGGAGGTCTTATTGCGGCGGCGGTCAGGGGAGATAAGGATTCAACGACGGGACTCTTTCTCGGGTTTGCAGGGGGCGTAATGCTCAGCGTAGTTTTTTTCGATCTGATTCCCGAGGCGCTGGAGTCGGGGGTTTCGCTGACCGTTTCGGGACTTTTTGCAGGATATTTCTTCGTGGGACTTCTTGACCGTATCTGCAACAGACTGACGAGCCGCGCGGCCTTTCTGCCGTCCGGCTGTTCCGATACCCCGTCGCGCAGACGCCTCTTTTCGGGCGGCATCACTATGGCTCTTGCCGTGGCGGTGCATAATCTGCCCGAGGGTATGGTAATAGGTGCTTCGTCGGCAGGCGGCTACGGCCTTGCTTCTGCGGCGGTGATCGGTATGCACGACGTGCCGGAGGGGCTTGCCATAGCACTTCCTCTCATAGCCTCGGGAATGTCCCGAAAAAAGGCGGTGCTTATATCGGCACTTACGGGTATTCCGAGCGTAATCGGAGGAATGATCGGGAAGGCCGTGGGGAGTATGGGGGAGACCGGTCTTGCACTCTCCCTTTCCTTTGCCGCGGGAGCTATGCTGAGCGTCGTGCTGTGCGAGCTTGTTCCCGAGTCGTTATTTGTGTGCGGCAGCAGGTCAGCAGCCTTCTGGACCTTCGTCGGCACCGCCGCAGGGATAGCCGTTATATTCGTATAAAAAACGATCCGTACGTTAAGTACGGATCGTTTTTTATCATTTCAGTTTTCGGGGAATTCTTTTTTGTAGTTTTCGATGCACTGCTCGATGATCTCCAGCGCGTCCTTGCGTCCCATTACTTCGTTTACGGCCGTAGCCTTTCCCTCGAGCTGCTTGTAGACCGAGAAGAAGTGGCGCATTTCCTCAAACCAGTGGGCAGGGAGCTCCTCAATGCTTTTGTAGGAATTGTAGGTGGGATCCTCAGCAGGGATGGCGATTATCTTTTCGTCGTTTTTGCCGTTGTCGAGCATGGTGATTACACCGATCGGATAACAGCGGACGAGCACCATGGGATCGATAGGCTCGTTACAGAGCACAAGCACGTCAAGAGGGTCACCGTCATCGGCAAGGGTTCGCGGTATAAAGCCGTAGTTGGCGGGATAGTGCGTAGAGGTGTAGAGAATACGGTCAAGGATGATGAGTCCGGTTTCCTTGTCGAGCTCGTATTTTTTCTTACTGCCTTTTTTGATCTCAATTACGGAAAGAAAATCCTCGGGTGAGATGCGTTCGGGCGAAACGTTGTGCCAGATGTTCATGTAACGGTCCTTTCTTGTTGGGGCATATCGCAATACCCTGCGGCTGTAAATCTACAGCAAGATCAATGCTTTACTGAAATTATACACCCGTATCTGCCGTCTGTCAATCGGAAGTATTGCTTTCGGAACCGTCATTTTCGGTTATTTTTTCCTCTTTTTTGTCGGTCTGAAGCCGCGAGGTGACGGTGCAAAGCCTGAGCGAGGAACGGCTGAGGCATATAATATCGTGCCAGGTCCCCGCTGGTATTATCACGGCAGACCCCTTTTTGGCACGCTCGTATCGGTTAAGGTGTTTTTTGTCATTTCCGTAAAGCAGCAGCATACTGCCGCTTTCGATCATAATAAATCGGTCGCTTTCGGGGTAAACGCAGACGCCTGCCGCCTTTCCCGACCCGACGGATATCAGCCGCACCTCAAGCGTATTGCCGTACCGTATCAGACCTTCGTTTTGTCTGAAGGCCTTTGCGATATCAAGGTTAAGAGAGGCCGGCAAGGCGGGATTTTGAGTTTCTTTTACATCGTGTTTCGTCATTGCCGCCCCTCCTTTGAAATTTACGATTGTAACATTATATGCCTGCATTGGCTCTTTCTTTCACCGAAAGACAAAAAAATTACACTCCCGCGCGGGAGTGTAATTAAGGATCAGATTAAATTCAGTTCTTCTTGATTACGAGGAACCAGACTGCAGCAGCGGCTACGGCAAGAACTACTACGCCGATAACCACCCAGCCCCAGACGGGGAATCCGCCCGACTCGGAAGAATCGTCGGCAACGGAGGTGGTATCCTCGGGAGCGACCTCGCTCTCGGCTACGACGGAGGAGGTATCAGCGGTGCTGTTGCTGACGACGGAGGAGGTATCAGCGGTGACGTTGCTTACGGTCGACGAGGTGTTTGAAGAAGCGTTGGGAACCGTGATGGTGGTCTTGCTGCTGGTATTCGAAGAGGTGTTGGCAGCGGGCTTTCTGTACTCAAGGGTCATGTTGTCGAAATAAAGATCGACGTCAGCCTTACCTGCGGAGAAGATGAAGATTCTCACCCTGAAGATATCGCAGTTGGGAAGCTGGTTGTTCATCTTGTTCAGGGGGATCTCAAACTTGTTCCAGCCGTCCTGAATAGGGGAGTGAGCGTTAAGCTGCGAGAAAAGGAACTGATACTCCTGGGGAGAGTCGATCTCTTTGCAGACTTCGATGGCGGAGTTGCCGAGGTCGAGGTTGGCAAAGTCGGTCTTCTTATCAACGTACATGTAGAAGCAGAGATATGTATTTGCGGGATCGGTGACCTTAACGTTCTTGATGTCACGGATCTGGAAGGTGGTTCTGTCAAAATTAATCGTCTTATTGCCGGCGTTCGCGAGGGTTTCGCTCTGGGCAACGTGGATCTTCATAGAGGACTTGCCTTCGAGGAAGTGGGTGGTATCACGGGAAACGTCGAGTGTACCGACGTCGCCGCAGTACTCGTCCTCGTCACGGCCGTATTCTTCAGCCTCAAGGCTCTTTCCGAGGGGGTCGGCAAGGCCGGAGGGGCTGCTTACGTTAGTGGGGTTGGAGGGGTCTGCCTCAAAGTTCGAGAGAACGCAGACGGTGCCCTTGAACTCGGTGTACTTATCATAACTGTCAGCGGCCGAAACGGATACGCTGCACATCATGATAGCACATACGGTAACGAGTGCGAGAGAGACGGCAACTATTTTCTTGAGGTTTTTCATCTTGTACAAACTCCTTTTGAATTTTTTGCGCCGAAGCGCGAAAACATTTATGCTCTTACAGTTTACCATTATGCTTTGGGAATTGCAAGCATAACATACAAATTAGAGCAAAATAGTATAAAAATACCGCAAAATCGAGCATTAACACTCTTTGATTACCCTTTTCACGAGACCGACAACGCGTATACGCTCGGTTTCACTGCCCTCAAAGAGCCGCGGCGCGTATTCCGGATTGAGCGAAACGAGGCGGATGAAGCCGTCGCCGTACTCGGTTTTTTTGACGAGCCCCTCTTCGCCGTCGAGCAGTACCACGGCAATCGAGCCGCTGTCGACGGAGCTCTGGCGGCGCACCTGAATGAGGTCTCCGTTTTCGATCTTGGGATACATCGAGTCGCCGACTACCCGTATAAAAAGCGTGCTTTCGGCCTCGGCGTCGGATCTCATATAGGCGTGTATCCGACCGACGGGTCTGTCGTCGGCGGAAGCTCCGAAGCCCGCTGAAACGCTCTCGTAAAGGGGAAGATTTCGAAGATACGGTGCGCCTGAAACGGAGAAGCTTTTCGAGTCTTCGGCAAAAACGCGCACGGGCGAAACGTCGTAACCCATCAGCCACGCCTCGCTGACGTTAAGAGCGGCGGCGAGCTTTTCGAGTCGGTCTGATTTTGGCTCGAAATTTCCCGACAGATATTGCGACATCGCGCTTTTGGGGATCCCCGTCGCGGCGCAGAGATCGCGCTGCTTCATTTGGCTGAGCTCCAACGCGGTCTTCAGCCGGTTGCAGAATTTTTCCTTGCCCATACCGTCACCTTCCTTAAACAGAATGTTACCACAAAAGTTCAGAAAAATCAACCGACAAGGGAAACGAATTGTGTTGAGTTTATAAAAACTGAACAAAACTCTTGACAGTTTCCGAAAATGCGTGTTAGAATTAGTTTAGAAAAACTAAACAAAGGAGGTGGTGAAATGACCGGAATTTACAAAAAAATTATAAGGAGTGATATTTACGAAAAGGGTAACCGACAGACTGCTTCTTGATATACGCCATACCGAAGAACAGGAGAATATTTTTGTAAAGAAGGGTGACACCGACCGCAGGTTGGAGGTCACCTTTACAGATGGCTCAGGCACCCTTTCGCTTGACGGATGCTATGCGGTTTTTGCGGCAAAAAGGGAGGACGGCTCGGTTCTTTTCAACGACTGTACCGTTGAGGGCGACAAGGCCTTTTACGAGCTTACCCACGATACGGTTGCGTTCGTCGGAGAGATGAATTGCGAGATACGTCTTTACGGTGCAGACGACGCTCTCGTTACGAGCCCGCGTTTTACCGTGACGGTGCTCGGCCCCGTGTGTTCGGACGACGACGTCCTTGCCGCTGAAACCGAGGTATCTGCGCTTACTGCACTCGTGTCGGAGGCATCGGAGCTCATAAGTGACGTCGAGAACAGACTTGAAGGCGGAGAGCTTAACGGCCCTCAGGGTGCAAAGGGTGAAAAGGGCGACAAGGGCGATGCCTTTACCTATGCCGATTTCACCGATCAGCAGCTTGCCTCTCTTAAGGGCGAAAAGGGCGACCGCGGAGAACAGGGTCCTCAGGGCGAAAAGGGCGACAAAGGTGAAACGGGCGACAAAGGCGAAGTCGGCGCAACCGGTTCTGACGGATATACCCCCGTCCGCGGCACCGACTATTGGACGCAGGAGGACGTTGACGAGATCAAGGGTTATATCGACGATGCGGTTGACTCTCTTTCGGGAACCTTCGAGGGAATGGTATATCCGCAATCGGTGTCGCTTCCGTATACGATCGCTTTTGAAGAAGCCCCGTCGTCGGTTATTCTTGAGTGGAATATCTACCTTAGCGAGGGGACTTACACGGCCGTGCTTTATGACGGAGATTCGCAAGGCATTTATTTTGATGCCGATACGATTACCGCCACCTTATCGGGGAATATGCTGACTTTTGACGGATACGCAGGCGATCCGACCTTTTACGTTAAAATTATTGCGCTCGGTATCGGCAGCGGAGTCGTCAAGGACGGTAAATCCGCATACGAAATTGCGTGTGATAACGGCTTTGACGGAACGCAAGAAGAATGGCTCGCTTCTCTCAAGGGTGAAAAGGGAGATACCGGAGTACAGGGTTCTCAGGGTGAGAAAGGCGAAAAGGGAGATACCGGAGTACAGGGTCCTCAGGGCGAGAAAGGTGAAAAAGGAGATAAGGGTGATACAGGAGCAACTGGTGCAGCAGGTTACACTCCTGTAAAGGGCACTGATTATTTCACAGCATCAGATATATCCTCAATAACCGAGAGTGTAAAAGCATCTTTGACAACGGAAGAATGGGTTTTCGAGCTTGAGGACGGCTCATCTGTGACCAAGAACATTTACTGCTCTGATGTAGCAAGCAAAACATAAGGAGTGGTGCTATGAATTTCTCAACAGTTAAAACTATCACTATTCCTGAGGGTAATGTAACAAAGATTTCACATGACGGTAGTGTGCTTTGGCAGAAACCTAAATCCTTCACCAATCTTGCCGACCCGACAAGTGCCGATTGGTTGGTGGGCTATCGCTTAAACTCTTCAGGTGTACCGGTGGTGGCAGAGGATACCACCGTCACGAACTTTATAGCTTGTAAAAAAGGCGATATTCTCAGGGTAAACATGGACCTCAGGTCACAGGGTCAGCGTATCACAGGTTTTGACGTTGATACGGGGAAGAATGTTTTCGTAGGCTATTTTACCAACAGTTACTCAAACGTTGTGTCTGATTCATCTATAAAGGACAAGATAACATACGAGAACGGAATATCCTCGTATGAGCTGATGATAGGCGGAAGCGGGAACACGTTATACGGCGCGGATAATATGACGGTAAGATTCAGTTTTATAACGTCTGCTATTGCAGCTGAGGATATCATCATAACGATCAACGAGGAGATATCTTAATGAATATGTTTCATCTGACGTGGATAGTACCGTTTGCAGCCACCTTCGGTTTTATACTTGCAGCATTATTTGCCGCCGGTAACGACGGTAACGGCAGGGGCAGGAGGTGAAGGAATGTACGTAACGGTGAATACGGTCATTACCGCCGCAAGCCTTCTTACCGCCGCGGGAGCTCTTCTCGGGATGGTACTTAAGGTGCATAAATGGTACCTTCGGCTTGAGGATATGGGAAGACAGATAGAGACCCTGAAGGCACATCACGAGGACGACGTCGGGCACATCAAGGAGGAAAACCGCCTTGTATGCTACGCGCTCTCGGCCTGCCTTGACGGTCTGCGACAGCTCGGAGCAAATCACACCGTGCCCGACGCCAAAAACAAGCTTGATAAATACCTGAACGAACAGGCACATCACTAAAAGGAGAAAAAATATGTCACTAACCCCTGCCGAGAGGTTGGCCGAGACGGCACTTGCCGAGATCGGCTACCTCGAAAAGGCAAGCAGCAAATATCTCGACAGCAAGACCGCCAACGCGGGGTCAAAAAACTATACAAAATACGCAAGAGATCTCGACGCCATCACCGGCTTTTACAACGGCAAAAAGCAGGGCGCCGCGTGGTGCGACGTCTTCGTTGATTGGTGCTTCGTAAAGACCTTCGGCGCAGACGAGGCAAAGCGCCTTCTCTGTCAGCCGAACAAATCACTCGGAGCAGGCTGCGGATATTCCCTGAAATACTATAAAAGCAAGGGACGGTTTCACACGAAGCCCGCGGTGGGAGATCAGATCTTTTTCAAAAGCGGGACAGGCATTGCCCACACGGGAATCGTGTATGACGCCGATAATACCCACGTCTACACGGTGGAGGGAAATACCTCGCCTGTATCGGGAATGGTAGCAAACGGAGGCTGCGTTTCGGCTAAAAAATATAAGCTGTCTTACTCAAAGATCGCAGGCTACGGCAGACCCGAATACACCGATGAAGGAGTCGGGGTGCAGTACCTGACCACTCCTGCCGGTCTTACCGCAAAGCAAAAGATAAAGGCCTTCCAGGTGGCCGCCAAAAAGGACGGCGTGCACAAAAAGGCAGGTTATACCGATGCAAAATTTGAGACCGACGGAATATGGGGACCCATCACCGAAGGTGTGGCCGCAAAAGCGGAGGTGGAGCTCGGCGGCAGCTTCAAAAACTGCAATAAGCTGGCACAGAAATACCTCGACCTCTGCGGGTTTGATATGACCGCGAGTAAAACCGCCTCGGGTGTGTACGACGGCATCATCGGACGGGGAAGCCGTGAAGCCATTATCGCTTACAAGACCTTCTGCGGCTTCGGCAAACCGCTCGACGTGATCGGTAAACTTACCTGGAAAAGAATACTTGGGGTCGGATAAGACTCAAAAGCAAAAGCCACGGATTTTTCCGTGGCTTTTTCTGTTGTTATTGATTGACCTTTTTGGCAATGAATACCTTTGAGTCGATGGCGGTCTCGATCTCGGTGACGAGTCCCGAAAAGGTCAGCTCGTAGCCTGAGAATTCTCCGAGATACTCGTCGTTGACCGTGACGGCGTATCTGCCCGAGGGCTTGAGTCCCTTGAAGCGCACCTTCTTTTGAGGCTCGGTGACCTGAGAAAGGGTGAAGATTCCCAGCATTGAACAGTCGCCGTCCTTTGATGCAATCTCGAGGATGCCGACGGAGTCCTTTTGAGCCAGCCTCAGCTCGGGCGTGTGGTGGAATACTCTGCAGTCGGAAAGCATCATCGGACGTACCGTTTCCTTGTAGGTTGCACTCATTTTTGCTATTTTGTCAAGCAGCAGGGGAGAGTGTGTAATATCGCAGTCGAGCACGCAGAAAAGCAGAGGATTTCCGAAGCGCGCAACGTTGATCTGGAAATCAAGCGTGCCCTTAAGGTGTCCGCCCTGCGCACCGATTGGGCGCACGAGATATTCGGGCGGCAGCAGCATCGAAACGCCGTTGATTACTCTGTACGAGCCGGGCGCGATCTGGTTGTCAGTCACCCACGTGTTGGACATCATCTGCATGAGTCCGAGGTCAAGTCTTGCACCGCCGCCTGCGCAGTTCTGGAAGATGACGTTCGGATATTTCTCGCGGAGTCTTCGGAAGACCTCGTAGAAGTTGTTGTAATATCTGAGATCGCGGTTTTCGCGCGTATCTGAGACGGGCTTTGCGGATGTATAGCTGTACGCACCCGAATCAAGCCTGAAAAAGTCAAGCTCGTATCGGTCAATGACGTCGCAGATCTGTTCAAACGCCCATTCGGTACCCGCCTTTTCGGAAAAGTCAAGAATCCCGCTGTTACCGTCAACGGTCATCTTCCCGGCATAGTCGTGAAGCTTGGGGATGTCGGGATTCTGAATTGCCTTGCTCTTGGGGCCGAGCTTTTCGACGTCCATCCACAGACCGAATTTCAATCCTCTTTCATGGGCGTAATCGCGTATATCGTTCATGCTGCAGGAATAGCGGAAGACCTCGGGGTTCCAGTCGCCCGTGTATGCGGGCCAGTCCGACTCACCGCCCGCGGGGGAGTACCAGCTCGCGTCGATGAAAAATACCTCGGCGCCGAGCTGCTGTGCGGTATCAATGGCGCGGAAGACGTTTTCCTCGCACATATTTACCTCGGGGCCGATTCCCGACTCGACCATCGGATGCTTTTCGTAGCCGTTGCAGTACGTCCTTACGTGTCGGTGGAATTCCTGAATTGCACCGTCAAAATCGTCGTGAAGCAGGGCTGCGTGCATGGACGGGGTGACGAGGCTTTCGCCCTGAGTCAGCAGATAGACGGGGTTGCGCGAGACGATCTTCGCCTCAAAGGACATATGATCCGAGAGGGAATGTCCGCTCGCGTAGTTGTGGAAGGAGAATTCGTAGCCGCCCGAATAGGCAAGCTGACCGATAAAGATTTCGGGACCCTTTTTGTTGCGTACGGCAAAGAAGGGGTGCCTGTAACGCTCGGCGTAGGTGTGCTTGCCGAAGGAATAGGTGTTTCTGGGCAGGGGGAGCCAGTGGAAATCACCCTCGAAATGGGACTGTGAATTCTGCATATATCCGAGCTCGTACGGCGGCATACCGTCCGTGTCGGGAATGCGCTCCTCTATTACGGGACCGCTCATAACCGACAGACCCGATACCGCAATATCCGAGTTCCCGAGATTTTCTACCGTAAGGTATCGGACAAGAATATTGCTTCCGTCGAGCAGGGTGTGAACGGTGACGGTAACAGGCTTCAGCGTGCTCTTAAGCTTTACCGAAATATGAAGGACACCATCCTTCTCTTCTTTTTCATAGGATACCCACTCGTAGGTGCGGTAAAGATCGGTGCCGTCTATCTCAAGCCTGAAGGCCGAATCGACCTGAAATACCGCAGGATTGAGGCGCGCAACGCAGGGAACGGTGTTGGTGTGCATATCGTAGCCGGCGCAGTTCCAGCCGCAGGCGGTCAGCTCACCGTCCGAAAAGCATTCCTCGTAAACGGTGTTTCCCGAGCGGTACTCAACGTAAATACCGCCGTTCTCGTTGCGGGTGTAAGAATCAAAAAACACGGTTGACATAAATTTTCCTCCCTTTATCAAGCGGGGTAAAGGACTCGTGCACGGCACGGATCCCTTTTTGGGTATCATATCCCAAACGAAAACCTCTGTCAATTACTTTTTGTTATAAATATTTGCTTTGTCTCTTTAAAGGTTGAAAATCACACTGTCGGAACAAATTGTTTTGAGCGTATTGCATTGCAACGGGAGGGATAGTATAATCAATGTGTCAGATACAGCGGTGCCGTACGGATATTTCGGAACTGCAGGCAGTTTTATCAGACAGAAGGAATAAAGATGAAAGAACAAATTCTTATAACAGACGACGAAAAAGAGATAGCCGATCTTGTCGAGGTATACCTGTGCAACGAGGGTTACCGCGTGTTGAAATGCGGAACGGCGGCGGATACGCTCAGATGTATCGGGGAGAATGAGATCAGTCTTGCGATACTTGACGTTATGCTGCCCGACAGCGACGGATTTTCGCTTTGCAGGCGCATCCGAGAGAACTATCTGTTTCCGATAGTTATGCTTACGGCGAGGGTACAGGATACCGATAAAATAACCGGACTCACCCTCGGCGCGGACGACTATATAACCAAGCCCTTCAATCCGCTTGAGCTGGTGGCGAGGGTAAAGACTCAGTTGCGTAGATATACCCGTTATAATATCGCATCCGCGCCGTCCGGTATGGAATACGATATAGGCGGGCTACATATTTCAAAAGAGAGCCGCAAATGCTCAGTCAACGGTTCTGAGATATCGCTTACACCGAGGGAATTCGATATACTGTGGTATTTGTGTGAGCACCGCGGAAAGGTTGTCTCGTCCGAGGAGCTTTTCGAAGCGGTTTGGGGCGAGAAGTATCTTGACAGCAACAATACCGTCATGGCGCATATAGCAAGGCTCAGAGAAAAGCTTGGTGAGTCTTCGAGAAAGCCGGGATATATAAAAACGGTTTGGGGGGTCGGTTACACAATTGAATAACTTAAAAAATGATCGCAACGCGGGAAGCGGACTCTACAGAAGCCGTCTTACCCGTGATATCAGGTGGCGCTATTTCGCGGTGCTCGGCGGAATGTTGGCAGTGCTTATAGCGTCGGTTCTCTTTGCAAAGTGGCTTGCGGGACTTGTCGTGTGGCAGCCGTATGACCTGTGGTATATTGTTCTGTCGTGGGTGGAAGATAACATAGTGATACTGGCCGGAGGTATTTATTTTATCGGCTGGGCGTTTATAACCTATTATTTTATGGCAAAGCCGTTAAGATATCTCGACGAGGTGGTTGCGGCGTCACAGCAGCTCGTAACCGACCGTCAGACCCCCATAGTAATGTCCGACGAAATGAAGCAGGTTCAGGATGAATTTAACCAGCTTCGGGAACAGTCGGTGCGCAACGAGATGCTTGCCAGAGAGGCCGAGCAGCGAAAGAACGATATGATCGTCTATCTTGCACACGACCTCAAAACCCCTTTGACGAGTGTCATCGGTTATCTTACCCTGCTGAAAGACGAGCCCGATATAAGCACGGATCTGCGCGCCAGATATACAGGTATCGCTCTCAAAAAAGCGGAGCGGCTGGAAGAGCTCATCAATGAGTTCTTCGACATAACGCGCTTCAATCTGACCGATCTCTCGCTCGATATGCAACAGACCGATCTCAGCAGAATGCTCGAACAGATCACCAGCGAGTATATGCCCGTGCTTGCGGAAAAAGGGCTGATATGGCAAAGCGATATAGAACGTGATATGACGGTTATGTGCGACCGCGACAAGCTTCTGCGCGTGTTTGACAATCTGATCCGCAACGCGGTGAGCTACAGCTATCCGGATAGTCCCGTGAAGCTTTCGGCAACGATCAGAGAGGGACGGGCAGAGATAAGGATAGAAAACAAGGGCAAAACTCTGACGCCCGAGAAGCTTGAGCGTATTTTTGAACGCTTTTTTCGCGCAGATCCCTCAAGAGCTTCCGAAACGGGAGGAGCGGGACTCGGACTTGCTATTGCCAAGGAGATTGTTGAGCTTCATTCGGGCAGTATAACGGCGCAGAGCTTCGAAGAAACGGTCGTTTTCACTTTGTCGATTCCCGCGAAAAGTCAGAAAATCGTATGATCTTTGCAATATAAACTTAATATAAGGCGAATTAAAACCGCAAAAACTCAGCGCTCCGTTCAGGTAAAATTACCTCAGAACGGGGCGCTTTTTCGTCCCGTATTACGGGAGGCGGTAATATGAGAAAAAGACGGAAACACAAAGACGGCTTGGCGGTGATATCAGTAGTCTGCGCGTCGGTGATTGCCGTGCTATCGGCAGTAGTCTGGTATACGTGTCAAGGCGTGTCGGAAGCGGGTTCTCAAAACAGCGGCGGATCCGTATCGCTTACTCTTCCGCCAGGCGTGACGGAGTCTTCGTATGCTGACGTTTTTGAAGGTTACGCCGCGTCCCGCGGGATATCGGCAAAGGAGTATCCCGAAAGCATACGCGAGATGTACTTGAAAAATCCGGAGACCGAGAGCTTTGCGCTTCAGTACCCCTTTAAGAAAGGCTCGGTCACAGAATGTAATCTTTCTCAGTATTCGGACAGTGCCTCGGTTCCGTTGCTTATGCAGTGGGACGAGCGCTGGGGCTACGCCATATACGGAGGAGACGTTTTGGGACTGACGGGCTGCGGCCCTACCTGCCTTTCAATGGTTGCCTTTTATCTGCTTGGAGACGTGTCGTTGACACCGTCTTATGTGGCAGAATACAGTACCGAAAACGGATATTGTCTTCCGGGCAACGGTACGAGCTGGTCTCTTATGTCCGACGGGGCACGCGGGCTCGGGCTGAAAGTAAAGGAGCTTCCGCTGAACAAAAATCTGATGGTAAGCAGCCTGAACTCGGGTAATCCGCTGATATGTATTATGGGCCCGGGAGATTTTACCGACTCAGGCCACTACGTAGTGTTGACGGGCGTGAAGGATGGCAAATTCGCAGTCAACGATCCGAACAGCCGTCAGCGTTCGGACAGGCTTTGGTCTTATGAGGAAATAAACACCCAGATACGTAACATCTGGTCATACAGCGTATAAAGAAAAAGGCGGGAGCTTCTTTGCAAAGCATCCCGCCTTTGTGCGGCTTATTTTATTTGCGCTTATTTCTGATATGCGAGATCAGCTTGTAGATCTCCATAACGACAATGGGAACGAAGATGAGACCGACGGCGATCAGATAAAGCTCGGCAGAGAGCAGCTCGAGTCCGAAGAGCACCCTGAGCGGGGTGAAGAGGACGAGCGACATCAGTGCGATGGCAGCAAGGGTCGCAAGGTTGACGTACTTGTTGCCGAAGGGTCCGATTTTAAAGACCGAACGGTCGGAGCGCATATTGTAGGTGTGTACCGACTGCGACAGAGCGAGTACCATAAAGGCCATCGTGCGTCCTGCCGCAAGGGGATCGGCGCCCTCGGGAGGCATGATCTTCCATCCGAGGATAAATCCGACCAGCGTGAGAATGGCGAACATAACGCCCGAGAAGACTATCTTGAAGCCGAGACCGCCTGCAAAAATGCCTTCGTTTTTGGGCTTTGGCTTCTGATCCATGACACCCTCTTCGATGGGCTCCATTCCGAGAGCGATGGCCGGCAGGCTGTCACCGACGAGGTTGATCCAGAGCAGGTGCATCGAAAGGAAGGGGGTCTGATGCCAGACCATCATCGAGAAGAAGACCGCCAGAACCTCGCTGATGTTGGTTCCGAGCAGGAAGCCGATTACCTTCTTGAGGTTTGCGTAGATTCCGCGTCCCTCGCGGACGGCGTCGACGATGGTGGCGAAGTTGTCGTCGGTCAGGGTCATATCGGATGCACCCTTTGCAACGTCGGTGCCGGTAATTCCCATGGCACAGCCGATGTCGGCGGCCTTGAGAGCGGGCGCGTCGTTTACGCCGTCACCCGTCATCGAAACGACCTGTCCCTTGCGCTGCCACGCCTTGACGATGCGTATCTTGTTTTCGGGAGAAACTCTTGCGTAAACCGAAATGCTCTCAACCTTTGAGTCGAGCTCGTCTTCGCTCATGGCATCCAGCTCGGCGCCGGTGATGGCAAGATCGCCCTCCTCGAGAATACCGAGCTCCTTCGCGATCGCAGAGGCGGTAACGACGTGGTCGCCGGTTATCATTACCGGCTTGATGCCTGCCCTGCGGCAGATCGCAACGGCCTCCTTTGCCTCGGGTCTGGGGGGATCTATCATTCCAAGCAGGCCGATAAAGGTGAGTCCGTTTTCGAGTTCCGCGGAGGTAGGCTCCTCGGGTACCTCGTCGATTATCTTATATGCAACGGCCAGCACGCGAAGGGCGTTACTGCTCATTTCGTCGTTGACGGCAGCCGCCTTTTCGACGTCGCCCGCAACGCAGCGGGAGGCCATCACGTCGAAGGCACCCTTTACGATTACGGTGTTTTTACCGTCGATAAGATTGACAGTCGTCATCAGCTTGCGGTCGGAATCAAAGGGGATTCCCGCAAGTCGGGGGCTTGCCTCGTTTATCTCATCCTTGGGCATACCCTTTTTGTGTGCGGCGTAGACGATTGAGGTTTCGGTGGGATCACCGATGTGCTGCTCGCCCTCGTCGCTGAATACTACCGAGCCGTCACAGCACAGTGCGCCGTAGTGCAGAAGCCTCATTGCTTCGGCCGACAGCTCACCCGTCATTTCCTCAAGCGCAAGACCGTCGGCGTAAAGCTTTGTGACGGTCATTCTGTTCTGGGTCAGGGTACCCGTTTTATCGGAGCAGATTACCGACGCACCGCCCAGCGTTTCAACTGCGGGCAGGCGACGTATGAGGGCGTTCTTCCTGACCATTCGCTGTACACCGATCGAAAGAACGATCGTAACGACGACGGGAAGTCCCTCGGGGATGGCCGAAACGGCCAGAGAAACCGCGATCATAAATATCTCAACGATATTGATACCGTTAAGAAGTCCTACTACAAATACGACAGCGCAGGCAAGAAGAGCAACGACGCCGAGATATTTTCCGAGCTGTGCGAGCTTCTTCTGGAGAGGGGTCTGCGAATCCCCCTCGTCGTCGAGCAGGTTTGCGATCTTGCCCATCTCGGTGTCCATTCCGGTGGCGGTGACGACGGCAAGCGCCGTTCCGTAGGTTATGCTGCAACCCGAAAAGACCATATTACTGCGGTCTCCGAGAGGAGCCTTAAGGTCAACTACGGCCTCGGCGTCCTTTTCGGAGGGCACGGATTCACCGGTAAGCGCCGACTCCTCGCTCTTGAGGCTTACGCTTTCGAGTAGACGTGCATCGGCAGGCACGAAATCTCCCGCCTCAAGACGGATGATATCACCGGGGACGAGCTGTGACGCGTCAATGATGCGCTCCTCGCCGTCGCGTACCACCCTTGCGTGGGGTGCCGACATATTTTTGAGTGCATCAAGAGCCTTTTCGGCCTTGCCCTCCTGATATACTCCCATTATCGCGTTGACGACGACGATAAAGAGTATCAGAGCGGGCTCAAAAAATTCCTTGGCGCTTGCTTCGCCGCGCGAGAACTCCACGCATACCAGCGTAAAGGAAACGATCGACGCGGCAATAAGGATAAGTATCATTGCGTCCTTGAACTGCGCAAGAAACTTTTGCAAAAGCGTTTTTTTCTTTTTCTCTTTGAGGGCGTTCTTTCCGTATTTGTTAAGCCTTTCGGCAACGTCGGACGATTTAAGTCCGTTCAGTCTGTCGGTTGACAGCTGGGTTAATACTTCTTCGGTTGACCCATGGTGAGATACCAATTCAGATTCCTCCCGTTTTTATAGTGTCAAACATTATAACACATAGTTTTCAAAATTGCATCAGGCAAAACGAATTTTTTATCCGGATTTTACACAAATTTTTCAATTAGTGGTATTTTTGGACAATTATCGTTATCTGTCCCAAAATATATTATCCCTACCTCTTGAAAATTCTCCCTTTTCATGTTATTATAACAATACAAATAAGGGAGTAGTCAGCACTTTGTGCGATGATGTCAACATCAAGGAGTTTTTCCTGGCCTCATCTGTAATGACCAGACTTATCTGCAATGGCAGGTAGGTCTGTTTTTTTATCTGTCTGCCGTATAAACGGAGGAAAGAAAAATGAGCGAAAAAACAATGTCCCGCGTACCCTCGGCCCGTATGGCCGCGAAGGGCGGTGATAACGTTGGCTGATTCGGGAATTACCAAAAGAGCCCTCGCCGCATCCTTTAAGGATCTGATGAGAGAAAAGCCCTTCCTGAAGATCGGCATAGCCGAGATATGTGAAGGCTGTGATATGAACCGCAAGAGCTTTTACTATCACTTCAAGGATAAGTATGCCCTGGTTAATTGGATCTTCGACACCGAAACGGGACTTCTTTTCAGGTCGTGCGGCGACCGTGCGGAGGACCGTCTGGCCGAGCTTTGCGCCTATCTCTGGCAGAACCGCGATTTTTACCGTAAGGCGCTCAGGGTGGAGGGACAAAATTCCTTTGCGTGGCATTTCAGGGATAACTGCGTCAGAGGCCTTGTCGTAAAGATCAGCCGCAGCTATTCGTCCGCTTTCTGCACCGACTTTCTGACCGATGCCGCCGTGTGCGCGGTAAAGAGATGGCTCTGCGAAAAGGATCCCGTCCATCATACCGACTTTTTCAAAAAGCTCTGTCCGTTGCTCTGCCGATAATATCGTAAGGGCCGGAAAGGAAAGCGCGTTCGCGCCGATGCGGCAGGGCTTGCTTTCGCCGCGTTCTGATTATCAAAAGATGCCGTCGCCCCGACCGTCCGAACTGAAAAAACAGACTCAACCGAAAAAGGGTTGAGTCTGTTTGTGTTTTACGCCGTCAATCCCAAGGGAAGAAAATTTCTCAGTACCCCGAAGATCAGCAGCAACGCAAGCGAAGCGATGAGCAGCACTGCCTGAAGTCGGGTAAGATTGAGCCTTCCGAAACGCAGGTATCTTACCCCGTAGCTTGCGGCCGTAAAGCCGAGCACGGGTATGAGTATTACCAGCGCGGGATTACAGTAAAAAGCGGTCGTCAGGTCGAAACGGATCAGAGCCCTTACCATGCGCGTGGCGCCGCAGAAGGGGCACAGCTGTCCGAACAGCGTAAGGGAGGGACAGTGTATTTTTCTGCCGTAAAATTCAATGAAAAGAATTCCCGCGGTCACCAAGGCCAGCAACACTGCGAGCACCGCAGCGGTGTAAAGCAGCCGTTTCTTCATATCGTTACCTGACACGGCTTATTCAAATCTTACCGTCGCGACGCGGAATGCGGGCAGGTCGAAGCTGACCTTGCGGCCGCTGAGTGTAAGATCGGCGACGTGTCTTCCGTCGAGCTCAACCAGCGACGCCTTTGCGGTGCCGTCGGGCAGGGTAACGGTAGCGGTCTGTACCTTGTCGCTGTCGTTGAAAACGCGCACCTCGCTTGCACCGTCGGGAAGGAGTCCCGCCGTCGAGTAGACGATGCCGCAGCCCTCGACCTCAAGCGCAGAGCGGTATTCCTGAGCCTTGCCGCCCGAAACGGTTACCGAAACGGGCCCCGTTGCAAGGAGATCCTGCTCCTTTTGCAGATCGGCAAAGCAGTCGTCCTCGGTGTAGGGAATGATGCGGTAGAGATATTCAAGACGCTCTCTGAGCTGTCCGCCCGGCTCTCCGTGGGTGCCGACCGTCTTGCTGAAGCAACGCATGAGGGTGACGTCCATATCTCCGTTCGGCCATACGCCGCACTCGTGCAGACCGTAGGCGGAAACGAAGGCAAGACCGCGCTTGCCCGAGCGCTTGGCGCAGATTCCCGCCATGTTGCGCTGTGCAAAGCCGTATTCTCTCCAATCGGCCGTGTCGGGATCGTCACCGCAGGTGCGCGTGACGTAGCCGAAGGCCTGAGCGGCCTCGTAGCTGTCGCCCTGTACCGTTTTGGGCAGGCGGAGTATCAGACGGTGGTCGTCGGCGTTGTTGTCGATAACGGTGTGCACCGTGATTCCGCGGTCGGATTTCGCGAGGGTGACCTCGTGAACGATCCTGTATTCGACCGTTTCGCTGCTGCGGGTGATGGTGCCGTTCTTACGCTCAACGCATTTAGGCATAGCCATCTTCTGCGTGATTTTAAAGGTCGTGCGCACGGCGCTGTTTTCGATTACCGCAATATCGGCACCCGTCTGTGTAACGATGGTGTCGAGGTTGGGCGCGCAGTGGTACCATCCGTCACCGATCTCACCGTTGTCGACCGCCGTCAGCAGGTTTTCATAGACCTCGCCCGTCTTAAGATCGGTCAGGTCAACCGTACCGTCGGTATTGACCGTTATCGCCGCGAGGTCGCCCCTTGCGCTGACGGGAGAGGTCAGCAGACGGGAAACGTGTCTGGTAGGAACGTCGGACGGCTTAAGATAAAATTCTGTCACGCCGCAGGGAGTGAGCTCCGCTTCAAAGGAGACGTCGTAGCCGTCGTTTCTGTAGGAACGCACGTAGCCGTAGACAAGCTCGTTATCGTTGCTGTCAAAAAGACGGAAGGCGGGTATGCTCTCGTATCCGAAGGGCTCGCTGTAGCGCTTGGTGTCCTTGAGCTCCACGCGTGCAACGACCGTCTTCTTTACGCGGTAGGGCAGGGGATTGTAGAGTCTCAGGCGCAGTCCCTCTCTTGTCTCGCCCTCGGTGAGAGCGTCTGCCGAAAGGTCACCCTTAAGCGAATTGACGAAGGGACGAACGATCTCGTCGCAAAGCATTGAGGTCTGATCGAAGCGGTAGATCATGTCCTTGTGCACCTGATCGATCGAGCAGCCGCAGATGCTGTCGTGCGGATGGTTTTTGAGAAGATACTTAGTAGCAAGATCAAGGAAGCCCTCGGCCATATCGGTCTTTCTGAGACCGTAGAGGGGAGCTGCCCACTTTTCGAGTCTGTGCTGGTTTACGTCGTTGTATTTCTTGAGGGGATATCTGCTCGAAAGGGTGTTCGTGATTACGTGAATATACGAGTGCTTGTTCTTGGCGGGACGGCAGAGCTCGCCGCGGCGCACCGGCATCTTGTCGGCGTATTCTCTCTGAACGGCGTCAAACTCGTCGATGGAGCAGTGGTATACCTCCGCCTCGGGGAAAAGCCGCTTGATTGCGTCAATATATTTGGGTGTGTCGGGACGCACGGGAACGTGATCGACCGCATCCATAAGCAGCAGTACGGGAATATCGGTTCTGGCGATCTCACTCTCGATGTACTCCTTGAGCGCCTTGTCGAACTCATCGCTCGGGGTGGTGTCGATATTGTGGTCGCGTATAAATGCACCGAAATCACCGTATCCGTCGCCGTCGCGCAGCCTGTAGGTGCATACACTCGTGCCGTCAAGAGCCTCCCAGACAAAATGAGCGGGATCGGTGTGATCGTTTGTGCCTCTTCCGAGAATGGTGTTGAGATATCCCATCGAGGCGAATATCTGCGGGGTCTGTGAGGAGTGTCCGAAAATGTCGCAGATATAGGCGTTATCTCCCGGCTCCACGCCGTAGCTCTCGCAGAGCTTTTTGCCTTTTCGGAGATTGGTGATCAGACTTTCTCCCGATACCAGGAACTCGTCAGGCATATTGTACCACGGGCCGATAATGATCTTTCCCTGCTTGATAAGGGCACTCAGACGCTCCTTCATCTCGGGGCGTATCTCAAGATAGTCCTCCAGCACGATGGTCTGTCCGTCAAAGTGGAAGATGCCGTACCTTTCGTTGCTTTCAAGCTCGTTGATAAGACCGTCGGTCATATCGACGAGCCTTTTGCGGAAGCCCTGAAAGGTCTGATACCACTCGCGGTCCCAGTGTGTTCCGGAATAATAATATATCTTCATAAATTAACCTCCTTGCGGGAATGTGAGATTAGAATATCATAAATCCTGCACGGTTTCAACCAAAAATCCCCGCCGTGCAAAAAAACCGAACAATAATCCGAAAGGACAAACAATTCTCCGTAATATAAATCCCCGAAACGGCAGGCACGGGACCGCCGCTTCGGGGGAACGATAAGAATGATTTATTTGACTGCTTCAACGGTGTAACCGAGAGCCTTGAGCTGATCTGCCATTGCACCCTCGGCAACTACGTGAGCGGCACCGACGCATATAAATATCTCTTTTCCCGATTTAAGGGCGTTTACGGCGTAGTCGGTCATATTTTTGTCGCGGTCGGTATACATAGCCTTGTAGTATTCATCGAAAAGCTTCTTGTCCTTTTCCGAGTCAAATTCCGCGTCTTCTTCTATCTGAAGCAGCGACGAAATCTTTTCGGCATCTCCCTTTTTCCACGCATCCATAAGGTCAAACAGCAAATCGGTGTCCGATTCTTCCTCTCCGGCGGTGATCTTTGAGGAGGTGTCCTTGGCGGTTTTGTAGCTCTCTATTGCAGATTCGAGCAGCAGCTTTTGCAGGCTGTCAGAAAATTCTGCCATAATTCCGTATTGGTATTTTGCCGACTCGATCTCCTTGATATCCTTCTTCTGCTCGTGGGCAAGCTCAAGGAAATACGTATCTATACCGCTTTCGCTTATGGACGTGTCGAAGCCTTCTGTTTCCGAGCCTGAAAGCGTGTCGCTGATCGCGAGCTGCTCTATCATCATCTGCCAATATACCGGCTTGTAGTAGACGAAAAGCTCGTCGTAAACATCTTCGTCCTTAAGAATTTTTACGGCTTCCTGATACGTCTCGGAGGAGATGTGCTTCTGAATGGTCGTTCCATCCTTATATACGAACTGTGAAAGTGCCTCTGCCTGCATATTCAGATCGCTTTGGAAGGCAATTAAGTCGGCCTCCACCGCAATGCTGTCGGCATTGTTGTAGGCGTTCATTACGTAGTCGGGCAGGGGATACATATCCTCGCTTCCGATATGGATTGATCCGAACAGCCAGACCGTGTTGCCTTTATCATCCGTAACCTTGTATAAAAGCGGGGAGTATTCATCGACGGGTGCTTCCTCGGACGATACCGCGTCCGAATTGACAGCACCGTATGCGCTGCTTTGAGAATTGTCGGGCTTTTCGCTTTGACAGGCGGTAAATGAAAAGCAGAGCAGTAATACCAACAGTACGGCTAACAGGTTCTTTAATTTCATCTTCATCTTAACTTCTCCTTTTTTGCGGTACGACGGTGCCGATACCGAACTTAAGTTATATTTATTTTACATTAGATGCCAAAGAAATTCAATTAACAGATATTACAAAATTTTCCCGTCTTCTTTGTGCAATATGTCGTCCCTTGAAGCAGGCTTCGGTTACCCGTTTTTTCTGCCGTCATAAAGCTCTCGGAGTGTTTCGAGCGCCTTCTTTTCGATGCGTGATACGTACGACCTCGAAATGCCGAGGCTTTGGGCGATCTCGTTTTGCGTCAGCTCGGTATGGCCGTACAGTCCGTAGCGCTGCAGGATGATCTGCCGCTCGCGTTCGTTGAGCCCCTCGTATATGTATTTTTTAAGCCGCTCGTTCTTCATTGCGAGGTCTATTCTGTCAACAACGTCAATGTCCTCGCTCAATATGTCCGAAAGAGTGAGAACGTTTCCCTCGCGGTCGGTGTCGAGCGGATCGTCAATGTAAACGTCCCGTTCACGCTTTTTCATCGACCTGAAATACATCAGTATCTCGTTATCAATACACTTTGCGGCATAGGTAGCAAGACGGGTGCCCTTTGCGGGGCGGAAGGTTGAAATTCCCTTTATGAGTCCGATCGTGCCGATCGAGATCAGATCGTCGGGGTCTGCGCCCGAGTTGTGGTATTTTTTTGAGATGTGTGACACGAGCCGCAGATTGTGCTCGATCAGCTTTTCTCTTGCGGTGCCGTCCCCCTGCGCCATAAGCTCCAGATATCTGCGCTCCTCCTTTGCCGACAGCGGCTTGGGGAACGAGCCGGGATTTGAAACGTGCAGAATGAAAAAAAGCAGGTTGCTTGCCAAAAAGCTCAGCAGTCCTTCAAGCATAATATCCTCTCCCTTCGGTGAATGATATGCCGCGCACCTTTTGTCCCTTGCAAGTCCCGCAAAACATCGGCGGTTAATGATTGATTTTTCTGCGTGATGAGGTATAATAATAAATAGATACGGTTAATCGAAAGGAATGGTCATAACCATGAAAAAGACTCTTCTCAGAAACTATGCGCGCCTGATTGCACGTACCGGCGCGAGAATACAGAAAGGTCAGGAGGTACTGCTTTTCGCTCAGCTCGATCAGCCTGAGTTTATCGAAATATTGGTGGACGAGTGCTACAAGGCGGGTGCTTCGCGCGTAGACGTCGAATGGAGCTGGCAGCCTCTTAAGGTGCTCGACACGCGTTACCGCACCCTTAAGTCCCTTTCAAAGATCGAGGATTGGGAGTTTGCGCGCCTCGAGCACCGCACCGTCACACTCCCCGTAAGAATATACATCCTGTCCGAGGATCCCGACGGACTCGCAAGAATAAACAAGGAAAAGCACGCCAAGGCCGTCCGCGCCGTAAGCACCGCCGTTAAGCCCTACCGCGACCGTGCCGACAACCGCTATCAGTGGTGCATAGCCGCCGTACCGGGAAAAAGCTGGGCGAAAAAGGTATTCCCCGGAATGCGTACCTCGCAGGCGGTCGAAAAGCTCTGGGAGGCCATACTCTCGGCGTCCCGTGCCCTGAACGACGACCCCTCAAAGGCGTGGGAGGAGCACAACGCCGAGCTCAAAAAGCTCTGTGCGTATATCAACAGCCTCGGGCTTACCGAGCTGCACTACACCGCCGGTAACGGCACCGACCTCAGGGTCGGCCTGATGCCGCAGGCTGAGTTCCTCGGCGGCGGAGAATCCACCCTTTCGGGTGCCTTCTTCAATCCCAATATCCCCAGCGAGGAAATCTTCATCACCCCCAAGAAGGGCGAGGCAGAGGGAGTTATCTATTCCAGCAAGCCCTTCTCCTACCGCGGACAGCTTATAAACAGCTTTATGCTGCGATTTGAAAAGGGACGCGTCTGCGAGATACGCTCCGACGACGCACAGGAGGTGCTCGAGAAGATGATCTCCCTCGACGACGGAGCATCTATGCTCGGTGAGTGCGCGCTGGTGCCCTACGATTCGCCCATCAGCAACTCGGGAATACTTTTTTACAATACACTTTTCGACGAAAACGCCGCCTGCCACCTTGCACTCGGCGAGGGCTTCACGAACTGCGTGAAGGACTACGATAAATATACCCTCGAGGAGCTGCGCGAGATGGGCGTCAACGACTCAATAATCCACGAGGATATAATGATCGGCACCCCCGATCTCTCGATCGATGGCATCACCGCCTCGGGCGAGACCGTACCCATCTTCCGCGACGGCAATTTCGTGATCTGATCCCGTCGGCAATATGAAAAGGAGTAAGACCGTGAAGACAAGAATAACCGCACTCTTTCTCGCACTGATGCTTTTGCTGACCTTCGGCGGCTGTCTGCCGGGCGGTGAGAGCTCCTCGGCGCCCGATGCACCCGAAACCTCTTCGGAAGCCGTTTCGACCGAGGAAGAAACCAAGGAAGAACTTAAACTGCACTTTATAGACGTCGGTCAGGGCGACTCTGCTTTTATCGAGCTTCCCGACGGAAGATGTATGCTCGTCGACTG
The DNA here is from genome assembly GCA_017467405.1 of Clostridia bacterium. Classification (GTDB taxonomy): domain Bacteria; phylum Bacillota; class Clostridia; order Oscillospirales; family Acutalibacteraceae; genus RGIG1913. The sequence goes on from JAFTSH010000001.1 coordinate 366,862, forward strand.
CGGTGAGACCGAATACGGCGAAACGGTCGAGGGATATATCAAGAACCTCGGCTACACAAAGATAGACATCTTTCTGGTGACGCATCCGCACACCGATCATATGGGCTGTGCGGCCTACATAATAGAGCAGTTCGAGATAGGGCAGATCTGTATGCCCAAAGCCGATTCCACCTCGTACCAATACGAAAAGATGCTTGAGGCCGTAAGCGACAAGGGACTGAAGATAAAGCGCGCAAAGGCCGGTGTTAAGCTGATCGACCGGCAGGGACTTACCGCCGAGCTGCTGTCTCCCGTCGACGAGACCTACAAGGACAAGAACGACTATTCCTCGGTAATGCTGCTGACCTACGGCGAGAACCGTTTCATCCTGACGGGTGATGCTACCTCAAAGGTCGAAAAGCAGATCGAGGGTGATATATCCGCCGACCTCGTAAAGATCGGACACCACGGCTCAAAGGGCTCTTCCTGCGAGGAGTTCACGAAGCGCGTTTCTCCCGATTTTGCCATCATTTCGGTTGGTAAGGGTAATAAATACGGCCATCCTACCAAAGAGGCGATCGAGCGCTGGGAGGCCGTCGGCGCAAAGATACTGCGTACCGACGAGCTGGGCGATATCGTCGCCGTCAGCGACGGCAAGCAGCTTACCGTTACGGCAGGGAAGGAGTATTTTGCGGCAGATCCCAAAGATCCGTCTTCGAGCTTAAGCTCGTCCGAAGTGACGACGGGCTACGTGCTCAATACGTCAAGCAAAAAGGTGCATTCGCCCGAGTGTCCGTCGGTAGGTACCATAGCACTGCAAAACCGCAAGGACAGCACCGAAACTTTGGCGAAGCTGCTGGCCGACGGCTACACCGTCTGCGGCACCTGTAACGCAGGGGAGGAAAAATGATGACGTACGTCTGTGACCGCATCGTCGAGGGCTACGCCGTTCTGGTTTCAAAGGAAGGCAGGCACTACGATATTCCGGCCGAAATGATTCCCGGCCTCAAGGAAGGGGACGTGGTAAACGTCACCGTCGATAAAGAGCAGACCGCCGAGCGTAAAGAGCGAATCAAAAAGCTCTCCGACTCGCTGTTTGAGGATTAAAAAGAAACGGCTCCCATGCCGTTACGTGCGCTTCGACGAACCCTTCGGGTTCGGTCCTTTACAGCACAACAAAAGTCACCCTGTTGGCGTGCCTGCGATAAAGCAGGTCAGCCGAACGATGTTTGCCCTTGCGGGCAAGTGATGTTGCCTACGGCAATGATGTTTACTGCGTAAATGATGTTACGCCTGACGGCGTAGTTGGCAAACATCACATCATTGCGACCTGCGGGCGCAACATCATTATGAGCGAAGCGAATAACATCACTTTTGCGAAAGCAAAAACATCACTCATTTACCACCCGAAAGTGAAATATAGTATAACACACTATACCTTGCAGGCAAGAAAGTGTGCAAAACGGACGAGATTTTCTCGTCCGTTTTGATTTTGATGTGAAGTTGCTTTACGGTAGGCACGCCAACAGGGTGGCTTTTGTTGTGCAAAAGACTACCTGAACGGAGCAGAATTGGGGTAAGAAAGCGTAAAAGTACAATAAACCTATATCATAACTAAAAATAACTTTTGTATTCCGGCTCCGCTTTTAAGTCTTTAAGCAATTCATCTATGTTTTCAAAAACAGATTTTCCAACAATCCCTCTGAAAGGCTCCCACATTGCCGGTAGCGCATTGTGGTGAGAACAAATATATTGCCATTCGTCCTCGTCGTATTGATAAATTGCTTCCAGTTGATAAGTGAAGAACCCCTTTTTATCCTTCAGCACAACATATCTCATCGAGTGATCTTTTGAATAAATTACTTTTACGACTTCGTCAGAAAATGCATCCAGATGTTTGTCATACATCATTTCGATAACAGTTTCCCAAGACGGCATAGGTGGGATTGATGCTTTTGATTTCCGATTAAATAATCTATCGAAGAAGTTCACTTAGCATTCTCCTTTGCGGTTCGACAGGATGCGATCAGCATAACACGCAGAGACGTGCATTTTGCAGAGAGAACTTTATAGGTCTGCTCATCAATGTATTTCGTTCTGTGCAAAAGTGCAAGCCAATATCCGGTTTCGCTTGCTTCTTTTAAGGCTATTTCGAGTTTAGAGATGAAATCTTTCTTGCCTTGTGCATATTGTGCCTCGTGGATGTTAGCGCCTATGGACGTGCCACTTCTGCCAATCTGGCTGGAAATGATAGATTCGTGGTTCGCTTTCAGTTGTTTAACAAGGCTTATAATATCCACGGAGAATTCCATAGAAAGTTCAGTAAGCTTATTCTCTCTCGTAATAATCGCCTCCTTTTTATTAATCATATCATAAAACGCATCATAATTCAATGATGCATCACCTTCGGTGATATGATGTTATGCTTCGCATAATGATGTTGCTCCCTTTGGTCGCAATGATGCGATGTTTGCCCAATACATTAGCGAAGCGACATCATTAGGCGCAGCCGTCATCATCAGTGAAACGACATCATTTGCGGAAGGCAAACATCATTCAAAAAGGGACTTTTGTTGTGGCGCATACGGGATACGGTGCGCTCTCGATTTTGCCGACGGCTCCGAGCCGTTTGCGGCAAAACCTTCGTCCCTCTTGCGGTGCCCAAAACGGCAGTACGCCTTGTAGCGGCGTGCCGTTTTGACCGCTGCGCCAACCCCTGCTTCGCTGTTTCGTCCACCGGACGCGCTCGCAGGCGTTGCCCGACTTCGCAGTTTCAAAATGCTATCGCGCATTTTGAACTGCTTCGACGAACCCTTCGGGTTCGATCCCTTACGGCGCGCCCAAAGCAATGTTGCTGTTGTGGTGCGGACGGGATACGGTGCGCTCTCGGTTTATGTCGGCTGCCGCGGGCAGCGAACGACAAAACCTTCGTGCTTCCGACTCGGGCACACGGCACGGCTGCCGCGCCGTCCCGTATGCTTCGACGAACCCTTCGGGTTCGATCCCTTACAGCACGACAAAAGCCACCCAACAGGGTGGCTTTTGTTGTGGCGCGCTGTAAGGGATTCGAACCCCTGACCTTTTGGTTCGTAGCCAAACACTCTATCCAGCTGAGCTAACAGCGCATTTGCGATTGCCAAGATATATTATCACAAACAATTCAAAAAATCAATAGTAAATTTGAGATATTTTCAAAAATCTTGTTGCGTTAATCCTTTCGGGATAGTATAATCCCTTTTAGAACACGAAAGGAAGTGCAGTATGAAGAAAAAAACGGCTCAGGCCATTTTCGGTGACACTCGCTCGGCAGAAGCCGACGGCATCATCGGTGACGGCGCAGAGGAGCTTCGCGACGCGGCCTATTACGACGAGGCCATAAAAAGACGCATCCACGAGGAGGAACTCAACCGCCAGAAGCTGTCTGGTGAGATATATTCCCATACGGGCGGCGTTGTTTTCAAAGCAACGCGTATTCTTTGCATACTGCTGACGATATACACCCTTTTCTTCGATTTTGTCATGGTGCTTTCCTACACCTTTGACCTGACCGACTACGAGCGCTTCAGCGATGCGAAGAATAATCTGATAATAATGTCGTTGATTACGGCTCTGCTTATGGTTTCGCTTGTGCTTGTCTGTATGAAAAGGCCAAAAACGCTGACGGCGCTTCTCATTTCACTGCCCACCGCCATCGCACAGGCGCTGATAACCTACAACTGGTACACCACTGCCACTGACAGCAACGTTTCAAAAAGATTTGCCGACGGAATTTACTACAAGTACTATCTTTTCAATTTCCCCGTTGTGTTTATTCCGGTGCTGATACTCATACTTGCTTTTATAGTATTCCGAGACAGACGCTACGAAACCAAGCTTTACGACCGCCTGATAAGAAGGATATACAGCGAAAACCAACCCGAGGACGGAAGCATCCTGACCTCCGAGGAGTGGTGCGTGCTTCTTAAGGAATATTCCGAAATGAGCTCGCTGACCTCTGCGCCTGCTTCAAATTCAAAAAAGAAAAAGCGTTCGGTCCGCGTTAAGGAAGATAAGGACTATCAGCGCCGCCAACGCTACGCCGTGACCCTTACGGATCCCGTTGATGCCGTCTGTCCCGTGTGCCGTGAGCTTACTCAGGTACAGCGCGACACCAAAAAGGCGATCTGCCTGAACTGTGCGGCACAGATCGACGTAAAGAGCGCAGTGCGCATCTACGATAGGGAAGAAGCCGCAAACGAGGTTTCGGACGACGAATAAAATTACCGTGACCTCCGCTCCAAAAGACGGGACGGAGGTCGTTTTACGGCAGGTTACGGGAGGAAAAGGATGACCGAGGTCGTTGCCGCTCTGATATTCAGAGGGGACAGATTTATGATATGCCAAAGACCGCCACACAAGGGGAGCGAGCTTTTGTGGGAGTTTGTCGGCGGAAAGGTCGAGGCGGGAGAAACGGGACGCGACGCCCTTGTGCGCGAATGCCGCGAGGAGCTCGGGATCACCGTTTCGGTCGGTGAAGTATTTGCCGAAACGGTGCACGAATATCCCGACATAACCGTTCATCTGACCGTATACCGCGCAGGAATAATCTCGGGCGAGCCCGAGCTTCTGGAGCACATAGACCTTAAGTGGATACTCCCCGAGGAGGTCGATCTGTACGATTTTTGTCCGGCAGACCGTCATCTTCTGCCCCTTCTGAGGAGTCTTTGAGATGAACGCAAAAGAGGTCAGGAAACGGCTGCTTGAGCTGAAAGACGAGGGCTATCGGAACTTTACTTCTAAGCTCATACCGACGGTCGACCCCGAGCGGATAATCGGGGTCAGAACGCCACTGCTTCGAAAGCTCTCCCGTGAGCTTTACGGTACCGACGGGGGAGAGACCTTTCTTTGTGAGCTTCCCCATTTTTATCTTGAAGAAAACCATCTCCACGCCTTTCTTGTTGAACGCATCGGGGATTTTGACGAATGTATGAGGCAGACCGAACGCTTTCTGCCCTTCGTCGATAATTGGGCCACCTGCGATTCTTTTGATCCTCCCGTCTTCGGCAGGCATCTTCCAGAGCTGTGTGAAAAAACGGAGGAGTGGATGAAATCCGACCATCCCTACACCCTGCGTTTCGGAATCGAAATGCTTATGAAGCATTTCCTCGACGGCGCATTTTCTTCGGAATTCCCCGAAAGGGTCGCCGCGATACGCAGTGAGGATTATTACGTAAATATGATGATCGCCTGGTATTTTGCCACCGCGTTGGCAAAGCAGTACGATCGGGTGCTTCCTTTTCTTCAGGAGGAGCGGCTCGATAAACGGACGCATAACAAGGCGGTACAGAAGGCTGTCGAAAGCCTTCGCATCACGGATGAACAAAAGAACTATCTCCGTACGCTGAGGCGGAGATAAAGAAAGGGGAGATTTCCCATGAAGGAAAATAAGACTGCGGGAGCGCAGGGCAAAAAAGCACTAATAGACCTTGTCCTCTCGGCCTTCTTTATGGCGTTGGGAATGGTGCTGCCGTTTCTGACGGGACAGATTCCTGCGATAGGAAATATGCTGCTGCCGATGCACGTCCCCGTTTTTCTCTGCGCCCTCATATGCGGATGGCAGTACGGTACCGCGGTCGGGTTTATCTTGCCCCTTCTTCGCTGCGCCGTTTTCGGTATGCCGATATTCTACCCCAACGCTATCGGTATGGCCTTTGAGCTTGCGGCCTACGCATTTGTGTCTGGCTTCCTCTACGGAAGATCCCGTTGGAAATGTCTTCTGTCGCTCTACCGCAGCCTTGTGACGGCTATGCTTGCGGGCCGTGCCGTATGGGGCGTGGCGCAGGTAGTCCTTCTCGGTATCAAGGGCAACCGTTTTACCCTCGCGGCCTTTATTGCGGGCGGCTTTACCAACGCTCTGCCGGGAATAATCCTGCAGCTTATACTGATACCTGCCGTAATGCTGCTTCTGCGCCGAACGGGACTGATGAAGCTGCACCGAAGGGTACGCACGAAGGGTGAGACGTCCCATGACTGATCTTACCGCAGCGGCAAACGAGATACTCGAAGCCGCAAAGGCCCTTCCCGAAGGTGCCGTGATCGCCGTAGACGGACGGTGTGCGTCGGGAAAGTCCTCGCTGGCCTTGAAGCTTCGTGAGCTCAGCGGCTGTACCGTCATACATGCCGACGACTTTTTCCTGCCGCCCGAAATGCGCACGAACGAACGTCTGTCGACCCCCGGCGGCAATCTGCACCGCGAACGGCTGATCAACGAGGTGCTGATTCCCATAAGCGAGGGCAGACGGTTCAGCTACCGTCCCTTCGATTGCTCGACGGGAGGTTTCGGCAGCCCCGTTTTTTGCGAACGGTCGGGACTGTACGTCGTCGAAGGCTCGTACTCCTGCCACCCCGAAATGCGTCTATTCTACGGTCTGACGGTCTTCGTTTCTACCGACGGCGAAACGCAGCTTTCGAGAATAAGCTCGCGTGACGGCGAAGGAAAGCTCGCCGCCTTCCAAAGCAGATGGATCCCGCTTGAAGAGGAGTATTTCAAAGCGTTTGACACCGAGAAGCTGTGCGACCTCGTTTTTTACACCTGATATATTTACGGTCGGAGGAAATATGGAGAGTTTCACCTGCAAAAAAATAGCCACCCTGAAAAGCGATTTCACGTCCAAGTTCGGCGTCCCGAGACAGAGCGGGCTGGTTCCCGAGCTCTTGTCAAGAGTAGTGTTCGAGCCCGAATTCCGCTCACCCGAGGCACTCAGAGGGATAGAGGGCTTTTCGCATCTGTGGCTGATATGGGAGTTTTCAAAGGTAGCCGACAAGGGCTGGTCTCCCACCGTGCGTCCGCCGAGATTGGGCGGAAATAAACGTCTCGGGGTGTTTGCCACCCGTTCGCCCTTCAGACCCAATCCCATCGGGCTTTCCTGCGTTCGTCTGGTCGACGTGACCGATTCGCCCGACGGCCCCGTGCTCACCGTCGCGGGGGCGGATCTTGCCGACGGCACCCCCATACTTGATATAAAGCCCTATCTTCCTCTCGCCGATTGCGTGACGGAAGCTACGGGCGGCTTCTCCGAGGAGGTACCCTACGATACCCTGCGGGTTTTGGATCCCGAAGGTCTGCTCTCCGCCTTGCCCGAGCAAAAAAGAGAGGCTCTTCGCGGCGTTCTTTCCCTCGATCCGCGCCCGTCGTATCACGACGAGCCCGAGCGCGTCTACGGCTTCGGATTTGCGGGGTATGAAGTTAAATTCAGCGTGCGCGAGGACGAGCTGACGGTGCTTGAGCTGATCCCCGGATAAACGTTATCGGATAAAAATACTTCGGACGGACGGCTCTAAACTGTTGACATCCGCCGAGCAAAATGATATAATGACAAAAATCGATCTTTAAGCACGGTACAGAGATGCCGGCAAGGTTTCAAAATTTAAGCCGACGCGCCCAGGCGCGTGTGTTTTTGTGTGTCCGAGCCTTGCCGAGTGCAAGGCTCTTTTTGTATCGGGAAAGAAGGTAAATGACCATGAAAAAAGTTTTTACGGGCGCTAAGGTTTACAGAAACGGCAGGTTTGTCGAAATGCCCTTTTGTATCAGCGACGGCCGTGTTGTTTCTTCTCCCGATGACAGCTTTGAAAGAGTCGCTGTCGACGGTTGCTATATTTTCCCCGGCTTTGCGGATGTTCACGTTCATCTGCGTGAGCCGGGCTTTTCTTATAAGGAGACCGTAAAGAGCGGAACCCTCGCCGCCGCCGCAGGCGGTTACACCGCCGTCTGCTCAATGCCTAACCTCTCTCCCGTGCCCGACTGCGCCGAATCTTTGAAGCTTCAGCTTGATGCAATTGAGAAGGACGCCGTAATTAGGGTGTACCCCTACGGTGCGATAACGGTAGGCGAGAAGGGCAGGGAGCTTTCCGAAATCGAGGCGATGGCAAAGGACGTCTGCGCCTACACCGACGACGGAAAGGGCGTGCAGAACGCCGAAATGATGCGTGATGCAATGCTGCGTGTAAAGGCGCTCGGTAAGATACTCGCCGCCCACTGCGAGGACGAGAGCCTGCTTTTCGGCGGATGTGTACACGACGGCGAGTTTGCCCGTGAAAACGGCCTGCCCGGAATCTGCTCCGAAAGCGAATACGGTCAGGTTGCGCGCGACATCGCGCTGGTGCGCGAAACGGGCTGCTCGTACCACGTCTGCCACGTTTCCACCGCCGAAAGCGTCGAGCTGATAAGAAAGGCCAAGGCCGATGGACTCGACGTTACCTGCGAAACGGCACCCCACTACCTGCTTCTTAACGACACTATGCTTATGGACGAGGGACGCTTCAAGATGAATCCCCCCATAAGAGCCGAGCGTGACCGCCTCGCCCTGATAGAGGGAATAAAGGACGGCACGGTCGATATGATAGCCACCGACCACGCACCCCACTCGGCAGAGGAAAAGTCCAAGGGATTGAGAGGAAGCCTTATGGGCGTGTCGGGACTCGAAGCCGCCTTCCCCGTGATGTGGACGGGACTTGTGCAGACGGGAGTGCTTACTCCCGAGGATCTTGCACGGCTGATGTGCGTCGCTCCGAGAAAAAGATTTTCGATACCCGGCGGTACGTCTCTCGGAGACGAGGCTGATTTCTGCATAGTCGATCCTAAAAGAAGGTTCAAGATCGACGCCTCGCGCTTTGCGTCCTGTGGAAAGGCCACCCCGTTCGACGGCTACGAGGTGCGCGGAAGGGTAATACTGACCGCCGTAAAGGGCGAAACCGTCTTTTCGGAATTATAAGAAAGTAACCGATCTTCGGATCGTGACAGGAGGATAAAATGAAGCAATCTGTTTTCGGGATAACGGCGGTAAGAAAGCTCGCCGACAATACCTTTGAAACGGTGCTTTCGGGCGACGTGTCCGAAATAAGGCCGGGGCAGTTCGTAGACGTTGCACTGCCCGAAAAATTTCTTCGCCGACCGATCTCGGTCTGCGACGCGCGCGACGGAAAACTGACGATAGTGTACAAGACGGTCGGAGCGGGCACGAAGCAGCTCAGCGAGATGCAGGTGGGTCAGAAACTTGACCTCCTGACGGGTCTCGGCAACGGCTACGACCTCTCGCTCTCGGGTGACAGACCCTTGCTCGTCGGCGGAGGAGTCGGCGTCCCCCCGCTGTATATGCTCTGCCGCGAGCTGATACGTCAGGGCAAAAGCCCGACGGTGCTCCTTGGCTTCAATACCAAGTCCGAGGTGTTTTACGAAAGAGAATTTCTGAACCTCGGTGCCGAGGTGTCGGTCGCAACGGCCGACGGCAGCTACGGCACCAAGGGCTTCGTCACGGGACTTATGCAGGGTAAGGATTATACCTACTTCTACTCCTGCGGCCCGATGCCGATGCTCGAGGCGGTCTCAAGGGCCGCGACGTCTGAAGGTGAGCTCAGCTTTGAGGAGCGAATGGGCTGCGGCTTCGGTGCCTGCATGGGATGTACCTGCGAAACACTTACGGGAAACAAGCGGATCTGCAAGGACGGTCCCGTTATGAAAAGGAGTGAGATCAAATGGCCGACACGAGAGTAAAGCTCGGGGATTGGACCCTCGATAACCCCGTAATACCCGCAAGCGGAACCTTCGGCTACGGACGCGAGTTTGCCGAGCTGTACGACCTCAATATCCTCGGCTCGATCTCCCTGAAGGGAACGACGCGCGAGCCCCGCTTCGGCAATCCCACTCCGAGAATCGCCGATACTCCGTCCGGAATGCTCAACGCCGTCGGACTGCAGAATCCCGGAATCGAAAAGGTGCTCAGTAAGGAGATACCCGAGCTGAAAAAGGTCTTTTCAAAGCCGCTCGTGCTTAACGTCGGCGGATTTTCCGAGGAGGAGTTCGCCTACTGTTGCGCCGCCGCGGCAAACGAAGAAAGCATCGGAATAATCGAGCTCAACATAAGCTGTCCCAATCTCCACGCAGGCGGCAAAAACTTCGGCGTGACCCCCGAGGGCGCGTCGGCGGCCGTAAGGGCGGCGAAGTCAACCGCAAAGCAGCCCGTCTACGTCAAGCTCACCCCCAACGTCACCGACATCACGTCGGTCGCAAAGGCGTGTGAGGAGGCCGGCGCGGACGGAATATGCCTGATAAATACCCTGGTAGGAATGAGGATAGATCTTCGCACCAGAAAGCCGGTGCTTGCAAACCGCACGGGAGGACTCTCGGGTCCTGCGGTGCTTCCCGTCGCACTGCGAATGGTCTACGACGTCTATAACGCCGTAAAGCTTCCCATCATCGGAATGGGCGGAATTTCCACCGCCGAGGACGTCGTCGAAATGATGCTTGCAGGAGCCTCTGCCGTAGAGGTTGGTGCCGCAAACCTCGTAAATCCCTACGTATGCCGCGATATAGTTCTCAAACTGCCCGAGGTAATGGACAGATACAGGATAGATAAACTTAGTGAAATAACAGGAGGAGCACACTAAAATGGGTAAAGACGTAATCATAGCCTGCGACTTTTCGTCGGCGGCCGAAACTCTCGATTTTCTTTCAAAATTCTCGGGGAGAAAGCCCTTCGTCAAGATAGGAATGGAGCTTTTCTACGCCGAGGGTCCCGAGATCGTCAGACAGATCAAGGCGATGGGACACAAGATATTCCTCGACCTCAAGCTGCACGACATCCCCAACACCGTAAAGAAATCCATGTCGGTGCTTTCAAGGCTCGACGTTGATATGACCAACCTCCACGCCGCCGGAACCGTCCGTATGATGGAGGCCGCGATCGAAGGTCTTACCCGTCCCGACGGTACCAGACCCCTGCTCATCGCCGTCACACAGCTCACCTCCACCGATCAGGAGAGCATGGAAAAGGATCTCCTGATAAAGGAGCCCATCGCCGACGTCGTAATGCACTACGCACACAACGCCAAGCTCGCGGGACTCGACGGCGTCGTCTGCTCACCCCTTGAGGCCGGCAAGGTGCACGATACCTGCGGCGCAGGCTTCCTCACCGTCACACCCGGCGTCCGCTTTGCAGGCGGAGACGTCGGAGACCAGAAGCGTGTAATGACCCCCGCCGAGGCCAAAAAGATCGGCTCGGATTATATAGTCGTCGGCCGTCCCATAACCGCCGCGGAGGATCCCGTTGCGGCCTATGAAAGATGCGTAGCCGAGTTCGTAGATTAAGAAAGAAGGAGAACAGGTAGATATGGAAAGCTACAAGAGAGAATTTATCGCGTTTTTAGAGAGCGCAGGCGTTCTGAAATTCGGTGACTTTACCGCCAAAAGCGGCCGTAAGATCCCCTATTTCATCAACGCGGGTGACATCAAGACCGGCGAACAGATCGCAAAGCTCGGCGAGTTCTACGCCACGAGCTACCTCGAAAAGATAGGAAACAAAAAGACCGTCCTTTACGGACCGGCGTATAAGGGAATACCCATCGCGGTCTCCGCCTCCGTCGCACTTGCAAAGAGAGGACTCGACCTGCCCTTCTTCTTCAACCGCAAGGAGGAAAAGGATCACGGCGAGGGCGGCGTATTCGTCGGCTACCTTCCCAAGGAGGGCGAGGAGATCGTAATAGTCGAGGACGTAATCACCGCAGGCACCGCCATCCGCGAGAGCCTTGAGAATATGAAATCCCTCAAGGGCGTGAAGATCGCCGCCGTTTTCGTAATGGTCGACCGCAAGGAAAAGGGCAAGACCGAGCTTTCGGCAATGGCGGAGCTCGAAAAGGAGTACGGCTTCCCCGTATATTCGGTCGTAGACGTCTACGATATAATCGAGTATCTTGAAGAGGACGACAAGAACGCCGAAAACGTTGACCGCATCAAAAAATATCTCGAAGTGAACGGAGCAAAAGCATGAGAAGTTTAATAGATATAAACGAGCTCAGCAGGGAAGAGATCGAAGGCCTTATCGATACTGCTGAGGACATAATCGACAATCCCGCAAAATACAGCGACAAATGCCGCGGCAAGAAGATCGCAACTCTCTTCTTCGAGCCCTCCACCCGCACGAGACTTTCCTTTGAAGCCGCCATGTACGAGCTCGGCGGAAACGTCCTCGGCTTTTCCGAGGCGGCCAGCTCCTCGGCCTCCAAGGGCGAGAGCATTGCCGATACCGTCAAGGTCGTAAGCTGCTACGCCGACATAATCGCCATGCGACACCCCAAGGAGGGCGCACCCCTCGTGGCATCCTTCAACGCCTCGGTGCCCATAATCAACGCGGGCGACGGCGGACACAACCATCCCACCCAGACCCTCGCCGACCTTTGCACCATTCGCCGTGAAAAGGGTAAAATATCGGGACTTACCGTCGGCTTCTGCGGCGACCTTAAGTTCGGACGCACCGTCCACTCTCTCATCAGCGCCCTGTCAAGATACGAGAACGTAAAGATCGTTCTCATATCTCCCGACGAGCTCAAGCTCCCGAGCTACGTCAAGAAGGACGTCCTCAAGGCGAAGGGAATCGAATACGTCCAGACCACCGACCTCTCCTCGGTAATCGGCGAGCTCGACATTCTCTATATGACCAGAGTACAGCGCGAGAGATTCTTCAGCGAGGAAGAATATCTCCGCCTGAAGGACAGCTATATACTCACCGAGGACAAGCTGACCGGCGCCAAGAAGGATCTCTGCATCCTCCATCCGCTGCCCCGTGTCAACGAGATCTCGGTCAAGATCGACGACGATCCCCGTGCCTGCTACTTCAAACAGGCTCTCTACGGCAAATACATGAGAATGGCTCTTATAATGAAACTTCTGGGGGTGGAATAAATGAATATAGATTCGATCAAAAACGGAATAGTAATCGACCACATCACCGCAGGCAAGGGCATGGAGCTCTATCGTCTGCTTGACCTCGAGTCGCTTGATTGCCCCGTTGCAATAATCAAGAATGCACAGAGCGGAAAACTCGGCAAAAAGGATATAATCAAGGTCGACGGCGAGGCCAACGTAAGCCTTGACCTTCTCGGTTACGTCGATCCCGGCATCACCATCAACGTAATCAAGGACTCCGAGCTTGTCGAAAAGAAGCAGCCCGTGCTGCCCGAGCGCCTGACCGGCGTTCTCAAGTGCCGCAATCCGCGCTGCATCACCACCACCGAGCAGGAGCTTCCCCAGATATTCAGACTTACCGACCGCGAAAACCGCGTCTATCGCTGCCTCTACTGCGAGGCCAAGAGCGAGTAAGACTCAAAAAATCACCGAAAGCACGGCAAGGCCACGCGCCTTCGCCGTGCTTTCGGTTTTTACGGGCGGCTTTATCGGGCCTTGATAAGATTGACAAAAAGATTGACAGTAATATATGCGATAATGTATAATAAAAACGAGGTAAGAACTATATATTTTTTACCCTGAATTTTCCATAAAAGCCCAATAAGGTGAAGACAGAGCGGCAACAAAAAGAGCCGTCCCGTAGGGTATGTATTAAGATAGGAGGAAGGTTATGAAGATTTTAAGGCTATTGTTAGTGGCGGTTATTGCTACTGCCGTCCTTTGCGGTTGCAGTGAAACGCCTGCGCGAAACGATGCGTCCTCCGATACGGCGTCGGCTGACGTTTCTTCGGTTTCGTCTGTTGTTGACGAAAGCCCTTCGTCCGAAGAGAGCGATTCCTCCGAAATAACCTTTGCGGAGGATTACGGAGTAGATACGGAAGAACTCAAACGGTGCTTTGCGGAGTTTCAGCCTTACGGTATAGAGCCGACCGGAGAGGTAAAAGAAATCCTTCAAAGAGGGTTGGACGCTGCCTTTTTCCTTGAGGCAGACTGCGAAATTTCAGATATTCCGACCTTCAGAAAAGAAGACCCCGACGTAATAGAGATGGAAGATGATTTCTGCTATATCGAAACGGGAACCTTCGATGTAACCGTCGGAAAGAAAAAATACACCGTTAGCAGCGTTGCGGATCTCAGAAAGGTGTTTTCGGACTCCTTTACCGAACAGTATCTTGAGATATATGACGTTGAAGACGAAATGTTCGGATTTAAAACCTACGATGACGGCACCCATGAATTCAGCGCTTTTCTTGAGCAAAAGGGTAAGCTGTATCAGTGTTCGGCGCAGAGGGGCAAGTTTTTGTGGTCCTATATTCCGGTTACGGAAAAAGCTGTTGAGATTGAAAACAACGTCAGACATCAGGATGATACCGCAAGCTACAGGGTTTTTCTTGTGCCCGTTATTAGAGGTATTGTCGAAGACAGTTTCAGCAGTTTGGAATGGTTCAGCCTTGAAATGGTTCTTGAGAAAGGCGTCTGGAAGGTAAACGGGTTTTACAATGTTAGTTCCGTTTAAGGGACACAGGGGGACGGTTATCGGGGACGCAGTGTGTCGGCTCCCATACCTACACAAAATTAAATATGAAATGATTTCAAATCCAAAAGCACGGCAGGCTCACTTCTGCCGTGCTTTTTTGCGCATACATCCCGTCATGCCGCAGTCTTAAACCCAAGATAAATTATATTGCAATGCAACGTACGCACGCCAGCGACCGTCCGAAAAAGTAATGCGCTCGCTGCTAATAATCAGGGAACCCATTTTAGGGAATTAGCAGTAGTAACCCCTTCCGTGTACGAAGCAAACCATCGGTTCAACCGGTGGCTTTGATTATAGCGTTTTTGCGGATTTGCGCGGGATTCTTCGCGCAATTTCTCAACTTCTTTGCAAAAACTCTCATTTAACACTATCAATGTTGACTTTCCCCCTTCCGTTGCTATACTGAAGATGCAAATTGAGTTTTGCAAAACCATAATATACAGACACGGAGGAACACGATAAATGAAGATGGTAAAAGATAAGAAACTGCTTGTGGGTGCTGATTTTGCCGGCTTTCCCCTGAAGGAGCACGTGGTGGCGTATCTGAAAGAAGAGGGATGGGAAATTACCGATGTGGGTGTTCGTGCCGACTCCGATCCTGACGATACTGATTTGATGTTCCACCGTGTAGGTTTGAGAGTAGGTTCTATGATTGCGGAACGGGAATTTGAGCGTGCTATGGTTTTCTGCGGTACGGGTATGGGTATCCATATTGCAGCAAGCAAATGCCCCCACGTTCATGCAGGCGTCGTGGAAAGCGTTCCCGCGGCAATGCGAGCTATTACCGGCAACGGCGTTAACGTGCTGGCGATGGGCGCATTCTACGTTGCTCCCGCAATGGCTTGCGAAATCGCAGATGTTTATCTGAAATCCGAACTGGGCAGTGGCTATGAGTGGTGGCATAACTTCTACGAGTTCCACAAGCTGGCCATTGACGAGATGGAGGCCTTCAATTACGAAGAATATAAGGCCAATGGCTTTAAGATCAATAAGCTTGGCGATTTTGATCTGAAGCTGGAAAAGAAACCTGAATAAGAGGAACACGGGAACGGTTCTGCGGGAAAATTTGTTTGGGAGATAAAATCAGATGGATAAAATGTCAAAGTGTCCTATCGTTAAAGAAATAGGCGAAATCACCTCGAATATGTATCGCCTCGGATGGAATGAAAGAAACGGCGGTAATATCAGCGTTTTGGTGGACGAGAAAGAAATAAAGCGCTACGTGAATACCAGGAAAATTATAAGGGATCTGCCCCTTGCGGTAGCATTTCCGGAATTTGCAGGCAGGTATTTCATCGTAACCGGAACGGGTAAGTATTTTAAGAATATTGCGAACAATCCCGCCGAAAATCTTGGGTTGATCAGAATATCAGACGACGGAAGCCGTGCTCATTTGATCTGGGGCTATACTGCCGGCGGAAGCTTTACCAGTGAGATTATAATGCATCTCGGCGCACACAAACAGCGTCTTAACGTCGATCCCGATCAGCGTGTCGTTATGCATGCTCATCCAGTGAACATTCTGTCAATGACCCACGTTTTCCCGTGGGACGAGAAAAAATTAACGAAGGAACTCTGGTCTACCTGCACTGAATGTATCGTAATTTTCCCTGACGGAGTCGCACTTCTTCCCTGGATGGTCAGCAGCAGCCCCGAAATCGGTCTTGCTTCTGCCGAAAAGTTTAAGGATTTCAGAATTCTCGTTTGGGCTCTGCACGGCTGTACCGTTACGGGCAAAAGCCTGGATGAGGCTTTTGGCTTGCTTGAAACGGTAGAAAAAGGCGCTGAAATTTATATGAAGATACAAAACAGCAATAACGAACGTCATTCCATTGAAGACGGTATGCTTAAAGCAGTAGTGGATGATTTTAATATATCTGTTCGCGAAGGCTGGCTGTAAGCAGATATTCGCTGCACCAACGCTGTTTTGTTTTAATGGTGTTGGTGCAAACTTTGAGGTGTAATAATGTATTGTTTGGCTATTGATATCGGCGCTTCCGGTGGCAGGCATATTTTAGGCGAGATAATTTACAATGAAATAAAAATGACGACTATCTACCGTTTTGATAATTCAATCAAAAATACGGATGGTCAACTTTGCTGGGATATGGAGTATATTACCGAGCAGGTGCTTAAAGGTATCAAAGCGTGTGGAGAAAAGGGCGTAATTCCCGATTCAATTGCAATTGACACCTGGGGTGTGGATTACGTTCTGCTTGATGAAAACAAAAAAGAAGTTTTGCCCGTTGTATCGTACAGAGATAACAGAACGACAGGAATTCCCGAAGAAATTGACGGCATAATCAGTAAAGAAAAGCTATATTTACAGAACGGCATTCAGCGTGTAAATTTCAATACCTTGTACCAGCTTTATTGCGATAAGCTTAGCGGAAAAATGGACAAGGCTGAATATTTCTTGATGATTCCCGAGTATTTAACCTTTAAGCTGACGGGAGTTATTTGCAACGAATATACTGCGGCATCTACCACCGGTTTGCTTAACGTTGAGAGTCGCACTTGGGATGAAAACATAATTGCAAGCTTAGGCTTAAAGAGACGAATTTTCGGCAAAATACGTATGCCGCGCAGCCTTGTCGGTAAATTCACCGATGAAGTTGAGAAATATGTCGGGTTCAATACACGGGTACTGTTTGCTCCTTCACACGACACCGCTTCTGCCGTTGAGGCTTGCGCGTTAAAAGGACGCGGTATGTATATATCTTCGGGTACTTGGAGCCTTGTCGGAATTCTGAACCGCCGTCCCGTTTTGACGCCTGAAGCCATGAATGCTAACTTCACAAACGAGGGCGGTGTAGATAATACCTACCGTTTTCTTAAAAATATTATGGGTATGTGGCTGTTTCAGAATATCCGTAAAAACCTTGATAAAAAGTATAGCTATGACGAGATGATGAATATGGCTATGAAGAGTAATTTCAAGCAAACCTTCGACCCCAACGACGCACGCCTCGTAGCTCCCGAAAATATGATAGAGGCCGTAAGGGAATGTCTCGGACGTCCCGATTTGCCCTTGGCCGATGTTATAAGCAGCGTTTATCATTCTCTTGCAAATTCTTATTTGAAGGTAGTTAAAGAAATTGAACGGATAACGGGTGAAAGGATAGACTCGATAAATATAGTAGGCGGCGGAAGTAAAGATGTTTATCTTAATTCCCTTACCGAAAAATATACCGGCAAACCCGTTATTGCAGGTCCCGCAGAAGCAACGGCTATGGGTAATCTTAAATCCCAGTTCAAACAAATACTCGGTAACGCAGGGCTGTGACGCAGTGTGTCGGCTCTCATACCTACACAAAATTAAATATGAAATGATTTCAAATCCAAAAGCGCGGCAGGGTTACGTCTGCCGTGCTTTTTTGTGCATACAGCCCGCGCGATTACGGCGTTAAAAATATGGCGGCTCAACATATTTAAAAGCCTGAATTTTTCAAGCTAAAAAATGAAACAATAATCAAAACGAAAAGGAGGATAAAAATGAAAGCTGCCTATCTTAAACAGCCGTATATGTACGAGCTTCGCGACGTGCCGATTCGTGAGCCGGGCGACGACGAGGTGCTGATAAAGGTGCGTGCCTGCGGCTTTTGCGGACACGATAATATACTTGCGTCCTATGCCGCAAAGGAGTGGGAGCCCTTCGGGCACGAGTTTTCGGGAACGGTCGAAAAAAAGGGTGCGAGGGTGCATCATCTCAAGGAGGGTGACAGCGTCGTCGTCGAAACCTCGACCTTTGATCCGTTGGCGCCCTGCTCACTCAACGGCCGTCCCGACCTCGACGACAGCGGTCCGAGCTTTATGAATATGAAGGATCCGTCAATGGGCTTTGCCGAATACGCGGTAGTGCCCGCCGTGCTCTGTATCAAGTTTGAAGGAATGAGCTTTGAAGAGGCCGCGCTTATGGAACCTCTCGGGGTTGCGTACGACCTCGTGATGACGGCGGATATCCGCATAAACGAGGACGTTCTCGTGCTCGGACTCGGCCCGATAGGGCTGATGGCGCTCAAAATGGCAAAATCGAGCGGCGCAAGACGGATATACGCGGCGGAGTTTTCAAAAAATAAAAAAAGATGCGAGCTCGCGTACGAGTACGGCGCCGACGAGATAATCTTCACCGACAAGGTCGCACTGCCCGACTATCCCTTTGAAAAAGGGGGAGTGGATAAGGTGCTGGTAACCGCCCCGCCCCAAACGATAGGCGAGGCTTGCGAGGTGTGCAGCATGGGCGGAACGGTGGCCTTTCTCGGGATCAGCTACGGCGAGGGTGCAAGGGTTAGCTTTGATTCAAATACCGTCCATCTGAGAAAGCTTCAGATAAGGGGCTCGAACGCCATTCCCGCACTGTATTTTCCCAAATGCGTCGAAATGGTAAAATCAGGTCTTGCCGACGTGAGCAGGCTGATAACGCATCGGTTTACGCTCGACGAGCTTCCCGCCGCGCTGGAAAGCTACCGCAAGGACAGCTCGGGAGCGGTAAAGGCGGTAATGGTTTCGGAACTGCACGCGTAAGGAATAGGCCAACGAAAAACTGTAATACTAAAACCGACCGCATAAAAGCGGAGAAAAACACAAGGAGGAATTAAAATGCTGAAAAGAATCACGGCAGCGGCAACAGCGCTGCTTATGACCGTTGCTCTTACGGCTTGCTCCGGCAGAGGAAACGGATCGCAGGTCAGCGGCGGCACCTCGGGAGATATAACGGTTGCCGGCGTAGTCTATCTTGAAGATCAGTTTATGAAGCTGCTCACGAAGGGATATACCGATGCGGCTGCAGCAGCAGGGGTCAAGTGTCTTACAAGCAACGTAAATCAGGATCAGTCAAAAGAAACCAACCAGATAAACACCTACGTCACACAGGGAGTAAAGGGTATCTGCATAGCACCTCTTAACGAGGAGTCATCCATAACCACACTCAAGAGCGCCGCCGCAAAGGGCGTAAAGATCACACTGTGCGACAGCACCCTTTCAAATGCGGATTTCATCGTAGGCGGCTATACCTCCGATCAGAAACAGCTCGGAGCGTCCACCGGTCAGGTCTGCAAGAAGTTTATCGAGGAAAAGCTGGGGGGCAAGGCCAAGATAGCCGTCGTGCAGTTCAAGTCGCTGCTTCCCGAAAAGAGCGCCGCGAGGGTAAACGGCTTCCTTGACGTAGTAAAAACCCTCGACGGAGTAGAGGTCGTGGCGGATCAGGATGCGTGGGTGCAGGATAACGCAGTTACGGTCGTAAGCGATATTCTTACCGCCCACCCCGACGTCGATATAATCTACGCCGCGAACGACGGCAGCACCGTAGGTGCCACCATGGCGGTCAAAAACTCTGGACTTAAAAACAAGTACGTTTTCGGAATTGACGCCTCCGAGCAGATCGCAAGCCTTCTTCAGGACAGCAGTAATATCCTTCAGGCGGTTACCGGTCAGGACGCCTACACCATGGGATATAAGTCGATGGAAATGCTCATAAAGTCCCTCAAGGGTGAGGATACGGGCAGTGAGGCAGGCAAGATCATGTCGGTAGACGGAATTTTGCTCGACCGCGCAGATCA
The DNA here is from genome assembly GCA_017467405.1 of Clostridia bacterium. Lineage (GTDB taxonomy): Bacteria > Bacillota > Clostridia > Oscillospirales > Acutalibacteraceae > RGIG1913. The sequence goes on from JAFTSH010000001.1 coordinate 386,651, forward strand.
GGACGGCATCAAGACCTATCTTGATAACCTCTCAAAGCGCACCGGAAGCTGAGTAACCGTGCGGGAGTCTTCGGACTCCCGCGACAAATAGGCGCGCAAAGCGTCGGGAGTTGAATTAAATGTCCATTCTTGAGGTAAAGGGTCTGACCAAAATATTCCCCGGAACGGTTGCGCTGAACGACGTTTCGGTTTCGTTTGAGAGCGGAAGGGTGCACGCCCTCGTCGGCAAAAACGGCTCGGGAAAGTCGACCATGCTCAAAATACTTTCAGGCTCGCAAAAGGCCACCTCCGGTTCCTTTTATCTTGACGGCGAGGAGATGCATTTTTCCTCAACCGCCGATGCCTTTTCCAAGGGTATAGCCACCGTCTATCAGGAGCTGAGCCTTGTTCCGGGACTTTCGGTCACCGAAAATATCTTCCTGGGGCGTATGCCCAAAAAGCGCGGAATAATAGATTACCGCCGCGCCCGGAAGGAAGCAAGAGAGCTGCTCGAGGAGCTTGATATAGACATAGACGCCGATCTGCCGGTCTCAGGCCTCAGTATGTGGCAGAGGCAGATGGTCGAGATCGCAAAAGCCATGAGCTTTAATCCCCGCGTGCTCCAACTCGACGAGCCGACCTCCTCGCTGGCAAGACACGAGGTCGAATCCCTTTTCAAAATCGTCCGTTCATTGCGTGAAAAGGACGTTATAGTGATATACGTCTCGCACAAATTACAGGAGCTGTGGGAGATAGCCGATACCTGTACCGTCATACGCGACGGTGAATTTATCGGCAGGGTAGAGATGGAATCAACCACCCGTGCGGGGCTTGTGTCGATGATGTTCGGCGACGTGCAGATACAGGAACGTCCCAAGGATCTGATGGTCTCGGACGAGGTCGTTCTCAGCGTCAGAAATCTGACACGCAAGGGAAAATTCACCGACGTATCCTTCGACCTTCACCGCGGCGAGGTGCTCGGCATCGCCGGTATGCTCGGCTCGGGCAGAACCGAGCTGCTGAAATCGGTCTTCGGTGCCGATCCCTTCAATTCCGGAAAAATATTTTTCGCGGGAAGGGAGATGCACTCTCCGAGTCTCATCCGAATGAAAAAGCTCGGTATGGCGCTCACCCCCGAGGACAGAAAGCACGAGGGACTGATCCTCGAGGACTCGGTCGCGTCAAACCTCTGCTACGCAAGCCTCAGGGAGCTTTCCCCCAACGGATTTATGAAAAAAGGCAAGGAAAGAGAGTTCGTTGACCGTCAGGTAGAGGCGTTGCAGATCAAGGTTGCAAGTCCCCGCGTATCGGTCGGCTCGCTGTCGGGCGGCAACCAGCAAAAGGTCGTCGTCGGAAATTGGCTCAACACCCACCCGACCGTAATGTTCTTCGACGAGCCCTCGAGGGGAATTGACGTCAACGCCAAGCAGCAGATATTCAGAATAATGTGGGATCAGTCCCGCAAGGGCGTTGCAAGCATTATGGTTTCTACCGAGCTTGAGGAGCTTTTCGAGGTCTGTCAGCGCATACTCATAATGCGCGACGGCAGGCTTATCGGTGAGGCGTATCCCGAGGAGCTTACCGTAAACAGCCTCTATGCCATGTGCATGGGAGAAGGAGAGCCGCCGCGTCCTGTCGGATCGGGCGGTAAAGTCAAAACCGAAAGGCAGAATTGATATGAAAGATAACAATACCTCGGTGCCCTCCGTCAAGGCAGGGGAGAGCACCGCCACAAGGCTTGTTCGGGGACTGAACCGTCACGTGCTCGAAATAATCCTGCTGTTCCTGATAGTGATCGTATCACTCACCTCGCCGTACTTTCTGACGGCGGGAAACCTTTTGAATATTCTTCGTAACGTATCTATGACCGGTATCATAGCCTTCGGAATGACCTTCGTCATAATCGCTGGCGAGATAGACCTTTCGGTCGGCTCAACGGTAGGCCTTTCGGGCGTCATCGTCGCCCTCATCACCCGAGAGCTTTCCGAAAAGGGAATGTCGGTCACCAACGCCTGTATCGCGGGTATATCGGTATCGCTTATTTCCTGCGCCCTGCTGGGACTCTTCAACGGTCTGCTGCGCACGAAATTCAAGATGCCCTCGTTTATCATTACCCTCGGAATGCTCAACCTGCTTTACGGTCTTGCGGCGGTGCTGTCGGACGGATTTCCCATCACGAAGCTGCCCGAGTGGTACAGCTGGTTCGGAGCGGGCACCCTATTTGACATCATACCCGTTCCGGCGCTCTTTTTGCTCGCAGTGTTTATAATCACGGCGGTGGTGATACGCTATACCCGTTTCGGACGGTCGGTCTATGCCACGGGCGGCAACCCCGAATCCGCCAGACTTTCGGGTATCAACGTTAATTTCGTAAAGATAATCGTAATGATAGTGGTGCAGGTCTGCTCGGCGATAGCAGGTATACTTCTTTCGTCGCAGGTAATGTCGGGCACCTTCAACTTCGGACGCGGCTGGGAAATGACGGCGATATCCGCCGTTATAATCGGCGGAGCCAGCCTTTCGGGCGGCTCGGGAAAGATATGGGGAACCTTCCTCGGACTCATATTCCTCGGTGTCATAAGCAACGCAATGACCCTCAACGGTGTGGACGACTACGTGCAGTATATCGTTCAGGGAGCCCTCATAATCGGCGCGGTGCTGATAAATTCAATACAGTCCAAAAGGCGCAAGGGCTGATATTTAGGTGCGGAAGAGCTTCTCTTCCGCATCCGGCTTTTAATAAGGCTTATTATTGTGTTTTTTCACCCTTAAAGCTATTGACAAAAGGGTGTTGCGGCATTATAATACCACTATGCCGATTTAGCGCAATAAAGTGTGCGCTGCGGCATTACATATTTTTCGCCACCTACGGAGGAAGATAATGAACACGCAGGAAAAGCTCAACAAACAGCTTTTTGAGGCGGTTGCCTCAATGAAGGACGCGTCGGAGGTCGAGGCGTTCTTTTCGGACCTTTGCACCTATAAGGAGATTGAATATATGGCGCAGCGCATCGAGAGCGCCCGTCTGCTTATGCAGGGCGAGACCTATGCGAAGGTAGCAAAGCAGGTCAGCGTTTCGACCGCCACCCTCTCGAGGGTAAACCGCTGCGTGCAGCACGGCGAGGGCTACAACGTCCTGCTCCGCCGTTTTTTAGAGTTATCTGAGGAGAATACGAAATGAGAAGAATACTTCCGGCAGAAGACAGACTGCCCCCGATCCTTGCCAATATATACGAGGATGCAGGCTTCAGAGCCTATAAGATGCGTAAGTTTGAGGAATACTCCCTCTATCTCGAAAACCGAAGCTTTCTCGAAAGCGAGCGGGTCATCACCTTTAACGACATGACGGGACGTCTGCTTGCCTTAAAGCCCGACGTCACCCTTTCGATAGTCAAGAACGCCAAGGCCGACCGCAAGGGCTGTGAAAAGCTCTACTACCGCGAGAGCGTTTACAGGCTTGACAGAAAGTCGGGCGAATACCGCGAGATCAACCAGATGGGACTTGAGGTGATCGGGGATACCGATACTCTCCAGACCTTAGAGGTGCTCTCACTTGCCGTACGTACCCTTGAGGCCACGGGCGAGGAATACGTTCTCGACGTTTCACATATGGGGGTCATCTCGGCCGTCACCGGACTTATCGACGGTCTGAGGGAAGAGGACAGAGCGCAGATACTCTACCTCATCAAGACGAAAAATCCGCACGATCTTGCGGCGCTTTGCGCAAGGATGGAGGTCGGTGAGGAGATTGCCCGTACCCTTGCAGTAATGGCAGGCCCCTCCTTCGGCTTTGCGGACAGCCTGAGAAAACTCAAGGAGTCGGCGCCCGCCGCCGCGGCCGAAGCGCTTTCGGAGCTCGAAAGCATCTATTCCGCACTCAGCAGTCTCGGACTTGCAGGGTCGGTCGAGCTTGACTTTTCGATCGTCAACGATACCGATTATTATAACGGAATAATCTTCCAGGGCTTTGTAAAGGGAATACATAAAGAGGTGCTCTCTGGCGGACGCTACGACGGTCTGCTCTCAAAGTTCGGCAAAAAGGCGGGAGCTCTCGGCTTTGCCGTCTATCTCACCGATCTTGCACCCCGTCGCGAGGGCGACGCCAATGATTGCGATTACGACGTACTGCTGCGCTATTCCGACGGCTCCGACCCCAAAGAGGTGCTTAAAAAGGCCGCACAGCTCAGAGCCGACGGCAGCTCGGTAAGGGTGGAGAAGGAGATCCCTGCGGGTCTGCGCTTCGGAAGAACCGAGGAGGTTTAAAATGCTTAACATTGCACTGCCGAAGGGAAGACTCGGCAATAAGGTATACAAGCTTTTTGAAAGCATAGGCTACGGCTGCCCCGAGATACTCGAGGACAGCAGGAAGCTGATCTTTGAAAACCGCGAGAACGGTGTAAAATATTTTCTCGTAAAGCCGTCCGACGTCGCGATATACGTTGAGTACGGTGCCGCCGACATCGGAGTCGTCGGCAAGGACGTGATAATCGAGCAGGATCCCGCCGTTTACGAGCTGCTTGATCTGGGATTCGGCAAATGCCGCGTAGCGGTCGCGGCTAAAAAGGATTTCCGCGACGATACCGACCGTCCCCTCAGGGTCGCCACCAAGTTCGTCAACATTGCGCGTTCCTACTACACCTCCAAGAACCGCGAGATCGAGATAATAAAGCTGTCAGGCTCAATTGAGCTTGCACCCATCCTCGGACTGTCCGACGTAATCGTTGATATCGTCGAAACGGGACGCACGCTGGTCGAAAACGACCTTGCGGTGTTTGAGGATATCGTGCCGGTCAGTGCAAGACTGATCGCCAACCGTTCTTCGAGCAAGTTCAAGGCCGAAGAAATAAACCGCATAGCCGAAAAGATCGGGAGTGTCATAAAAAATGATTAAGATAATAGAAGGGGAGCTTACCCCCGAGAAAATACTCAGCCGCGAGATAACCGACTACACCGAGTACGAGGGCACCGTGCGTGAGATAATCGCCGACGTTGCCGCAAACGGTGACGAGGCGGTGCTTCGCTATACGCGGCGTTTCGACTGTCCCGAACTCACACAGCTTCAGGTCAGCCCCGACGAGATAAAGGCCGCAAGAGACCGCGTCGATCCCGATTTTATAAAAACGCTCGAGGAGGCGCGCAGTAATATCGCCTTTTTCCACGAGAAGCAGGTCAAGGAGGGCTTCAGGCTTGAAAAGGAGGACGGAATAGTCCTCGGTCAGAAGTATACCCCCATTGCACGCGCGGGACTTTACGTTCCCGGCGGTACGGCGGCCTATCCCTCAACGGTGCTGATGAGTGCCGTTCCCGCCAAGATTGCAGGAGTTTCAAAGGTCGTAATGACCACACCTGCGGGCCGTGACGGAAAAATAAAGGACGAGATCCTTGCCGCGGCCGACATCTGCGGTGTCGACGCCGTCTTCAGATGCGGCGGCGCGCAGGCAATAGCCGCCCTCGCCTACGGTACCGAGACTATTCCCGCCGTCGACAAGATCGTAGGCCCCGGAAATATCTTTGTTGCGCTTGCCAAAAAGCAGGTCTTCGGCAAGGTTGCCATCGATATGATAGCGGGCCCCAGCGAGATACTGATAATCGCCGATTCCTCGGCCGACCCCGTATTTCTTGCCGCCGATCTTCTCTCCCAGGCAGAGCACGACCGCCTCGCTTCGGCGGTTATGATAACCGATTGCCGCGAGCTCGCGCTTCAGGTCAGGAGTGAGGTCGAAAAGCAGCTTGAGCTTCTGCCACGTGCCGAGATCGCACGCGCGTCGATCGACTCAAACAGCCGCATAATAATCACCGATTCGATCGAAAAAGCGGCCGAGGTCAGCAACGAGATAGCCCCCGAGCATCTTGAGCTTTGCGTAAAGGATCCCTTCGGACTGCTCGAAAAGATCACCAACGCAGGCTCCATCTTCCTCGGAAGCTATTCCCCCGAGCCCCTCGGTGACTATTTTGCAGGTCCCAACCATACCCTGCCCACGGGAGGAAGCGCCAAATTCTCGTCACCCCTTTCGGTAGACGACTTTGTAAAGAAGTCCTCCTACATCTACTACACCCCCGAAGCACTTCGCAAAAAGGGCGAGCGCATCGCCGATTTTGCAAAGCGCGAGGGACTCGACGCACACGCCGAGAGCATACTCAAACGCATGGGAGAATAAAATGAGCCGTTTCTTTTCATCCGAGCTGTCAGGCATAGAGCCCTACGTTCCGGGCGAGCAGCCAAAGGACAGAAAATATATAAAGCTGAATACCAACGAGTCGCCCTTTCCGCCCTCTCCCGACGTGCTTGACGCCGTGACGCGCGAGCAGACGGCCGACCTTCGGCTCTATTCCGATCCCACCGCCGCAGAGCTTGTAAACGCACTCGCGGAGGTCTTCGGCACGGATCCTCAAAACGTATTCGTCGGCAACGGAAGTGACGAGGTGCTTGCCTTTGCGTTTTACGCCTACGGCGAAAAGGGCTTCACAGGACCTGATATCAGCTACGGATTTTACCCCGTGTTTTCACAGTTTTTCGGAATAGATTACAGCACCGTCGCCCTGAAAAGCGACCTGAGTCTTGATCCCTGCGACCTGATAAACGCCAAGGGCTCGATCGTCTTTGCCAACCCCAACGCACAGACGGGACTCTACCTTACTCCGGAGCAGATAAGAAGCGTCGTCGAAAGCGATCCCGACCGTGTCGTAATAGTCGACGAGGCGTACATTGATTTCGGCGGCGAGAGCGTCATCCCCCTGACCAAGGAGTACAAAAATCTTCTGGTCGTCGGTACCTTTTCAAAGTCGCGCAGCCTGGCCGGCGCACGCGTCGGCTTTGCGGTGGGTGACGGTGAGCTGATCTCCGATCTTAATACACTGAAGTTTTCCTTCAACCCGTACAATCTCAACAGACTGTCGATAGTAGCGGGTGCCGCCGCGGTAAGGGACACCGAGTACACCGCAAAATGCACCGCCGAAATAATCCGTGTGCGTGAGTGGCTCAAGAAGGAACTCACCGACCGCGGATTTGAGATGACCGATTCAATGGCAAACTTCCTGCTTGTCAGCCACCCCGGAATTTCGGGCAAGGACTATTTCCAAAGGCTGAGGGAAAGGGGAGTCCTCGTCAGGTATCTCGGCGACGAGAGAATAAAGAACTGCGTGCGCATCACCGTCGGCTCTGCCGAACAGATGGAGGCTCTGGTGCGCGAGACCGATAATATACTTGCGGAGGTAGACAAATGAGAATTGCCGAAGTAAACAGAAAGACCGCCGAAACCGATATATCCTTAAAGCTTTGCCTTGACGGCGGAGAATGTAAGGTCGATACCGGCGTCGGATTTCTCGATCATATGCTTGAGCTCTTTGCCCGTCACGGACGTTTCGGACTTGAGCTTACCTGCAACGGAGACCTTAGGGTCGACGCCCACCATACCACCGAGGATATCGCGATCTGCCTTGGTACCGCCTTCAGAAAAGCGGCAGGCGACTGCCGCGGAATACGCCGCTACGGCGACATAATCCTGCCGATGGACGAGTCCCTGATACTCTGCGCGGTCGATTTCGGCGGCAGAGCGTACCTCGGATTTGATCTTCCCGTCAGAGCCAAAAAGGTAGGGGATTTCGATACCGAGCTCGTAGAGGAGTTTATGCGTGCGTTCGTTTCAAACGCCGCCGTTAATATCCACCTCAGAAAGCTTGCGGGCACCAACACCCACCACATAATTGAGGGCGCCTTCAAGGCGCTGTCAAGGTGCCTCTCTGCGGCGCTGTCGGTCGATCCCGCCGCCGCAGGTGAGATACCCTCGACCAAAGGAGTGCTCTGATGACCGCAGTAGTAGATTACGGAGTTGGCAATCTCTTTTCCCTCTCGGGCTCACTCAAGGCGATCGGCGCGGACAGCGTCATCACCTCCGACCCCGAGGTTTTATCAAGGGCCGACCGCATCATACTCCCGGGGGTCGGCGCCTTTGCCGATGCGGCCGAAAGGCTCAGAGCCACGGGGCTTGTGCCTCTGCTTTGCGAGCAGGCGGAATCGGGTAAGCCGATGCTGGGCATCTGCCTCGGTATGCAGCTTCTCTTTGACAAGAGCTTCGAGTACGGAGAGCACGAGGGACTCGGTCTCATCCCCGGTGAGGTGCGCCCCCTGACCGAAAGCCTGCCGTCTGGCACGAAGGTGCCGCATATGGGTTGGAATTCGCTCAGCTTCCCGAAGGAAAGCCCCCTGTTCAGATACGTCAGCGAGGGCGAAAGTGTATATTACGTCCATTCTTACTACGCGGTAAACTGCACCCCCGATACCGTCGCGGTCTCTGACTATTGCGGCGTATCCGTTACGGGTGCCGTACAGCGCGGCAAGGTTTTCGGAACTCAGTTCCATCCCGAAAAAAGCGGCAGGACGGGACTTGCCATCCTCAAAGCATTTACGGAGGTCTGAAATGATTTTATTCCCTGCAATAGACATCAGAAACGGTAACGCCGTGCGGCTTTTGCGCGGCGACTACTCTGCCGAAACGGTCTACTCCGCGTCACCCCTTTCGGTGGCAAAGGAATTCTCGGCCGTCGGCGCAAAGCATCTCCACCTTGTCGACCTCGACGGCGCAAGGGACGGTGAGCTTGCCAACTTTTCCACCGTCAGCGAGATAATCGCAGAAACGGGTATGTTCGTAGAGATAGGCGGAGGAATCCGCGACGAGTCGCGCGTCAACCGCTATCTTGAGGCAGGAGCAGGCAGGGTCATACTCGGCACTGCCGCCCTCGAAGACCCCGCCTTTCTTAAGGATATGGTCAGAAAATACGGACGGCAGATAGCCGTCGGAGTAGATGCAAGGGACGGCTTTGTCGCAACCCATGGCTGGCTCAGAACCAGCACGGTGAACAGCATCGACTTCTGCAAAAATCTCCGCGATACAGGCGTCTCGACGGTTATCTATACCGATATTTCAAAGGACGGAGCCATGCAGGGCACCAACCTGCCGGTCTATAAAGAGCTCTGCAAAATTTCGGGACTCGGCGTTGTCGCGTCGGGCGGAATCAGCTCGATTCCCGAGCTTCGCGAGCTTAAAGACGCGGGCGTTGAAGGTGCAATACTCGGCCGTTCGCTCTACACGGGCGCCGTAAACCTCGGCGACGCCGTCGGCGAATTCGGAGGTTAATATGCTTGCAAAAAGAATAATTCCCTGCCTTGATATACGCTCGGGCAGGGTGGTAAAGGGCACCAATTTTGAGGGTGTCAGGGATGTTGACGATCCCGTAAGCCTCGCGAAGTTCTACAACGATTCGGGTGCCGACGAGCTCGTTTTCTACGACATAACCGCAACCGTCGAGGGACGCTCGCTGTTTACCGACGTCCTCAAACGGGTCGCAGGGGAGATATTTATCCCCCTCACGGTAGGCGGCGGAATAAATACCCTTGAGGATTTCGACAGGGTGCTCAAAAGCGGAGCCGATAAGGTCTCGGTAAACTCGGGCGCAATACGCAATCCCTCGATTATCGAAGCGGCGGCCAAGCGCTACGGCGATCAGTGCGTCGTCCTTTCGATGGACGTCAAAAGGGTGGACGGCCGTTTCCACGTCTTCTCAAAGGGAGGCAGGGAGGATGCAGGACTCGACGCAGTCGAGTGGGCGCGCCGCGGTCAGGAGAGCGGAGCGGGCGAGATAGTCGTCAACAGCATCGATACCGACGGCGTCAAAATGGGCTTTGATCTTGAGATGCTCACCGCCATCGGAAATGTCGTTTCCGTGCCCATAATCGCCAGCGGCGGAGCGGGCTGTGCCGAGGATTTCGTCACACTTTTCAAAACCGTGCCGTCGGCCGACGCAGGACTTGCAGCCTCGATCTTCCACTATAAAGAGGTCGCGATCTCCGAGCTCAAGGAGCTTCTCCGTAATAACGATATCATTGTAAGAAGGTAACATTATGATAAACATAGACCAGCTTAAATTCGATCAGAACGGACTCATTCCCGCAATAGTGCAGGATTTTTACACCGGCGACGTCCTTACCCTCGCCTATATGAACCGCGAAAGCCTTGAGATCACCCTAGAAAAGGGACTGACCTGCTTTTACTCCCGTTCAAGACAGCAGCTCTGGCTTAAAGGCGAGACCAGCGGCAACTATCAGCACGTCGTGTCGGTGACGGCCGACTGTGACCGCGATGCTCTGTGCGTCAAGGTCATCAAGGACGGCCCCGCCTGCCATACGGGCACCGATTCCTGCTTTACCGCTCCGCTTTTCATAAAGGAAGATGCGGTAAGCTTCTCGGCCGACGAGCTGTACAGCCTGCTTGAGGGCAGAAAGAGGGATCTTCCCGAGGGCTCCTACACCACCTATCTGTTCCAAAAAGGTCTTGATAAGATCTTAAAAAAGATCGGTGAGGAATCCACCGAGGTCATAATCGGCGCCAAGAACAGCAAGGAGGAAACGGTCTATGAGATCGCCGACCTTGCCTATCACGTAATGGTGCTCATGGTCGAGCAGGGAATAAGCCTTGACGATATCAGAAAAGAGCTCGGCTCCCGCCACGTCGTCGACCACAAGGTCAAGCAGGAGACCATGAAATAATTATTGCAACAAACAAGCGCTCCGGGCGATCCGGAGCGCTTGGCTTTTATATGACCTGTGCGCGGTATTTCTCGGCCTGCAGGCGGAACATCTCGGCGTATTTGCCGTCGAGCCGCATCAGCTCGTCGTGCGAGCCTTCCTCGATTATCCGTCCCTTTTCAAGCATATAGATCTTGTCGGCCGTTTTGGTGGTTGAAAGTCGGTGCGAGATGGTGATAACGGTGTGTTCACCCTCAATGTCGAGCATCGTCTTGTTAAGATTATATTCTGCAATGGGATCGAGCGCCGACGAGGGCTCGTCGAGAATGATGACGGGGCTGTTCTTGTAAAGTGCGCGTGCAATGACAAGGCTCTGTGCCTCACCGCCCGAAAGGTTTACGCCGTTGTTTTCAAACTCGCGGGTAAGCGGGGTGTCAAAGCCGTCGGGAAGGGTGTCGAGCTTTCTTGCAAATCCGCTCTTTTCACAAGCCTCGCGTGCGCGTTCGGCGTCAAGAGGAGTGTCATCGGCCGAAATATTCTGCCCGACCGTTGCGGCAAATATCTGATAATCCTGAAATACCGTCTCGAATTTGTCGCGGTATCCGTCCAGCTCAAGCTGCCTGACGTCGGTGCCGCCGTAGCTTATCACACCGTCGGTGGGATCGTAAAGCCTCATCATCAGCTTTACGAGGGTCGTCTTTCCCGCTCCGTTGTAACCGACGAGGGCTATTCTTTCACCCTTCTTTACCGTCATCGAAATACCGTCGAGGACGTTTTCACCCTCCTTATATCCGAAGGTGACGTTGTCGAGTACGATATCTCCGCTTTCGGGGAGCGGCAGGGGAGCTTCGGGGGACTTGACCGTGATCTCGTTATCAAGATAGTGTCGGATCTTTTCGATATAAAGGCTGTGCTCCTGCAGCTTGGGAATAAAATACGATATGCTTCTGAAGCTGCCCGAAACGCTGTTACAGCTGTTGTAAAGGGTTACCATTGTACCGTAGCTGAAGGCCTTTTTGACGATGGTGCGCCAGAGCAGGTAGAGAAGATAAACGCCCTGTATCAGAAAATCCCTGAAGAAAAAGTTGTTCAATATGTTGACGATACATATTTTGAGGGTTCTCTTTTTTCTGAGTGCGCGCATCTCGCCGCAAGCCGCGTCGAAATCCCTGTAAAGCCGCTCCTTGACGTTCGAGAGCCTCAGCTCCTTTGCGTGATCGGTGAGGTAAAATACCCTTTTGATATAGCTGAGCTTTCTGCTGATGGGGTTTGCTTCCTCGTCAAGTCTGTACCAGAGCTTGTTGAGCCAGAACGAGATAATGAAGGAGCCGACGAAGGATACCAAAACGGCTACCATACCCAGACCGTCCCTCGTCATCAGGTAGATACCGTTGATGGCGATGCCGATGATATTACCGATGATGCCGCCGACGGTATTGATTACGGCGTATACCTGGTTTTTCGCTTCGCGCGTAGCCCAGACGAAGTCGTCGTAAAACTCGGGATCGTCATAACAGCGAAGATCCATCTTTTCCGCCTTGGTGTATACCATATCGTGGATGGCGCGGTCGATCTTCAGACATTCCCCGGGATCGTATTTGTGGTTTACGAAGTTGTCAAAAACGTTTACGGTGAGGCAGACGATGACGAACATCAGCATTACCACCGAGGCGGGCTTCCTGAAGGGCTCGTTTCCCGCGATGCAGTCGATCATGAATCCGAGCAGCCAGGTGTGCTCAAAGAAAACGATGATGCGGTTTTTTGAGGTCGCCAGCAGCTTGTGAAGTGTGATAAACGGGGATGCCTTAAGAGCGATCTTCAGCAGAAAAAGGGCGTTCGAAACGGCGCGAAGCACACCTTCTCCCGGCTTTTTCACCTTTTTGTCCTTTTTCATGACAGCACGGCACCTCCTTCCTCCTGCAGATCGAAGAGGTAGTTTTCTGCCTGCTTTCTGAACATCGAGGCGTATTCGCCGTCAAGCTCCATAAGCTCCTTATGTGCGCCCGACTCGATTATCCTTCCGCCCTTGAGCAGATATACCATATCGGCAACGGTGGCGGAGGAAAGACGGTGCGAAATAAAGACGCTTATCTTAGGAGAGCTTCCCCTTTTGCAGAGCGATACGAAGTTTTCGTACATATCGTGCTCGGCAAAGGGATCAAGAGCCGACGAGGGCTCGTCGAGCAGGAGTATCGAGGATTTTTTGACGAATGCGCGGGATATGCAGACCTTCTGAGCCTCACCGCCCGACAGTATCGCACCGTCGTTGTCAAACTCCTTCGTAAGGATGGTCTCCTCCTTTTTATCGAGCTGCATTATCCTGTCGTGAACGCCCGACATCTTAAGCGCCTCAATGACCGCCTCGTGTCTGTCACCGTCAACGGTATTTCCGACCAGCACGTTGTCAGCAACCGACATCGAAAAGACCTTGAAATCCTGGAAGGTGGAGCCGATAAGAGCACGGTACGCCCGAAGCTCGTATTCTCTGATATCCTTTCCGTTGAGAAGGATAACGCCCTCGCTCGGATCGTAAAGACGCATGAGCAGCTTAACGAGCGTAGACTTGCCCGAACCATTGTGACCGACCAGAGAGACGATCTCGCCGGCGCGCAGAGTGAGACTTACGTTTTCGAGAGCGGGCGCGTCACAGCCGTTATACGTAAAGGAAACGTTTCTTACCTCAAGCGTTTCGACCATTTCGGGCACGGGATCGCCGGGGCTGTCCTCGGGTATCTTTTCCTTGTATTCCATAAAGGATGATATATTGTCGGCGTAAAGCGCGTTTTCAAAAATACCGTTGATACTGCCCGACATATTGCGTATCATCCAGGTGGCGCTTACCGCCGCCGAGCAGAGCACTACGAATTCGGGAAGCGTGATGCTCTTGGTGACCATGCACAGGAAAAGTCCCAGCAGCCACGAGCCTTCAAAAAGCAGAGGGAAGCATATGATATTGTCAATAAGCGTGTAAACGAAAAGAGGGAACCACTTTTTTCGGTTGACCTCCTTAATGTTGTCAACGGCGGTGTTGTATTCCTTTCTTAGCACCTTTGATATTCCCGAAAGACGTATCTCCTTGGCGTAATCCGAAAGATAATATACCCTGTTCACGTAGCCGAAACGGCGCTTGAAGGGAAGAAAGGACATATCGCGGTCGTAGTGGAGCGTCTTTGCGCGTCTGCCTAAGGTGAGGTTGGAGATCAGCGGCAGGAACATCAGCAGTCCTACCCAGACGTTGATGGTGAACATCGTATAGATAACGTACACCGTCGAAAGGGTCGCGGCGGCAAAGCAGGACATATCCTCAAGTGCGCTTACCGAGCGTTGGTGCACCTCGTTTGATGCCTTCGTGTATTTGTTGAAAAACTCACTGTCCTCAAAGCAGGAAATATCGACGTTGCAGGCCTTGTCAAACATGGCCTTGTTTAGCTCCCTGACCAGTAGCGTGTTGTTTATCTTATAATACCTCGTCCATCCGTAAATACTGACGACGTAGTTCACGAAATAAAGCAGCATCGTGAAGCCGATAAACAGAGTGACGTCCCTGAAGCTCATGTTGAGTGAGCCGGAGCCGAATATGTACTGTGTAAAAACGATGGTGTCAAACGCCCAGCAGATAAAGTCCATCATATATGACAAAAAGCAGTAGATCACCCTCATTTTTGAAATTTTCCATATCATCGAGATAAGGTAAATATTTTTCCTGAAGGGATGATCTGTGCGTTTTTTCTTTTCGGGCTTGATAACTTCTTTCTTTTTGCTCATGAATTCTCCTTAAAAAAGCACGGGTTTTGCGGAAACTGACCGATAACCGCAGCCGAATTCAGGTCGGCGCAATAAAGATAACACATCGGTTACATTCCTGTCAATAAACAAATGGTTGATTAAGCCGTAAGTATGAGTTTCAACATAAATTTGCAATTTTTACTATTGATAAAAGAACGTATGATGAAAATAATATGAATGCAAACGCACACAAAGCTTACTGAAAAGGAGTGTAGCGTAATGGCAAACAAGATTGTTGTTCCTGAGGCTAAGGACGCCCTTGAGAGATTCAAGATGGAAGCTGCTAACGAAGTTGGCGTAAACCTCAAGAAGGGTTATAACGGCGACCTTACTTCCAAGCAGGCCGGTTCGGTCGGCGGACAGATGGTCAAGAAGATGATCCAGTCCTACGAGAACGGCCTTAAGTAAATCACCGAGCAAAAAAAACGAAGCGCCGCGCAATAGCACGGCGCTTCAATTTTGTCTTTCTTTCAAAAGCAGGTGCTTATCCTTTTGGGGCATCCCGCAGGGGAGTAGTCCCAGGAGTCCATATGACGTCCCGTAAAGAAGTATCGGGGCTTCGATGGCGTATAGTCGGCGTCGAAGGAGTCGATTATGATGAGCTTAACCTTCATTTTATCGGGCAGTATGCTTTTTATGTAGACGCCCGCGTGCTGACCGGGACGTATTCCCGCTCTCGGCTCGGCAAGCCCCGCGAGGTTGGGTGCAAGCTCGATAAACGCACCGTATTCCTCCACCGTCCTGATGATGCCCGATACCGTCTCGCCCTGTGCAAAGGTATCGGCGTTTTCCTGCCACGTACCGAGCAGCTCCTTATGTGTCAGGGTGATCCTGCCGTCAGGTCCGCGCTCCTTTACCACTGCGCGAATGTCGTCACCTACCCTGAAGCGGTCGGACGGGTGAAATATCCTCGAGACCGAAATTGAATCGATGGGTATCAGGGATGAAATGCCGCAGCCGATGTCGCAAAAGGCACCGAAGGGCTCAAGATGCGTCACGCGCACGTCGATCACGTCGCCGGGCAGCAGATTATCAATGTAGTTCTCAAAGCATATCTCCTGAGCGCGCCGCCTTGAGAGTATCGCAACGGTGCGGTCGTTCTCCTGCGAGAATCCCGTAACGGTAAAGCAGACCGCCTTGTTGACCCTTGATATGAGGGCAATATCGCGCACGCGCCCCTCGCGGATACCAACCGCGCCCTCTTCTCTGGGGATTATTCCGCGCATACATCCCAGATCCACCGAAAGCGAATGTCCGCTGTCGCAGAGAACCGCCCTTGCTTCAAGTATTTTTTCTTTCGCGAGTGCCTCGGCGAGAGCCGTGGGAGACGAAAGTGAAAGTGAGTTGCCCGGTGTTCCGATCAGACGTCCTTCGGGAAAAAACTGTCTCATTCCGGTTATCATCCTATCTGCCGCACAGACGGCATTTTTTTGCTGAGCCGTTCATTTTGCGTTCGGCGTCAGTTAAATATATGCCGCAAAGCAGATCTAAATGCGTCAGAGTCCCAAAACCTGCCTTCTTCAGAAAAAAAGAACGTCCCTTTTACGGAACGTTCCCCTGTTATTTGATTTATTAAAGCATATGCATTTCGTAAAAATAGATCATATCGGTTACGGTGTGCTTTTTATACTCGGCACCGAGCGAAACGAATATGTATTCCTTGCCGTTGTTGCTTACCGCGTAGGTCACCATACAGTAAAGGGATTTTCTGATAAATCCCGTCTTTCCGGCAATTATTCTGATCCTGCCGTCAATGTCGCAGTCCTTGACGGTCGAAAGGGCGTTGCTGGTGCACTTGATGCCCTCACCGTGGCGGGAGGTGGGCGAGGTGGTGTAGCTGTAGGTAGTCAGTACCTTGCGGCAGAACTCGCTTTCCATTGCGTATTTCATCAACAGAGCCATATCGGTAACGGTCGAGATCTGTGAGCTGCTGTGCAGACCGGTGCAGTTTGCGAAAACGGTGTTGTTGAGTCCAAGTTCCGCAGCCTTTCTGTTCATGTGGTCGACGAAGTCGGCTTCGCTTCCCGCAAGTCCCGCGGCAAGTGCAACGGCGGCGTCGGCTCCCGAGGAAAGAGCGGCGCAGTACATAAGGTCGGTAACGCTCATTTTTTCTCCCGCCGCAAGTCCTACGCGGTACGCGTCGCGATCCTGAAGACGGCGTATCTGCGAATAGGTGACCGAGCAGTAGGTGTTGTCCTTGTCCTCACAAAGCTCGTCCGCAACGAGGAGCGTCATCAGCTTGACTATCGAGGCGGGATATACCGTGTCGTCAATATACTTTCCGTCGACAAGCTCTCCCGTTGAAGCGTCAAGCAGTCCGCAGTTGCGGCTTTCGATGGGTCTCGGGTCGATATACGAGGAAACCTTTTCGGACGGGGTCTCGTCGGCGGAGCTTTCAAAAAGGCTTGACGTGGGTGTCTGCGGGACCGAAACCGAGGCCGTCTGAGCCGACGCGTCGGCTCCCGCCGCCGTATCCTTCGTGCAGGCCGATGCTAAAATCAGCATCACCGCGCTGAGCAGGACGGCCGTTATTCTGATTTTAACAGGGAATCGCATTGCGTACCCTCCGTAAAATGAATTTATGCGGTATATCGGACGCCGCTATTTTTCGGGCGTAATTATTCGTGCGATGGCGGGGCGCTTGACCTTCAGAGCCCCCTTGGGACAAAATTCCTGACAGCAGAAGCACCTGATACAGGATTTGCGGTCGATGACGGGCTTTTTATCCTTCATCACGATGGCCTTCGCGGGACATATTCTGAAGCATTCCTCACAGCCGACGCATTCCTTCGGCTTGAGAACGGGGCGCGGACACAGAGCCTTGCGGTAGATGCTGCCGAGAATCCGTCCTCGCAGTCCCGTTTCACCCGAGTGGAACACGATCGAGTTATGGTCGGCAACGTTGTTAAAGTCGCTGACGGCGAAATCGTCGAGCGAGCCCGAAATATCAAGCTCCCCGGCCGAAGCGGGGATAAGATTTCGCTCAAAAGCCGCCTCGAGCGTGGGGACGTCGTCCTTGGTCAGTCCCATAAGCCTTGCCGCGGCAAGGTCGAGCAGGTGAGGCGAGGGTGATGCAAGCAGCGCGCCGAGCTTGCGCGGAGTGCCCTTCGTCGGACCGTTGCCCTCCATCGCGACGATAGCGTCGCAGACCGAGAGATCGGGCTTGAAGAACTCGTCAAGATCAATTATCATTCTCGCGAAGTCCTCGTGCTTTGGATATTTGTAATGATATTCAGGTTTGAGAATTCCGGGAACGGCACCGAACATATTTTTCGCGGCGGCCGACATTCCCATCATTCCGTGGGATTTGAGCTTGCAGAAGTCGATGAGAAAATCCGCGCCGTCGAGATAAGAGGTATAGTAAAATTCCTTGAGAACCGCCGCCTCGGGATATTCGGCTTTTTTCTCGCCGAAATCGCGATTGAGTACCGCCCCGTGCTTTTCGGCCTCGTGCATTCCCGTAACGTTATAGACACGGCCGACAAAGGCGGAGTTGTAAAGTCCGCCGGGGGAGTCGCCGATCACTATCTCACCAGCGCCGCGTTCACTGAGAATATCGCAGAGCGCACAGATAACGGTGGGGTGTGTCGTGGCGGCACCTGCCGCGGGAATTGCCGATACAAGGTTGGCCTTGACGACCGCCCTCATTCCCGGCTTGAATTTTTCGAGTCCGTTTACCGCGTCGATGGCAGACTCAAGAGCCTTTTTTACTTCATTGGCGTTGTAATCGTCACATCTGACGACAGAAACCTCAGCCAAACCGACACCTCCCGAAAGCATATCTTTAATAAATATAACATATCCGTTTACCGTGCGCAAGTAAAAGAAATCCCCATTCGACATATTTTGCCGATAAAATTATATTTTGTCAAATTCGCGGAAAATGTTGAAGTTTATCCTCAAAGGGTGTATAATTATGCAGCAAAATATTTTCGGAGGTATATTTATGATAGTTGCAAAGATCGATTGGTCCGCAATACTCAACAATCTCATCAACCTTGCACAGAGCGTAGGACTTAAGCTTCTGGCGGGAATTCTCGTTCTCGTTGTCGGACTCAAGCTCGTAAAATGGATCGTGAAAAGGCTTGAAAAAAGCAAGGGCTTTTCAAAGCTTGAGGGAGCTGCCAAGAGCTTTTTGATCAGCCTGATCAAGATAGTGCTCAACGTTCTCGTGCTGGTAACCGCGATGTCTATTTTCGGCATCCCGATGACCTCCTTCGTCACGATAATTGCCACCGCAGGTGCCGCCGTAGGCCTCGCACTTCAGGGATCTCTTTCCAACTTTGCAGGCGGATTGATGCTGCTTATCTTCAAGCCCTTCCGCGTAGGTGATTTCATTGAGTCAAACGGTGCAAGCGGAACCGTCACCGATATCTCGATAATCTACACCACCCTGCTCACTCCCGACAACAAAAAGGTTACCCTCCCGAACGGCAACCTGACCAACTCGGTCGTGGTGAACTATTCCTCCGAGGAGACGAGAAGGGTAGACCTTTCCTTCTCGGTTGCCTACGATACCGACATCGAAAAGGTCAAGGATATTCTTCTCAAGGCTGCAAAGGGTCACAGCCTCGTGCTTGCAGATCCCGAGCCCTTCTCGCGTCTTTCCCAGCAGGGCGACAGCGCGCTCGTGTTCGCGCTGCGCGTGTGGACTAAAAACTCGGATTATTGGCAGGTCAACTTTGATCTCAACGAGCAGATCAAAAAGACCTTCGACGAGCAGGGAATCGTCATCCCGTACCAGCAGATCGACGTTCATATCGCCGGATCCGGGTCGGAGAAAAACTGAATATCATAATAATAAAAACGCTTGCGGTAAACGAATTCCGCAAGCGTTTTGCTGTTTTAATATCCGTGAATTTGCCCTTACAGGGTGTCGAGTATATGTCTTTCAATAAATTTTGCAACACCGTCATCGTCGTTACTGTCGGTAATATGATCTGCCAAAAGCTTTATCTCGTCGATTGCGTTTGCGACTGCAACCGCGTTCCCCGAGACCTTGAACATTCCCGCGTCGTTATAGTCGTCACCGAAGGCAATAACGTCGGACGCGTCAATCCCAAGCCTTTCAATCAGTATTTTGAGCGCAGTTTCTTTATCCGAGTTTTTGGCGGCAAATCTGCGCCAATCCTCACCCGAAAAATTAATAACCGTACAGTCGGGACACTTCTTTACGATCTGCTTTGCCCACTCTTCGTTTTCAAGCACGGAGGTGATCTTGTAAGCAGGCTTTGAGAAAATCTCAAAATCCGAAAAGGTGAAGGCGGCGCGTCGGTCCTGATCGGTCGGTACGAAATTGCAATAATATCCTTCGTCGCATTCGACCGTGATTAACCCCTTGTTATCCGTAAACCGACGGCACATCGCGATAATCGTTTCAACGTCTTCCTTTGACATCGGATTTCTGTAGATTACTTCACCTCTGACGTTGATGGTAGCACCGCCGTTAGAAATGATAATATCGGGGTTTACCGCTTCGATAAACCGCGTCATTGCGTTTTCGGCTCTTGCCGTCGCAAAGGCGATCATGATCCCTTTTTCGCGACACCTTTTAAGAACGCTTACGGTGTACGCCGAAAGGCTTTTGTCGCTTTTGAGAAGGGTATTGTCAAGGTCGGTTACGATAAGCTTCATATGTTCTCCGCAGCTTGTTTTTAATAAAACAACAAAATCCGATGACGGTCTGATAAAGTACTGTATTATTCGGTCAGCGTAAGATCCACGAAATGCGGCTCGTGGCCGAGTGCCGGAATCAGCTTTCCGAAAATATCGGCACTCGAAAGAGCAAGACTCGAGGTGTTTTTGCAGGGATGAAGGCCGATCTTGTCCTCGTTTTTCAGCTCGCGGTCAATTACCAGCGTAACTCTCTTTTCGGCATCAAACACGAGTCCTGCAAGGCTTGCGCTTCCCGGCGTGCAGCGGATCAGCCCCTGCATTATTTCGGGCGGCGCAAAGGAAAGCCGCGAGCAACCGAGCTGAGGGGAGAGCAGCTTCGTTTTGAAGGGCTTGTCGGCAGGCATCATAAGCAGATAAAAATCCGTCTTTTGCGAATTGCACAAAAAGAGATTTTTACAGATCCTCGCGCCGAGCACCCTTCCGATAACGTCGCAGTCCTCCATCGTTTCGGCGTCATCGTGGTCGATGCGGTTAAAGCCGATGCCAACCTCGTCCAAAAGGCGGTAAACGCGCTCCTCGACCTCGCTTCTGACGTCGTCGGGGCGTCCTTTATAAACGCTTGAAACTTCCATTCGGCCCTCCGTGTCAGCTGTTCTTTTTATCGCGCGGATTGTGTTTCAGTTTTTCGCGTGTCCCGTCGGGACGGAGAATTACTGTGTTGTTGAGCTGACCCGTGAGTGAGGCCTTGAAGGCGGCAACGTACTCGGCGCGAAGCTGAGCCTGCTCCTTCTTTTCTTCCTCGGTGAGTCCCGTTTCCTTGGAGCGTCTGGCAAGCTCGTTGATGCGGTCTATTTTTTTCTGATCGATCATATCTTATTTTTTGTGCATGGATGCAAAGGCGAAGGACGAACGGCACATCTCCTCGATCCCGAGCTCTGCACTCCAGCCCAGCTCCTTTCTTGCTTTTGACGGGTCTGCGTAGCACATATCCACGTCACCCGAACGGCGCTCCTCGATCTTGTATGGAATCTTTATCCCATTAGCTTTTTCATATGCGCTTACGATGTCGAGCACCGAGTATCCCGTGCCGGTGCCGAGGTTGTATACCGCGAGCCCCTTCATGTTTTCAATCGCCTTGACGTGTCCCTTCGCGAGGTCAACGACGTGGATGTAGTCACGCACGCCGGTGCCGTCGTGGGTACCGTAGTCGTTACCGAAGACGTGAAGGTAGGGGAGCTCGCCCATGGCAACCTTTGCGATGTACGGCATAAGGTTATTTGGGATTCCGTTGGGATCCTCACCGATAAGTCCGCTTTCGTGTGCTCCGACGGGGTTGAAGTATCTCAGCAGGGTGATGTCCCAGCCGTTGTCTGAGTTGTAAAGATCCTTGAGAATGTATTCAATAAACAGCTTGGTGCTGCCGTAAGGATTGGTGGCCGAGAGGGGGAAGTCCTCCGTCACGGGAACGCTTTCGGGAGCGCCGTATACGGTCGCCGAGGAGCTGAAGACCAGCTTTTTGACGCCGTGCTTCCGCATCACTCTGCAAAGAGTGAGGGTCGAACCGATGTTGTTGTTGTAATACTCAAGCGGCTTTTCGACCGATTCTCCGACCGCCTTGTAGCCTGCAAAATGTATTACCGCGTCAAAGCTGTTTTCGGAGAATATCTCCTCAAGTGACGCTTCGTCAAGAAGATCGGTTTCGTAAAAGGTGACCTTCTTTTTTGCGATATCCTCAATCACGCCTGCCGTTTCGCGCTTTGAGTTATAAAGATTGTCGACGATAACTACCTTATGTCCCGATGCAAGAAGCTCTACACAGGTGTGCGAGCCGATGAATCCGGTACCGCCGGTAACAAGTATGTTCATGAACTCCCTCCGTTGGTGCTGAAATATGTTAGCCACATGGCATTATACATCAAAAAGCAACCGTTTTCAATATTGACATTTAATTTATTGTACAGTAATATTTATATAATCGTTGCCTGACGGTTCGTGCAACGAAAATTTTTCCGAGGTGCCGCTTGAAAGCCTTTTCTTTTCTGAAAACAGCATTTCTGCTTCTCATCGCGATTACCGTCGCGGTGTCTTCTTCGTTGCCTGCTTTTGCGGCAGACAAGAAAAAGGAAGAGGAAAAGAAGGAGGACGAGATAAAGATCGACCTCCAGACCGAATCCAATCTGCTCACCTCGGTCAGCAATATCGCGGTCGTTACTTCCTCCGAGGAGGCGACGAAGGCGGCGCAGGACGGCGCGGTCGCGGTCTTCGTAAACGTCGACTCAAGACTGAGGGTCGTAAACGAAAAGGGAGAAGCAGGCGAAACCCTGCAAACGCTGCTTGACGCGGCGACCGAAAACGGGATTATACCCGCGGTGCGCATCACCACCTTCGTTCAGGCCACCAACCTCGTTTCGGTGATAAAGCTGACGGGAATCAGGGATATCGTGGTGGTAAGCACCGACTACACGTTTATCACACTCGTAAGAGGAGTATGCCCGAGTGCGGTAGGTATGGTCGATTTTTCGGCCATAACCTCCTCAAAGCAGGAGGAGATAATCTCCCAGATGGCCAAAACCGCCAACGCCAGCGGAGCAAGCGGCGTCGTTTTGTCGGGCAGCTTTTCGGACGGTGCGGTTAATACGGAATTTTCAAAGCGTCTGCTGACCGTATGGTCGTACGGCGACGGCGTTACGGCAGATAAGGCTCTTGAAATGCTCGTTTCGGGCGCAGACGGAGTCGTTACCGACGCTCCTGCCGTCGTAACCTCGGTCATAAACGAGGTCTTGCCCAAAAACACCGTCACGCGCAGCAGTCTCGTCGCGGCGCACAGAGGCGTTCCGCAGTCGGCACCCGAAAATACCGTAAGCGGCTTTAAGCTCGCCATGGAGCAGGGCGCGGATATGCTCGAGGTGGATATACAGATTAGCAAGGACAACAAGCTGGTAATGATGCACGACGATACTCTCGACAGGGTAACCGACGGCAAGGGAAAGGTCAACGCCAAAAATATGAGCGACCTCAAAAAGCTTCACGTTTGGGGGCCTGAACAGAAGTTCAAGGAAACCTATCCCGACGAGCACGTTGCCGAGCTTTCGGAGCTTTTCGAGCTTATAAAGGATTCAGACGTCAGACTTCTGGTGGAGATAAAGACCTCCGCCGAGGCCGTTCCCGCACTGCTCTGCACCATGATATACGAGTACGGCTACGAGGACAGGGTCAACGTAATCTCGTTTTACTACGCACAGATCGCAAGGATACGCAATCTGATGCCCTATCTCTCAACCTCACTTCTGGCCTCTACGCCCGCCCTGCCCAAGGAAGAGGAGTCGATCTACGATACCGTCGCCCCCACCGCATCAAGGTTGCTTCAGTACAATTCGGCAGGTGACGTCGAGTGCACCAACCTTTCGAGAAACATCGTCACCGCCTACCGCAACAAGGGACTCTATCTGATGTCCTGGACCTACGCGGCGCAGAATAAAAATCTTCCCGCAATGGAAAACGCCTTCCTGTGGGGCGTCGCCTCGGTTACTACCAACGACCCGTCCCATTTTGATACCATGCCGATCGGCATCAAGCGCGGAGACGATCTCAAGATATCCAAGAAAAAGGGCACCGCAGCCCTTGACGTTACGGTTTCTCTTTACGGCGGAAAGACGGTCAGTATGACCGCCAAAAACGCCGACGATTTCGGTGTGATCATGCTTTCGGGCGAAAAGATCGTTTCGGTTTCCGGCGTCACGGTTACCGCCCTCAAAAGCAGCGGTACCGCATCCTTCGCCGTGACCTATTCGGGCAAGACGCCTGCGGGTCAGAGCTATACCCTTTGCTCCGCGCCGATTAACGTTACGGTCGGTAAAGCCGCCGCCTCAAAGGAAGAGGAAGAGCAGAAGGAGAGCGCAGACGCCTCGGGAATATTCGAGGAGAACGAAACGATCTTCTTCAAGGAGGAAACTTTCAATCCGACCGAAGCCCTTCAGGAGGTTGACGTGCTGCCTCCCGAGCCCGAGAAGGTTACCCGCGTGAGCTTTGCGGACGTCGCGGTGCTCATCGGAGCCGCACTCGTTACCTTCTCAAGCCTTCTGTACGTCGGCGTGTATTCGCGCAAACTGCGCCGTTCGGGCAGACGCAAAAAGTAATAATCGTTTGAACGGAGAGACCTGACCGCCTCTCCGTTTTTTTATTCCTGCGGTCTTGACAAAGGGTTAAACGGGTGATATAATTCAGAGCGCATAAGGGAGTAGCCGGCAGCTGATTTTTCAGACGGTGCGATCGGGTCAACATAATCGGACTTGTCCGTGGCCCGGTATGAAACGGCGAGACTTATCCGTCAAGGGGACGGATGGGTCTTTTTTTGTGTCTTAATGCGTAAACTTTACGGCGGGGGTAGTTGAAATGCAGCTTTGGGAGATACTGATGATAGCGGTGGGACTCGCAATGGATGCATTTGCGGTGTCGATATGTAAAGGCCTTTCGGTGCGTAAGCTCAGATTTTCCCACGCGCTGATATGCGGACTTTATTTCGGCGGTTTTCAGGTGCTGATGCCATTCGTCGGATATTTCGTCGTTTCCCGTTTCGATATTCCGAAATCGGATATCGAGCTTGTAACTGGCATAATCTCGTTTATACTTCTCGCGCTGATCGGAGGCAATATGATACGCGAGGCCTTCGGTGATGAGGAGAAGGTGGACGACTGCTTCACTCCGCGCGCAATGCTTCCCCTCGCCGTTGCCACGAGCATTGACGCTCTGGCGGTCGGCGTGACCTTTGCTTTGCAGGATGACGTTAATATCGTCCTTGCGCTTGCGGTGATCGGGGTAGTCACCCTCGTTATTTCCGCCTTCGGCGTTTGGATCGGAAAGCTTTTCGGCACTGCCTACCGCAGCAAGGCCGAGTTTCTCGGCGGCACGATACTGATACTGATGGGACTCAAAATACTCCTCGAGCACGTCGGAGTGCTCGGCTGATCCCGCGCGGCTTTGTCTTAAAACGATATGACCCAAGCATAAACCCTCCCCACCGTGCCGTTCTCGGCAACGCGGGGAGGGTTGAGTTTTTTATTTGCTTTTAACCGATCACGAACATTACGGCACCGACGAGGCTGAGGCCTGCGGCAACGATCTGTCTGCGGCTGAGCTTTTCGTGGAACAACAACCACGGCAGTGCGGTGGACATGAGTATTCCGAGTCCGGTGGAAAGGGGAGAGGTAATTACGATGGGAAGCATCTTGCTCGTGAAAAGAGATATTATGTAGCTGCCTCCCGAAACCGCCGAAGACGCAATAGCGTAAAAGATCGGTTTTTTTGACACGACGATCTGTTTGTTGTGCTTCTTGCTCATCATCATAAAGGGGGTTATCACAGCAAAGACGATTGCTCGCAGTGCACCGACCCATACGCTGAAGCTCAGGGTATCAACCGTCGCGAAGGTGGTTTCGACCTGATGCTGCTTGCTGAGTATGCTCGTTGCGCTTGTGGAGAGAATGATTATCGCGTAAAGCCACAGCAGCTTGAAGTCGGTTTTCTGATTGGTTCCCTTGTGCTGTATCAGAACGACCGACGAGAGCATCATAATAATGGCAATCAGTCCTACGACCGAGAGCTTTTCTCCCAGCACGATCACGCCCCAAAGGCAGGAAAAGATGATGTTTCCGACGGTGGAAAAGATGTTTACCACCGCTATCTGTCCCTTTTCGTAGGCCTTGAAGACGGCGACGGTGTGGATGGCCGAGCTGAGAACGAGTCCCAACGCCATAAGCACCGAGTATGGAGTGGTTTGGAAGGGGACTCGCCTTACCGCCATAACGATTGCGGGAACGACGGCCGATACGACTCCGTTGATAAAGCAGTAAAGAACGTTGGATTTAAGGGAGGTTCCCGTCGCCAGCTGATATTTCTTCATCAGATAGATGCTGTTGAGCGGGCCGAGAAGAGTAATGAAAACAAATAAAGCGTAGTATTCAAACATAAAAATCAGAACCTTTCGTCCGACGCGCGGCGGTTATTCGGTGAGGTTGCGGCGGTATTCCGTCGGAGTAATACCGAATTTCTTCTTGAATACGTAGGTGAAATAGGAGTTATCCGCAAACCCCGAAAGCGTTGCCGAGTCGGTTACCGACCGTCCGCCGTTAAGCAGCTTTTTGGCAAGTGCCAGCTTTTTCGATTCGAGAAATTCGTGCGGAGAGGTACCGATGTATTTCTCAAACCAACGGCTGAGGGTTGCGGGACTGATGAAAAATACGTCGTAGATATCCTTGACGTACTTGATCTCGGTAAAATTGGAGTTGATATAGTCAAGTATCTTTTGCATTTCTTTGGGTATGCGTGCGCTGTTCGGATCGTCATTGCGGTGAAGCGCGTTCTTCTCGATCAGCGACATAAGTTCAAAAAGTGCCGCCGTCCTTTCAAGTTCGGAACGTGAGCCCTCGCGCAGCAGATTGAGCAGAGCCACCATCCGCTCCTTGGAGGTGAAATCAAGCTTGATATAGCCGTTGAAATCGTCCTTGCTTGCAAACTCAAAGGGAGTGCAGTTTGCGGGAAGATCGATCCACAGACAGTAGTGCTCGTGACGGCATTCGTCGTTGTATATACAGTAATGTACGTCGTTAGGTCTTGTGAAAATAATGCAGTCGGTGTCGATTGGAAAGATATGATCGTTTACGAGAAACGAAACGTTGCCGTCAAGCTTGAGATACATCTCGTAGCAGTTGTGGATGTGAGCTCCCGTATTGTCGTTCTTTCCGGTGAGTTCCGAATAGGTAACGCTGTACCTGATACCGCTCGTCGGGAAAACGGTATTGTTCACACGCGGGTCAATTTGCATTCGGAAGGTCTCCTTTATGAGCAGAATTTTATAGTTTTGAGTCAAAAAAGATATCAAAACCTAAAATGTTCGCGTATAGTATACTCCCTTGTTTTGAAAAGTCAAGATTGATTTTGCTTTTTTTGAAATTTTTAATAAAACCGCGCCCTGCAGTAGGCAGAGCGCGTGTCTTCGGCGGATATTTATCGTAGGTACGGCGGCGGTTAGATGATATCGTTACTGAAAATAAATTCTGAATTCTCCGCAAAATCGAAGGTTTCACCGTTGCCGTTATCAATAAGGATCAGTGTTTTCGAGTCCTTGATTTCAAAAGTGAAGGTCGTGAACCGCGCCTTAACTATAAGATTATTTTCAGCGATTTCAAAAGAGCCGAATTCCGAGAACGAAAGTATTTGTCCTTCTCCCATACGGAAAGTGTCGTCTTCGAGAGATAGCGTTATATAAGGTCTTGATCCGGACTCAAAATAACCTGACATATAGTAGGTACCTGAACGCAGGTCAGGGTGAGAATTATCGGCTTTGCAAGCAGTCGCGCAAAGAATAATCAAACATACTAAACACAATGCAAGCTTTTTCATACAGTCACCGCCTTTTTTGAGTATTATAACATAGAAACGAGAATTTGCAAACGATGTATTTTCGATATGAAATCCTTGCTGACGCAAGGATGAAATCAGCTGACGCTGATGAAATCTTCGGCTTTGCCTCAGATGAAATTAAATCCACCCATCCGCCGTCGAGGCGGATTTCATCCAACGAAGTTGGATTTCATCGTCGAAAACGATTTCACCCACCCTCAAGGGTGGATTTAGTTGAAAACGACAGATTCCTGTCGGAATCTGTCGTTTTCTGGTGCCGGAAGCGGGGGTCGAACCCGCACGGTATCGCTACCACTGGATTTTGAGTCCAGCACGTCTGCCAATTCCATCATTCCGGCGCATATTCACACGATCGGGATATTCCGACCTCGATTAGTATAACACCATCTTGTTCGTTTTGCAAGTTATATTTATGATTTTTGAGCGCATATTTATTCCTGCGGTTATTGACATTCCTTTCTGTTCTGCTATAATTATAAGGTCGTAAGACACACAGGGGCGTCTACCGCCCTTGCCTCATTTTTCTGGAGGGAAAATCACAATGGATATCAAAATCACTCTTACAAACCAAAGAAAATCAAGACCCGAGGACGAGAGCAAGCTCGGCTTCGGAAAGATTTTTACCGATCATATGTTCCTGATGGACTATGACGAAGGAATCGGCTGGCACGACGCAAGGATAGTTCCCTACGCCCCCCTCAGCATCGACCCTGCCTGCGTTGTGCTTCACTACGCACAGGAGATCTTTGAGGGAATGAAGGCCTACCGCACCGCTGACGGAAAGGTACAGCTTTTCCGCCCTGAGTGCAACGCCGTCAGAATGAACGATTCCTGCGACAGACTTTGTATGCCCAAGATCCCCGTTGACGATTTCGTAACGGCGGTAAAGACCCTTGTGGATATTGACCGCGAGTGGGTGCCCCACACCTACGGAGCGTCCCTCTACATCCGTCCCTTTATGTTCGCAACCGACGTCGGTCTCGGCGTTCACGCCTCCAAGAAGTATATTTTCTGCATAATCTGCGCTCCCTCGGGTGCCTACTATGCCGCAGGCCTTGCTCCCGTGAGGATCTACGTTGAAGACGACTACATCCGCTCGGCTCCCGGCCTTACCGGCGCCGTAAAGTGCGGCGGTAACTACGCCGCTTCGATCAAGGCGGGCGAGCTGGCCGAAAAGCTCGGCTTCTCTCAGGTGCTCTGGCTCGACGGAATCGAGAAGAAGTACGTCGAAGAGGTCGGAGCGATGAACATTCTCTTCAAGATCGACGGAAAGATCTATACCGCTCCCACCGTCGGCACCGTTCTTCCCGGCATTACCAGGAGAAGCGCCATCGAGCTGCTGCGCGATTGGGGCTACGAGGTGATCGAGGACAGACTTGCGATCGACGATATAATGCAGGCCGCAAGAGACGGTAAGCTCGAAGAGGTCTTCGGCACCGGCACCGCCGCCGTCGTTTCTCCCGTCAAGGAGCTGGACTACAAGGGCGAGGCCGCCCACATCTCGGACGGAAAGATCGGCCCTCTCACCCAGAAGCTGTACGATACCCTTACCGGTATCCAGTGGGGAACCCTTCCCGATCAGAAGGGTTGGATCGTCGAGGTTCCTGAGCTCGGCTGATAATATTAAAAGAAAAATGCCTCCGGTCGGTTTTCGGCCGGAGGCATATAATATTCAGTGAAGGGTCAAAGCGCAAAATCCTCGTCGGAATATTCGGGCAGTACCTCGGGAACGTGAGGCTCGCGCGCAAGAGGATCGTAAACGAATTTGCGGCAGCTTCCGAAAAGGGACATTACTCCGCGCTTTTCGCAGAGCACCGAGTCACCCTCGGCCGATACCGTTCCGTGCAGACAGCAGCAGCACTGCTTTACGGGTTTGTTAAAAAGCCTTTTAGCCAAATTATTCGCCGCCTTTCTATGGAATAATAACACAGAAAGCGACAAAAATAAACAGGAAAATGAAAAAAAATAACTGTTGACAAAAATTTCATGCGGGTGTAACATAATAGCGTGGGCGCGAGTGCCCCTAAATCAATTTATTGAGAGGTGAGATCGTAATGGAATCGGGAAGTAGCGGCGGTATAAAACCGCGAGAACGTACTGAGTCGGACCGCGTTCCGTTGCGGTCAAAAATCCTTTAATACGCTTTGCGGTTTTGTGCCATCCTTAATCCCCATACTACGTTAAGGAGGTAAGCACAAAATGCAGGAAGAAATCAGAAAAACGGCTGACGAGATACTTTCACTCGTCGGTGAGGGCAAGCTTTCGAGTCTTCGCCCTCTGGTCTCGGAAATGAATCCCGCCGACCTGGCTGAGATCATGGAAGAGCTGAAAGAAAACGAACTGCCCTTGTTTTATCGCATACTCCCCAAGGAGCTCGCGAGTGAGGTCTTTTCGTACATGGAGCCCGATCTGCAGGAGCTGCTGATACGCAGTTTCAGCGACCGCGAGCTCGCCGCCGTCATCAAGGATATGTATCTTGACGATACCGTCGATATGATCGAAGAGATGCCGGCTTCGGTGGTGGTGCGTATTCTGCAGAATACCGACCCGGCCGCCAGAAAACAGATAAACGAGCTTTTGCAATATCCTCAGGACAGCGCAGGAAGCCTGATGACCCTCGAGTACGTGTCTCTCCGTGAGGACATGACGGTCGAGGAGGCCTTCGCGAGAATACGCCGCGAGGGCGTGGACAAGGAAACCGTCTATACCTGCTACGTCACCAACCGCCGACGTCTCGTCGGAATCGTGACGGTCAAGGATCTTCTCCTTGCCGACTACGAAACCAAGGTGTCGGAGATAATGACCGATAGTGACAGCGTGATTTCGGTCGGTGCCTACGAGGACAGGGACGCCGTCGTTCAGGCCTTCTCAAAGTACGACCTGATGGCTCTGCCCGTCGTCGACAAAGAGGACAGAATACTCGGAATAGTCACCGTCGACGATGCCGTGGACGTAATGGAAGAGGAAGCGACTGAGGACATCGAAAAGATGGCCGCTATTATTCCTACCGACAAGTCTTATTTCAAAACCGGAATTTTCGAGACCTTCCGCAAGAGATTTCCGTGGCTTATGCTGCTCATGGTCTCGGCAACCTTTACGGGCGGAATAATCACCTCCTTCGAGGGTGCGCTCGGAAAGTTTCCCGTCCTCGTGGCGTTTATACCGATGCTGATGGGAACGGGAGGAAACGCCGGCGGACAGGCCTCGGTAACCATAATCCGCGGACTTGCCCTCGGAGAGATCGAGATGCGTCAGGTTTTGCGCGTAATATGGAAGGAGCTGCGCGTCGCCCTCGTCTGCGGCGTCGCACTCGCCATCGCGGGATTTCTCAAGATAATCCTGATCGATAATCTGATAATGGGCACCGGAGTCAGTATGCTCGAGTCGGTAACGGTCTGTATCACGATGCTGCTGACCGTAATCGTTTCAAAGATCTTCGGCGGACTTCTGCCGGTAGTCGCGAAGCGGATGGGCTTCGACCCCGCCGTTATGGCGAGCCCCTTTATCACCACACTCGTCGACGCAATATCCCTGCTGATCTATTTCACCGTCGCGTCTTTAATATTGCCTATGTAACTAAAAAGGCTGCCTCACCCTGAGTGAAGCAGCCTTTTCAGTTTTCCGCCTTCTTTTTAGGTGAGCAGATCTTATAAAGCAGACCCGCAATAACCGCGGTGAGCAGGAAAATCCCGACCGACGCCGACGCGCCTGCCGAGGTGAATTCGGCGGTCAGTACATCTTCTCCCGAAAAAACGTCGGTGAACAACGGGGACGAAAAGGGGAGAGCGAGCGTGAAAGATACCGCAGCCTGAAATATCCTCGCCGCGGCGTATGCACGAAACGATATGCCGAATTCTTTTGCAAAGCTCATGTTCTGTGCCCATACGCAGAGCCCTCCGAGTCCTATGCAGGCCGATAGGATGCAAAGACTGCTGCGTGAGGAGAGGGCAAGACATCCGTTGGTAACTTCAAAGAGCGCGGCCGCGACGGTGTATAGTAATCCCTTTCCGAAAAAGCCCGCGAGTATCTGCAAAAGACAGGTAAAGAGAAGGGTGAAGCCGCATACTGTCATCATACCCGTCAAAGCGGAGGATACGGCCGATACCGCGGCAGGACGCGATTCCCCGCCGGATCTGACGGCGCACGAAAGCTCGGGACCGAGTCTGCCGTATATCGTCCATATGCCGAGCGCCGTGATAATGCAGGAAAGGGCGTTGATCCCCCAAAGCAAAAGCCCCTCCTTCATACTGTTCCGCATCATTATTCCCACCGCCGTGACCGCAAAGGCAGGGCCGGTGTTGAAGCAGGAGAGAAAGAGCATCGACGCCTGCCGCCTGTCTAGCAATCCGCGCGAGAAAAATTTCGAGGTACAGCGCGCCCCTGCGGGATAGCCTCCCGCAAAGGAGAGTATAAATGTAAGAAGAACCGCACCGCCTCGGGTTTTGCAGGGAACGCAGGACGCAAAGATCTCTGCCGCCGCCATAAAGGGGAAGAGGGCGGGGATAAGGGTTCCACCGCAGAGCAGGAGCCCGTCGTAAACGCCCCTTGCGGCATCCTCCGAGCGTATCAGCAAAAGCGGCATCAGGATGGCCGCACCCGCCGCCGCAATATACATTTTTTTCATACCTTCACCACGCAATAACGAAAAGAGTGTTTTTTCATATTTATATGCTGCCTGTTGACAAAGAATAAATTAAGTATTAAAATAAATCAGACGGATAACCGAACTTTTACTTTTGATTACTTTGCGAAGGGAAAAGCAATGGATAATTATAACAGCAATAACGATATTTATTCCTCCGGCGACTCGTGGGATTTTTCGCGCTTTGCGGCATCCTCCGATTCGTCCTCCCGTAAGGAGGAAAGCTCTGCCTCCCGCAGGAGTACCTCGTCAAGAAGCTCCACTTCTTCGTCAAGAAGCTCCGGCTCGCGCAGGGTAAGCAACGGCACCAAAAAGCCGAAGCGCTGGGCGCTCGGTCTTCTTTTCTATTATATCTTCACACTTTTCTTCATGGAGCTTGTCTTCAGGGTTGCCGTGGCCTCCGACTACACCTCCTTTTTCTCGGCAGACCTGCTCTACGTCTTCTTCTTCAGCGTTCTGGGCGGTGCCTTCTGTTACGTTATAGGTACCTTCTTCAAGAAGAAGGTGAACTTCTGGACGGCGGTCGTGCTGACGGTTCTGATCGGCTTCTTCTTTGCGGTACAGGTGGTCTACTACGGAATGTTCAAGACACCCTTCATTTTCGATCTTCTTTCGGAGGCGGGAAGCGCCGCCGAATTCGCGGGCAATATGATCGACCCGATACTGCACTATTTCTTCCCCCTGTTGCTCATCTTCGGCGTACCGCTGGCGGTTCTTTTCCTCGTCGGTAAAAAGAAGTTCGTGTTTTTGCGTACCAATATCCGGTTCAAAGGACTTATGGCAGGCGGCGGCCTTCTGCTCTATCTCGTGCTGGCCATCACAATGCTGGTCGGCTCTAAAGAAGGCGCCAGCCCTTACAATCTTTATTTCAAGACCGCGGTTTCCAACGAAACGGTAGCAACCTTCGGCGTCACTCAGTCGTCGACCGTCGACCTGTTCAGAAAGGTTTTCGGAATCAGCGTCGGAGAGGGCGTTTCTCAGGACGACCTCGAGGGAAGCTATCCCGGCGAGGAAGACCTCCCCGTAAATACCGATCCTCAGATCGATACCTCACCCAACGTGATGGACATCGACTTTGAAACCCTGATCGCCAACGAGGAAAACAAGACGATCAAAGGAATGCACGAGTACTTCAACAGCGTTGAGCCGACGAGGAAGAACGCCCACACGGGAATGTTCGAGGGGTACAACCTCATATACTTTACTGCCGAGGCCTTTTCTCCGTACTGCGTCGATCAGGAGTTGACCCCGACGCTTTATAAGCTCGTCCACAACGGATGGGAGTTTACGAATTACTATTCACCCCTTCTCGGAATCTCAACCACCGACGGTGAGTGGGGCAACTGTACCGGACTTTTCCCGACGGGATATATTAACGGCTCCCTTGCCTTCAAGTACACGGGACAAAAGAGCACCTATCTGCCGTTCTGCCTCGGAAATCAGTTCAATAAGATCAATTACAGCCACGTCTGGGCTTACCATAACCATACTTCGACCTACTATTCCCGTAACCTTTCCCATCCCAACATGGGCTATAACTATCAGGGCTACGGAAAAGGGGACAAGGGCGGACTCAATATCAACTATTCGTGGCCCGAGTCAGACCTTGAGATGATGCAGGCAACCCTGCCCGCCGCACTCCAGCAGGACAGCTTCCATCTGTATTACATGACGGTCAGCGGCCACATGAACTACAGCTTTTCGGGAAACCGTATGTCTACGAAGCATAAGGCCGAGATACAGGCGGCCCGTCCCAATATGTCGGAGCAGGCGCAGGCCTATATCGCCTGTAATATGGAACTTGACAAGGCGCTTGAGTATACTATCGAGCAGCTTACCCTCGCAGGAAAGCTGGACAACACCGTAATCGTGCTTTCCACCGACCACTATCCTTACGGACTCGATAAAGCAACCGTTGAGGAATTCACCGGTCAGGAGTTCGATGCCGAGTTCGAGCAGTTCGGTCAGTATAAAAATAACCTGATCATCTACAATAACCTGCTTGAGCACGAGGTAATAGACCGTCCGATCTACCATCTTGACCTTATTCCTACTATCTCGAACCTCTTCGGGCTTGAGTACGACTCAAGACTGCTTGCCGGACGCGACATCTTCTCCGATTGCACGCCGCTCGTCGTCTTCCCCTACGGATGGATGACCGATAAGGTCAGATACAACTCCAAAAACGGCACCTACGTAAATCTCACCGACGAGGCAGTGGACGAAGAATACGTTTCGTACTATAAAAAGCTGGCGGCCAACCGCAAAAAGTATTCGAAGCTGATCATCCAGAACGATTATTACCGCAAGGTGTTCGGTGAAGACGGGGTCTGATACTCCGTGAAGTGAAAATGAAAACAGGAACGATATTTCGCTGTAAAGCCGCGTCTTACTGTTCCTGTTTTGCTTTTTGTCAAAGTGTGACAAATAAATACCTCGTACTTTGTCAAAAGAGCAGATTTCGATGTTAATATAACCAAAAAAGCTATTGACATATTGGCCTCAATCATATAAAATTAACTATACATAGCTGGGAGTATTGCGTCCATTTTCAGGACACGCTCCTTCCCGGCTTTGTGTGCGGTTTTCCCGAAGACCGTAATAAATCCACTGGAGGTATCCCAAATGCTAAAGAAACTGACCAGCATTCTGTTGGCACTGGTTCTTTTCCTCTCCCTCGGCGTCACTGCGCTCGCCGAAGGTGCAGAGTCGGAAGAAATCACTGACAACAGCGAAACGCTGACCGGCGGTGAGTATGACGTAATAATGGATCTGCTCAACGTCGAACAGGGTTCCGAACTGTCGGTCGACAAGTACTATCAGTACCTGGCTGAACTCGAAGAAGCCGGGGTTGCGGGTATTGTCGGCTCTGACAAGGTCGTCGTTCAGGGTGAGGATTACATTGCCTCGCTGTCCGACGGTACCGAAGTCAGCAAGGGCGTAACACTTGCCGAGCGTGATGACTTTGACGGCGGCAAGGCCGTATCGACCGATGAGAACTCCAAGGTCTATTGGAGATTCGACGTCAAGTCGTCCGGTATGTATAACCTCACGGTTACCTATACCGCCAACGATACGACCATGAACAGAAACGCCGAAAGAAGAATCCTTATCGACGGACAGGTTCCCTTCTCGGACTTCTCCGGCGTAAGCTTCGACCGTTACTGGACCACCAAATACTCTGACAAGGACAACGGCTACGGCGTCGGCAGATTCCCCACCGATGACATCGGTGACGAGCTTGCCATCAACCCCACCATTGTCGAAACCGAGATCACCAAGACCCTTACCGGCGGCGACGGCAGGGCTGTCGACTTCTATCTTGAGGCCGGCACGCATCTCCTTTGCTTCGAATCCCTTAAGGAAATGCTGGTAGTCGATAAGATCGAGATCTCCAACGTAGCAGAGCCCGGCTCCTACGCCGACTACTACAAGGCCAACGGCGGCGACGCCAAGAAGGTCAACGGCCAGAGCATCCAGATCGAGGCCGAAACTCCCTCTGCAACTTCTTCCTTCTCGATCAACGCTTCCTCCGACCGTACCGACAGCGCCATGTCCCCCTCGAGCGATGCAGGTACCACCCTTAACATAATCGGCTACACCGGATGGGACGCCGCAGGTGACTGGGTAGAATGGTCGGTCAAGGCTCCCAAGGCGGGCCTTTACAAGATCGCCGTCAAGTACAGACAGACCGGTCTTGAGGATATGTACGTTTCAAGAAAGGTCTACATAAACGGAGTAGTTCCTTTTGAAGAGGCTATGTTCGTCAAGTTCCACTACGACAGCGACGGCTGGGTAAACAAGTGCCTTGGCGACGGCAAGAACGATTTCTACTTCTACCTCAACGAGGGCGTAAATACAATCCGTCTTGAGGTTACTCAGGGCGATATGTACGAGATCAACCAGCGTCTTAACGTCTGCATCAACGACCTCAACGCCATCTACAGAAGCATTCTTAAGATCACCGGTACCTCGCCTGACAAGTACCGTGACTACGACTTCGACAAGACCATTCCCGAGGTCCTCGAAGAGATGAAGCGTGTCCGCAAGGAGATGGCGACTCTCATCAAGGAGATCACCGACAAGTGCGGAAACGACAATGCTCAGGTTATTTCGCTCATCAATCAGATCAACGATCAGCTTGACGTTATGAGCACCAAGCCCGAAAAGATCCCCGATCATTTCGCGCGTTTCAAGAGCAACACCGGTTCGCTCGGTAGTGCCGCTCTTACCATGACAGATCAGTCCCTCAGCGTCGACTACCTTACCGTCGTTTCGGGCGACATGGAACTTAAGGATGCCGAAGCAGGATTCTTTAGCAATATCGGGTTTAATATCAAACTCTTTATTAACTCCTTCATAATAGATTACAGCACTCCCTACACTACCGGCGAGGACGACGGCTCGGAGCCCCTCGAGGTCTGGATCCACTCCGGACGCGACCAGGCTCAGATTCTCCGCCAGCTCCTCAGAGACACCTATGACGGAAACGTCAACGTCAAGCTGGTCGTAGGCTCGGCGCTGCTCCCGTCGGTTCTTACCGGAATCGGACCTGACGTTTCGATCGGCTCGACTAACGACGAACCCGTCAACTACGCCGTCAGAGGCGCCGTTGAAGATCTGACCCAGTTTGCGGATTTCGAAGAGGTCACCAAGAGATTTGAGCCGAGTGCCATCACCCCGTTTGAATATAACGGCGGTACCTACGCTCTCCCCGAGAACCAGAACTTCTCGATGATGTTCTACCGTAAGGACATCTTTGAGTCGATGGGACTCGAGCCTCCCAAGACCTGGACCGAGTTCATTTACATTATACCTATTCTTCAGAGGAGCAACATGGACGTCGGTCTTACCCCCTCCATGAACAACTACCTCACCTTCCTCTATCAGAACGGTGAGAACCTCTACAACGACGGTGTCGACGAGAAGGGCAAGCCCATCAAGAACGCCACCATCAACTTCAGCTCCGACGGATCCATCTCGGCCTTCGAGACCTTCTGCGATCTGTACACCGAGTACGGCGTACCCGTCGACTTCGACTTCTCCAACCGTTTCAGAAGCGGTGAGATGCCTCTGGCCATCACCGACTACACTCAGTACAACCAGCTCACCCTCTTTGCTCCCGAAATCAAGGGACTTTGGGACATGGTGCCCATCCCCGGAACCGAAAAGGTTCAGGAGGACGGAACCGTCGTGATCGACAACACCACCGTTTCCAGCAGCTCCAGCGTTATTATGATCTCGGGTCTCGACAAGGAGACCAAGGCTAAGGCCTGGGACTTCATGAAGTGGTGGACCTCGGCTGAGACCCAGTCCGGCTACTGCACCCAGATGGAAGCTCTCCTCGGTGCCGCCGGTAAGCAGCCTACTGCTAACAGGGACGCTCTCGGCACCCTCGGCTGGACCTCCAGTGAGTACAACTCGCTGATGTCGCAGCTCGAAAACACTCAGGGAACTCCCTGCGTGCCCGGTAACTACATGGTCAGCCGTTATTGGAAGTTCGCTTTCGATACCGTCTGCAACAACGCAGCAACTCCTTCCGAAGAGCTCGAGGATACCATAATCGAGATCAACGCCGAGCTTAAGAAGAAGCGCGAAGAGTTCGCTGCCATCAACGAGTCTAAGTAAAGGAGGGAAGACACGTGTTTAAAAGAAAAGAAAAAGTAATCAGACATCTGCCGTTCTTCGGTAAGGAAAACCTCACCAGTTATCTGATGTCTGCACCCTACATGCTGATATTCATCACGTTTAACGTTCTTCCTATCCTTATCTCGATAGTACTCAGCTTTACCTACTTTAATATGCTGCAGTCCCCCTCGTTTATAGGAATCGAGAACTATCTGAACCTTCTCACCAACGACGACCTCTTTATCACGGGTCTTAAGAACACGATCATAATGGCGATCTGCATCGGCCCCGGCGGTTACATCCTCAGCTTCCTGATGGCTTGGCTCATCAACGAAATGCAGGGTGCCCTCCGTACCATAATGATCTTCCTGTTCTACGCACCTTCGATTTCAGGTAACGTCTACTTTATCTGGACCTACCTCTTCAGCTCCGACTCCTACGGTCTTGTAAACGGTGTTATGCTTGACGCCGGATTTATAAACGAGCCGATACGATGGTTCCAGAATCCCGATTACATGATGATCCTGGTCGTGTGCGTTGCTCTGTGGACCAGCTTCGGTACCGGCTTCCTTACTTTCGCTGCAGGTCTTAAGGGTGTTTCCCGTACCTACTACGAAGCCGCAATGGTTGACGGTGTTACCAACCGCTGGCAGGAGCTCTACTACATCACCCTTCCCATCATGCGTCCTCAGCTCCTCTTCGGTGCTATCATGTCGATCTCCGGCGGTTTCGGCGTCGGCGGTATCTGTAACGCTCTTTGCGGATTCCCCTCGACTCAGTACGCCGTACATACGATAATGAACCACCTTGAGGACTACGGCGGATCCCGTTACGAAATGGGTTATGCCTGCGCCATCGCAGTTATACTTACCCTTCTCATCGTCGGTATGAACTACATTATCCGCAAGCTTATCGAAAGGGTGGGTGAGTAAGATGACGTTATCTATTAAAGACTTAAAGTCAAAGCTGGGCATGAACAAGGGCGCGCACATGAGCAATATGCGTCTGCGCAACAGATCGACCGGCGGCTACATCGCCACCCTCATCTTCCTTCTCCTCTTTGCGTCGATAATGGTTCTTCCGATGGTCTATGTCGTCGCAAACGCCTTCAAACCCCTGAGTGAGTTGTGGATATTTCCCCCTCGTTTCTTCGTCTACAACCCCACCGGCAAGAACTTCAGTGATCTTGTCGAGCTTATGAATACCTCCACCGTACCTTTCAGCCGCTACATCTTCAACACCGTGTTTATCGCAATCTGCGGTACCGTCGGTAACGTTCTTCTCTCCTCCTGCTGCGCCTACGTTTTCGCAAGACGCCGTATGGTTGGCGGTAAGGCTTACTTCAGTATCGTAAGATACGCACTTATGTTCGTCGGCGGAAGCGTTACCGGTATTCCTAACTTCCTCGTAATGTCCAGTCTCGGATGGATCGATACCTACTGGTCCTACATAATCCCTGCAATGGGTACTTCAATGGGTCTTTACCTTATGAAGCAGTTTATGGAACAGATGGTTCCCGTTGAGGTTATCGAGGCTGCGAGAATCGACGGCTGCGGCGAAATGAAGATCCTCTTCAGAATCGTTATGCCGATGGTTAAATCCGGTTGGGTTACCCTCATAATCTTCTCCTTCCAGGGACTGTGGAATACGGGCGGTACCAACTACATCTACGAAGAATCTCTCAAGACCTTCAACTACGCTATGTCGCAGATCACCGCCGCGGGTATCACCCGTGCCGGCGTCAGCGCTGCAGCTTCGCTCCTTATGATGATCGTACCTATCACGGTATTCCTCATCGCACAGAGCAACGTTCTTGAGACGATGTCAACCTCAGGTATGAAAGACTAAGGGAGGAACAACATGAAAAAGAAATTATTCGTATTGTTCGTAGCCCTTGTTCTTGCAATCCTCACTGCTACCTCCGCGGTAGCCGAGGGCTATGACGCTTACTTCTACACCTACGACGGACAGTATAAGGAATCAGCTTCCGTATACACTCCCGTCACCGCGCTTCAGCTCGAGGATAACCTCGGCGTTAAGGCGCTCAACCCTTCGGATGTTTATTCTACCGACAGCGGCCTCGTCTACGTTCTTGACACCGCTGAGGAGAACACCAGAATTCTCATCTACGACGGAAATAACAACTATGAGTATCTCCGTCAGATCGTTTCCTTCTCAAACCCCTTCAACGGCGATCCTCAGGACGTCTTCAAGAACCCCGGCGGAATCCACGTTCTCGAGGACGGAACGATCTACGTTGCCGACACCGGTAACGAGCGCGTCGTCGTCATCGGAGAGAACGACACCGCTACGATGGTAATCGAGGATCCCCAGGGAACGGGTATCACCGAGGACTTCATCTTCCAGCCCAAGTCGGTAGCCGTTGACGTTATGGGTAACGTCTACGTCGTTTCCAACTCCTCCAACATGGGACTTCTCGTCTTCAACGTTAAGGGCGAGTTCCAGTCCTTCCTCGGAGCTCAGTCGGTTACGCTTTCCTCGAGTGAGGCCTTCTGGCGTATGCTCCAGACCGCCGCACAGCGTCAGAAGTCTGCAAAGCAGCTTCCCGCTAACTACGACAGCGTTGCAATCGACGGTGACTTCCTCTACGTTACTTCTTCCAAGATCGACGGTCAGAAGCAGTATTCGGCTCTTACCAGTAAGAGCACCGCAAGTGACTACGCTCCCATCAAGAAGCTCAATCCTTCGGGTGACGACGTTCTGAGAAGAGCAGGCTTCTACCCCCCCGCGGGCGACATTGCTCTTTCTACCAATGTCGGTGCCGATATCAACTCGCGTGTTTCGAGATTTATCGACTGTGAGATCAACAGCCTCGGAATGTACACCGCGATCGATACGACCAACAACCACATCTTCACCTACGATACCAACGGCAACCTCTTGTGCGCATTCGGCGGCTCGGGAAGCTCCCTCGGTAAGTTCAGCACCGTTACTGCGGTCAGCTACTGCAAGGAAGACCTCCTCGTTCTCGACAAGAACAACGCCAGAATTACCGTTTACACCCTGACCGACTTTGGTAAAGGCCTTTTCGAGGCTCTTACCCTTCAGGAGAACAGAGAGTACGCCGCTGCCCTCAAGAAGTACGAAGAGCTCCTTCCCCTCAACGCTAACATGGACTTCGTCTACGTTAACATGGGTAAGGCTTATATGAAGGACGGCAAGTACGAGCTTGCAATGGAGTACTTCAAGAACGTCGGTGCCAAGGAAGAGTATTCCAAGGCCTACAAGCTTGCAAGAGAAAGCACCCTCAACAAGATCGCAATCTTCATTCCCTTTATAGCGATTGCCTTCGTTGCACTTCTCGCTTGGGTATTTAAG
Source organism: Clostridia bacterium (assembly GCA_017467405.1). Taxonomy (GTDB): domain Bacteria; phylum Bacillota; class Clostridia; order Oscillospirales; family Acutalibacteraceae; genus RGIG1913. Next base: position 427,582 of record JAFTSH010000001.1, read on the forward strand.
AAGATCGCGGCTGTCAACAAGGTTGACGATATGGATTCGCTCCGTATTCACAACCTGGGTCACGAGGTCCTGTACGCCTTCAGATTGCTCACCAACCCCATCGACGGCGCCTACGAGCTTAAACGAAGCAAGCGCGGATCCGTAAAGGGCGCAAGCATCATTCTTGCACTCGCCGCGTTGACCATGCTTATCGACGGTTACTTCAGCGGTTATCTGCACAAGGCAGGCTCCTCTGATTTCGTTAACCCGATCACCGTCGTCCTCGGAATAGTCCTTCCCGTGGTCGTCTTCTGTATCGGTAACTGGTGCGTAACCTCGCTTATGTACGGTAACGGATCCTTCCGTGATATCTACTGCGTAACCTGCTACGCACTTCTCCCGATAATACTCTTTATTATCCCGACCTCTCTCATTTCCAACGTCCTTACCATTGAAGAGGGTACCATCCTTACCTTTATCGAGTCGATTGCTTACATCTGGTCGATTATGCTGATATTCCTCGGCGTTATGACCATCCACGGCTACTCGCTCTTCAAGAATGTAATCGGCGTAATCATTTCACTTGTCGCCATGTTGGTTATCGTCTTCCTCGTACTGCTCGTAGTCATCCTTACCTTCAGGATCTACTCCTTCGCAGACAACCTGATAACCGAAATTTCGTACCGAATTTAGCAAAGGAGGAAAAACAATGAAAAGTAAAATAGTTAAACTGTTGTGCCTCCTTTGCGCCATCTGTATGTTCTGTGCGTGTTCCTCTGAAGTCCCTCCCGAGGAGATCGGCTTCAAGATGGATTTCACACCCTACACCTCAGAGGGCTACGATAAGATCGCCGAGAACAACGGAGTTTCTCTGATGCTCAATCAGGAGACCATGGATATCATGCTCCAGAGCGGCGACTTCACTTGGCACAGCTACGTTTTCACCCAGAAGGAGCTCAAAGCAAGTTCCTCTGACCGTGATAACCACTCCCTCTTCCTGATCGACGGCGCTATCATCGGCGGATCGCAGTTCCAGCTCGATTCCTACACCGACAGTATCAACCGCGATCAGTATGAGATCACCAAGATCGACAACGGCTTCAAGGTAACCTTCGTTGCCGGTAAGCTCGAGAGATCACGTGCTCTTCCCGAACTCATGGATAAGGCCTCCCTTGACGCCATCCTTGATAAGGTAGAGGAGAACGAGAGCAAGAGAATCCGTAAAAAGATCGAGCTTTGGTACTCGCTTTACACAGTCGAGGAGGCCGATCCCGAGATTCTCAAGAAATACGAGGCCATCACCAAGTATTCCGCAAAGTACCCCGAGGGAATGTACGCCCTCAAGACCGGTATCGTCGACAAGGAAAAGGACGAGATCGAAAGCTACTTTATCGCTGCCGGCGTTACCGTTGAGCAGGTTGAGCAGTATCACGAGTCCATTGAGTACGAGTCGGAAGCTCTGAGCAGACCTATCGTTCAGCTCGATATGGAGTTCGTTCTTGACAACGGCGATCTCGTCGTTTCGCTTCCCGCCGATTCGATCCTTCTCGACAACACCAGATACGTTCTCAACTCGGTCAAGATCCTTGAGAGCCTTTGCTCCATCGACAAGACCGGTGAGAAGATCCCCGTTCCCAAGAGCGAAGCAGAGAACGTAGAGTCCTCTGACGAAGCCGCCACTGAGGACGCTTCCTCCGAGGAAGCCACCAAAGGAACGGAGAACGACGCCGAAGAGGCCGATGATAAAGAGGCCGAAAAGACCGAAGAAAGCAAGGATGAGTCCTCCGAAACCTCTTCCGACAAGAAGGAAGACGACAAGAAGGAAGACGACAAGGAAGAAATGGTCCTCCAGCCCACCGGCGAGGACGGAAGATTCTTCTTCTATCCTGACGGAAGCGGCGTTGTAACAGACCTTAAGGCTGCTAACAACATCGTCGGTGAAGGTATCCTCACCGGTGTCGTCTACAACACCGTATACGACAAGATTCAGGGTTATGCCTCCAACCCCGTATACGGCAACGAGAATATCTCGGTTCCCGTGTTTGGCTTTGCAAAGACCAACGGCGCAATACTCGGTATCGTCGAGTCGGGCGCTGAGGTTACGAGAATAACCGCCAACTACAACTCCTCGATCCAGTCCATCTACGCATCCTTCGTTTTCGAGAAATACGACATCGCAAAGGTCGACGAGATGGTTGCACTCAGCGAGTACTACACCACCGGAAAGAGCGGCTTTGTTTACAAGGTTCGTTATAAGCTCCTTACCGGTACCGATATTGACTACGTCGATATGGCTCACTCCTACCGTGACTACCTTATCGCCAGGGGAGATATCACCGCTGACGGTGCTTCGGATAAGATGCAGTTCGTTCTTGAAACTCTCGGCTATATCAAGGCCGACGAGGACGTTGCCTTCGCTACCGTTAAGAAGGATAAGCCTCTTACCACCTACGAAGACAACATCGAGCTTCTCCAGAAGCTCTCCGATGCGGGCGTTGATAACATCAACCTCCGCCTCAACGGTTGGTCAAACGGCGGTATGAACAACTACTACAACGACTCCGTCGACCTCAGTGACGAAATGGGCGGCGAGGAAGGCTTCAAGAAGCTGGTTGACTACGTCACCAACAATAAGATCAAGTTCTTCCCCAACGTCAACTTCATGACCGTAGGTAACGTTAAGATGTTCGACGGCTTCTCGCCGACGTCTACCTGCGCCAGAGATAAGGATAACCAGTACGAGGGTATCTACGTTTATATCCCCGCCAACAGCTCCTTCGCAGGCTTCAACTACATTCTTAACTCCGCATTCATTCCCGACGTTATCAACGAGTATTTCAAGGATGCCGCTGATTACTGGGATTGCAAGACCATCTCCACTAACTATATGTCCACCGTCCTTGCAAAGAGCTACCGCGATGGAAAAGAGGTCTCGGCAACCGAGAACCTCAAGGGCATCGTCGAGGCCTTTGAGCTGCTCTCCAAGGACAGGGAAGTAATGGTTCAGGGAGCCAACAGCTACGCCTTCAAGTATGCTGACATGATCCTCGACGTTCCTTCCTCCTGCACCGAGAACCCCTCTCTTGAGCAGGTTCCCTTCCTGCAGATCGTGCTCCACGGAAGCGTTGACTTCACCGGAGCAGCCGTAAACACCTATTCGAGCTACGAGGATGCTATCCTCGAGTGCATCGAGTACGGTACCGGACTGTACTTCACCATGATCAAGGACAATCTCATGTACCTCAAGGCCTCCGAGTTCTCATACTACTACTCGGCAGACGATAACTACTGGGTAGCTAAGGCAATCGAGGCTTACAAGACCGTCAGCGCCGCTGTTGGCGACTGCGTAGGTCAGGAGATCACCAATCATGAAAAACTCGCCGACGGCGTATACGCTACCACCTTCGCAAACGGCAAGAAGACGGTTGTCAACTACAACCTCTACGATGTCGAGCTCGAAGAAATCGGTACCGTAACCGCCAAGGGCTATTACGTAGGATAAGGAGGGAACATAAATGAGCGATATTCAAAAAGTTCAGGAAACCCTGAATACCGAAGGTCAGCTTTCTGCCGAAAGCTCGGTCGCGGTAGCTGTCGAAGAGCTTCCTCTTAATAAGAAGAGAAGAGTCAACGAGTACGAGAGACAGAAGACCGTTTACGGATATTTCTTCCTCATTCCTCTTCTTGTCGGTTTCGTCTTTATCTACGGAGAGATCCTCGTGAACGCCATTATGTTCAGCCTCTCCAAGTTCGATTTCACCGGTACACAGTACCAGCTGGTCTGGCCCTGGGAAGAGGGAGGCAACGCCTCGCTGTGGCATAACTACCACTACATCTTCTTCGTCCAGGACGGACTTATCAAGGACCTCGGAACCTCAATCGGTAACATGCTCCTTGATATCCCGGTCGTAATAATCTTCTCGCTGTTTATCGCTACGATAATCAGCGGCAAGGTTCCCGGCCGTACCTTCTTCAGAGCAATCTTCTTCATCCCCGCCGTTCTCATTACGGGTGTTATCGCCGAGTCACAGCTCAATAACGCGTTGCTCAACGATATGAACACCATGGGTGGTATTTCAACCGGCGGAATCGCAAGCACGTCAATATTCTCACTTGAGGACATGGAAGAGATCCTCGGAGACATAGTCTTCAGCTCGAGCATCTTCGGATTCCTGCAGAACCTCGTTGAGAACATCTTCGACGTCGTCAATAAGTGCGGTGTTCAGATACTCATCTTCATCTCGGCTCTTCTCGGAATCAACCCCTCGATCTACGAGTCAGCCAAGATCGAAGGCGCTAACGGATGGGATTGCTATTGGAAGATAACGGTGCCGATGCTTGTTCCCATGATCTACGTTAACATCATCTACACCATAGTCGACTCGCTCTGCGCAACCGACAACGTGGTTATGCAGCTCATGGATTCCTTCAGATCCAGCGCAGACTACGACCTCGCTTCCGCAACGGCAGTTACCTACTTCATAATAATCGGACTGATAATCGGCCTCATTTCACTTGTTATGAGACGATTTATGTCCAAGGACTAAGGGGGTGCAAAAAATGGCTAAGAAAAATAACGAACAGGCAGTCCCCGCGGCAGTCCTCAGAAAAGATGACGATAACGCCATCAAGATCTCCCACGGTTACGTTGAAGAGGAAGAGGTTGTCGAAGAGGTAGTCGAGGAATTTAATCCCCGAAAGATGTCTAAGCTCGAGAACACCTGGGCTAAGGCCAAGAAGATCCTTTGGCCGATCGTTAAGGTCCTCTTCCTTCTCGAAATGAGCTTCATCATTCTCTTCCCGCTTTTTGCACAGCTGTCAACCACCTTCATGAGTGAGGCTGACGTCTCCGACCCCACCGTTGAGTACATTTCCGAGACCCCGACGCTCCAGAACTACATCGACGTTATCGAGGTATCCTCCTATTGGGAGACCCTCATAACCACGATTCTTCTCTGCGCCGTCGTCGGCGTACTCACCATGTACGTTTCGTCGCTCGTAGGATACGGCTTCTCGAAGTTCAAATTCAAGGGCCGCGGCTTCTTCTTTGCGATAGTCATTCTGACCATCATCATCCCGCCGGCAACCGTCATGTTCCCGATGTTCATGAAGTTCCGCTTCTTCGATATCGATATCTTCGGTATCATCAAGCTGTTGACCGGTTGGAGTATCGTCGAAATGATTACCGGAGACCCGATCAAGATGACCAACACCGTTTGGCCGCTGATCCTGCTTTCCGCTACGGGCTTCGGCTTCAGAGGAGGACTCTTCATCTTCCTCATGAGACAGTTCTATAACGGTTGCCCCAACGAGCTTTCTGAGGCAGCATATGTTGACGGAGCTACTGTTTTCCGTACCTATGCCAGCATTATGCATCCTCTCGGAAAGAGTCTTCGAGTAACCATATTCCTGCTTTCCTTCTCATGGCAGTGGACAGATACGTTCTATTCCGGCCTGTTCTTCTCACAGTCGTTTGACGTTATGGCAAACGTTCTGCAAAAGGCAGAGAACCTGGCTGCGACGAACGACACTGCGACAAGCGTCATGACCAACACGGGTACGATGCTTATCCTGGTGCCTCTGCTGATCATATTCATCTTCGGACAGAACCTTATGGCCGAAGGTATAGAGAGAAGCGGTATCGTAGGCTGATTTTTTCACGGGCACACCGCAAAACGGTGTGCCCTTCTTTAATGAGGTGATCAAATGCAATATAAGGACATAATAAATAAATTTGCGAACGACTTACAGCTTGCGCAGAGCTCCGATTTCAGATATCAGGATTGGTACGTAAAGGAATCTCCCGAGGAGGATCCCAAAAAGCTCGGCAGCTACGGCTGGAAAAAGATGACCGGCACTGGCTTTACCACCACTAACGGCGGTTTCAATTGGTGGATCCACGTGGTCTATACCGTCCCCGAGGATATCTATGGAATGAAGACCGAGGGCAGCCGTCTCTTTTTCGGCAGCAGCATCATCGTAAACCCCCTCACGGTCTACGTGAACGACGAGCAGGTCTTCCACGAAGAAGCCTGGGCCGATCTTAATCACCCAGAAATAATTCTCTCCGAAAGCGCCGTTCCCGGCACCGTGTATGACGTCAAGGTCAAGGTCGGTGCGAGAAATATGGGCGTTCCCCTCAGTGCAGGCTACCATCCTTATCTCGATATTGAGAGATTTTCGGATATGGCCTTCAGAATACGTTGCTTCAACGACGAGATGAGCTACTGCACCCAGATTCCCGAGGTGAAGGAGGTCAGGGCAGAGACGATCGCAAAGCTTGAGGCAGACTATGAGGCCGGAAAGCTCAACCACGCAAACATTGACGAATACCTTGCAGAGCTCAGAAAAGCCTTCGAGCCCTACAGAGAATATACCAAGTCGAGAAGGGTACACCTTATTTCGCACGCACATATCGATATCGACTGGCAGTGGAGAAGGGAAGACACCTACAACGTCTGCCGTAACGATTTTGATACGATGACCAAGATTATGTCCGAGGATCCGGACTATTTCTTCTCACAGAGCCAGCCCGCCCTCTACGAGTTCGTTGAAAAGCAACACCCCGAGATCTTTGAACGTATGGTAAAGTACGCCAAGAACGGACAGTGGGACTGCTCCAACGCCCCGACGTGGTGTGAGCACGATTTCAATATGTCCTCGGGCGAGACCATTGCCCACAGCATAATGTTCTCGAAGGACTATCTGCGCGAAAAGTTCGGCAAGCTTCCCACGGTCTGCCACGAGCCCGATACCTTCGGACACCCCGCAACCCTGCCTCAGATTATGAAAAAGAGCGGCGTTACCCGCTATTTCCACATGAGAGGCGAGGCCTCCCACATCATCCATTGGTGGGAAGGCCCCGACGGATCGAGAATTCTCGCCGTTGCCGACCAGCACAAGGGAACCTTCCACATCCCCCGTCTGGTCAGAAACTGCCGCAGATATTTTGAAGAGAACAATCTCCTCGATTCGCTCTATATGTTCGGCTCGGGTGACCACGGCGGCGGAGCTACCAGGCGAGACATCGGCCACGCCAAGTATCTCGATTCGATCCCCACGATGCCGGCTATGAAGTTTGACCGTATGGACAACTTCTTCAAAATAATCGAGGATCAGGCAGATACCGCCGTGATTCCCGTACTCAAGGGTGAGCTCGGACCCGTATTTGAGGGCTGCTACACCTCGCACGCCGACATAAAGCTCAGAAACCGTCTGATGGAAGAAGCCCTCAAAGAGGCCGACTCAATGAACGCTATAATGCGTCTGTGCGGTCTCGAGGAGCCAGAGAGCCAGAAGATGATCGACGAGTATTGGAAGTTGCTGATAACCTACCAGTTCCACGATACAATCTGCGGTTGCTCCACCTCGATAGCGTATACCTACGCTCTGCCCAAGATGGACGAAGCGATCGATACGCTCAAAAAGTTCGTAAAGGATTGCGCCGCAAAGCTGCTTCCCGAGAGCTACAACGAGTATAAGGTCTTCAATACGCAGGGCTTCGAGCGCGACGACGTCGTAAAGATAGCTCTCCCCGATGCCGAGTCGGGCTGGAAGGTGCTTGACGACGATTTCAAGGAGATCCCCTCCCAGATAATCGACGGCGAAGTAGTCTTCGTTGCCCGCGGACTTCCTCCCTACGGCTTCAGAACCTTCAGTCTCAATCCCTGTGAGAAGGCCGAGCCTGCTCCGATCGACAATCCCAAGTGGAAGTTTGAAACGGATTTCTTCGTTCTTTCGCTCCACGAGGAGTTCGGCACCATCGACCGCTTCTACGATAAGCGTACCGGCAAGAAGATAATCTACGAAAGAGACTTCACCGCCGAAGAGCCCAGCTCATACCGTTACAATTTCGACAACAATATGTTCTCGATGGACTACGAGCTTCCGCACATCAAGTCCGCCTGGAGACTCGGACCGATAGGAACCAAGGTCAACCTTACCTCCTTCGTTTCGATGAAGCAGATCGCCGCAGGTCCCGTCGCAGACATCGTCGAGATCGTCAAAAAGGCGAGTGCCAAGTCCACCCTCAAGCAGAGAATGGTTATCTACAAATCCCTGCCCAGAATCGACTTTGAGCAGGAGGTCGAGTGGAACGAGATCGGTTCAAACCACGATCCCGCACCTATGCTCCGTCTGCACTTTATGCCCGAATTCAAGGGCACTCCCAAGGCAAGCTACGAGATCCCCTTCGGCGTATACACCATCAATCCCGACGGAATAGAGCACGCAACCCAGCACTTCGTTGACGTTTCGGATGATACCTACGGCTTCACCCTCCTCAACGACTGCAAATACGGCTGCTCGGTCAAGGGTAATACGATCTCGATGACCTGCCTGCGTTCCTCGTACGCGCCCGATCCTATCGCGGATGCAGGCCGCCACAAGTTCCGTTTCGCACTTTGCCCGCACGTGGGTGGTCTCAAAAACGACGAGGCCGTAAGGCTCGGAAATGCCTTCAATAACCCGCTGCTTGTGATGAAGAACGTCGGTGCAAAGACGGGCGAGTACAGAACTCCCGTTGAGCTTACTGCCGACGGAGCGGTAATTACCGCCCTCAAGGTAAAGAACGGCGGCGACGGAATTGTAGTCAGAATTGCCGAAATGTGCGGCAAGGAGACCCCCTTCAAGCTCGATTTCAGCTTTGAGACCAACGGAATAGCCGAGATCTCAATGACCGAGGATGAGCCGGTTGCCGCAATGCACGCATCCTTCAAGACGGTTGAAGGAAAGCTTTCTCCCTATGAGATCAAAACGGTGCACATTGGATTTTAACGGAGGGTATCATAATGAACAGTGTAAAGGCGTCGGTAGTACGATTCAAGGATAAAGATGCAATGCCCCTCGTGTACGAGGCGGACGTAACCAAAGTTCCCTATTCAGCGGACAATACCGGTAAAGAGGACGTTACCGAGGCGATACGTCAGGCTCTGCTTGACGTATCCGCCGCGGGCGGCGGCACGGTGTTTTTGCCTGAGGGTGAGTACCGCCTTACGGGTGAGCTTACGGTCCCCGCGCAGGTCTGTCTTGCGGGTGAGCCCGAAAAAACGGTGATAAGCGTCGATAACGAGATGTTCGGTGACGAAACCACCTCTGCGCTCATCAGCTTGAGCGGCAACTCGGGAATTTCGGGCCTGACCTTCTGGTATCCCCGCCAGAACCTCGCCAACCCGATCACCTATCAGTACGCCGTAAAAAGCTGCGGCAGTATGTGCTGCGTAATAGATTGCAATTTTATCAATGCCTATAACGGTATTATGAGCCACGGCCCCAACGGCATCTGCACCTACCGCAACATCCGCGGTACCTGCCTGCATAACGCGCTCTATTCAGGTGACGAGTCGGATATCTGCATCTACGAAAACATCTCCTTCTCACCCGAATTCTGGGCGAAATCGGACAAGAAGTATCTCCCTCCCAAGGAGGACGAGATACGCGAGGTGATGGCAAAAAATCACTCAAAGGGCTTCGTCGTCGGTGCGCTTGAAAGGGTTGAAATGAACGATATCACCCTCGACGGCTACGATATCGGACTTCACAACTTCAACGCACGCCGCGTATGGTTCTCGGCCAGCATCTACGGCCTTGAGATCACCGATTCTCGCGTCGGTATGATGTTTGAAAAGACGGACAACCGCTACGGCGTAAACTTTGCGAACTGCCGGATCGAGGGCAGGGAAGCGGCCGTAATCAATAATACCGACGGCTGGCTCAAGTTCGCCGACAGTAAGATCAAAGGAGACGTTATCTCGGCCGATGGAATGTTCTTCTCCACCCATCCCGATGCCCCGAAGGTTAAAAAGCCCTCGCTCGATCCCGAGATCCCCAAATGCGTTCTCTACGATCTCGTCGAGGACTACAACGCAGACAATACGGGCGAAACCCCGATGTCAACCCTCATTCAGGACGTCCTTGACATAGCCGACAAAAAGGGCGGCGGAATCGTCTATCTCCCCGCGGGAATCTATCTGCTGGACAAGCCCCTGCGCGTCCCTGCAAATACCCAGCTCAGAGGAAGCGTCGGCCTGCCGGTTTCGATCGGCAAGGATCTGACGGGCACCTCACTGAGAATCGAGTTCGGTAAGGACGATCCCGATGCACCTCCTGCCATTACACTCGCAGGAAAGAATGCCGGTCTTTACAGTCTGCGTATCTACTACCCCGACAACGGCGTTACGACCGATCCCGACTTTAAGCTCCACACCTACCCCTACACGGTCAAGGGTGAAGCAAAGGGCGTCTACGTCAAGTACGTCAGCTTGTTTGCCGCCTCAAACGCGGTCTGGATGGACAACGCCGACGGATTTATCGTCGACCGACTTATCGGATGTATATACAACAACACCGTGAACGTCACGAACTGCAAAAACGGAGTTATAAACGGTATCCAGCAGAACGGCCACTACTGCACGGGTGCCGCAAACTGCGGCGTCCCTGGCACGGCTCTTTGGCTGAAGGACACCGTTTACCGTATAATCGACGATTACATCACCCCCAACCTTACGATGATCAAGGCAGATAACGCCTGTAAGCTGGTTGTCTATAACAGCTTTTTCTACGGCGGTCAGCGCTTCCTTGACGTCAAGGATACCGACGTAGTCACCGTAAACACCGAATCCGCACGTTCAGGCGGAGCTAATAATCGCCACGGTGTCTATGCGGGAGAGGTCGAGGCACTCCTGATCAATACGATCAGACCACGTCTTGAATGGATAGAGGACAGAGCCGCTTCCGATCTTGAGCTTACGATGATAAACCGTTGCGGAGCCCACCAGCTCACCGACGATTACACCGTAACAAAAAAGCGTAACGAACAGAAAAAATTCTTAGGAATTTTCTAAACAAAAAAAAGAAACCGCCCTGAAAACGGCAATCCGTTTGCAGGGCGGTTTCTTGTCCTCAGAGGGCACAAATGATCAAGTTCGGAAAAGAACCCTCTAAACCAAAGATCGGCTCACAGGGGAAATTTGAGGCCGAAGGAGTGCGTGCTGTGACGGGCAAACAAAAATACCGGACGCAGAACTTCTGCGGCCGGTGTGCTTTTCGTAAAACGTGATTATCAGACCTCGGGGATCTCAAGCTCGATCTCGCGTCCGAGCTCGGAGGAGCGGGCAATTCCGTCGATGATGGCCTGATTGTAAAGGATCTGCGACGAGGGAACGGGAGCGGGCAGATCGTATTTGCAGGCGTCAAGGAAGGAACGGATCTTAAGATCAAAGAGTCCGCCTTCGGTCTTTACGAGGGGAACGGTGGTCTGGGTCTGCTGACCGCATACCTCGTGGTAGAGGGTCATGGGGCCGCCGACACTGCCGTTCCAGCACTCGGTGGAGGGAATACGGAGTCCGCCCTTGGTTCCGAGGATGACGGTGTCACCCGGTGTGTCGATGTTCATTGCCCATGCAATACGGAAGTCGAGCACGATGCCGCCCTCAAGACGGACGAATGCTGCGGCAAAATCGTCAACACCGAACTTGTCGGCGTATTCGGGGTGGGTGGGATAGGTCGAAGGCTGCTTGCCGAAGAAATCCGACTTGTAGCCCGAAACGGTGAGGGGCTTGGGATATCCGACGGCGTTGAGCACCATGTCGAGAGAGTAGCATCCGATATCGCCGAGAGCACCGATTCCGGCAGTCTTGTCCTCAATAAAGGTGGTGCCGAAGGGGGTGGGGATACCGCGGCGTCTGCCGCCGCCCGTCTGTATGTAATAAACGTCACCGAGAGCACCCGAATCAACGATCTTCTTGATCATCTTCATGTTCTCGTCGAGTCGCGGCTGGAAGCCGATCGAAAGAACCTTTCCGCTGGCCTTTTCTGCCTTGATGATCTCAACGGCCTCGTCGAGGGTAACGCACATGGGCTTCTCAAGCAGTACGTGCACGCCCTTGTTGAGGGCGTAGATTGCGCATTCGGCGTGGGTGCGGTTGTAGGTGCAAACGCTGACGGCGTCGAGACCTAAAGACTCGTCGTCGAGCATCTCCTTGTGGCTGAGATAGCACTTCGCTTCAACGCCCCATTTCTTCATAAAGGCTTCGGCCTTGCCGTCAACGAGATCGGCGGCGGCAACTATCTCAACGTCAGGCTGCTTTTTGTAGCTTTCCATGTGAGCATCGGCGATCCAGCCGGTGCCGATGATGCCGACGCGGAGCTTCTTGCTGGCGTCAACGACGGCTTTTTCCTGATTTTCCTTAAAAAGATCGAGAATACTGTCTGACATGGTATTTTTCCTCCTTAATATCCGATTGAGCGCAGATATTCGCGGCTCATTCTGATGCATTCAAGCGGGCTGTTGCCGTCGCTGGGTCTGTCCTGCTCGACGACGAGCCACTGGCTTCCTGCCTCCTCTGCGGCCTTGATGATAGCAGGAACGTCCTGAACGCCGTGACCGACGGGCTTGAAGCCGAATTCTACCGAATCAGCACCCTTTACGCCGGTGCCGATGAGACCGTACATGGACTCGCTCTTGCTGCCGATAAAGTCCTTCAGGTGAACGATGGGAGCCTTGCCGGAGTATTTTCTGACGTAATCGGCGGGATCCTCGCCTGCGACCTTTACCCAGCAGGTGTCAAGCTCGGTCATGAGCAGGTCGGAGGGGATCACTCTGTACATAAGATCAAGGGAATACTCGTCATCCACCTTAACGAACTCAAAGTCGTGGTTGTGGTAAAGAAGCTGGATTCCGTACTGCTTCGCAATGGTACCGGCCTTGCGGATGCTCTCAATGGTCTTATCGAAATTGCCGCTTTCAACCCTCAGCTCGGGACCGATGTGGGGAACGGCGATCCATTTACAGCCGATCTCCTTGTAGTCACCGAAGGTTTTCTCGGGGGTGTCGAGCATCTCGTTAAGTCCGACGTGAGCCGAGACGGGAACGAGACCGTTGCTTTCGACGATATCCTTCATCTCCTTGGCCGAAAGACCGTAGAGACCGGCGAACTCAACGCCCGCATATCCCATTTCTTTGATGGCCTTCATCGTTCCGGCGGGATTGCTCGCCGCGTCATCTCTGACCGAATAGACCTGAACTGCTACAGGTAATGACATAATTATTCCTCCGTTTTTAATAGGATACTTGAATTATAGGACAAATAATGCTATAATTCAAGACGGATAATGCTATATATCAGCCAAAAAATGTTCAGGTGTGATATTGAAATATCAGGAGAACTGCTTTATGAAGATCAAGGCCGAAAAAAAGCGCAGTGAAATACTGCTTCAATACCGCCGTTATCTTAAGTATATGCTTCACTCTCAGCCCGACGTCGAAATAGTCTACGTCTTAAAAGGCAGCTTTACGGTGCGGATCGACGAGAATGAATATACCGTGGGTGCAGGCGATCTTCTCACCGTTTTTCCCAATCAGATACACGAGTATATTGAGGACTCGCCCGATCTTGAAGCGTACCTTCTGATCGCTTCGCCCGAAAACCTCTGCGGAAGTGAAACCGACGAGTTTGACCGACTGCCGAACGAGCAGATTTTTCGCGCAATCGGGGAGAATCACCTGATTGCACGTTGCTTCAAGGAGATATTCGGTGCCTATTCAGGGGAGTCACCCCACCGCGAGATGATAGTTGGGGGTCTGCTTGCCGTAATGGCAGGAGAGCTGCTGGATATGCTTGATTTTTCAATGCAGCGGATACCGCGCGAAGATATTGCACACCGCGTCCTCAGATACTGTTCGGAGCATTTTCGCGAGCCGCTTACCCTCGAACGGCTCGAAGGGGAGCTTTTCGTCAGCCGCAGCTACCTCTCTCACGTCTTTTCCGACAGGTTGGGCACCGGCTTTTGCCAATATATAAATTCGCTTCGCGTATCGGAGGCCTGCCGCCTGCTTAAATCACGGGACGAGATAACGATGACCGAAATATCCGAGTCGGTGGGATTTGGCAGTATAAGGAGCTTTAACCGTGCCTTCAGGCAGATCACGGGGGTTTCGCCCGCCGAATACCGCAGGCTCAGACGCAAGAAAAAATAAAAGCGCAAAAAAAGAAGCACATCGGCTGATGTGCTTCTTGATTTTTAAGACGATCAGTTGCAGATGGTCTGCTCGGTCTCTTTGTCGAACAGGTGGATCTTGGTGGTGTCGAGAACCATGTCGATCTCGCTACCGGCCTTGGCGGTGGTGGTGTTGTCAACTCTGGCGGTGAAGTTGAAGCCTTCACAGTTGAAGTAGACGTAAGTCTCAGCGCCCATAAGCTCGGTAACTTCGACGTTAGCGTGTACGAGGCCGTCCTGCATGCTCTGCATGTACATCTCTTCGTCGTGGATGCACTCGGGACGGATGCCCATGATGACTTCCTTGTCAACGTAGTTGTCGAGAGCGCCCTTGGCGTTCTTGGAGGCGGGGAGCTTGAGCTGATACTTAACACCGGCTCTGCGCTTGGTATCCTCGGAACCGAACTCTACGTAGAAGTCGTTGTCCTTCTTGAGGAGCTTGGCGTCGATGAAGTTCATCTGGGGGGATCCGATAAATCCGGCAACGAAGGCGTTGCAGGGGAAGTTGTAGAGGTTCTGCGGGGAGTCAACCTGCTGAATGAAGCCGTCCTTCATAACGACGATACGGTCAGCCATGGTCATAGCCTCGGTCTGGTCGTGGGTAACGTAAATGAAGGTGGTGCCGAGCTTCTGATGGAGCTTGGTAAGCTCGGTTCTCATCTGAGCACGGAGCTTAGCATCGAGGTTCGAGAGAGGCTCGTCGAGAAGGAAGACCTTAGGCTCACGAACGATAGCACGGCCGAGGGCAACACGCTGTCTCTGACCACCGGACAGAGCCTTGGGCTTACGGTCGAGAAGGTGATCGATGTCGAGGATACGGGCGGCCTCTTCAACGCGGCGCTTGATCTCCTCCTTGGGAGTCTTGCGGAGCTTAAGACCGAAAGCCATGTTCTCGAAAACGGACATATGGGGATAAAGAGCGTAGTTCTGGAACACCATCGCGATGTCTCTGTCCTTAGGAGCGACGTCGTTTACGAGCTTATCGTCGATGTAAAGCTCGCCTTCGGTGATGTCTTCGAGGCCTGCGACCATACGGAGAGTGGTGGACTTACCGCAGCCGGAGGGACCGACGAAGATGAGGAACTCTTTGTCTTTGATTTCAAGGTTGAAATCAGATACGGCGATAACGCCGCCGGGATACTTCTTCTGGATATTGCGAAGTGACAAACTAGCCATAGAAATGACCTCCATAAATTTTCTGTGCTACATTGTAACAGAAAACTATCAGGTATTCAATTGACTAATCTCACAAAGATACGGCCTTGCTTTTGTGCATTTTTACATACACGGTAGCAAAAAGCACAAAACGGCACGCTTTACACTTGTCAATGTTGCTAAATTAAACAAACTGCCCGTCAGCGGCCCGATACGGCCTGTAACTCTTCCTCGGTCAGCTCGCGGTATTCACCGGGGGCGAGTGCAGGGTCAAGCCTGAGGTTTCCCATAACGCTACGGTGAAGCGTCACGACCCCCGCGCCGTACACCCCGAACATCCGCTTTATCTGGTGGTACATCCCCTGAGTCAGCACCACCTCGCAGGAAAACGGATCCGTCTCATCGGGTATCAGCACGGACGGCGCGCAAGGACTGCCGTCGGCAAGTACCGTACCCTCGGCAAAGCCCCTCGCCATTTCGTCCGTAACGGGTGTGTCAAGCCGTACCTCGTAGGTCTTGGGAATATGCTTTTTCGGCGCGAGGATGTTGTGGGCAAATACGCCGTCGTCGGTCAAAAGAACGAAGCCCGTGGTATCCCTGTCGAGCCGTCCGGCAGGGAAGAGCTCCCTCTTTTTCAGCTCGGGGGTAAGCAGGTCGGTGACGGTGCGGTCGGTCGGTGCACGGCTGACCGAAAGCAGTCCTGACGGCTTGTTCATCATCAGGTAGACGAATTTCTTCGCGGCTACCGTCCGTCCGTTTATGCAAAGCAGGGCGGTTTCGCTCAGCTTCTGATCGGGCGAGGTGACGGGAATACCGTCGGAGAGCACCTGCCCCGAGCGTATGAGCTTTGCGGCATCCTTTCTCGAGAGAGCCGTGTTTGAAGCAATCAGTTTGTCTGCCCTTACCAAAATTAACACCTCGCAAAACGGGACGCTGCGTTTCGTCCTTCTGCGAGGTATTATATCATACTTTCGCCCGCCCTGCAATCGGATTGACGCAATTAATCCGAAAGAGCCTCCTTGCCTATCATAAGCCCCGTCGTTTCGTCAAGCGCAAAGCCGTGCATAAAGCCGTCCGAGCTGTAGGTGCATACGTCACCGCCGATCACCGCACCGTCCAGCACCAGAATATCCGCAAAAACCTCGTCGTCGCAGTCGGGATAGTTGAGTATCGGCAGGGTGTACCGCGTGACCGTCTTTCCTCTGTACGCCGACAGATCGAACCCCTGCGCGGTCTGAATATCGTTATACTTAGTATATACCTCGTCAAACACCTCGGGTATCACGATAATATCGGAGGTCTCGCCCTTTGAATCGGTCTCCCAACCGAAGTTTTTCAGAAAATCCACCCTCTGCGCCTGCGTTTCGGCTCGGCAGTCAAGACTGCTGTCGGTCGGAGTCTCGGTAAAACGGTCGATCATAATAAGAGCCACGACGACGAGTACCATGGCGATCACCGTAAGCACCGTCCGCTTATTCATCTTGGTCAAAAAAAACATAATAACGCGCACCCCCATACGTTAAAAGGTATGCGGGTGCGCAAAGGGTTAGAATTTGTCCCCGAAGGCTTACGCCGAAAGGGAGGTGAATTTTGAAAGGTATTCGGTGACCTCGTCAAGAATCCTTGAAGCACCGCTGGGCAGATCGCTTTCGGCGTTGAGAGGCATGATAGGATCGTGTACGCTGAGCCTCAGCAGGAACCATCCGTCCGGCACCGACACGCGTATTCCGTCGCGGTTGTCGTCGGCAACCCTCCAGCCGTCCTGCGTTGCGGCGTATTTTTCAAGCTCGGAGAGCACCGCCTCGCCGTACGCCCTGAAGTCCTTTTCGTTGATCCTGAATCTCTTTTCGAGTGACTGTGCAGGCTCCTTGAGCCCCGAAATAAGATCGCAGACCGTCCTGCCCTCGCGGCGGAGCTTCGCCGCCTTGACGATCACCCTCGTCATCAGGTAGGCGCCGTCGTCAAGGAAATAGTTCTCGCGCAGAGCCGCGTGTCCCGAGGTCTCAATGGCAAGAGGGCTGTCGATGCCCGCCTCGCAAAGTCTTACGGATTCGTTGATTACGTTCTTGTAGCCGCGCTTGAAGCGGTGATGTACTCCGCCGAGCTCCTTTTCGATAAACGTCTTCAGCCCGTCCGAGGTGGTGGAGTCGGTGACTATGGTACCGCCGGGGCAGTTTTCGAGCGCCATTACCGACGCGAGAGCTATCAGACGGTTGCGGTTGATCTCCCTGCCGTCGGGGCCTACGCAGCCTGCGCGGTCAACGTCGGTATCGAATATAACGCCGAGATCGGCTCCGCTTTCCTTTACCGCCTCGCAGATCGAAGCGATGGCCTCCTGCTCCTCGGGGTTGGGAATATGATTGGGGAAGCGGCCGTCGGGCTCAAGATATCTGCTGCCCGAGACGTCGGCTCCGAGCGGGGCGAGTACCTTTTCGGCAAAAAATCCGCCTGCTCCGTTGCCCGCGTCAACCGCAATATGAAAGCCCTCGAGGGGTCTGTCCCCGTTACCGACGCCGTCGATTATTATTTTTCTCAGGTGTGCCGCGTAGTCCGACATAAAGTCCACGTCGGCAACGGATCCTCCGTCTGCCTTTTCGGGGTGCTCGCCGTCCTGTGCCTTCTGAAGCACCGCCTCAATATCGCAGGAATCAAATCCGCCTGCACGGGTGAAGAATTTAAGACCGTTGCGTTCCATCGGATGATGGCTGGCCGTGATCTGTACCGCGCCGTCGGTGTCCAGCATAACGGTGGTCATAAACATGGCGGGCGTAGAGGCAAGGGAGCAGTTGCTCACCCTTGCGCCGCAACGCACGAGCCTGTCGATAACCGCCTTGCGTATGCGCTCGGCCGAGACGCGTGAATCGTGACCTACCGCTACGTGAAGCTCGTTCGGAGCCTTTTGGGTCATTTCGCTCAGACGCAGTACGAAGCCGTCTGCAAAATCGCTTATCATTTCATCGGTGAGATTGACGTCTGGGCCGCCCTCAAGCTTGACCGCAACACCCCTGATGTCGGTGCCGCTTTTGTATGAGTGATAAAGGCTGTTAAGCATATTTTTACTCTCCGTTCGATCAGATGATTGGTTAATGCTTATTATACAGTACCTGCCTGATTGTTTCAATACCGCGTTGTGTGAAATATTTTGAATGTAATTATTGATAAAACGTCGGGTTTATGTTAATATAATCAGAGTAAGTTAATCCGCATCGCGTAAAAGCAGGTTGTGAAATGGACGTTCGTGAGTTTTTTGTTGAAAAGGGATTCGATCTCGCACGTCTGCCTCAGTCGGTGATAATCGACTCGGGCGGACGGGAGAGCCGTGAAAAAGCAGCAAAGCTCCTTGCCTCGGCCGTGCAGTGCCGCGGCAGCGATAAGCCCTGCGGTGAGTGTACTGCCTGCCGCAAGGTCGGCTCGGACAGCCATCCCGACGTCAGCACCGTTTCGGTCGCAAAGGGTAAAAAGCTGGTCTCGGTCGCACAGGTAAGAGAGGTGCGCACCGCCGCGTACGTCCGTCCTCACGAGGGCGAGGCACGGGTATTTATCTTTCCCGACGCCGACTGTATGACCGACGAGGCACAGAACGCCCTGCTCAAGGTGATGGAAGAACCGCCCGCAGGTCTGCTTTTCGTGTTTTGCCTGCCCCACGCGGGTGCTCTGCTGCCTACCGTGCGTTCAAGAAGCGTGACCGTATCTCTGCCCTTTGAGGGTGAGGAGATCTCGGGTGCCGCCGCAGAAAAGCGGCGTGCCGCGGTTTCGGCCTTTGCGAAGGCGGCGGTTTCGGGCAGTGAGGCTGACCTGATCGCCTCGACGGTTCCGCTTGATAAGGACAGAAAGCTGATGCTCGAGGTCTTTTCCCTCTTCAGGGTGGTGCTTCGCGATGCCGTGGCCGTAAGAGGCTCCGCCGCGCTTGTTTCGGGGTGCGGTGAGGAGGCGGCAATGCTGTCGGCCGCCGTCAGCAAGGCTAAGCTGATACGGATGGACGCCGCAACCGCGACCGCCTGTGCCGCTCTTGAAAGGAACGGTAAGGAATCGGTCGTTTCGTCAAGGCTTTGCGGCGAGATAAAGAATATATTGTCAGAATGACTTTGGAGGTAACAATGGCCCATATCGTAGGTGTCAGATTCAAGGAAGCCGGTAAGGTGTACTATTTCGATCCGGCAGGCTTTAAGGTCGCCAAGGGAGAGCTTGCGGTGGTCGAGACCGCCCACGGCGTCGAGTGCGGCGAGTGTATGATCGCCAACAGCGAGATTCCCGATTCGGAGGTCGTAAAGCCCCTCAAAAAGGTGCTGCGTCTTGCAACGCCGGAGGACGTAAAGAAGCACGAGGAGAAACTTAAAAAGCAGATAACCGCCTTTGAGATCTGCTCGGAAAAGATCGTGAAGCACGGTCTTGACATGAAGCTGGTCGAGGTCGAGTACTCCTTTGACGGCAGTAAGATAATTTTCTACTTTACCTCGGACGGCAGGGTGGATTTCCGCGAGCTTGTCAAGGATCTCGCTTCGGTGTTCCGCACGAGGATCGAGCTCAGACAGATAGGCGTCAGGGACGAGGCCAAGATGCTCGGCGGTCTGGGCATCTGCGGACGCGAGTTCTGTTGCTCGGGCTTTTTGTCCGATTTCCAGCCCGTTTCGATCAAGATGGCAAAGGAGCAGGGCCTTTCGCTTAATCCCGTGAAGATATCGGGCACCTGCGGAAGACTGATGTGCTGTCTTAAATACGAACAGGACGCCTACGAGTATCTCGCCAAAATGACCCCGAGGGTAGGCTCGGTCGTAAGAAGCGAGGACGGCCTTCAGGGTGTCGTTACTGAGGTCAACCTCATTTCGGGCAACGTAAGGGTAAAGCCCGACAGTGCCGCCGATGCCGCTCCCGTCACGGTACACAGAGATAAGCTCACCGTCCTTCGTCAGCGCGGTCAGAGAAACGAGCCTTCCGAGGTCGAAGAGACCGAACCGCAGGCGGCCGTTCAGCCCGAAAGGAAGGAACAGCCCCGCCGTGAGCAGTCCGAGCCCGAGGCGTCACCCTCAAACGACGCCGCGACGGACGACGCAGACAAGCCCCGTCAGAACCAGCGCCGCGACCGCCGCAGACGCCGCGGACCGAGGGGTGACGGCGGTGCGCGCCCTCAGAACAAGCCCGAAAACAAGGCCTAAAAGGGGAAGCGTCTTCGTCCGAAATACGATTATTACAAATTTCTCTTGCATTTTTAAAAACATGTGTTAAAATAAAGTAAATCGACATCGGACGGAGGTGTGATTTTAATGGCTTACAAAATTACCGATGAGTGCATTTCTTGCGGTGCTTGCGCAGCAGGCTGCCCCGTTGAGGCTATCGCCGAGGGTGATGACAAGTATGTAATCGACGCCGATAAGTGCATCGATTGCGGCGCTTGCGCAGACGGTTGCCCCGTTGACGCTATCGAGGAATAATTCTCACAAAAAACAAGAGCAAACACTTGAGATTTTCAAGGTGTTTGCTCTTTTTTGTTGCTTTTGATTTTACAGTGCGTAGAAGCCGGAATCAAGCTGAACGATCTCCTCGTCACCGATCCTGAAATAGTTTCTTACCGGCTCGTCAAAGGTGTGGTAATCGGTCGTTTCAAAGGAGTCGAGATCAATGCGGAGTATCTTACCGTCGGAGCAGATCAGCACGCTGCGTTTGTCGGCCCAGATTCCCTCGGGATTCTCGAAGCTCTTGAGCTTTCCGCCGCCTATCCTCAGCTCGTCGTGCATGCTTGCGGCGTCGTACTTGACGACGGCTCCGTTTTTGGAATAGGTAGCCCAGAGAACTCCGCCGTCGTGATGTACGCAGCAGGGCGGCTCGCCGTTGAAGCAAAGGTTGCCTATCCACGAAAGCTCGTCGGAGGAGTTGACGATGCGCGCTTCGCCGTTCGGATCAATAACCAGCTGATGCTTCGGATCAAGGCTGATTATCTTGCACAGCAGATATTTCTTGAAATCACGCTGGTAGTTATCGAAATTGATGCCGAACTTTGCAAGAAGATAAACGCTGCGCGTGACGGGGTAGACCGCCTGATCGTCAAAACGGTAGATCTTGTACCCGACGGTCATTTTGTCGGTCTGCTCGGCCTCCTTGGCTTCGTCAGCCTCGCTTTGGGCCGGTTCGGTAAGCTCTGCGGTGTTTTTGCCGGCAGGCTGCTGGGCAATAAAGACGAATCCGTTATTTACAGGCAGGGGAGCAAAGGCTCCCTCTCCGTATAGCTGTTTCATTTTTTGCTCCCTTTCAGTTTTTGTTGAGCTTGTAGCAAAGGGTCATAAAGGAATCGTTGAGGTGAATGTTCTCAACCTGCAGGTCGGGGTAGTTAAGCGCTACGTCGTAGTGAGTGAAGTTGAGCATGCCCTTGATGCCGAGGGAGTTAAGCTGAGCGGCTACCTCGGGCGCCGCAGAGGTGGGTACGCAGAGCACCGCCACGGTCGGCAGGTTTTCCTTGCAGAACTCCTCAAGACCGCTGATGTGCCGCGTCGGCATCCCGAGTATCATCTGTCCTGCCATCGACTCCTTTTTGTCAAATACGCCGATGATATCAAAGGTCTTGAATTCGTAGGTAATGTAGGTGGCGATTGCGCGTCCGATGTTACCTGCACCGATGATGATGGCCTTTTTGCGGTTGTTCAGGCCGAGTATCTTTCCGATCTCGGTCTGAAGCTGTCTTACGTTGTAGCCGTAACCCTGCTGACCGAAGCCGCCGAAGCAGTTAAGGTCCTGACGTATCTGGCTGGCCGTAAAGCCCATTCTGTTTGAAAGCTCACGCGAGGAGATTCGCTCGGTACCGAGTTCGAGCAGATCGCAGAGGAATCTGTAATATCGGGGCATCCTTTTGATGACCGACATCGAAATAAGTCCGGGTTTTGACATATTATCACTTCCGTTAATTATTGTGTCCGGATTCTCTTGTGTAATCGAGAAGTCCGCCGCAGAGGAGAATCTCGCGCTGTCTCTCGGAGAGGGCGTGGGAAAGGGGAATTACCTGACCGGTGGTGTTGTTTACGAGCTCAAGCGGCTCGCCGTTTTTAACGCGCTCGCGGAGAGCGGGCAGCGAAAGGCTGTCACCCTGAGAGATCCTGTCGTAGTCGGCGGGATCGGCAAAGGTGAGGGGGAGTATTCCCGCGTTGACGAGGTTTGCACAGTGGATTCTGGCGAAGGACTTGACGATGACCGCTCTGATTCCGAGATAAAGAGGAACGAGTGCGGCGTGCTCTCTTGAGGAGCCCTGACCGTAGTTCTCGCCGCCGATAACGAATCCGCGTCCCGCGGCCTTCGCTCTTTCGGGGAAGCTGGTGTCACATACACCGAAGCAGAAGTTCGAGAGATAGGGGATGTTTGAACGGTAGGGGAGGATCTTTGCACCGGCAGGCATAATGTGGTCGGTGGTGATGTTGTCGCCCACCTTTAGCACCGCCTCAGCCGTAAGCTCCTCGGGCATGGGCTCGGTCTGGGGGAAGGGCTTGATGTTGGGACCCATGAGTACCTCAACCGAAGCCGCATCCTCAACCGAAGCGGGGAGTGCGATCATATTGTCGTTTACGAGAAAGCTCTCGGGCAGTGTGACGACGGGCTCTTCACCGAGATCACGGGGATCGGTGAGATATCCCGTAACGGCGGAGGCAGCGGCGATCTCGGGGCTGACGAGATAGATGTTTCCGTCTGCGGTACCGCTTCTGCCCTCAAAGTTTCTGTTGAAGGTGCGCAGCGAGATTCCCGCCGAGTTGGGGGACTGACCCATTCCGATGCAGGGACCGCAGGCACATTCAAGCACCCTTGCGCCGGCGTCTATGATGTCGGCAAGAGCACCGCATTCGGCCATCATCGAGTATACCTGCTTCGAGCCGGGGGCAACGGCAAGAGAAACGTTTTCAGCCACCGTCTTGCCCTTGAGTATCGCGGCAACCTTGAGCATATCGCGCAGTGATGAGTTGGTGCAGGAGCCGATGCAGACCTGATCAACCTTGATCTTTCCGATCTCTCTGACCTTTTTAACGTTATCGGGGCTGTGGGGCATTGCCGCAGACGGCTCGATATTGCACAGATCAATGTCGATCACGAGATCGTATTCGGCGTCGGGATCGGCAAAAACGGGGGAGTACGCCTCGGGGCGTCCCTGCGCGGTAAGGAATTCCTTGGTTACCTCGTCAGAGGGGAAGACCGAGGTGGTGGCACCCAGCTCGGCGCCCATGTTGGTGATGGTAGCCCTTTCGGGAACGGTCAGGGTGGAAACGCCCTCGCCGCCGTATTCGATTATTCTTCCGACTCCGCCCTTGACGCTCATGATGCGGAGCACCTCAAGGATGATGTCCTTTGCCGAGCACCAGGGGGAGAGCTTTCCGGTGAGATTGATTCTCACCATCTCGGGCATGGGAATGTGGTATGCACCGCCGCCCATAGCAACCGCAACGTCAAGTCCGCCGGCGCCGAAGGCGAGCATTCCGAGGCCGCCGCCCGTCGGGGTGTGGCTGTCGGAGCCGATGAGCGTCTTTCCGGGAATTCCGAAACGCTCAAGGTGTACCTGATGGCAGATTCCGTTGCCGGGACGGCTGAAACGGATTCCGCGCTTTTTTGCCACCGACTGAATAAAGCGGTGGTCGTCGGCATTTTCAAAGCCGTTTTGCAGAGTGTTGTGGTCTATGTAGGCAACGCTCAGCTCGGTGCGCACCCTCTCGATACCCATAGCCTCAAATTCGAGATAAGCCATGGTACCGGTGGCGTCCTGTGTGAGAGTCTGATCTATTTTCAGCGCAACGTCGGAGCCGGGGATCATTTCACCCGACACGAGATGCGACCTGATGATCTTCTGTGCAATTGTGTAACCCAATGAAATCGCCTCGCTGTACATTTTTTTAACAATGTTATAATTATGCACCAAAAGATCGGGATTGTCAATCATTTAACAGCAAATATATCATATATATTTAATCCGGGCAGAACATAATTATGTAAACGCATATTCCATATACATATAATAAAACCTTGAAATCGCCGTATCCCCGTGGTATAATCAAATAGAATAATATCATGTATTTCTGCGCCTTTGCTTCGCAAAATAAATGCAAAGGAGAGATGTACGTGTTTGACGAGAACGTTCCCGAGGTATCGACCCCTGCCGACAACGAGGGGGATATACAGGCCTCGCCGATCGATGCAATAACTCCGGCAGGCGGAAAGCATCATATACATTGCATGACCGTGATAGGTCAGGTCGAGGGACACTATATACTGCCCTCGCAGAACAAAACGACGCGCTACGAGCAGGTGATCCCTCAGCTTGTCGCAATAGAAGAGGCCGAAGAGATCGAGGGCTTGCTGATAATACTCAACACCGTCGGCGGCGACGTCGAGGCGGGTCTTGCGATAGCCGAACTGATCGCCGGGATGAAAACCCCGACCGTCTCACTCGTGCTGGGCGGAGGACATTCGATCGGAGTGCCCCTCGCCGTTTCGGCAAAGCGCTCGTTTATAGTTCCCACCGCTACGATGACGGTGCACCCCGTGAGGATGAACGGCCTCGTGATGGGCGTCCCTCAGGCTGTCAGCTACCTTGAGCGGATGCAGGACCGAATAACCCGCTTCGTAACCGCAAATTCACGCATAACCGCAGAGCGGTTTGAGAGTATGATGATGACGACGGGCGAGCTGGTGGCTGACGTCGGTACCGTGATCGACGGACACGAGGCGGTAAGCTGCGGTCTGATCGACGAGCTCGGCAATCTGTCCGACGCCGTGTCGGCACTGTATGAAATGATCGGTGCAAATTCAAAGGAGAAGGATATATGACCGTTTTAGATGCGATAATTCAGGGTATAATTCAGGGACTCACCGAGTTCCTGCCCGTTTCGAGCAGCGGACACCTTACGGTATATCAGCATATTTTTGTTGCGGGTGACTCAGGCGACAACCTCGCCTTCTCCGCACTGCTACATATCGGAACCTTGCTCGCCGTCTGCATAGTATATCACCGACTGATCGGCCGGCTGATAATCGAGCTTTTCACCATGATACGCGACGTCTTTACGGGTCGCTTTTCGTGGAAGGGGATGAATACCGAGCGCAGGATGCTGGTTATGATGATCGTTTCGCTTCTGATGCTCGTGCCCCTCGTGCTTCCCGTCTTTTCGGGAAACAGTCTGCAGGATCTCGCCGAGGGAATAACCTCGGGCGATAATATAATAATCGTCGGAATCAGCTTTCTTCTGACCGCCGCTCTTCTTCTGACCGCCTTTATCCTTTCAAAGAGAAAGAAGGCGACCAAGGCCGATGCAGAGGTAAAGGACGCCGTAGTAATCGGTTTGGCACAGGATATTGCGGCGCTGATGCCGGGCGTTTCCCGCTCGGGCTCGACCATCGCAACGGGACTGATCTGCGGCCTTGAGCGTGAGTATATGGTCAGGTATTCCTTCATAATGAGCGTTCCGACCATTCTTGCGGCAAACGTCCTGCTCACCGTCAAGGACGCCGTCGAGATGGGCGGCGAGGCGCTTGCGGTACCGGTGATCCCCGCCGTGGTCGGCGTGATCGTTTCGGCACTTTTCGGCGTTCTTGCAATCAGACTGATCGAATGGATAATCAGAAAGGACTACTACAACTACTTCGGCTACTACTGCGCGGCCGTGGGAGCTCTTGTGATAGCCCTCGGAATATGGGAGTCTGCCTCCGGCACGACCCTTTCACAGCTTATCGGATAAGTAAAAGTAAGGAGAAGAAATAACGCAATGGCAAAGAAGAAGTCGTCTTCGGCAAAACCCTCAACCTCCGAAAAATCAACAGGCTTTCAGCTGCAGTCGGTGGTGCTATTCGTAGTAGCACTGCTGATGCTGGCTTTCGTCCTGTTACCGCTCGACGGCGGATGGAAGGCGGTACATAACTTCTTCATGGGACTTTTCGGCTGGACGGCATACGCCGCTCCGGTCCTGCTCGGGTATATTGCGATACTGCTTGCAAAGGGCAGTACCAAGGGTAAGATACTCGGCGGATCCCTCAAAAGCGTGGCCTTCATTCTGCTTGCAGGCGGAATAGCCGACGTCTTTCTTAACGATAAGATGGACTCCTTCGGTGAACATATTTCCGAGGCATACACCGCAGGATTTGCGGGCGGCGGCTTTTTCTCGTCGCTGATCTCCTACCCCGTACTCAAATTTGCCACCAAAACGGGTGCGGCAATAATCTACATACTTCTGCTTTTCCTTCTGATAATGTTCGTAACCAAAACCCCCTTGATGACCTTTATCGGGGCCGTTTCAAAGCCCGTCAAGAAGATCGGAGACGGTGTCAAAGAGGGCTACGAGGAGATCAAAGAGCGCCGTATGATGGAGAAGGAAAGGGAGGCCGATTACGACATCGCCCTGACCGACGCCGACGAGCTTGCACGGCGCGGTGAAAAGCCAGCCGCAAAGAAGCCCGAGACCCTCAGCGAAAAGGGTCGCAGGGTACTCTCGACCTATTACGACAAGGATATTCCCGAGGAGGAAGAGAAGGTCGAGGACGGATTTATCCTTCCCCCCGAGGAAGAGGACGAAAAGGAATACAGCATCGACGATATAATCAGGAAAAGAACCGGCAAGGCTCCCGCTTCGTCTGCCTCTGCCGCAACGGACAAGCCTTCGGTCGAAAAGCAGTCGGCCGAGAAGCCGTCCGATGATGATTCCGAGACGGAGGAAAAGGAAAAGCCGCAGGTCAAGGCCGAGCCCAAAAAGCAGTACCGCTTCCCGCCGCTTGCGCTGCTTGAAAGAAGCGGAATAGGCTCGGACTCCGGCTCACCCGACGAGCTTAAGGCAAACGCCGAAAAGTTGGTCGAAACGCTCCAGAGCTTCGGAGTCGGCGCAAGAATAATCGACATCAGCCGCGGCCCCGCCGTAACGCGTTACGAGCTTCAGCCCTCGGCAGGAGTCAAGATCAGCAAGATCACCAACCTCGCCGACGACATTGCGCTTAACCTTGCGGCCGCAGGCGTCAGAATAGAGGCCCCGATACCCAATAAGGCAGCCATCGGAATAGAGATACCCAACAAATCCACCGCCGTCGTCGGAATACGCGATATAATCGAGTCGAAGGCCTTCACCGACGCCAAGAGCAGGCTGACCTTTGCGCTGGGTAAGGACATAGCAGGCGAGTGTAAGGTTGCCGACATCGGCAAGATGCCCCATATGCTTATCGCGGGTGCCACGGGCTCGGGTAAGTCGGTCTGCATCAACTCGCTGATAATCTCACTGCTTTACAAATCCTCTCCCGACGACGTCAGGTTCCTTATGATCGACCCCAAGATGGTCGAGCTTGGCGGCTATAACGGAATACCCCACCTGCTCGTACCGGTTGTCACCGACCCGAGAAAGGCGGCAGGCGCACTTTCGTGGGCAGTCAGCGAAATGATAAAGCGCTACAAGATATTCGGTGATAACGGCGTCAAGGATCTCGAGTCCTACAACCGCCTTGCCGAAAAGAGTGAGGAGCTCATCAAGCTGCCGCAGGTCGTTATCATAATCGACGAGCTTGCCGATCTTATGATGGCGGCTCCCAACGAGGTCGAGGACAGCATCTGCCGTCTGGCTCAGATGGCCCGTGCCGCGGGAATGCACCTCGTGATCGCCACTCAGCGTCCCTCCGTTGACGTAATTACGGGACTTATCAAGGCCAACATCCCCAGCCGTATTTCCTTCGCCGTTGCAAACCAGTTTGACTCGAGAACGATACTCGATCAGGTCGGCGCCGAGAAGCTGCTCGGAAGAGGTGATATGCTCTTTGCCCCCGTCGGTGCCAACAAGCCGACGCGAATTCAGGGCTGCTTCGTCTCCGACCGCGAGACCGAATCGGTCATCAGCTTCGTAAAGGCCAATTGGGAGGCCGACTACGACGAGGACGTCGCAGAGCAGATCGAAAAGGAGATGCCGGCTGAAAAGGGAGGCAAGGGCTCATCCTCTGCGGTCTCCGACGGCGACGTGCCTTCGGGTGACGGAGATCTGATCGATGCCGCTACCGAGGTTGCGGTAGAGGCGGGAATAATCTCCGTGTCGCTTCTCCAGCGTAAGCTCAAGCTCGGATACGCCCGTGCCGCGAGAATAGTGGACGAGCTCGAGGAACGCGGAATAGTCGGTCCCTTTGAGGGCTCAAAGCCCCGAAAGGTGCTTCTCACCAAGCAACAGTGGCTCGAAATGAAGAACAGAGAGTAATTTGTGTAAAATTTAAGGGCATAATGCGAAATTTTCTATTGAAAAATTTCCCGTAATATACTAAAATAACCTTTGGCGAAAATAATAGCAAAAGAAGATCCCTTAACAGGAGGAAAAAATAATGTCAGCTCTTAACAAAAAGACAATTGAAGACATCGACGTAGCCGGCAAGAAGGTGCTCGTCCGCTGCGACTTCAACGTTCCCCTCAAGGACGGAGTCATCACCAGCGACAAGAGAATCGTCGGTGCACTGCCCACCATCAAATACCTGCTTGACCATAACGCGAAGGTAATTCTTTGCTCCCACATGGGCAAGCCCCATAACATCTTCACTCCCGGCTTCGGCCTGAGCAAGAAGGAGAAGAAGGCTGTTGACGCTCTCCCCGAGGCAGAGCGCGAGGCCGCGACCGCCAAGTACCTCGAGAATGCTCTTGACGACGCAAAGACCTTCACACTGCGTCCCGTTGCCGACCGTCTTAAGGAGTACGGAATCCCCGTAACCTTTGCCTGCGACACCGTCGGTGAGGATGCCAAGGCCAAGATCGCCGCTCTCAAAGAGGGCGAGGCTGTTCTCATTGAGAACGTCCGCTTCACAGAGGGAGAGACCAAGAACGATCCCGAGTTTGCCAAGGCTCTCGCAGACCTTGCAGACATCTTCGTAAACGACGCTTTCGGTACCGCTCACCGTGCACACGCTTCGACTGCCGGTGTTGCCGACTACCTCCCCGCAGTCTGCGGCTACCTCATCCAGAAGGAGATCGAGGTCATGGGCGAGGCTCTTGCCAACCCCGCAAGACCCTTTATTTCGATCCTCGGCGGTGCCAAGGTCTCGGATAAGATCGGCGTTATCGAGAACCTGATTGACAAGGTAGACATCCTGATCGTCGGCGGCGGAATGGCCTATACCTTCATGAAGGCCCTCAACTATTCGATCGGTGCTTCGCTTTGCGAGGAAGACAAGGTCGAGCTCGCCAAGGAGCTTATGGCTAAGGCTCGCAAGAAGGGCGTTCAGTTCATAATCCCCGTTGATAACATCATCTCCAGAGAATATAAGGAGGACGCCGTCCATATGCGCGTCTACTCCGACGTCATTCCCGACGGTTGGATGGGACTTGACATCGGACCGACCACCCGCGAGCTCTTCTCCAAGACCATCGAGGGTGCAGGCACCGTAATCTGGAACGGACCCATGGGCGTTTCCGAGTGGGACAACTTCGCAGGCGGTACAATCGCCGTTGCCGAGGCTGTTGCCCAGAGCGGAGCCGTTTCGATCATCGGCGGCGGTGACTCCGCAGCTGCTGTTGAGAAGCTCGGCTATGCTGATAAGATGACCCACATCTCGACCGGCGGCGGCGCTTCCCTTGAGTTCCTCGAGGGCAAGGAGCTTCCCGGTATCGCAGCACTCAACGATAAATAAGTTAAACAAAAAGGGCGGGGCGATCCCGCCCTGATTTCGGTATAAAGGAGTATTTACAATGAAAAAATCTGCACGCCGCGCTGTGATCGCCGGCAACTGGAAAATGAACAAGACCCCCTGCGAGACCACTGCTCTCATCAACGAGATGAAGCCCCTCGTAAAGGATGCCGACTGCGGTGTCGTCCTCTGCGTTCCCTACGTTGACCTTTGCGCCGCCCTCGAGGCCGCCAAGGACAGCAATATTGAGATCGGTGCCCAGAACTGCCATTGGGCAAAGAGCGGTGCCTTCACCGGGGAGATCTCTGCCGATATGCTCGTTTCAATGGGTGTCAAATACGTCATCATCGGACACAGCGAGAGAAGAACCTATTTCGGCGATACCGACGTTACCGTAAATCAGAGAGTGCGCGCCGCCCTCGACGCCGGTCTTACCGTTATCCTTTGCGTCGGTGAGTACCTCGAGCAGCGCGAGCAGGGCGTTACCGGCGAGCTGGTAGCCATGCAGACCAAGATCGCTCTCGGCGGCGTTTCGGCCGAGGAACTTTCGAGAATAATAATCGCCTACGAGCCCGTCTGGGCAATCGGCACCGGCCGTACCGCTACCGCAGATCAGGCTGACGAGGTCAACGGAATAATCCGTGCAACCGTCAAGGAGCTTTACGGCGAGGCCGCCGCAGAGGCAATGACCGTGCAGTACGGCGGATCCATGAACGCCGCAAACGCAGCCGAGCTTCTTTCCAAGGAGCACGTTGACGGAGGACTCATTGGAGGAGCCTCCCTCAAGGCCGCCGATTTTGCCGCCATCGTTGAGGCGGCCTCCAGGTAATTCGGAGGAAGTAATAATGAAAAAGCCTGTAGTCATTACAATAATGGACGGCTTCGGAATCAATCCCGAGGTCAGCGGCAACGCCATTACCGCCGCCGCAACCCCCCGTCTTGACGAGATATTTGCCACCTGCCCCAACACCTCGATCGGTGCTTCGGGAATGGACGTCGGCCTTCCCGACGGACAGATGGGCAACAGCGAGGTCGGCCACACCAACATCGGTGCCGGCAGGGTGGTCTATCAGGAGCTCACCCGCATCTCCAAGTCGGCCGCAGAAGGGGAGATGATGAAGAACGAGGCTCTCCTCGGTGCGATGAAAAACTGCGTCGAAAAGAACTCCGCGCTTCACCTGATGGGACTTCTCTCCGACGGCGGTGTCCACAGCCATATTGAACATATGTACGCCCTCGTCCGCATGGCGAAGGAGCAGGGACTCAGCCGGATTTATATCCACGCTCTGCTTGACGGACGTGACGTTCCTCCCGCATCTGCCGCTGACTACATCGACGCCTGCAACGCCGAACTCGCAAAGATCGGCGTCGGCAAG
This sequence comes from Clostridia bacterium, assembly GCA_017467405.1. Lineage (GTDB taxonomy): Bacteria > Bacillota > Clostridia > Oscillospirales > Acutalibacteraceae > RGIG1913. The sequence continues at coordinate 458,676 of JAFTSH010000001.1, forward strand.
ATAGCGACTGTAATGGGCAGATTTTACGGAATGGACCGCGACAACCGCTGGGACAGAGTCAAGCTTGCCTACAACGCCGCCGTTCTCGGTGAGGGCGTTCAGGCCGACGATGCCGCCGCGGCCGTCAGAGCCTCGTACGAAACCGTTGACGGCGACGGAAAGTATCTGACCGACGAGTTCGTTCTCCCCACCGTTATCAGCGGTACTGAGAGGATCAAAAGCGGCGACAGCATAATATTCTTCAACTTCCGCCCCGACCGTGCGAGAGAGATAACCCGCACCTTCGTCGATCCTGCCTTTGACGGCTTTGAGCGCGTCGGCGGAAAGCTCGACGTTTTCTACGTCTGCATGACACAGTACGATGCCGCAATGCCCAACGTTGAGGTCGCCTATAAGCCCGAGGAGCTGACCAACACCCTCGGTGAGTACGTATCAAAGCAGGGAATGACCCAGCTCAGAATTGCCGAGACCGAGAAGTACGCCCACGTAACGTTCTTCTTTAACGGCGGCCGCGAGGTCAAGTTTGAGGGCGAGGACAGAATTCTCGTTGCTTCCCCCAAGGTCGCAACCTACGATATGCAGCCCGAAATGAGTGCTGTCGAGGTCTGCGATAAGGTCACCGAGGCTATCCGCACCGGTAAGTACGACCTCGTCGTCCTCAACTTCGCCAATTGCGACATGGTCGGCCACACGGGAATCTTCGATGCAGCCGTAAAGGCCGTCGAAACGGTCGATACCTGCGTCGGAAGGGTAAAGGACGCCGTCCTCGAAATGGGCGGAGTAATGCTCCTTACCGCTGACCACGGCAACGCCGACAAGATGCTCGATACCGACGGTACCGTCTTTACGGCCCACTCCACCAACCCCGTTCCCTTCGCCGTGATCGGCAAGGATTGCGAGCTTCGTGAGGGCGGAAGACTTTGCGACATTTCTCCCACGGTGCTGAAGCTCTTGGGAGTTCCCCAGCCCGCCGAAATGTCCGGTGAATCTCTTATAAAGTAATAAAAACCGTACAACGATAACGAAACCCCGCGTTCGTCAGAACGCGGGGTTGATTTTTGCTCATCAGATCGTTTTTATCTGATACCGTACTTTTCGATGATGTAGTCCATGTCCTTATCACCTCTGCCCGAGAGGTTGATGAGGATGGAGCCCTTGCCCATCTTCTTGGCGAGCTTCATCGCGTAGGCGACGGCGTGGGAGCTCTCAATGGCGGGAATGATGCCCTCAAGTCTCGAAAGAGTGAAGAAGGCGTCGATGGTCTCATCATCCGAAACAACATCGTACTTTACTCTGCCAAGATCATGCAGGAATGCGTGCTCGGGACCCGAGGAGGGATAGTCAAGACCGCTGGCAACCGAGTAAACGGGAGCGGGATCGCCGTTCTCGTCCTTGAGCATGATGCTGTTAAAGCCGTGCATGATACCCTCGGTGCCGTACTGCAGACTTGCGGCGTGGTCGCCAAGTGCAGTGCCTCTGCCGAGAGGCTCAACGCCGTAAATGTCAACAGGATCGTTGAGGAAACCGGAGAACATACCCATCGCGTTGGAGCCGCCGCCCACACACGCAACGACTGCGTCGGGAAGCTCTCCCGTCATTTCGGTGAACTGCTCTCTTGCCTCAATACCGACGACGCTCTGGAAATCGCGTACCATCATGGGGAAGGGATGGGGACCGACGACCGAGCCGATGCAGTAGATGCAATTCTTGTAATCCCTTGCGTAGGCCTCAAATGCGGCGTCAACAGCCTCCTTGAGGGTGGCAAGACCGTGGGTGACCTCGACGACGTTTGCGCCGAGTATCTTCATTCTGGCAACGTTGGGAGCCTGCTTCTTGATGTCAACAGAGCCCATGTAGATGTCGCACTCAAGTCCGAAGTATGCGGCGGCGGTAGCAAGAGCAACGCCGTGCTGACCGGCACCCGTCTCGGCAATGACCTTCTTTTTGCCCATGTATTTTGCGAGAAGAGCCTCACCCATGCAGTGATTGAGCTTGTGAGCACCCGTGTGATTGAGGTCCTCGCGCTTTACGTAAAGCTGAACGTTACCGAGAGAGCCCGAAAGTCTTTCGAGATAGGAGATAGGTGTGGGTCTGCCCTGAAATTCCTTGCGGATGCGGCGCAGCTCGCTGATAAACTTGCTTGATTTGCAGATGGTATAATACGCCTCGGAGATCTCAGCCATGGCCTGTTTCAGATCGTCGGGGATATACGATCCGCCGTATTTGCCGAAAAATCCGTTGGCATCGGGGTAGTTCTTAAAATAGGTGTCAAAATCGACGTTGTTGAATTTCATTTTATTTTCCTCCTGATATACGAATAAATCTGGCGGCAAAAGCCGTGATGGTGTCGGGTGTTAAAGAGAACGCCGCCATCGTTTTGTTAAAAGCACTGTAATTACCTCCGATAATACTGTGACTTGCCGAAGGGTTAAAAAACGCCCTTGACAGTAGGTTTTCTGTCAAGGACGAATAAATACTTATCCGCGGTGCCACCTTGAGTTCACGGCTGGGCCGTGCGCTTAATGAGGATACTAACATACCCCCGACAACTGACGTATGTCGGCACGTTGCAGAATACTCTGCGAGAAACTCGCATTTGACTGCACCCTCAGCGGTCCATTTGACAACCTGTTTCTTACCCGACTTTCAGCGCCGCGGGCTCTCTGTGAAGGCATGACTGCCGTTATCTCCGCTTCAACGGTTTACCTATTAAATTATGATGTGATTATATCACCCTTGTCGCAGTTTGTCAATGGGTGAGAAAAATTATTTCTTTCAATTAAAAACCTGTGCGTGACTTGAGGGATCAGCGGAATCTTACGCTGAATACCGTTCCGTTTTCAAGGTCGCTCGTTACCGAAAGGTCGAGCTTTAAGGTGTCGGCAATATTTTTTGCGATGGACAGTCCGAGTCCGTAGCCGCCCTTGCCGCGCGCCTCGTCGGCACGGTAAAAACGGTCGAAAAGGTGTTTGATGTCCTCTTCGGAAATAGGCTCGCCGCTGTTTGCGACGGTAAGCAGAGCACCGCTTCCAAAGGGAACGACGCCTACCTTGACGAAACCCGAGTTTTCACCGTATTTCACGGCGTTATCGAGAAGTATCTGAAGGAGCTGGGTGACCATAGCCTTGTCACTGTTTACTGCGGTGCTTTGAATATCACAGATCACCGTTACGTCCTTTTCGTAGGCAATCGGCTCGAAATACAGAGCACACCCCTGGGCAAGCTCACCGAGATCAAAGGAGGTCAGGTTAGGCTTCAGGCTTTCCTCGTCGGATTTTGCAAGCATCAGCATCCTCTCAACGAGTCCGCGCATATGCTCGGCCTCTTCCTTGGTGCTTTCAAGCCAGCGGCGCTGATCGTCCACCCTTTCCGAGCTGTGGGAGAGCAGAATATCGTTGTTGGCAAGTATTACGGTCAGCGGTGTTTTGAGTTCGTGCGAGGCGTCCGAAATAAACCGACGCTGCTGCTTCCAGGCCTTTTCGGTGGGCTTGACCGCGAGATGCGAGAGAAAAAGACTGATGCCCACCATTACCGCCATACAGACTGCGTAAAGTATCAGCGAGGTAAGAATACTGCTCTTGAGGGTGGTGTCGATAATTCCCGTGTCGGCAAGCACGGCGGTTTTTCCACCCTCGGGAGCACTCCTGACGTGGTAGGCTATTCCGAGCGAGTAAATTATATCACTGTCCCGATTTGAGGCGTTTATCTCGTCAACCGCTTTTTCAAGCACCTCTTCGGATACCGATACTCCGTTTTCGGTCACCGACAGAAGCCGTCCGTTGCCGTCGAGTGAAATATTTACGTAAGCCACCGTAAAATTGACACGGCCGTTTTCACGGTCTGACTCGTTGCGGTGTCCTCCTATCATGGGAAGATCGTCCGACGGAACGAATTCGCCTGAGGGAGGAGTCGGCGGTGTCTGATTATCCGAGCCCTCGTTTTCGGCTTTCTGCTGTCTGTGAGGCTCCTGAGCAAAGGCCGAAACGGCGCGCAGACTCTGCATAAGCTCGTTTTTTGCAGAGGTATACGCGTTGATGCACATAATGGCAAAGGCAAATATCAGAACGATACTCACTAGGAACAGATTGATATAAACTATTTTACGACGCAGCTTTTTCAGCATCTGGTATCCTCCAATCTGTAACCCTGCTTTTTGACCGAAACGATGGCTACCTCAGAGCCGATAAAGGTCAGCTTTTTGCGCAGGAACGAAATATACGCCTCAACGTTGGAGTCGCCTGCGTCGGAGTCGTAGCCCCATACGCGGACGATTATATCGTCCTTCGACAGCAGCATTGACGGACGGCTGATGAGCAGGTTCATGATCTCCGATTCCTTGAAATTAAGACGGACCTCCTTGCCGTTGCAGAGCAGAGCGGAGGAGGAGCGGCAGAATTTCAGGTCTCCGAAGCAGAGCTCGTCGGTGACCATCTCGCCCGGCCTGCGGGAAAGGGCACGGATGCGTGCCAGCAGCTCCTCGGGGGAGAAGGGCTTGGTCATATAATCGTCTGCGCCGTGATCCAGCCCCGCCACCTTGTCCCTTACCGTATCAAGCGCGGTAAGCATAAGCACGGGCGTGCAGACGCCCTTTTTTCTCAGTGAAGAGGCAACGTCGTAGCCGTTCTTTTTGGGAAGCATCACGTCAAGTATTATAACGTCGTATGCACCGCTTTCGGCCAGTGCCTCGCCTTCGACACCGTCGTAAGCCGCGTCGGTCATATATTTCTGTTCGCGCAGTATCTGGCACAGCGCGTCGGAAAGTCTTTTTTCGTCCTCGATAACAAGCAGTCGCATATATCTTCTCCTTGGTTTTCTGACTCTAATTTTACATTATATACTTTAAAATACAAGCCTGAAATAAACCTTAAATATGTTTTATCGGGTTTTTGGGATTTTTTAAGGTCACGGGAGTATAATCTGCCCGAAAACAATAAGGAGAGGTGTATCGTGCCCGAAATAACGAGTATTTTCAAAAGGACCGAAAAGAAATACCTCATCACCCGCCGACAAAAGGAGGAGCTCACGGCCGAAATGCAGGGACGAATGATTCCCGACGAGTTCGGCCGAAGCACCGTGTGCAGTATATATTTCGATACCCCCGATTACAGGTATATACGCGCGTCGATCGAAAAGCCCGTCTACAAAGAAAAGCTCCGTATGCGTTGCTACGGCAGACCGAATGAAAACTCAAGGGTGTTCATAGAGCTTAAGAAGAAATTCAAGGGAGTCGTCTATAAAAGGCGCGAGACGCTTACGCTCTCGCAGGCCAAGGATTACGTCGAACGCGGCGTAATGCCCTGCGATACGCAAATAATGAGGGAGATTGACTACCTTTACCGCCTCGGCGAGGGACTCAGACCCGCCGTCCTTATAATGTGCGAACGCGAAGCTTTTTTTGCTTCGGATGACAGGGATTTCCGTGTGACCTTCGACGGCTCTCTGCGCTTCAGAACCACCGACGTTTTCCCCGACGGCTCGCTTGAGGGTGAGCCGATAGTCGACTCAGACCTTTTCGTGATGGAGGTCAAGTCGGCGGGTGGAATGCCGTTGTGGCTGTCCGGTGTTCTCGACGAAATGAAGCTATATCCCGTGTCCTTCTCAAAATACGGCAGGGTATATACCGACCACATATCCCGAAAGGAGTATACGTATGCTTGACCTGATATTTACCCCCGTTACCGCCGACGGCTTTACCGGCGTTAACTATCTTATATGCACTGCGGCGTCCCTTATCCTCGGAGCCGTAATAGCCGCCTCTGTGGCGTTCCGTTCAAGGACCAGCCGCAGCTTTTTGCTGACCCTCGTAATACTTCCGGCGGCCGTCCAGACGGTCATAATGCTGGTAAACGGCAGCGTGGGTACGGGACTTGCCGTAATGGGCGCCTTTTCACTCGTCCGCTTCCGATCGATCCCCGGTACCGCCCGCGAGATCTCTGCAATAATCCTTGCGATGGCGGCAGGACTCGCCTGTGCACAGGGCTACGTGGGAATGGCTCTGCTTTTTACGGTGGTTACGTGTGCCATCTTCCTGATATTTTCCTTCGTCGCAATACTCGGCAGGGGAGAGAAAAAAGAGCTTCACGTCACCGTTCCCGAATCCCTCAACTATTCACACGCGTTTGACGATATATTCGAAAAGTACGCCTCGGGCGTCAGACTGATCTCGGTAAAGACGACCAATATGGGAAGCCTTTTCAAGCTCAAATACGAGCTTTCGGTTAAAAACCCCGATTCGGAAAAGAATATGATCGACGAAATGAGATGTCGCAACGGAAACCTTGAAATACTCGTCTGCGACTCCGCCGATGCGAGAGAGGTGCTTTGATTATGAGATTTTCCGTTTTTATCAGAACGGTTTCCCTGATCTGCGCGCTCTGCGTGACCCTGCTTTTTGCCGCCTGCTCACCTGACGGAGATACCGCCTCGGCCGTACAGCCCGGAACGGGCGGAGCGGGCGAAAACGGAAACGAGCAGGTTGCGACGGAGCTTGAAAACACGGGTGGGATGGATTTTTCACTAAGCGATCGCGACGTGGATGCGTCCTACGACGCCGCAAAGGCGGTCAAGGTCGTTTTCTCCGAAAGCTCGGTCAGTATCACGGGCAACGGTGCCACGGCCAAAGGAACTCAGGTCGTACTATCGGGAGAAACTACGTATATAATCAGCGGTAAATGTACCGACGGCTCGGTGAGGGTAAAGGCAACGGCCGAAACGAAGCTTCAGATAGTGCTTGACGGCCTTGACCTTTCCTGCATGAACGGCTCTCCTTTTATAGTGGAGCAGGCAGACAAGGTCTTCGTTACGCTTGCCGAGGGAAGCACCAACACCCTTTCCGACGGTGGCTCGTATACACAAACGGTGGAAGATTCAACGGTCGACGCCGCAATGTTCAGCAAGGACGATATGACGCTTAACGGAGCCGGCTCGCTTGTCGTTAAAGGCAACTTCAAGCACGGAATAGTTTCAAAGGACGATCTCGTGATAGCTGACGGTAAGATCACTGTTTCGGCAGCGTCAACGGGAATCGACGGCAAGGACTGCGTTAAGATCAGCGGCGGTACCCTTAAGGTTACGGCAGGTACCAACGGAATACGCGCATCCAACGCGGAAGACACCTCGCGCGGCTTCGTTTCGGTATCGGGCGGCAGTATTACCGTCACCGCAGGTACCGACGGAATAGAGGCCGAAACCGTTATCAGCATCACGTCGGGGGAGGTTAAGCTTACCACGGGCGGCGGAAGTGCCAACTCCTCAACGAATGACGGTTGGGGACAGTGGGGCGGCTTCGGCGGCTCGGCGACTACCTCCTCGGAAACCTCGGCAAAGGGGCTTAAAGCAGGCAGCGGAATAGCCCTTGACGGCGGTACGGTTACGGTTGACTCGTCGGACGATTCGGTACATTCAAACGGCGACGTCGTGATAAACGACGGCATCCTCGAGCTTACCTCGGGAGACGACGGCGTGCACGCCGACAGCGTCCTTACAGTCAACGGCGGAAAGATAACCGTAAAAAAGAGCTACGAGGGACTCGAAGCTTCGGAAATAGATATTGCCGGCGGCACCACCTACGTTGTTGCCTCCGACGACGGACTCAACGCCGCAGGCGGTAACGACGGATCGGCTCTCAGCGGACGTCCGGGCGGAAATCCCTTTGACGCCGACAGCTCGAAGGTTATAAATATCAGCGGCGGATATCTCGTCGTGAACGCCTCGGGTGACGGAGTTGACTCAAACGGTAACGTCAATGTCACGGGCGGAGTTACCCTCGTTTCAGGACCCACGAACGGCGGTAACGGCTCGTTTGACTACGGCGGAAACGCCGTAATTACGGGCGGAATTTTCATAGCCGCGGGAAGCAGCGGAATGGCACAAAGCTTCTCCGAAAGCTCGACGCAGGGCTCGATAATGATCAATCTTTCATCCTTACAGCAGGCCGAAACCCCGATAATCCTCTGCGACGGCAGTAAAAACGTGTTGGCGTCCTTTACGCCCATGAAGCAGTACGTCAACGTGGTTGTGTCCGCTCCCGGAATAGTATCGGATAAGACCTTCCTGCTTGGTACGGGTAAGGTATCAGGAGCCGACGTCTACGGCTTTGCCGACAGCGGCAAGGTATCTGCGTTTACCGAATTTGCCGAGATCGAAATGACCTCTCTCCATTATTCCGAAGGCTCGGGAGGAATGGGCGGCGGAGGTGGCGGCGGCTTCGGCGGCCGACCCGGCGGCCCGAGATTCTGATCCTCAAGCCGCTTTGATTAAGGGTAAATCCCGTGCACCGATCTCCTTCTCTCATCTTAACATTCTCTCATCCCACAACCCAACCCCTTTTATCGGTGCTCGGATTTCGGCGTGCGAAGTCAACTTCGCACGCTTTTTGTTTATATTTTATTCTTTCGTCGGTTTTTGGCATATGGCGTTTGACATTACGGCTCAAGTGTGCTAAACTGTAATTCAGAAATTTGAGTTAATGGGAGTAATATCAATGCTGGACATTCGTTTTATCTGTGACAACCCCGAGCTTGTCAAGGAAAACATAAGAAAGAAATTCAAGGACGCCAAGCTTCCGCTTGTCGACGAGCTTATCTCACTCTACACCGAAAAATGCGCCGCCAACAGCCGCGCCAACGAGCTGCGTGCCAACCGCAATAAGGTCAGTAAGCAGATTGGTGCCCTTATGGGTCAGGGCAAGCGCGAAGAGGCTGAAGAGATGAAGAAGCTGGTCAGTCAGCAGGCTGCCGAGCTCGCCGCTCTCGAAGAAAAGGAAGCCGAGCTGGGACAAAAGGTGCTCTCGATCCAGATGAAGATCCCCAACATCGTCGACGAAAGCGTTCCCGTCGGTAAGGACGACAGCGAAAACGTCGAGGTTGAGCAGTTCGGCGAAAAGACCGTTCCTGCCTTTGAAATTCCCTACCATACCGATATAATGCAGCTCTTTGACGGAATCGACAAGGAGTCGGCCGGCAGGGTAGCAGGCGAGGGCTTCTATTACCTTATGGGCGACATCGCAAGAATGCACTCCGCCGTTACCGCTTATGCCCGCGATTTTATGATCGACAAGGGCTTTACCTACTGCATTCCTCCCTTTATGATGCGCAGCAACGTCGTCACGGGCGTAATGAGCTTTGAGGAAATGGATGCAATGATGTACAAGATCGAGGGTGAAGATCTTTATCTGATCGGCACCTCCGAGCACTCCATGATCGGTAAGTTTATCGACACTGCCACCAACGAGGACAAGCTGCCCCTCACCCTTACGAGCTATTCTCCCTGCTTCAGAAAGGAAAAGGGCGCCCACGGAATTGAGGAGCGCGGAATTTACCGCATACACCAGTTCGAAAAGCAGGAAATGATAGTCATCTGCAAGCCCGAAGACAGCATGGAGTGGTTCCATAAGATGTGGAGCTATTCCGTCGAGCTCTTCCGCAGCCTTGACATTCCCGTACGTACCCTCGAGTGCTGCACCGGAGACCTCGCCGATCTTAAGGTCAAGTCCTACGACGTAGAGGCCTGGTCACCCAAGCAGCAGAAGTACTTTGAGGTCTGCTCCTGCTCCAACCTTTCGGATGCACAGGCACGCCGACTCGGCATCAGAGTAAAGGGCGCCGACGGAAAGAGATATTTCGCCCACACCCTCAACAATACCGTCGTTGCACCTCCCAGAATGCTGATAGCCCTCCTCGAAAACAACCTCGAGTTTGACGGCGAGTATTACAGCGTAAGGATCCCCGAGGCTCTCCGTCCCTACATGGGCGGCAAAGAGGTCATCAGAGCGATCAACAAGTACGAATCCCCCAAGAAATAAAATTTCAGCCTTCATGCGGTTTGCATGAAGGCTGTTTTTTAATGAAGTAAGGCCACCGAATTCGGTGGCCTTTAAGTTTATTACCGATATTACTCCGTCAGCTCGCTCGTGCAGTGTGCACAGCGGGTAGCTTCGATAGCGATCTCGCTCTTGCAGAAGGGGCACACCTTGGTGGTGGGGGCTGCGGGAGCGGGCTCTTCTTCCTTCTTCTTGCCGACGCTCATGAGCTTGTTGACAAACTTAACGAGCAGGAAGATGATGACGGCCATGATGAAGAAGTTGATTATCGCATTGATGAAGGCGCCGTAATTAAGGGTAACGGCTTCGGTGACAACCTCACCGGCATCGTCAAGCACTTCGGGCTTGAGAATGACGGCGTACTCGGAGAAATCAAGTCCGCCGATCATACCGATGAGAGGGGAGATAACGTCGTTTACGAGGGAATTTACGATGGCCTGGAAGGCTCCGCCGATGATCACGCCGACGGCGAGATTCATTACGTTTCCTCTTGCGATGAATTCCTTGAATTCAGCCATGATTCCCTTTTTGTTTTTCTTTGCCATTGCTCTTTTCCTCCGTTTCCTTTATGTAAGGAGAAGAATTATCTTCTTCTCTCTCTTGAGCCTTTGTCACGGTCGCCTCTGGGGCGGGAGGGACGGCGGTCGCTTCTCTCGGCAGAGATGTCGTTCTCGGGAACGATGCCCTCAAGCTCCATAATGGCCTCGCGGCGGGAGAGGTTGAGTCTGCCCTGATCGTCTATCTCAAGTACCTTGACGACGATCTCGTCGCCGACCTGAACGATATCCTCAACCCTCTCGGTACGCTTGACGTCGAGGTGGCTGATGTGAACGAGTCCTTCCTTGCCGGGAGCGATCTCAACGAATGCACCGAAGTTCATCAGACGGGTGACCTTGCCCTTGTAGATGGCACCGGGCTCGGGATCGTTGGCGATGGTCTCGATCATGGTAACGGCGCGCTTTGCACCCTCGAGATCAACCGAGGAAACGAATACGTGACCGTCCTCCTGAATATCGATCGTGCAGTTGCACTTCTCCTGAAGCTCCTTGATTACCTTACCCTGCTTGCCGATAACGTCGCCGATCTTGTCGGGGCTGATAACGGTGGTGAGCATCTTGGGAGCATACTTGGAAAGCTCCTCTCTGGGGGCGGGGATGGCCTTGAGCATGACCTCGTCGAGAATGTACTCTCTGGCGGTGTGGGTCTTAGCAAGAGCCTCCTTGATGATTGCGGGGGTAAGACCGTGAACCTTGAGGTCCATCTGAATGGCAGTAATACCCTTGTGGGTACCGGCTACCTTGAAGTCCATGTCGCCGAAGAAGTCCTCAAGACCCTGAATGTCGACCATGGTGCTGAAATCGTCGAGGTTGCCGTCACGGGTAACGAGACCGCAGGAGATACCGGCAACGGGGGCCTTGATGGGAACACCGGCGTCCATAAGAGCAAGGGTGGAACCGCAGACGGAGCCCTGCGAGGTCGAACCGTTGGAGGAAAGAACCTCGGAAACGAGTCTCAGCGAATAGGGGAACTCCTCAACCGAGGGGATGACGGGGAGAAGGGCTCTCTCGGCAAGTGCGCCGTGGCCGATCTCGCGGCGTCCGGGGCCTCTCGAGGGCTTGGTCTCGCCGACAGAGTAGGAGGGGAAGTTGTAGTGGTGCATGTATCTCTTGCTGTCCTCGCCGTCGATACCGTCAAGCAGCTGAGAATCGCGCATCTGACCGAGGGTGACGATGGTCATAACCTGGGTCTGGCCTCTGGTGAAAAGACCCGAGCCGTGAACGCGGGGAAGAAGACCGACCTGAGCGTCGAGAGGACGGATCTCGTCCATCTTTCTTCCGTCAACGCGTCTGCCCTCAAAGAGCCAGGTGCGGACAACCTGCTTCTGCAGCTTGTAGAGGCACTCCTCGAGCTTGCCTTCCTGCTCGGGATAGACCTCGTCAAATTTGGCGTGAACGGCGTCGTAAACGGGACGAAGTCTTTCGTCACGGATACGCTTGTCGTCGGTGTCAAGAGCAACGCGGACGTCCTCGATGGCGAACTCCTTGACAGCCTCGTACATCTCGGGATCGGGATCGTTGGAAACGAACTCGAACTTCTCCTTGCCGATCTCGGCAACGATGCCCTTGATGAACTCAACGATCTCCTGGTTTACACGGTGACCGGTCATGATGCCTTCGAACATAACGTCGTCGGGGATCTCGTTAGCACCGGCCTCGATCATGGCAACCAGCTTATCGGTGGATGCAACGGTGACGTGCATCTGTGAAACGGCTTCCTGCTCGGCGGTGGGGTTGATGACGTACTCGCCGTCAATGTAGCCTACGACAACGCCGCTGATGGGGCCGTCCCAGGGAATGGGGGAGATTGCGATGGCGGCGGAAGCGCCGATCATGGCAGTGGTCTCCGGGGGACAGTCGGGATCAACCGACATAACGGTGCAGACCAGAGTAACGTCGTTTCTCATATCCTTGGGGAAGAGGGGACGGATAGGTCTGTCGATAACTCTCGAGGCAAGGATTGCCTTGTCGGAGGGCTTGCCCTCACGGCGCTGGAAGGAGCCGGGGATCTTACCGACCGAGTAGAGCTTTTCTTCAAAATCTACCGAGAGAGGGAAGTAGTCGATTCCTTCTCTGGGCTTGTCCGCTGCGGTAACGTTGCAGAGAACGCAGGTCTCACCGTAGGAGACCATAACCGACGAGGTTGCGAGCTGGCAGAGCTTGCCCGTCTCGATGACGAGGGGACGTCCCGCAAGTGTGGTTTCAAATCTTCTTGTGTTTTCAAACATTTTTTGATCCTCCTGAATATAATATTTCCAAGAGCCGCGGATTTTAGCAATTAACAGGCCGTCCGCCTTTTCGGGCGGTCTGTTCACTGCTAAAAATACCGTAGGCCCGTGAATACGAATGTGTTTTAAACAAGGTCAAGGCAGACCGTACAGTACGGTCTGCCCACAAAAACCTTATTTACGGATGCCGAGTCTCTCAATGAGCTGACGGTACTTGGCGATGTCCTTCTTCTGGAGATAGTTGAGAAGGTTGCGTCTGTGACCGACCATCTTGAAAAGTCCGCGACGGGAATGGTTATCCTTCTTGTGGACCTTCAGGTGCTCGGTGAGCTCGTTGATTCTCTTGGTGAGGACAGCGATCTGTACCTCGGCGGAACCGGTGTCGCCTTCGTGGGTGGCGTACTCGGCCATTATGGCCTGCTTCTGTTCTTTGGTCATTTTTTTCACCTCATTAAATATTTTCCCTCAGCGCAGCAACGGGTCAGGTGAATTCCCCGAAAAGGGGCATACTCCCGCAGCCGGGCAGGGGAACGGACGATAGTATTTTAACACACAACCCTCGGTTTGTAAAGCGTTTTATCAAAAATATCTCGTAATTTAATTCCCCCAATCCCCGTTCTGTGACAATATTGTATATAATTACGGTCAAATTTTTGCAAATTTTATTTTAAATGTTGAAAAAGGTGTAAGGCTGTGTTAATATATTAACACTTATAAACGGCTTTTGTATTAAAGTTACGAAGGAGGAAAACCTATGTTCAAGAAAAGTATCAGGCTTGTCGCTCTGGCTTTGACCGTTTTTCTTGCTCTTGCGATGTTCGCAGGCTGTAAAAAGGACGGCGACAAAAACACTTCTTCCGAAACCAAGAGTGAAGCTACCACCAGCGTAAAGCCTACCGAGGAGTTCGATCTCTATAACGACGACGGACTTCCCAAGGATCTTGATCTCGGTGGCGTTACCCTTAAGGTAATCAGCTCCAACGAAAAGCTCCTCTTCCCCGACGAGGAAGCAATCGAAGAGAGCACCCTTATGGAGCGCCGTGACGCGTGGATCAAAGACGTCCTTGAAGAGTACAACTTTACGATGGAGTTTGTAAAGTACGAGTGGAACAAGATGACCGAATTTCTGCTTCCCGACCTTCTCAGTGGTGACTACATCGGCGACTTCTGTCTTCCCGTTATCCGTCAGGCAGGTCCCTTTATTCAGGCCAAGCTTTGCCTCGACCTGAGAAGCGACGAGTTCGCACAGTATCTCGATTTTGATAAGCCCTGGTGGGACGAGACCATGCTCAAGGCCTCGACCATCGACGGCGCTACATACTGCTGCACTCCTCACTTTACCTCCTCTGCCGATACTACCTGGGTTTGCTTCTTCAACAAGACGATTCTGGAAGAAATCGGTATCGACGAGAACACCCTCTACGATCTGCAGGAGAACTTCAAGTGGGATTGGGCAACCTTCCAGCAGTACTGCAAGCTGGCTGTCAAGGACCTCAATGGCGACGGTGTCTACAATCGTGAGGACCGCTGGGGAATCGTCAGTGCCCCCTGGCACATCTTCAACAACCTCTGCACCGCAGGCGGACTTACCCTCATAAAGGGTAACGACGACGGGACCCTTTCCTTTAATATGAATACCTCGCAGGCTATTACTACCCTCACTCATATCAACGACATCCTCGCCAACGATAACATCTTCTACAACGCCGAGGCTGACGAGCTGGGAATGGTCAAGTACTTCACTACCGGACGCTCCCTCTTCCTGATGTATCAGGTCGCTACCGTTCGCAACGATACCCTGCGTGAGATGGAGGACGATTTCGGTATCGTTCTCACCCCGATGGGACCCGACATCGATTCCTACATGGCAAGAGCCGAGCAGACCACTACCACCTTCTTCGTGCCCTCTACCTGTCAGTACAAGGCAGAGACCGCGGCCGCCGTTCAGGCGCTCGCCTACGCTGCCTGGAAGTTCGGCGTTCAGGATACCCTTGAGCTTAACTTCCTCCAGTACACCCGTGACGATCGCTCCGAGTGGGCAGTCACCAACGTCTTTAATTACACTACCTACGAGACCGATCAGCTCCTCTTTGATGTCGGCGTAGGCACCACCTGGTCGAGCCTCCTTATCGGAAGCGTTTTCAAACAGGTAAGCTCCAAGGCCGGCGATATTTCCGGTTCCGTCGCCTCGATTGAGGTACAGGGCCAGATCATCATCGACGAGTTCTACAATCAGGTTACCGGTTGACGAACTGAATAAATTAACCGAAACCCGAGGCTTCGCGTCTCGGGTTTTATGATGCAAAAAACGCGCCGGTCTTCGGCGCGTTTTAACGTTTATTCAGCTTTTATGAGTTCCTTTGCCGCCTTTGCGTCCTCTCCGATAGCCAGAGTCAAAGCCTCGACCGAGGGAAATTTACGTACTCCTCTGAGTCTTTTGACGAACTCAACCGAGATCATCCAGCCGTAAAGGTCACCTTCGTAGCCGATGATGTGTGTCTCGACGGTGCGTGAGCTTCCGTTCACCGTGGGCTGTCTTCCTACGTTAGTAACGGCGGCGTAGGTTTTGCCCCCGACGAATATTCTTGTGGCGTATACCCCGTCTTTCGGAAGTATCATTCCGTCACCGATCTTCTGATTTACGGTCGGAAATCCGAGCGAATGTCCGAGCCCCTTGCCTTCGGTGACCTCACCGTCAAGACAGAAGGGCAGACCGAGAAATTCCGTCGCCTCGTCAACGCGTCCGCGGCGTATCAGGTCGCGTATCAGTGACGAGGAGACCTTTTCTCCACTCGGTGCGGTGACGGTTTTGCAAACGCAAAGCTCAACACCGGCCTCAAGACAGAGCTTCCCCAAAAGCTCGATATCTCCTGCCGCCGCGGCACCGAAACGGTAATCCTCACCGCATACGATCTTTCGTGCGTTGAGGGATCCGATCAGCACGTCGTTAAAAAATTCTTCGGGGGACATACGGCGTACCGAAGCAAAATCAAGTTCAAACACCGTGTCGATCCCGAGCGAACGCAAGAGATATTCTTTTCTGGCGGGGGTGATGATCCTCGAAGCCCTCTTGGGCGGTACGGAAAAGGTCAGCGCAACCGCAAAAAGACCGTCGCCCTTCGAGGCGACAGCTTCTGCTATCAGGCTGCGGTGTCCGAGATGGAGTCCGTCAAAGGAACCGAGGGCTACCGCGCATCCGTCGTTGAATGAATAAGCGTTATCGAGCATCTGTATTCTCCGTCAAAAGACATTTGATCCAAAGTGAGCCGTCCCTTGCCTCTGAAAGTCCGAGAAGCTCTCCGTCGGGCGAAAGGACGCGAACGAACCTGCTGTCGGGCAGGGCAGAGGGGAGACGTCTGATCTCAAGTTCGCCTCCGTGCAAAAAACGGTTTGCCTGAGGACCGGTCACACGCACCTCTCCGTAAGGTGCGAGAAGACCGTCAATCGGTATTGTCAACTCCTCGGGGGACATCTCGCGTGCCATGTCAAGCGGAATACAGTCATCAACCGATATTCCGTTGGCAAGTGTGCGCCTGAGTCCCGTCATTACCGCACCGCAGCCGACTGCGCGGCCGAGATCGTCGATTATCGAGCGTATGTAGGTTCCTTTTGAACAAAGCACCTCAAGTGCGTACTCTCCCGACGCCTCGTCAATGACGCTGAGCTCAAGCTTCTTTACCGTTACGGGAACGGCGGCGCGCTCGATCTCTTTGCCCTCTCTCGCGAGGTCGTAAAGCCGTTTTCCGTCAATCTTTTTGGCGGAATACATGGGAGGCACCTGCAAAATATCCCCCCTGAATTGCCCAAGACAGCCTTCAAGCTCAGCCGCAGTGGCAAGGCCTTTCGACTCGGTCAGTACCTTGCCGGTAATATCAAGGGTATCCGTGGTCAGTCCCAGCCGCATGGTGGCGCGGTAGGCCTTGTCCGATTCGGGTAAAAGCGGGGCCAACCTCGTGGCGCGTCCCGCAAGTATTGGAAGAACTCCCGTTGCCATAGGGTCAAGCGTGCCGGTGTGTCCCAGCTTTCGCGTGCCGAGAACACGGCGCATGACCGCGATCACGTCAAAGGAGGTAAAACCCTCGGGCTTGTCAATAAGAACGGCACCCGTCATTTCGTTTTCTCCAGAAGCTCACCGGCAGCCTTTACAAGCATATCGCGTGCCGTTTCGGCACTTTCGGCCTTTACGGTGCAGCCTCCTGCGCGTATGTGTCCGCCGCCGCCGAAAAGTGAGCATATCTCGGTCGCATCGTACGGTGCAAAGGTGCGCACCGAAACCTTGTAAACTCCCTTTGAGGTCTCGCGTACGGTTATTCCGATCACAACACCCTTTACGGTGCGGGGGAGAGCGTTGATACCGTCAAGATCAGCCTCAACAGCCCCCGTTTCGTGAAGCTCGTCCAGCGTGATAACCGAAACGGCACATCTTCCGTCAAGGCAGTATTCCATATTGTTAAGTACGGTCGCCTCGAGGGCAATGCGCTGGGGTGTTTTGCTGTCGAACATCAGCCTGTTGATCTCGGAAAAATCGTAATCAAGCTCCATGAGCTTTGCGGTCACTGCGTGGGTATACGCGGTGGTGTTCGAAAATCTGAAGCAGCCCGTATCGGTGGCAATACCGGTATAAAGACAGGCGGCTATAACGGGAGTCAGGGGAGTGCCGATCCGGTCGATAATATCGTAAATTATCTCTGCACAGGCGGCGGCATCCGCCCTGACGTAGTTGTTTTCTGCAATAACGCGGCTCTTTGCGTGATGATCGATGCAAAGATCTATCCTACCGCCGTAAACTTCAGCGCCGCCTCCGAGAAGGGGAAGATCGGCTACGTCTACCGTCACTACGTATTCGGGCTCGAAATCGTCCTCAACGAGACCGTCAAACATATATCCGTAAACGGGAGGAATATCGTGCCAGCATTTGACGCGGGCGCGTTTTCCGATGTCCTGAAGTGCGTGGCAGAGCGCAAAGCAACTGCCCAACGTGTCACCGTCGGGATGAATATGCGCAAGCAGCAGTATTTTGTCGTGATTTCTGAGGAGCGAAGCTGCCTCACTGATCGTAATCATCGTTACCTCTTTCGTCGGCATCGTCAAGACCGAGCTCAGAAAGCGTGTTTGAAATACGGGCACCGTATGCGATTGAATCATCGGCAACGAAGCGCAGCTCGGGAACCTTTCTGAGTGAAAGCCTGATGCCGAGCTCCCGGCGGACGTAGCCCGATGCGGCGCGCAGACCCTTGACGGCCTCGCGGCAAACCTCAATACCCTCGATCGCGCTGACGTAAATCTTTGCATACGACAGATCGCCCGAGACCTCGGCGCGTACCACCGAAAGCATTTTTGATGCTACGCGCGGGTCCTTGAGCTCACGTATTACAGCGCTGATCTCACGCTTGATATCCTCGGAAATGCGGTCGATCCTGTATCCTGCCATTTAATTCTCCTTAATATCGAGAGGTCAGTCCTCTCTGTATTCCTCAATGATGAAGGCTTCGAAAACGTCGCCTTCCTTAATGTCGTTGAACTTGTCGAGACCGATACCGCACTCGAAGCCCTGAGCGACCTCCTTGACGTCGTCCTTGAAGCGGCGCAGGGAGTCGATCTTGTCCTCGGCGATAACGATACCGTCACGCACGACTCTGATCTGGGAAGCACGGGTGACCTTGCCATCGGTGATGTAGCAGCCGGCAACGGTGCCCACGCTCGAGATCTTGTAGACCTGGCGTACCTGGGCGTTACCGAGTACGACCTCTCTCGTCTTGGGAGCAAGCATACCCTTCATAGCGGCCTGCACCTCTTCGATGCAGTCGTAGATTATGCGGTACATCTTCATCTGTACGTCGTCGCGCTCGGCACTCTGCTTGGCGTTAGCATCGGGACGGACGTTGAATCCGACGATGATGGCGTTGGATGAGTTTGCAAGCATAACGTCCGACTCGTTGACGGCACCGACTCCGGTGTGAATGACCGCAACGCGAACCTCTTCGTTGGTGAGCTTCTCGAGGGACTGCTTGACAGCCTCGGCAGAGCCCTGAACGTCGGCCTTGACGATGATGCGCAGCTCCTTCATCTCGCCGCTCTGCATCTGCTCGAACAGATTGTCGAGGGTGACCTTCTGTGCCGCGTTGAATCTTTCTTCCTTGGCGGTGGTCTTGCGCTGTTCGATAAGCTCTCTTGCAAGACGCTCATCCGAAACGGCGTCGAATACGTCTCCTGCCTCGGGAACCTCGTCGAGACCCGTGATCTCAACGGGGGTGGAGGGACCGGCAACCTTTACGGCGCGTCCCTTATCGTCGGTCATGGCGCGGACGCGTCCTACCGACATACCCGCAACGATAACGTCGCCGGTGTGGAGGGTACCGTTCTTTACGAGAACGGTGGCAACGGGGCCTCTGCCCTTATCAAGCCTTGCCTCGATAACGTTACCCTTGGCGGCTCTGTCGGGATTGGCCTTGAGCTCCATCATGTCTGCAACGAGAATTATGTTGTCCAGAAGATCGCTGATTCCCTTTCCGGTAAGAGCCGAAACGGGCACGCAGATAACGTCTCCGCCCCACTCCTCGGGGACGAGCTCGTGCTCGGTGAGCTGCTGCATGATCCTGTCGGGGTTAGCGGTCGGCTTATCCATCTTGTTGATGGCAACGATTATCTGTACGTTGGCGGCCTTGGCGTGGTTGATGGCCTCAATGGTCTGGGGCATGATACCGTCATCGGCGGCAACGACCAGAACTGCAATATCTGTGACCTGAGCACCACGGGCTCTCATGGAGGTGAAGGCGGCGTGACCGGGTGTGTCAAGGAAGGTGATCTCGCGATCCTGAGCCTTAACCTTGTAAGCACCGATGTGCTGGGTAATTCCGCCTGCCTCGCCCGAGGTGACGTTGGTATGTCTGATGGCGTCGAGAATGGAGGTCTTACCGTGGTCAACGTGACCCATAACGACAACGACGGGATCTCTCGGCTTGAGGTTGGCGTCGTCGTCGGTGCTGTCGTCGATGATCCTTTCTTCGATGGTCACGACGACCTCGCGCTCTACCTTTGCGCCGAGCTCGGTAGCAACCAGCTCTGCGGTGTCGAAATCAATGGTCTGGGTAACGGTCGCCATAACGCCGAGCATCATGAGCTGCTTGATAACCTCTGCGGCCGTCTTCTTGAGCTTCTGCGCAAGATCGCCTACAGTGATCTCGTCACCGACGGTGATCTTGAGAGGCATCTTCTTGATCTTCTCAAGCTGAATACGGCGGAGCTTGTCGGCCTCGGTCTCGCGCTTGCTGCCCTGAGGCTTGCGGTACTCCTGACTCTTCTGCTTGATCTTCTGCTTGCCGCCGGCGTAGTCGCGCTGCTTCATACGGTCGTCGGCAAGATTGGTGTATTTCTCGTTATATCTGTCAAGATTGACGTTGGAGGTACGCGTATCGACCTTGCGGATCTCAGCAGGAGTCCTGCGGGGAGCCTCGCCCTCCTTCTTGACCTTTTTCTCTCTCGGAGGTATAACCACGGGGGCTGAGGGAGCCGGCTTCTGCTCGGCAGGAGCGGGCTTTGCGCCCTTGTTGTCCTTAGTGGGCTTGGCGTCCTTGGCAGCCTTCTCGGCGTTCTGTGCCGCAGCCTGTGCCTTAAGCATAGCCGCAAGAGCCTCCTGATCTGCCAGCTTTTTGGCCTTGGCGGCCTCTTTTTCGGCCTCTCTGGCCTTTCTTGCTTCCTCGCCGATTGCGAAGAATGCGTCAAAATTCTGCACGGAGTTGTCCTGAGTCAGTCGGTCAAAGACGATGTCGAGCTCCTTCTCGTCGAGAGCGGTAGCCGCCCTCTTGGGCTCGTCGTAGTAGCCGGCGAGAAGGGAAATGAGCTCCTTGTTGCTCTTTCCGAAATCCTTTGCGACGTCCTGCAGCTTATATTTAATCATCATATGTTGTTTTCCTCCCGGTTCAGTTTCTGGTAGAGTGCATCTGTTTTTCTGAAGAAGCCCCTATCGTTAAGGGACACGCAGCCGCATTTGATACCAACGGCGTTTGAGACCGTCAGCATATCCCACGGCAGGGAGCAGACCGGAACACCTGCCGGATCGCATACCCACCGCGCTTCCTTTGCGGTCTTGGCCGAAATGTCCGAAGCGAGGTAGACGGCAGAGGCCTTTCCCGACAGCACCGCCTGCTTGGCGGCGTCAAAGCCGATCGAAAGCTTTCCGGCGCGTCTGGCCATTCCGAGCATATTCAGCAGGGGTTCATTCATGGGCTTCTATCTCCTGTGTCATACTGTCATATACGGTGTCGGGAACCTCGCAGGAAAATGCTTTTTGCAGCCTGCGTCCCTTTTTTGCTTTTCTGAGACATTCGGCGTCAGGGCAAACGTATGCGCCTCTTCCCGGCTTTTTGCCGGTGAGATCGAGAGATATTTCACCCTCGGGAGAGCGCACGACTCTGACAAGTTCTTTTTTTGGCTTCATCTCGCCGCAGCCTGTGCAGCAGCGAAGCGGTATCTTCCGCGGTTTCATATCTCCGCCTCCTTTTCCGGATGTAATTTATTCAGAATAAGTGTCGCTTTCCGGACGGATATCTATCTTCCAGCCGGTGAGCTTTGCGGCAAGACGGGCGTTCTGACCCTTGTTGCCGATGGCGAGGGAGAGCTGACTGTCGGGGACGATGGCTCTGCAGACCTTTGCACCCTCGGGATCAACCTCAACGTTGACGACCTTGGCAGGGGAGAGGGCCTCGCTGATAAAGAGAACGGGATCCTCGGAATACTTGACGATGTCAAGCTTCTCTCCGCCGAGCTCCTCGACGATCTTGTTGACGCGCGTTCCCTTGGGGCCGATGCAGGCGCCTACGGGATCAACGTCGGCATCCTTAGACCAGACGGCAAGCTTGGTGCGGCTGCCGGCCTCTCTCGAAACCGCCTTGACCTCTACGGTGCCGTCGTAGATCTCGGGAACCTCCATCTCGAAGAGTCTCTTTACAAGACCGGGATGAGTGCGGGAGATCATAACTCTGGGGCCCTTTTCGGTCTCTCTTACGTCAACGATGTAGACCTTGATTCTGTCGCCTTCGCTGAGCACCTCGCCCTCGACCTGCTCCGACTTGGGAAGAACGGCCTCGGAGTGACCCATCGAAATCGTGGCGTTGCCCGTGCGGGGATCGATTCTCTCAACGACGGCCGAAACCAGCTCCTGATGCTTGCTCTGGAACTCCTTGAGAGCCTGTGAATGCTCAACGTCGCGAATACCCTGACGGATAACGTGCTTGGCGGTCTGGGCGGCAATGCGTCCGAAATCCTTGGTGTTGAGGGTTATATCAACGGTGCCGCCGATCTCAGCCTTCTTGTCGACCTTTTTGGCGTCGGCGAGAAGGATCTGCGAAAAGTCGTTTTCAAGCTCCTCAACGACCGTCTTTCTTACGTAGACGGCAAAGGTGCCCTTGTCGCAGTCGATGTCGCAGAAGACGATGTCGTCTCCGCCGTAATCCTTCTTGACAGCCGTTACGATGGCGGTGCTTATCTTCTCGGCGATGAACTCAGCGGGAATACCCTTTTCCTTCTCCATGAGAGCAAGCGCCTCGAAAAATTCCTTATTCATTTTCTGTCATACCTCCGTTAAATAGTTCTTCGTCACAGAGACGGACAAAGGCCGCCTCGTTCTTTTTGATTGTTATTTCTGTTTCGCCGCAGAGAAGACGGATGTTACCCGAATCGTATCCGGTAAGCAGACCGCACAGCTCCTTGCTTCCGTCCTCAAGCGGACGGAAAAGGCGCAGCTTTACGGTGCGTCCCTCCATTTTGGCAAAATGCTCGGGTCGGGAGAGCTCGCGCTCGGGACCCGTTGAGCTTACCTCAAGGCAGTATTGGCACTGTATCAGATCGGCATCGTCAAGCGGAGCATCAATGGCACGCGAGAGATTTTCGCAGTCGGTGATGTTTATTCCGCCTTCCTTATCGATGAAGATCCGCAGATACATACATCCCGCCTCACGAACGAAGCGCACGTCCCAGACGTCGAGACCGAGCGCGTCAGCGTAGGGGAGGATGAGCCGTCTTACGGCAGAGGCAATGTTTGATGAAGACATTAAACCACTCCTACAATGATAAGAGAGCGAGCCGGAACTCACTCTCTTTCAACATCAATAAACTTACTGTGCCTATTCTACCACAGCGAGGAAATAAATGCAAGTCTTTTTTGAAAAATACTTGTATCGCTCCGACAGATTATTCCTCCATCTGCTTTCCGAGAAAGGCTGCCGCTACCTGTGCCAGCTTGACGTCGGCCTCCGAGGGCACCGCTCCGGTCTCGGGAGTAAGCAGACAAACGGCACCCGTAACGTCACCCATCGAAATAATGGGCATAATTACGGCCGCGGTGCGTCCGATCCCCTCAAGCGGAGTTATCCTTTTGCCGTCACCCGGCTTTGCAACGTGCGAAAGACGCTCCTCCATATATTCGTCAAGAGCGGGCGAAACGCGCCTTTCGAGCACCTCTTTTTTGGGAATACCCGCCGCCGCAATGCAGTGATCTCTGTCGCAGATAAGCACCGCCAGGGGAGTGCCGCGGGACAAAACGTCGGCGTACTGCGATGCAAAGGGCGCAAGCTCCCCGACGGGGGAGTATTTCTTGAAAATGACCTCGCCCTCCGAATCGGTGTATATCTCCAGAGGATCTCCCTCTCTTATCCTCATAGTGCGACGAATTTCCTTCGGAATAACCACACGCCCAAGATCGTCTATTCTTCTAACAATACCAGTTGCTTTCATATATAAAAACTCCTTTAAATCAAATCGTGATAGTATTATCTGTATTTTAAGGAGATTTATACTGCGGTTTCTTAAAAACAAAATCAACTCAAATTAGATTTTGAAATTCTAAACAACTGTTGGTTGTATTCATCTCTTTACAAGTTATTGTTTTGATGTTTGTATTTTGATATAATAAACACAAGAACAGAAGGCCTGCTGTCAAATTTGAGGAGGACTATCTAAAATGAAAGATATAAACATTGCGAAAAATATTATTGCCTTGCGAAAAAGTAAGGGCATTACCCAAGAGCAACTTTCAGAAGCACTAAATATATCTGCACAAGCGGTTTCTAAATGGGAAACCGGCACTTGTCAGCCCGACACATTGACCTTGCCTTTAATAGCAGAGTATTTTAATGTCAGCATTGATTATTTGTATTACGGTAAAGATATGACCTATGGCGAGTTATATGAAAAAGTATTTCAAAAAGTACTAAATAATCACAGTCAAATGGATAAAGGATCATATGAAGATGCTTTGAGAATTTTTGGATATGCACATCACGGAATATCTCATGGAAATTTAAGAGGCAGAAGCTTCATCTATGATGGTCCCGCCCATATTTCTAACGAAAACGGTATATCTTTGCTTTCCGGAAAAGGCTATGGAGCTATTTTAACCAGAGCATTTTTTGAAAGTATAACTCCAGATACTGTCGACTTCGGTGCAAATTTATTATCGGCATTGGCGGTAAAAGATGATTTGCTCGTCTGTATGGCAATTATCTCGATGAGCGATATCAGTTTAGGAGAATTACAAGAAAAGCTTAATCTGAGTAAAGATGACTTACGAAAAGCCCTCGACACCTTAATTGAGGCAAAGATCGTTATCGAAAAAGAGTCAAAGCACAAATCTCTTGGTTTTACCTACGAAATCAATAGTATGTACCATTCTTGTCTTTGCATTTTAATTGCTACGATTGAAATGTTAAGATACGGGTTGACAGACGGGGTTTCCTGCTGTATGGGCTTTGGCGATTATCCTATACAGTTCAACAAATAGTGCCAAAGCGGAGCGGAACCTCACTCCGCTTTTGCTATGTATATCTTTGGCGTTATTATACTTCATTCCACAATTCTTCTCATAATTCCCGTAGCCTTACAAAAATGTCGGTCGATGATATGGCTTATACTTGAAATTGTCGAAAGCATTTGATATAATGCGAAATTGATATATGATGTGAGGTGCGCTATGAAATCGTTTTTGTACCGTGTTCTCTGTGGCTTTTGTTTGGGAATAAGTGTCTTCGCGCCCGGTATAAGCGGAAGTATAATGGCTATTATTATGGGTATATACGACAAACTTCTCGACATAGCTTCAAACCCATTTAAAAATTTTAAAAATAACTTCAAGTTTCTATTCCCTTTGGGAATAGGTGCCTTGATAAGTCTGGTCTTATTTATATTGGTGTTCAGCTATCTTTTTGATACCTATGAAAAAGCGGTATTTATGCTGTTTATCGGACTTATAGTCGGTAATCTGCCCACGGTTTATAAAGAAGCCCGCAAGAGTAAGTTTAAGTGGTATTACGTCTTAGGCACCGTTGCGGCGTTTGCCGTATCTCTTGTCGTAGGAATAATGAGCGAGGGCACGGGCGAAACACAGGTTGCCAGTGAAAACACCGGCCTGCTGTACATTGCTTTAAGCGGGGCTTTGGCAGGCTTTTCGAGCCTCGTGCCGGGCATGAGTGTTTCTATGATATTGATCGTAATGGGCGTTTACGATTATCTTATTGCTTCGGCTAAATCTCTCGATATTGTTACCATAGCCGTCGTCGGTGTGGCGTTTGTGCTTTCGATGATCTTATCATCAAAATTGATTAAATTTATTTTTTCGAAGTTCAGCGGTATGGCACATTTTATGGTTCTGGGCTTTTTGATAGGATCTGTCAGCGGAATTTTCTTTACTTTGCCCAAAGACGGTTCGAATTTAGCAGGGGTAATTATGCTTGCCATCGGTTTGGCAATTTCGTTGATGTTCGTATACCTTGGCAAAAAGGTCAGAATCGACGATAAAGACTAAAGACATAATTGGGTTACGGTGTCAAAAATTAATAGGTCTGCCTCACTTCAGCGCGATTTGCTTTTTATGTATTCTTAATAATAATTGTTCCTACACATTCACTTACATGCTCACAAGCATCCGCACACGCTTCAAAGCATTCG
The DNA here is from genome assembly GCA_017467405.1 of Clostridia bacterium. Classification (GTDB taxonomy): domain Bacteria; phylum Bacillota; class Clostridia; order Oscillospirales; family Acutalibacteraceae; genus RGIG1913. The sequence continues at coordinate 484,220 of JAFTSH010000001.1, forward strand.
TATACTTCACGCCAGGATATTGTTGTAAGAACATCGGTCGAATTTTTGGTAATCTCATGCATAGAAGAAAGATACAATTTATCACACTCTTCTTCAGCATTGTTAAGCTCGATTATAAGATCGCGAATCTTCTTGGAACGCTTAAAGTTTTCGAATTCATTCATAAGTGCACAGAGCAACTCGCAAACGCTAACAAGTTTTATAGCGAACTCAACAATAGAAGGTTCAACCGACTGAATATTGTAAATGTAGAATTTCTGCATAATCTCTTCGATCTTATCGGTTACCTCATCGAGATTATGGCTCAACATAGCTAAGTCTTCACGGTCAACAGGGGTTACAAATGCCCGTGCGAGAGCGTCGTTAATTTCGTGTTTTTTGATATCGGCAGTATGCTCGATTTCATGCATGTTTTGAAGCATTTCTTCGATTTTATTGAAATCGTAATTCTTCAAGCATTCTACGAGATGCGCGGCAGCTTTTTTAGAAAGCGCAGCACACTCCTTGAAGTTTTCAAAATAAAATTTATCTCCTTTAGCCATTTCTATAACTCCTTCTATTGGTTAAAAATTAACAAGAACAATTTTGTTACTGAAAAAGCGAGAAGTCCGCATCCCGGGAATGTAAGTATCCACGTAAGCACCATTTCCTTTACAACATCGAAGTTGATAGCAGAAACCCGTTTTACAGCGCCAACACCCATAATAGACGTGGTTTTTACATGAGTAGTAGAAACAGGGAGACCGAATACCGAACAGAACACAAGCGCAAGAGACGATGCAACATCCGCCGAAAAGGCTTGATATTTTTCGAGCTTCACCATATCCATGCCAACCGATTTGATGATCTTTTTGCCTCCCATAGCGGTGCCGGCACCCATAACAACAGAGCAAAGGATCATAAGCCATGTTGGAATGGCAAATGTGTCCGCAGAGGCTCCAGAGCCTTGCAATGTGAACACACAAAGCAAAATAATTCCCATAAATTTCTGACCGTCCTGTGCACCATGCATGAACGCCATTGAGGCTGCACCAACAATCTGTGCTCCTCTGAAAAACGGTTCTGTTTTCGGGCGGTTCGCTTTATAGAAAATTTTTGTTACAAGCTTGCATATCAACCAGGCCAAGCCAAAGCCCAGGGTAACAGAAATGACAATGCCGTAAACAACCTTCAACCATTGACCCCATACGATAGCATCAAGGCCGCAAAGAGCCATAGCGCCACCCGTAAGACCTGCGATAAGGGCGTGGCTTTCGCTCGTGGGAATGCCAAATACCCATGCAAGCGTTGCCCAAATAACGATAGCCAGCATAGCTGCACACAGAACAATGATTACCGTACGCCCCGAATAATCTCCGAAGTTTACCATATTTGTGATGGTCACGGCAACCTCGTTGCTGATTTTGGTCATCACAAAAACGCCGAGGAAATTGAAAACCGCAGCCATGAGTATTGCGGCTTTTGGAGACATACACCGTGTGACAACACATGTAGCGATAGCGTTCGGTGCGTCAGTCCAGCCATTGACCAATATGACGCCGAGCGTTAATAATACCGCAACGAACAGCAGCGGATTCGCCGTCATTTGATGCCAAAACTCTAATATTGAATCCATAAGCACTCCTATTTAAAAAGCTCTTGTATTTTACGACAAATAATACCAATCTATTCTATTTTGTGCACTTAAAGCTGTCAAGTCTTTTTTGAAATAATTCAAAAAAGCTAAGTGGGTTTTCCGCTCCGCTTTCGTTGTGTAAAGTTGTGTTTTACTTTAATTGAGCCAATCGTTTTTGGGCCTTACAACATTGCAGACGTATTATTCCTTTTTTGTTATTACTCTTTGTCGGTTTTGCTTTTTCTTCTGAATATCTGTTTCCTGAACAGAATCACGTTCATCGCGGCAAAGAATACGATCAGGATGATCAAGGTAAGGATCGGCTTTACCGGGGCAAGCGTGGCGAGGAGCATCATCGGGAAACCGAATACGATGGCAGGGAAGGTCTGATAAACCAGATTGTCCGCGGCCGGTGTTTTGAAATCTCCGTCAACCTCTCTCAAAAGGATAATTCCCGTGCTTGCCGTTCCGGTCAGCATACCGTACATTGCGAGGAACTGCTCCTCCGAATATTCCTTAAACAGCGTTTTGGCTACGATACGGTTATAGACGTAGGTAATGATCAGACCGACAACGCCGAGGATGAGCATAATCCCCCAATACTTCTGGAGAACGTCCAGCCTGATTGCCGCAATTTCTGCAACCACCATGATGTCGTAGAAGAAGTTGCTTGCACGCGTCATAAGGAAATCGTTGGTATAATCCTTCTTGATCGCCGACTTTTTCTTGAGGAAGTTCATAACGACCTTTATCAGGGTGGCAGACAATACGCCGAGCAGGAAGTTAAAGCCGTATATCGTCGCTCTCATACCGGGAAGCAATTTTCCGAGCAGATACATAAGCAGATACGCCACTACGTAAGCGACGAAGATCAGCGCGATCTGTATCGTCATCTTGTCAACGCTTTCCTGCATGGGAATTTCATTTTCCGACTCGATCTTCTCGTTGTTAAGCTTGTCTTTATCACCCGAAATGCGAAGCTTGCCTCGCTTTTTCATGATGTTCAGGTGAATGACGCCTCCGAAGCTGGCACTCAGGAAACCGAGCGCGGCAATCGTGAGTCCGAAGCTCTTTCCGCCCACGAAGCCAAACTGTGTTTCATAGATGTTACCGTAATTGAGCGCCTGTCCCGTGCCCTGTCCGTAGCCGAAGGGCAACAGGATACCCGCGGCAGAAAAGAAATCGGCAATAACCAGGGCGGCAATAATGGTAATTCCCAAACCGAATATCGCCTGTATCAGATAGGTGGCAACCGTAGTAACGCCGGTGTTGAATATTTCGGTCGTGCGCTTTTTCGTCATTTTATTGTTTGACGATTTGAAAGCAGACGCAATAAATCCGAGCGCCAGAGCGTGATACGTAACGATTTCGAGGGTGGCAGTACCGTTTCCGCCGAACAGCGCAATATCAAACATTACGTTTCCGGTAATCGCCTTGTATACAGCCGCAACTATAATAAGTACCGTACCGCCGAGCACCGAGGTTGGGATCAGCGAGTCGCGCAAAACGGGGATCGCCTTCTTCAGAATATTGCCGACAAGCAGGCTGCCGAGCAGAACCGCGAAGAGGAGTATGCTGCCCCAAACGTTAGAGTCCCAAAAATTTTCCATTTTTATCACCCGCATTTATGTTTTTGCAGCGGAAACAGATGTTCACGTATTTCAGTGCGTTAAACCGTTTTCCGCCCTTTAATTGATATACCTTGTTGTCGTAATAAATATTGAGCTTGTTTCGTCCCAGAACCGATATCGCGGACACCTCCGAAAAGGGGAAAACGAGTGCGTTTCCGCATCCCTCGTCAATCACGATTCTGTCCCCGTAAAGCGCGATCGCGGCGGTTTTGCGAAGCAGTACCTTTTTCTGATAGACGATTACCTCCGAAAGACTTGCAGCGTCGCGGTAAAGCGGCTCTTTCGTATGCTCGGTTACATCAAGCGAACAGACGAACTCTTTTTGATAGTCGTACCACTCGGTCACGTATCGGAACGGAAAGGAGAAACCCACACCGCTCAGCCGTTTATCCGTGCCGTATGAAATTTTTCTGCGGCATTTTTTACACTCGATTTCGTTGCCCTTGCTTTCAAACTCGGAAAGACCGCAATACGGACAAACGTAGATCGCACGTTCAAGATATTCCGCGCGTTTATCGGATTCAAATACCCCGCCCGAAACACCCTCGTTTACCGCAAGTCCCTTTTCGATGATTTCAAACAGCTCTTCGTTCGTGAGCTTCTCGTATTCCTGAGGCTCTATCACGCGGGATACGTAGGAGTGGATTTTTCCTTTTCTGACAACGTCGCTCCAGCGGGGCTGTACGCCGTAGCCTCCCTCGATACGGTAGAGGGCGATCGGTAGCTTCAGCTTTCGCGCAAGGGAAGCGATGGCAGGACTCATATATTCGGTCTTGCCGCTGTATGTACGGTTGCCTTCCGGAGCAATGGCTATCGTTCCGCCCTCTTTGGCAACCCTGATGCAATTCATTACCGCCGATACGTCGGTGGCCTGCTTCTTGATCGGAATCGGAGCCACGAGCCAGCGTATCAGGGACGACACCCAACCGTTCGAGAAAATATCCTCGCTGGCAAGGTAGTACACCGGCCCCTTGAAGGCCATACCCACGAAAAATTGGTCGAAGGGTGTCTGGTGATTCAAGAGTATCAGATACGCCCTGTCACCTTGCTCCTTAAAGCAATCTACAGTGATGCCGTATTTCCATTTGGAATACGGATACAGCACCGCGAAGGCAACGTTGCGTACGACGCGGTGACGGAATTTCATCCATTTTTGCTGCTTTTTCTTTTTTTGCATCTTTTACCTCTGTCGGCTGCATCTCTCGTTGTCCGTTCACGACGGTTATACCGGACGTGCGGGCTTGCGGCCTGCGGTCGTTATCCGTAATATCGTTACCTGTCCAAACCCATTGTTGTACAGTCCGGCATCACGGACGGTGGATATCCATAGCATACAACTGCCATATTATAGCACATATTAAGATAAAACACAAGAGATGTGAATTTTACATCTCTTGTGTTATGCGCAAAAAATCTTCTTTTTGAAAGGTTAATTCTCAGATTGTGCGGATTTTAATCTCTTTCGCAACCTTCGGAAATCCTCGTTATTCTTTAAAGCGTCTAAGCAACCGCAGGTTGAGTTTCGGTGAAAATTAAAAGCGAGGTGTCACCACCTCGCTTTTGCTATGGGGTATTTCGTGTCAGAGTGACGTTTTGAAATAACGGATTTATTCTACGCAAAGTCCGTTGATCTTAACGGTGAGGGGTGCCGAGGCGGTCGTGCCCGATGCGGGATTGACGCAGACTCTGAAATAGTTTATAGAACTCCAATCAGGAGCCATATCGTCGGTCTGCGACGAGCCGAGATACAGCTTGTAGCCGTTATCTACAACACCTGCTACGGTCGGTCCCGAAGAGGGAACGTCGAGGGTGATATAATTCCAGCCGTTGACGAAGGTGTCTGCAGGTTTGGCACCGTTGATGGTGGTAGAGAAGAGGTATCTCGCGCATCCTGGGGTGTAGTTGCCGGACGAAGAGAATTCAATGAACATCTCTCTGATCTTCGAAACGTCCGAAATGTATACCCACATTCCGAAGCTGTCGGATGAATCGACCGAGGTGGTGGGGAGGCTCATGGTGAGCATGGCCTTGGTTCCGGTGGAGGTGAAATCCTCGCTGTAAGAGGCGTATCCTGCCCTGTAATCCGAGGTGTCCCAGCTGCCGATTCCGCTTATAAGGCTTTCGCCGGAAGAAACGACAAACCTTTGGTTAAAGCTGAGACCGTTATAGGCAACCACCAACGGATTTGTAACGCTTGCGGAAGAGGCCATCGCATATATACGGATGTATTTGATGTTGCTCCAATCGGGAGCCATATCGTCGGTCTGTGAGGAGCCGAGATATAATTTATAGCCGTTTTCTATGACACCAGCCGCGGTCGGTCCGGCCGCAGGGACGGTAAGCGTGATCTTGTTCCAGCCGTTGACAAACGAAGAAGTTCCGTAGCCGTCGGCGTTTTTCGTCCACTGATATCTTGCACATCCGGGTGTATAGGACGTCGATGACCCGAGTTCGATCTGAAGACTTCCGAGTCTTGAGGCTTCGGAAACGTAGAACCAAAGCGTTACCGTATCGTCTTTTTGCAGCGAAACGGGGGTATCGAGCACCTTCGTTACGGGCGAAGCACCGGTGGAGATCAGTGTCGTCTGGCGCGAAGCGCTTCCTTTAATGTAATTTTGGGTGTTCCAGAAGCCGCCGGTCCAACTCTCAAGGGGAGAGTCAAGCAGCGTGTCGCCCATCTCTCCGGTGGGAGCAGGGGGGAGCCCCACGGCACTCAGGGTAGTAAAATAAATGTTGTCATACCATACGGTATAGTCGACCGTTTCGCTGGTACCTGCGATAAACGCGGTCATGAAGGTAACCGTGAGATCCTTGTAGGTTGAATCACGGTATTCAGTGCCGTTATTCAGCTTCATCGCATATACGGGAATACGGACGGTGTTCCAGCCGGTCGTGATTCCGAAGCCGTTGTTGGCGTAGTGATTGACTTCTGCAAAATTGAAGCTGTAGTACGCTACCGTCGGGGCAAATTCTTCGAGCCTGAATTGCCAATCAGAACCGAGCAGAGCAAGATCCTCAACGTAAACGTCGAAGCAAAAAACGCTCTGATCGTAGTCGACGGGAACCGAAAATCCGCCGAAGCAGGCTCTGAAATCGACGTGCTCCTTGTGTCCCGTTACCTTGAACGAGGAGCTGCCCTGCGTCTTGCGGGTGGTGTCGAATTCGCAGCCGAACCACTCGGTAAGTATGCCGCCGTCAAGACTTTCGACGTCGCAGGTCGAGAGCCATTGACCGTTCGTGTTGGCAACGGGGGTCTCGTAGCCGTCGTTTGAGTAGGTTACCAGACGCAGATCGTCAAACTTGACCGTGAGTCCCGCCGAATAAATACCCGCGATCCATATGTAGTCAAGGTTTGAATAATCGGTGTTAAGATATGTGCTGTAGTCGTTGTTGTGGCAGTTGAAGGCCAGCTCGATCTTGTGCCATCCGCTGCCGTAGAAGGTATGCTGCCAGTTGTGAAATCCGTTACCGGACGAGTTTCCGACCCTGATCCAGAAGGTGCCGCAGTTATCCTGCGGGGTGTCGTAAACGGTATCGTGGTCGCAGGCTAACAGATCGACGTTACTGACGTATACCCACATGGTCAGTGCCTGACGCCTTTTGTCTGTGACCGAAAGATCAAACGGTGCGGCGGTTTTGGTGTCAAGCATTACGCTGACGGAGGACACCGAAGAGGTCGTTGTCATCGAAAGACTCGCGCTGCCCTCTTGCTTGGATGAGGTGTCAGCCGCCGCGCCCGAGAGCGCAGTCCAGGAAGAACCGACCCCATCAAAGCTCATAAGCTGGGTTGATGTGTATGAAATACCGTTTTCGGTGTAGTAGCTTAGTGATGATTTAAGGGGTGAGTTGAGCGCCTGCACGCTTGGTGAGGCAAGTGACAACGGAATAAAGAGAAGCACCGTACACAGACAAAGGGTTAACGAAATCCATTTTTTCATAATTTTATTCCTCCTTATGGGGCGAGCCCCAATATATAAACCGAAAAAACATTCGGTTCGTCTGTTGGGCTGAGGCGCATCTCGTTATCAATGCGATCTTTAGCTGATTAATCATCTCTTTTGATTTATATTCGATGTCAAACACCGTTGCGAATTTATTATATTATAAGCAACGCCCTCCGTCAAGACGAAGTTTAACGGATTTGTTTTCGGTTGTATGATTTGGAGTATTCAATATACGTTTACACGTCAAATACCTTAGCAGGAATTTACTTTTTAGTCCGAGTGTGTTACAATAACCTAAAGGCGGTGATTTTGTGGTCAAGGCTATGTTTGAGAAAAAACGTTTTTGGAACGTTTTTTGCCTGTTTTGCGGATTGTTTATAATCGGTTTGTTTGTTTTTTTAGGCTTTGTTGACAACGAATCAACCGTTGTGAGTATTGTATCAGGCATTATTTTTGGAGCGATTATTTGTGTGTTCAACTTGATTTTTTTGCTTTTTAACTTCAAAGCGTATCTTTATGTAGAGGACGGCCGCATAAAGGGCAGATATCATTACTTTGGAAAAATAAATTGCGGTGTTTCCGACGTTGAGTTTGCAATGTCACGAATGAACACGTTAACGATTCAACTGAAGAATGGTAAACGCCATATCATTATGGGGATTGCAAATTCTTTCGACTTGTGTTCTGCGATTCGCGTGAATATGCGCTTTGATGCGTCCGAACAACCGGAAAAACTAATCGCATATCTGAATACTTTACTGGCATCAAAGAAGAGAGGAATGTTATATGTTTGTTGCTGGTCGGCATTGATGTTTATCAATATCTTTGTTGCGGTGTTTTTGACGGGGGATAGGGAACTGCATCAATTTGATAAAATCGATTGGTGGATAATGGGCCTGATGGGCATCGTAGAAATTGCAACAATTATTGTAACGTTTTACTTTGCGCGTAAAACAGGCAAAAACAACGTTCCCATTGAGAAAATAAAATATACTATCCGAAGAACTGTCATTGAGACGAAACCGTTGCTTCCGGGTTTTGTTATAGCCGTCTATACCGATTATGATTATTTTATCCGAATAACGCTTTTTGGATATCCGCATCAAAGCGCGGTTTACTTTTCGGTTCAAAGAATAGACTCGGAATATAATTTGATACACGAATACACGTCAGAAATATATGAAGACAAAGAACTTCTTTCAGAAGCTCTTGAAAAGTTTATTGATGTGACGGAAAAATTTTAGTGTTATAACAAAAGCGAGGTGTCACACCTCGCTTTGTTTTTTTCTAAACCCGTGCCTTCGACGGTATATCCGTGCGGAGTCGTAACCGATAATAAAGCACCTCACCCTGAACGGATGAGGTGCTTATCTTTATTGCCGGTCTTTTGATTTCAGGCATTTGGTGCACTTGTCACGATCTCAATGCCGGCGGAGGTGCCGAGTCGGTCGGCGCCTGCGTCGATCAGTGCCACCGCATCCTCGTAGGTCCTGATACCTGCCGAGGCCTTGAGCCGTACGTCGCCCGAAAGGTTGGCCTTCATAAGAGCGATGTCCTCAACCGTGGCAACGCCTGCCGAAACTCCGGTGCAGGTCTTTACGAAATGTGCGCCCGCCCGGCAGGAAAGACGCGTGGCAAGAGCCTTCTCGTCGTCGGTAAGAAGTCCCGTTTCGATGATGACCTTAACCGTCCTGCCCTTGGCGGCCTTTACGACGGCGGCGATCTCGTCGCGTACGTAGTCGGCGCATCCGTCCTTGAGTTTCCCGACGTTGATGACCATATCAAATTCCTCGCAGCCGTTGTTGTAGGCATCCTCCGTCTCGGCAACCTTGACGGTGGTCGTGTTCTGACCGAGGGGAAATCCGATAACGGTGCATACCATTACGTCGGAGCCCTCAAGAAGCTCCTTTGCGAGGGCAACGTTGCAGGGATTTACGCAGACCGACGCAAAATCCCACTCGCGGGCGGCGGCACAGAGCTTTTCTATGTCACCGCGGGTCGCAAACGGCTTGAGGTTGGTGTGGTCGATATATTTATTCAGCTTTTTCATTTGTTTACCTCTCAATTTTAGAATTAAAGCGTAATTCCTTCGCCCTGATACATCAGGCAGTATGCCTGCTCGGGAGCGACGCTTGCCATAGCCTCCTGAAATTTACCGGGATTTCCGCCGTGCTCGGCAAAATTCCAGTAATGGCAGGGAACGGCAAGTGCGGGACGCAGAGCGGCGATGGCCTGAGCGGCTTCCTGCTCGTTGAGGTTTCCGAAGGCGCCGTTGATGGGGAGAATGAGCAGATCGAGCCCCTGAAGTCTTTCGTCCTCGAACAGATCGGGGCGGTATGCGGTATCTCCCATATAGCAGATTTTCTTTTCTCCGATCTCAATGAGAAGTCCGAGTGCGTCGGGAGCGAGCTCACCGTGATCGCAGGGGATTCCCGTCACCTTGAGTCCGTCTGACGAGTAGCTGTCCCCGACGGCAAGATAGGTGATGTTTTTCTCGAGACCGAGACGCTCGCACTCAACCGCTGCATCCTTCGCGGCAACCATTTGGGTGCGTCCGTTTGACATAAGAACGGGAACGCTGTCGGGATCGAAATGATCGTAATGCGCGTGGGAGATCAGAAGGGTGTCGAGCACGAGATCGTCGGGCTCGAGTATCTTCGGCATCAGACGCTTGAAACCGAAATATCTCTCACAGCAGTTTGAAAGATAAGGATCAATGGCAACGAGCCTTCCGTCAGCGGTTTTCAGCAGGAAGCCTGCCTGCCCGAGAAAGAAAACTCCGACGCTTCCGCCGTCAACCTTTGCCGTCATAACCTTTGTTGCAAAACTTGTCATATTTATTCTCCTTAACTTGATTTATCCTGATTTCGCGGCAGGTAACTTATACCGCTGATTTTATGCCTTTATTACCTCAACCTCGGTAAGTCCTCCTATAAAACCGATCCATTCATCGACCTTTTCAGGCGCGGGGGTATCAAACTGCGAGACGGAATTATCCCTTCCCAACCGTGTCAGCTTGTCGGTGCCGAGAGGATGGTACGGTTCGAGCTCGATGCGAAGAAGATTATTGAGCGATTCTGCGAGTGCCGCGATTCCCTCGAAATGCTCCTTCGTGTCGTTGACGCAGGGAATTATGGGACAGCGCAGTACCGTCTTTGCACCCGTTTCGTCAAGAGCGCGTAGATTTTTTTCGATCAGCCCGTTGTCCGTGCCGACGTATTTTCTGTGGAGCTGACCGTCGGTAAGTTTCCAATCGTAAAGAAACACGTCAACGAATTCCGCCGCCTTGAGAATTTTTTCGGTGCTGACGGCACCGCAGGTCTCAACGCAGGTGTGCAGCCCCAGCTTTTTTGCCTCTTTAAGCAGCTCAAGCGTAAAGTTGAACTGTGCAAAAGGCTCGCCTCCCGAAATGGTGAGCCCTCCGCCCGAGTTGTCGTAGAAGGCCTTGTCGCGCATTACGTCCTCGAGTATCTCCTCGACGGTCATTTGCTTTCCCGCCTTCTCGACCGCCTTTGCCGGACACGCGTCGGCGCAGGCACCGCATACCTCACAGCGGCTGCGGTCAAAAAGGTGCAGCTTGTCCGGAACTGAGTGTGCACCGACGCGGCAGACGCGGGTGCAGGCACCGCAGGAGATGCACTTGTCGGGACTGTACATAATTTCAGACGCCGTCTTCTGCGACTCCGGATTATGGCACCAGGCACAACTAAGCGGGCATCCCTTCAGGAATACCGTCGTGCGTATACCGGGTCCGTCGTTGATGCAGAACTTCTGCACGTTAAATACCGTGCCGGTCATTGAGTGCCTCCTTGCAAGCGTATATCTCAACCCCTCCGTGGTTGCACGGAGGGGTGTCGTAACGGTGTTATATACCCATTACCGAATCAATGGGCAGTGACAGAACGAGGCCTTTTGCAGCGCTGTGCATTCCGCAGCTTTCACTTATGCTGCGCATAATATTGACCTTGTTTTCGGTCTCGGCAAGAATAAGGACGAACTCCTTTTCCTCCTGAACACCGAGACCCCAAAGACCGGGAGCGTCCTCGCTGCCGATACTGCGGCTGTGCATAACGGTACCGCCGCCTGCTCCGGCAGCCCTTGCGGCGTTCATAACTTCTCCGCTGAAGCCTCTGTTTACTATCGCGGTAACGAGAGCGTAGCTGTTTTCGGCCATTGTATTCGCATCCTTTCGGTTATCGGTGTTGATCGAGCTTTCCTCTGCGGTGTGATTCATCATTCGGAGCATATGGTTGCTCGTGCCCGTCAGGGGGATGGTAAACGCGATACCGCTGTTTACCGCGTCAAGGCGAAGCTCGTTGTGAAGCCTTTTGAGCATTGCGTTGCCGAAGGCACGGGGAACGGTGCTGACGAGCACGCACTTGTCAATGCTTCCGAAGCCGAGGGTATCCATGATCTCGCTCGAAGCGGTACCCTCTGCGTTGAATCTGTACTGAATGGGAAGTGCGCTCTTCTGAAACATATCCGCGGCGCGGTCGGCCAGCTTGTGGGTGGCGATCAGTATAAGCATCCGATAGGACGTCGGCTTTTTATTCTGCTCCATAAAGCGTATCCTCCTCGAGATCTATGATTTCGTCACTGTCATCGGTAATACCGGCGTACAGCATACCCTTCTCAAGCTTGGCGGTCTTGAATCTGTAAACGAGTCCCATGATCTGAATAGCGATCAGAGGGGTGAGTGCGACGAGTGCCACAACGCCGAAGGCGTCGGTCATCAGATTACCGCCCAGAGCCTGACAGGTGCCGATGCTCAGCGGAAGCAGGAAGGTAGAAGTCATCGGTCCGCTCGCAACGCCGCCCGAGTCAAAGGCGATACCCACGAAGATTTTGGGAACGAAGAGGGACATAACCAGCGCGATGACGTATCCGGGAATGATGATCCACTGAATTGGAATTCCGAGCAGTATGCGCAGCATCGCAAGACCGATACTGATCGCAACGCCGATCGACATACTGCGGTTCATGGATTTTACCGAAATTGCACCGTCCGTAACGTTTTCGACCTGATGGTTAAGTACCTGAATGGCAGGCTCGGCCTTTACGATGTAATAACCGATCACCATTCCGATGGGAACGAGTACCCAGTTGTAGGAGAGGGAAGCGAGCTCCTTGCCGAGCGAGGCACCGACGGGTGCGAAGCCGACGTTGACGCCGCAAAGGAACAGAATAAGTCCGACGCAGGTGTATATCATACCGACCGCAATTCTCTTGAGATCGCGCTTGTGATAACGTCGGGTAACAAGCTGAAAGAGTATAAAGACGGCAACGATGGGCAGAAGCGACACGAGTACCTCAAGACCGAAGTCGGGAAGCTCGGACACGAAAACCTCGGCAACGTCTCTCGTGGTCGAAACCTGCGCAACGTCTGCGAGGGAATAATCCGCCTGAGTCGGCTTGTAAAAGAGTCCGAGAATAAGCACGGCGAGAATGGGACCTACGCTCGAAAGCGCGACCAGACCGAAGCTGTCGCTGGCCGAGTTCTTGTCGCTTCTCACCGAGGCGAGACCGACACCGAGCGCCATAATAAAGGGTACCGTCATGGGGCCGGTGGTAACTCCGCCCGAGTCAAACGCCACCGCGAGGAACTCCTTGGGTACGAAGAAGGAAACCGCGATAAGCATAACGTACAAAACGATAAGCAGTCTCGACAGACTGATCTGGAACTTGATCCTGATGATAGCCAGCGCGAGGAAAATACCTACGCCGACCGCAACCGTGAGAATAAGAACGAGGTTGGGAATGGAGGGGACCTGCTCGGCAAGCACCTGAAGATCCGGCTCCGATATGGTGATGATAACCCCCATAATAAAGCCGATAAACGCGACCAGCCAGGTCATTTTGGTTTTCGAGATCTCAACACCGATGCCTTCGCCGATCGGAGTCATAGCCATTTCGGCACCGAGCTGGAAAAAACCCATTCCGACGATCAGCATAACGGCACCGACGAGGAACATGACCATGGTGCCGAGCTCCATCGGGATGAGGAAAATGCTTATAAACAGCATTATTCCGGTAATAGGAAGAACCGCAGAGAGGGATTCGAGGGTCTTTTCTCTGAGCTTCGGATTCATTCCTTCACCGCCTTTCTGTTTTACGTAACGCGGCAGAGCCACCGTAACCGTTCTGTTGATTATATTCGGTATTCTAACACATTATTGATCTTTTCTCAACGGTTTAAGGGAAATTTATCAGTGATAAAAATTTGAATTTCCGTGCATCTCAGCCGATTTGCGGCCTTTTGTTTGAGCAACGCGAATCCCTTAACGACACATAAGGCGGTATCGCACGGACGCATATAAATCGTAATACGGAATAAAACCTTGACCGACGGCAAAGCGTATCTTCGCATCGTAGAGTTTACGCTTGAAATAGGGCGTAATTCTGCGTATAATATCTTTAATGAATAGGTTTACATATTCGTTTCGTCGTTCTATAATGTAGATATAAAAGTACGTGCATAAAGCTCGGAGCCGTTTGAGCGGCTCGGAATGTGCAGGTGAAAAATGAAATCTCAGAAATCTCTTTGTCTGGCGTTGGGGCTCGGAGCGATCGGAAAAGCGGTCACGGGCTACGCCATGACCAAGGCGGGTGTACACGTCACCTATGCCGATATTGCACAGCAGGCAATAGACAAGGTAAACAGCGACGCAGGCTATCTTCTCGCCACCGCCGATTTTTACAGCGGACGGGTCACCACCGAGTTTATCACGGGCGTGGATGCCGTTCACGTGGAGTCGGATGAAGCAAAGCAGGCGGCAATAAGTGCCGAATATATCGTTTCGGCAGTAGGGCCAAAGGGTTTCCGCGCGTTGCTCCCCCGGGTGATCGGTTGGCTTAAAGCCCGCGCTGCCGTCTCATCCGCTCCGCTCTACTACCTGATCTTCGAAAACGATCACGACGCCTTGGGATTACTCGAGGAGACCGTAAAGGATACCTTCGGAAAACGTCCCGAATGGCTGCATATTTCAAAATGCTCGATCGAGCGGATGTCAAAGCAGACGGAGATCCCCGAGGTCGGCAGCGTTATAATGGGCGAAACCTTCCTGCCGATAATCGCAGACCGCAAGGAAACCGAGGGCTGCAGCCTCTGCGACCGTCCCGATCTGTTCGAGAGGGTAGACGACGTTACGGCGTACTACTACCGCAAGCTGCTTACGAACAACCTCGGGCACGCCGTTTTGAGCTACGCAGGTCACCCGAAGGGCTACGCTACCACCGTCGAGGCGATGTCCGATCCCGAAATACACGACCTGCTGCAAAGAACGCTGAAGGAATCGGCCGCAGCCGTCTGTGCTCACTGGGGCTTTGAAAGGGAAGAGATGGACCGCCACCTCGAAACCCTGATGCTCCGCTTCTCAAACCCCGGACTGACCGACGAGCTTTCAAGACTCGGCCGCGATCCGATACGCAAGCTCTCTTCCGACGAGCGTATAGTATACGCCGTAAGGCTCTGTTACGAGCACTCGATTTGTCCCGACGCTCTGCTTGAAACCCTGCTTCACGCCGTAAGGTACACTAATCCGGCGGTCGAACGTGGGCAGGAGCTGATCGATCTGCGGGAACGGATCGGGGAGGAAGGAATACTCAGAACCGTTTGCGGCGCCGAGGGCAGGTTTCTTGAGGACGCTCTCCGCGTTGCGGGCAGGTGACGGATTGAGCGAAGCTCAGCCGACACGGTAAAATACGTCAAGGGCTTATATTTAATTATAAGTGCATATACAAGGAGGAAAAAACAATGAGCAAGTACAGAATTTTCTTGGACACCGCCAATATCCACGAGATCGAAGACGCCCTCTCCACGGGTATCGTTGACGGTATTGCCACCAATCCCAATAAGATGTTCCAGGTCGGCAGAAAGTACGCCGACGTTATAAAGGACATCCGTTCGATCTTTGACGGACCGGTTGCCGTCGAGGCGATCTCCACCACCGCTCCCGAGATAATCGAGGAGGCTCAGCGCCTTTCCGCCATGTCCGAGAATATCGTTATCAAGATCCCCGGAAACAAAGAGGGAATCAAGGCCATCACCAAGCTGGTTCCCATGGGAATCACCACCAACTGTACCCTGCTTTTCAATCCCGCACAGGCTCTGGCCGCAGGACTTGCAGGCTCGCCCTTCATCAGCCCCTTCATCGGCCGTGTGAATGCCTGCGGTATGGACGGTATGCAGCTTTTCAGAGACGTCCGCAAGATGTATGACTTCTACGGCATCAACTCGGTCGTTATCGCCGCATCCATCAAGAACATCCACGACGCCGTTCAGGCAGTATGCGCAGGCGCCGATTCACTCGCACTTACCTACGAGATCTTCAACCAGATGTTCTCTCACCCCCTCACCGAGCAGGGAATAGAGAAGTTCACCGCCGATTACAAGGCCATCAACGGCTGATAAATCCGAAAACAAAAACAGTCTCCGTTTATATTCCACGGAGACTGTTTTTTGCGTTCTTGCCGAACGGGAACGGCTTTATCCGGCCGTTCATCAACCTATTGAGCGGGCGAAATTACGCATATATTCAGGTCTTATATGAGCGTTCCGCTTGAGATAAGATTCAGCTATATCGTCTGCGGCGTATACGTCGGTGAACTCCTTCACGAACTGCGGATCGTATTTTTGCAGATAGGCGTACGTATTCTCAAAGGCCTCGAAATGCCCCTCTCTGATCATTGCTTTGCAGATTTCGATAAGTGCGTCGTTCTGCTTTTCGTATGAGTTTATATCCTGCATAAGTATCGCAAACGGAACGCCTTCGTTAAAATAGGCAACCGCGTCGTACTCGTAGCGGTATGCCATCTCGACACCCTCGGCCGAAACGCTGTGAAGCTCGCCGCGATCATCCGACGTGCGGTCAAATTCCAGAATTACGCGGTTTCTGAAAAGTATCTCAACCTTCGTCTTTGAATAGACGGTTTTTTGAGAGTTGAGTGCCGTTTTGCGGCCGAACTGCGTCCAATACAGGTTGCTGTTGATGCTCGGATCCGGCGAATATAAGGCGGTGGAAACGGAGCTTTGGCGAATGAAATCCGAAACGAATCCCTGAGGCAGCAGCATAACCTTCGGGAACATACAGACGAAAGACAAAAGGGTGACGGCAAAAATCCGGGCAATAAGCACCGTAACCGTTCCGGTGGTAAATTTTCCTTCGGGGACGGGATTGGCGACGCTTCCGAGCCGGTTAAAGGTCAGTTTGCGGGGCAAGGCGGGTGCAACCTTGTAGGATTCCTGTTTTTTTTCAGCGTGAGAATTGAAAATACCGAAGAGAGAAAAAAGGGTGACCCACGTAACAAGGCTGAAAACGATTGAGATCAACTGCAATTTGTGTTCTGCGGTCGAGGCGTACAAAGAGGGAAGCTCAACGTACTTGGCCGCCATTTTCTCAAGTTCTTCGATTATCGAAGCGTTGCTGACTGCGTACCAAACGCAGATACACGCAAGAACGCCGGCACCGATCAGGAGCTTCGTTCCCGCTTTTCCCTTGAAGGTCGGCTGTCCCTTGCAGACGAAACGTTTGGTAACGTAAAAGATCAGAAACAGTCCCGCCGCTTCAGCAATCAGGGTCGGCACGGCGGAATAAAGCGGATCGGCAAGCTCGAGTAAAAAATGCACTCCGTCGGTCAGAAGCCTGATTCCCAACACGGAAGGCAGTACTTTTGAGAAAAAGATCTTCAAAAGTTCACCGAGGGTCATCGTCTGACTACGGGATTTGAAAAACAGGGCAATCAGAAAGGCAGTAACGGTAAAGATGACGAAATTCGAAAGGCTTTCCAGAGCTCCTGCGGTATCAAGTCCGAAGGGCTGAGAGCTGAAGAGCGTCCAGGTCATAGGCCTCAGCAAAAAGGTCACCGCGTGTAAAAACACGATGTAAAAGAGATATTCAACGTACGCTACTACCGCCTTGCTTTTCAAGTTTATCGCCTCCTGACTTTGATTTCACGGTTACATTGTAATACAAAATACGGCAAATGTAAATGCACATTTGCCGTAAAGTGTCCCGAACGAAAATCGGTTATTTGCGTACCAGATGAAGCGTCATTGCGTAGTTGCCCTGTTCGGAGCTTTCGATCTCTATTCCGCGGCGAAGCTCTTCACCCGAATATTCCTTTCCGCTCAGCAGATCGGTGTAGACGGCGTTTTGGAGCGCCTTCGAGATCTTCAGCTTGTGTACCGTGCGCCGCGGATCGTCAAAGTTCTGTGCAAAGGTGAGGAGTATTTCTTTTGAATTCTCGCTTGCAAAGTAATAGCAGTACTTTCCGCACTTGTTGGGATCGAGCAGACGGTAGAGATCGCCCGTCATAATGAGCTTTTCGCAGCGTCGGAATTCGGCAACCTGCTTTTTGAAGGCCTCCTTGGCGTCATCGCTGACCTTGAAGATGTTGAACTCATATCCGAGCGGGCCGTTGAGTGCCACCCTGAAGAGGAATTCCCTCATTCGCGGATCCTCGCAGGCATCGTGGTGGTTTGAAACGTGGCAGCTCATTACGGCGGCAGGGTAGCCGAAAGAGCTTCCGTGCTGGATATAGGTGCGTCTGACCGGTCCGGTGTTGTCGCTTGTCCAGATCTGTGACGAATATTTCATCATTCCGAGATCGTATCTTCCGCCTCCGCCGCTGCAGTTTTCGATCATTGCGTTGGGGTATTGCTCGTTGAACCATCTGAACAGCTCGTAAACGCCCAGCATATAGCGGTAAGCGACCTCACCCTGACGCTCGGGCGGCAGAGCAGGGGAGCCCACCTCGCACATATGCCTGTTCATATCCCACTTGAAGTAGTCGATGGGTACACCGTCGAACACCTTTTTGAAGCTTCTCTTGAGGTATTCGACCACCTCGCCGTTTGCCATGTCAAGCACCAACTGTGAGCGCGAGACCATAAGCTCTCTGCCGGGGGCGCGTATGCACCATTCGGGATGTGCCCTGAAAAGATCACTGTCGGGGTTTACCATTTCGGGCTCTATCCAGATGCCGAACTTTACACCCTGCGCCTTTACCTCCTCGGCAAATTTTTTGAGTCCCTCGGGGAAACGGTCGGGGTTTTCGTACCAATCGCCCAGACCGGCGTGGTCGTTGACCCTTTTGCCGAACCATCCGTCGTCCATTACCACCGTATCCATACCGCATTTTGCGGCTTCGGCGGCAAATTCCGTCATGAGCTTTGCATCAATGTTGAAGTAGAATGCCTCCCAGGAGTTAAGCACGACGGGGCGGTTTTCAAAGGGCTCGGGCGGGAGAATGTGATTTCTCACAAAGCGGTGCATATTGCGCGATACCTGTCCGATTCCGTCAGAGCTGAAGGACATTACCGCCTCGGGAGAGGTAAAGCTCTCGCCGGGCTCCAGCAGCCAGTTGAAGCATTCCGAGCCGAGTCCCGTCAGTACGCGGGTCGTGCCGGTCTGATCGGTCTCGATTTCGTTAAGAAAGCTGCCGCTGTATACGAGGTTGAAGCCGTAAGCGTTGCCCCTTTCCTCTGTAGCCTTGCGGTCGGCTATCATCATAAAGGGGTTGAAATGGTGGCTCGAAGCACCGCGGCGGCTGAAGATGCTTTGATTTCCGCGCATAACGGGCGTCCTCTGAAGGCTTCTTTCACAGCAGTGTCCGCCGGTAAAGGTGAGAAGATCGTAATCCCCCTTGGGAATATCAAGCGCGAGCATCATCGTCTTTTCGAGCCTTACCGCGCAGTCACCCTTGTTTTCGAGAATAAAATAACGCGAAATAACGTCGCAGTCCTTGAAAACGGTGTAATAGAGCTTAAGCAGGCATCCGGTCACGTCGTCGTTCAGCGTGAGCTCGAGCGTTTCGGTGTGTCTGTCAGCTTCGGCAAAGGGGAGACCGGGGAGTGCCTTTCTGCCCCTGAATTTTCTGGCCGAGCGGAAGGTGAAGAGGGTGGTGTCGTTTCCGTTTCCGAGATGGCGCAGCTTCATCGCAGAGGCTCTGAAATCGCCGCTTCCGAAGAAGGGATATTCCGACATTACCACGTCGGGGAAGTATTCCCAGCCGTATTCCTCATAGTACGGAGCAAAGGAGTAAAGAGGGCACTTGTATTCGGCGTCCGCCTTGGGCGAGAGCTTGCCGTAATAAAGATGCACGGGATATTTACCGTACTTCATCTCCATTACGTACATCGTGCGTCTCGTCTTAAGGGTAATGCGGCCTGTCTTTTTGTCGATTTTAATAGGCATTATTTTCACCTGCTCACGGGTATTTTTAGAAATTGTAACACATCCGAAAAAGCCTGTCAATCCGACATGAGCCGATAAGTATCCGTCTGAGTACATCTCTTCTTGACATTTTACGCCGCTTGCATTAAAATCAAATAAAAAGACAGTAACGGAGGACGGGCAAATGAAACGAGAGGACTACATCTCCTGGGATGAATACTTCATGGGGGTCTCGCTGCTTGCGGCTCTGAGAAGTAAGGATCCCAATACCCAGGTCGGAGCCTGCATCGTAAATTCCGAAAACCGCATAATATCGACGGGATATAACGGCTTTCCCTACGGCTGCTCCGACGATGAATATCCCTGGGACAGGGAAGACAAAGGAGCGGGCACCAAGTACCCCTACGTGGTCCACGCCGAGATGAACGCAATCCTCAACGCAGGCGGCGCAAGGGTGCGCGGCTCGAGAATATACGTCGACCTTTTCCCCTGCAACGAGTGCGCCAAGGCTATCATCCAGAGCGGTATAAAAGAGGTAATCTATCTTTACGATAAATACGCCGACGACGAGATGACCAAGGCGTCGAAGCGGATGCTTTCATCAGCGGGTGTCAAGCTTAGACAGCTCGACAGCGGCGTCAGCAGGATCAGCCTCGATTTCGGTAAAAGATAATAAAATAAAAAACACAGACGGAGAACGCTCGTTTTTCCGTCTGTGTTTTTTGCGTTCGGTTATCGTCGGGTCAAAAAGGCCGTCTCGGCGTTGTCCCAGAGCATAGCGCGCTTTTCGCTTTCGGAAAAGGGGAGAGAAAGCAGAGCGTCAATATCCCCGCCTTGTGAGCTCCAGGGACTGTCGGAGGCAAAAAGCACCTTGTCCGTTCCGTGCTTTCTGATGATCCTTACCGCCTTTTCCCCGTCACACCGCGTGAGGAGATACGCCGTATCGAGGAAAACGTTTCTTCCCGCAAGCAGCCTTTCGACCTCGTCAGGCTCGGTGCCGCCGCCGAGATGTGCGAGGATTATCCTCGGCTTTCCGAGGTTGAGATCCTCTACCGCATCGAGCATCGCGGCGCATCTTTTAACGTTCGCGTGAAAATCAATCGGCTCAAGAGGATCGTATCCCGTGTGTAAGGTCACGAAAAGACCAAGCCGCAGACATTCGCGTATAATGCGTATATATCTCGGGTCGTCGACGTAGCAGTGCTGGTAATCGGGGTGCAACTTGATTCCGCGAAGCCCCATATCCCTGATCTGTGCGAGCTTTTCCTCCGGCTCATCACAGTCGGGGTGTATTCCACCGAAGGAGAGTATCCCGTCCCGACCGTTTATTGCCTCGGCAAATCGGTTGACCGACTCGAACTGTTTTGCGGCGGTCATTACGGGCAGTATCAGCGAAATATCGGTGCCCGACTCGGCCATAGACCTCTTGAGTCCGCCGAGCGTGCCGTCGGTGACCGCCTTCATACCGTCGTGCTGCTCAAGGGAGGCAACGGCGGCCGCGGCGATCTTTTCGGGAAATACGTGGGTGTGCGCGTCAAAAATCTTAAAGCCTTTTCTCATAAAAAACTCCGGGCAGTATTATATCTGCCCGGAAAGCATCTCCTTAAATCAAAGTCTCTCGGCAACAGCCCTGAGGAAGCCTTCGGTGTTAACCTTTTTCTTCTCGGGAAGGGTGGAGAGCAGGTAGAGGTCACCCGTCATGACACCCGACTCGATGGTATCGATCGTCGCCTTTTCAAGACGGTCGGCAAAGGCGCACAGCTCGGGCAGGGAGTCAAGCTCGCCGCGCTTTCTGAGCGCACCCGACCAGGCAAAGATGGTGGCAACGCTGTTGGTGGAGGTCGTCTCACCCTTGAGGTGCTTGTAGTAGTGGCGCTGTACGGTGCCGTGAGCGGCCTCGTACTCGTAGACTCCGTCGGGGGAGACCAATACCGAGGTCATCATTGCAAGGCTTCCGTATGCGGTGGCGACCATGTCAGACATAACGTCGCCGTCGTAGTTCTTGCAGGCCCAGATGTAACCGCCCTCCGAGCGGATAACCCTCGCGACGGCATCGTCAATAAGGGTGTAGAAGTATTCGATTCCGGCCGCCTCGAAGGCCTCCTTGTATTCTGCCTCGTAAAGCTCGGCAAAAATATCCTTGAAGCGGTGATCGTATTTTTTGGAAATGGTGTCCTTGGTGGCAAACCAGAGATCCTGCTTGCTGTCAAGAGCAAAGTTGAAGCAGCTTCTTGCAAAGCTTCTGATCGAGCGGTCGGTGTTGTGCATTCCCTGAACTACGCCGTCGGTGCCGTCGTAGCAGTGGATAAGCTCGCGGGTCTCGTTGCCTTCGCTGTCGGTGCATACCAGCTCAAGACGGCTGCCCTCTTTAACCTGCATCTCGGTGTTCTTGTAAACGTCGCCGTATGCGTGTCTTGCAATGGTGATGGGCTTTGTCCAGGTGGGAATATAGGGAGTGATGCCCTTCACGATTATGGGGGTGCGGAATACCGTTCCGTCAAGGATGGCACGGATGGTGCCGTTGGGGGATTTCCACATCTTTTTAAGGTCGTACTCGGTCATTCTCGCGGCGTTGGGGGTAATGGTGGCGCACTTTACGGCTACTCCGTATTTCTTGGTGGCCTCTGCCGAGTCAACGGTAACCTGATCGTCGGTCTCGTTGCGGTATTCAAGTCCGAGGTCGTAGTATTCGGATTTTAGGTCGACGTAGGGGAGAATAAGAATATCCTTTATCATTTTCCAGATGACTCTCGTCATCTCATCTCCGTCCATCTCGACGAGGGGTGTAGTCATTTTGATTTTGTCTGCCATTTGAAGGACCTCCGAACAAAGAATAATACCTTAATATTTTAGCAGTAATAGGAGTATTTGTCAATAAAACAATTACTTATTTTCGGCAGGTGAAAAGGAGATATTAACGGGGCACCCTCCGTAAGGAAGATGCCCCGTGTTACGACCGATTAAAAATTATTTTTCAAAGGTCATTTTTCTCATAAAGGTAGCAACGTAAGGATAGAGGAAATCGTAGCCCTTGCTGTTGGGATGAATACCGTCGGCCAGACCGCCCTTCTGAAGCTCGCTGAATACGGTCTCGTCGCTGTACAGATCCAGATAGGGGATCTCCCACTTTTCGCAGATCTTTTTTCCGACCTCGTAGTAGTCGTCCATATCGCTGAGTCTGCCGGTGCTTGAAAGCATTCTGAAGTTGAAAATGTAGCCGATGTAAGCGTCCTTGTAGTACTGCTTGGCGTAGTAGATCGCTTCTTCAAGACCGCCTGCATACGTGGAGGTGTCGAAATCGGCAACGTTGAAGGATTTGGACACGGTGCCGGGCTCGATTACATCCCAGGCGTCGTTTACGCCGCCGTGCAGGAGCACGAAATCATACTTGTTGTATCTGGCGTTGTTCATGTGGTTGATAATGCGGTTGTTGCCGCGGCAGGTAGACATTGAAGCACCGTCGCGTCCGAGGTTATCGTAGCTCTTCAGACCGAAATAGGAAGCAACGCGGCCTGCCCATCCCCAACGGATGTGATCCTTGTCGTGAACGGAGGCGGCGCAGATCGAGTCACCGAGGAAAAGAGCCGTCTTATCCTTCAGCACGTCCGTAACCTCAACGGTGGTTTCTGCGGTATATTCACCCGTCTTGTTTTTGATGGTAACCGTTGCGGTACCGGCGGATTTGCCGGTAATGGTGCCGGCCTTGGTGTCACATTCAAGAACCTTCTCGTCGGATGATTCGAAAACGAGCACGGTGTCATCTCCTTCTCTTGCGGGAAGAAAGGTTGCGCCGAGAGGACGGACTTCGTCTACACCGAGGGAGATTTTCTTATCGATCTGAATTCCTGCGTCCTCACGGGGTGCCGTGCTCTCGTCAGACTTTGAAGAGACAACGGCAGAGGAGGTGGGAACCGAACTCTCATCATCGTTTTTTTCTGAAGCTTTTCCGCAGGCGGAAAGCGTCGTTAAGCATATTGCCGCCAACAAAAGGCAGGCTGAAAGTTTTTTCATCTTATAAACCCGCTCTGTTCGTTTTTTTCTCATAATACACCGTTTAATATGAAAAGTCAATTAATTGCGCGGTTATGAGGACTCGCGATGAGTACTGAAAAAAGAAAGAGCCTCCGCTTTTGCGGAGACTCTGAAATCTGGCTCTACTGACCAAAAAAACTGTAGAAAACCGAAGATTTTCTTCTATTTTATTGTAACCCAAGAAATTTTTGTTGTGTTTTCATTCCAATCATCAAAATACTTTTCAACTTCATCTCTTGTGGCAGACTTTTTGTTCAACTGATATGTATTTGTTGAATCATCCTTGTACGCAAGATTAGTTACTGCACAGTCAAGTCCATCAAAAGAAACTCTGCTTACAGCAGTGTAACTATTATATCTAACGGTTAAAAAACTGCCATCGGTTTTTATTTCTTGCAAACTGATATTTTCAAGAATATAGCCATTCACATTTTCGTTATCATATCTCAGAACAAGAAAAAAGTTCAGGGTCACATCTACAATTAACAATTCCTCTATACCATCTGAATCAAAATCAACATAAGCACATCTCTGCGGAACAAATGCATTTATAGCATTAGTTTCCGTAGGAAAAGAAAATTTTTCTAAGCTTTCTTCGGTAACTTTATCAAATACCAAACATTTATACGTAAAACTCTGTTCCTTTTCTAAAATCCTTTGCAAAGCTTCTTTTGCCTCATCATTTTGCTTTTCAGTATTATTGCAACCGACAAAAGATAAGCACGATACCAAACACATAAAAATAGCTATCAGTTTTTTCATATAATCACCATCTTGAGTTCAGTATAGCATAAAAGCGGCAAAGCCGCAATACCTCTTCACTATTCACTATTACTTATTACTTCCCAAAAATCCCGAATGAGTTTCTAGTGAAGAGTGAAAAAGCAAAATCCCGCCCACTTTTGTGAACGGGATTTTTGGAGCTGATAGGCGGATTTGAACCGCCGACCTCATCCTTACCAAGGATGCGCTCTACCTACTGAGCTATATCAGCAACGTTGGCGACCCGGATGGGACTCGAACCCACGACCTCTAGCGTGACAGGCTAGCGTTCTAACCAACTGAACTACCGGGCCACATTTTGTCCAGACGCTAGGTTATTATACAAGACCTTCTCCCAAATGTCAACACAAATTTTCATAAATCCCAAAAAAATTCCTCCGACCCTTTAAGATCGGAGGAAACCGCACCTAAACGGGTGCATTGCGCTAATGAACGTGGCAGGCTTCGCAGTCACCGATCTCACCGACGATAGGCGTGGGATCAACGCCCTGTCTGCGGTAGTAGTCGGCAATGGCAGACTTGATGGCCTGTTCCGCAAGAACCGAGCAGTGGATCTTGTGTGCGGGCAGACCGCCGAGTGCCTCAACGACGGCCTTGTTCGAGAGCTTGAGAGCCTCTTCGATGGGCTGACCCTTGATCATCTCGGTAGCAATCGAGCTGGTGGCAATGGCCGAGCCGCAGCCGAAGGTCTTGAACTTGACGTCGGTAATCACGTTGTCGCTGACCTTGATGTACATTTTCATTATATCGCCGCATTTGGCGTTTCCGATCTCACCGACGCCGTCCGCGTCAGCTATCTCGCCGACGTTGCGGGGGTTGGTGAAATGATCCATTACGAGTTCGGAATACATTACTTATTTTCCTCCTTTATGATTTCTTCCCACAGAGGGGACATGTCGCGCAGCATCTTTACGATACCGGGCAGAACGGAAAGTATATAGTCAACGTCCTCCATGGTATTATTATCGCCCAGCGAAAGTCTGAGAGAGCCGTGGGCGACGGCATGGGGGAGTCCGATGGACAAAAGAACGTGGCTGGGATCGAGCGAGGCGGTCGTGCAGGCAGAACCCGACGATGCGCAGATTCCCTTCTGGTCGAGCCAGAGCAGGAGGGATTCGCCCTCGATACCCTCAAAGCTGATATTGACGTTTCCGGGAAGACGCTTCACGCGGTCGCCGTTCAAACGGCTGCGCTCAATGGTAAGTGCTCCGTCGATCAGCCTGTCCCTCATTGCGGTCAGCTTTTCGGTCTTTTCGTCGATAGCGGCAACGGCGTCGGTAATGGCGGTGCCGAGTCCGACGATGGAAGCGACGTTTTCGGTGCCGGCGCGGCGTCCGTTTTCCTGAGCGCCTCCGTCAACGAGGTTGTTGATGCGAACTCCCTTTCTGATGTAAAGAGCACCTACGCCCTTGGGACCGTGGAACTTGTGCGCCGAAAGGGAAAGCATATCAATGTTCTGCGCCTTTACGTCGATGTGCAGATTGCCGACGGCCTGAACGGCGTCTGTGTGAAAGAGGACGCCGTGCTTTTTGCAGATCTCTCCGATCTCGGCAATGGGCTGTACGGTGCCTATCTCGTTGTTGGCGTACATTACGGTAACGAGAGCGGTGTCCTCGCGGATCGCCGCCTCAAGCTCGTCTACCCTTACGAGACCGTCCGAATGAACGTCGAGCAGGGTGACCTCAAAGCCCTCTTTCTTTAGCGACTCAAGGGTGTGAAGCACCGCGTGATGCTCAAAAGCGGTCGAGATGATGTGCTTCTTGCCCTTTTTTGCAGCCTGACGTGCCGCACCCTTGATGGCCCAGTTGTCAGATTCGCTTCCGCCCGAGGTGAAAAATATCTCCTTGGCTTCGGCACCGAGCGCCGCCGCGGTCTGTGCACGCGCATTTTCAACGGCGGTCTTGGTAGCCTCGCTTATGGAATAAAGGCTTGAGGGGTTGCCGTAGAACTCGCGCAGATAGGGCATCATGCTCTCGATCACGTGCTCCGACGGCTGTGTTGTTGCTGAATTGTCAGCATATATAAATCTTTTCAATGCAGTATACTTCCTTAAAAGAAATTTTCGGCCACACTGTATTATACGACAGGGTTTAGCCTTTTTCAATAGTAATATTGCTGTTTTCCTGCAACTTTTTCCACTCTGAAACAGCTAATTTGTCACAACGCTCGTTTTCGGGATGACCGTCGTGCCCCTTTATCCATACGAAGGTGACCTCGTGCTTGTCGAGAAGATCGAGCAGCTCTCCCCACAGATCGGGATTGAGAGCAGGCTTCTTGTCCTTTTTGCGCCAGCCGTTGGCTCTCCACGAGCGCGCCCAGCCGAGAGAAATGCCGTCAACGACGTATCTTGAGTCGGTGCATACGGTGACCTCGCATTTTTCCTTCAGTGAGGATAGCCCGCGTATTACTGCGGTCAGCTCCATACGGTTATTGGTGGTCTGCATTTCACCGCCCGAAAGTTCCTTTTCGTGACCTCGGTAACGGAGTATCGTACCCCATCCGCCTTCTCCTGGATTTCCCGAACAGGCACCGTCGCAAAAGAGCTCAACCTTTTTAAGAACAGACATTTTCTTCTCTCCTTTCGGTAATACCGTTATTTTAACACAGTCGGCGCATAACTACAAGAAAAATCTGTCCGTTAGAAGGCTTTTTGATTATTATTCACCCGTACAACTCATAATAGTAAAAAAAGAACAAGCAAGGACGGGAGAAAATGAAAGCAGTAATAATGGCAGGCGGCGAAGGAAGCCGACTCAGACCTCTTACGTGTGATATACCGAAGCCTATGGCACCCATATGCGGCAGACCCGTGATAAGCAGAATAGTCAATCTGTTGATAAAAAACGGCTTTGACAGTGCCGTTGTCACCCTCGGCTACCTGCCGAACGTGATAACCGACTACTTTGCCGCACAGCCGCCCGAGGGTATAGAGCTGACCTTCGTGAAGGAAGAAAAGCCCCTCGGCACCGCAGGCGGCGTGCTCAACGCCCTGTCCGATGCCGATGAAGACGTTCTGGTCATAAGCGGAGACGCCGTCTGCGACTTTGACCTCGGAAAGATATGGGAGTTTCATAAATCCAAGGGTGCCGATGCAACGATAGTGACCGTCACGGCCGAGGATCCGAGGGAATACGGACTCGTAAACTTCGACCGTGACGGCAGGGTAACGGGGTTCGTGGAGAAGCCGTCGTGGCCTCAGGCGCTGACCGACAACGCGAATACAGGCATCTACGTTTTGTCACCGCAGGTGCTGAAGCTCATAACGGCCGGCGTCCCGCAGGACTTCGCTTCGGATATCTTCCCTGCAATGCTCAGCTCGGGGATGTCCCTTTTTGCATATCCCGCCGAGGGATATTGGTGCGATATCGGAGACCTCAACTCCTATCTTTCGTGTCAGCTTGACGTGATAAACGGTAACGTGAAGCTCGACGTGGGCTGTCCGTCGGACGGAGGAATATATCATACCGAGCACCTGCCGCTCGGAGACTGCAAGATTTTCCCGCCGGTCTATCTCGGTGAAAGGGTGCATATCGGAGAGGGCGCCGTGATAGGGCCCAACGCGGTAATAGGCGACGGTGTGAACGTCGGCGCAAGATCCCGTGTCCGAAATTCCGTGATGATGAAAAACAGCATGACGGGGGAGCGGGCGTCACTTACGGGTGCGATAGTTTGTCAGTCAGCCTCGGTCAAAAGCGGTGCCACCCTTTTTGAGGGTGCCGTTATCGGCTCCTCTGCCGTCATAGGCGAGGAAGCACAGGTTATGCCGGGAGTCTGCGTCTGGCCGGGCAAAACGGTGGAGGATTCGGCCATCGCAGACCGACACATCAAGCTCGGCTCAAACACCGCGGAGGTATTTGACGACGAGGGGATAAGCGGTACCGCAGGAGTCGAGATGACGCCCGATTTCTGTGCCCTGATAGGTGCCGCCATCGGCTCTGTCAAGGGGGTCACGCGCTGCGGAGCGGGCTTCGGAAACGGTGCCGCCGCATCGGCTCTGGGCGCAGCACTTATCTCAGGTATGCAGTCGACGGGTGCCGCCGTGTGGAATTTCGGAAAGCTTCCCGAGCCTGCCGCCGTCTGCGCCTCCGCACACTGTGACCTTCCCGTCAGCGCCTACGTAACGGGAGGATCGAAATGCACCGTCAGAATCTACGTCGGCGGAGGATTGCCGTCGGACAGACGCACCGAAAGGGAGATAGCCTCGCGCCTTACCCATCGAGACTTCTCGCGCTGCGGATGGGAGGAGTTCCGGGAGCCGGTGACACTCGACTGTACCGGAAAGATATACCGCGAAGCGGTCTGTGCCTTTGCGCCCGACGGTCTTGAGGGCACGGGCGCGTCGGTAAGCTGCGCCGACGGTGAGCTCGAAGGCCTTCTGACCTCCGTCCTCTCCTCGCTCGGCTGCCGCAAGGATCCCTCGGTCAGATTTCAGCTTTCGGCATCCGGAACGTCGGTGTCGGTGTTTGGTGACAAAACGGGCTACGTCGCACCGAGAAAGATACTCGCGTTGCTGTGTAAGCTCGAGTTTGAAGAGGGCAGGGACGTTTACCTGCCCGCAAACGCACCACTTTTCCTCGACGAGATAGCCGCACGCTACTACCGCAAGATATACAGAGGAAGCAAGCCGACTCGTGAAAACTCAACGAAGCTTCTTTTCGGGGATGGTATAATGCAGACGGTAAGAATACTTTCGGCCGTGAGAAAAAGAGGGGAGGATATCGTCAGCCTCCTGAATGATATACCCGACGTTTCTTTCATCACCCGTAAGATCGACCTGTCGGTCTCGCCCGGCAGGGTGATGGAGCAGATGAATTCCGAAGGAGAATTCACGGGAGAGGGAATACGCATTACCCGTGAGGGAGCCGCAATAGTCCTGACCCCCTCAAAGAAGGGGAAATCCATCAGTCTGATAGCCGAGGCGTCGAATTCGGAGACCGCGATGGAGTTGTGTGGCGAGATAGAACGAAAAATAGCGGCCATAACCCTTGACACAGGAAGGAATAAGTAATAAAATATAGTGTAATTATATAAATTGGGGAATTATATTTGCTGACGCGGCACTGCCGCGTACATATTCGGTATACAGCTTCATAAACAGAAAGAAAGACAGGAGGAATAAAATGTCGCAAAACCGAAATCAGAAGAATACACACCGTAAGAAGACCGAGACCTCAAAGTCCCGCGTTTCCGATAAAAATACTTCAGCCAAATCCAAGTCGGCCTCAAAGGCCGCGAAGGCTTCAGGCAAGAGCACCGCTTCGCCCCGCAAGAGCTACGAGAAGACGGCGCCCTCGCAGAATACACGTACCCCGAAGACCCAGACCGCCGCACCGGGAGTCCTTTCCCGCGGCGAGAAGCAGAGCGGACGCTCAAAGCGCAAGAGCTCTGCGGGTCAGAAAATGAATATAATCCCCCTCGGCGGACTCGGTGAGATAGGTAAGAATATCACCCTTTACGAGTACGGCGAGGATATGTTCATTGTCGACTGCGGAATGTCCTTCCCCGACGAGGAGCTCCCCGGAGTAGATATCGTAATACCCGACCTCAGCTACGTTCTGGCCAACAAGGACCGTATACGCGGACTCGTCGTTACCCACGGACATGAGGATCATATCGGAGCAATACCCTACCTGCTTCGCGAGCTCAATCTCCCCATTTATTCGTCGAATCTTACGATAGGACTTATCAAAGGCAAGCTTGTCGAGCACGGGCTGGCGTCGTCGGCCAAGCTCAACGTAGTAAGAGCGGGCGACAAGATCGAGCTCGGTGCCTTTACGGTTGAGTTTATACACGTCAATCACTCGATACCCGATGCAATGGCACTTGCAATAACCACCCCGGTCGGCACCGTGGTCCAGACGGGCGACTTCAAGATCGACACCACCCCGATCGACGGCGAGATGATCGACATAGCGCGTCTATCCGAGCTCGGAAAAAAGGGCGTTCTTGCGCTTCTTTCCGACTCGACCAACGCCGAGCGTTCGGGATTTACGATGAGCGAGAGCATCGTCGGCGAGACCTTTATGAACTTCTTCGCCAAGGCGGCGGACAAGAGAATAATCGTTGCCACCTTCTCCTCGAACATTCACCGTATACAGCAGATAATCGACGGAGCCGAAAGGTACGGCCGTAAGGTCGCTGTCCTCGGCAGGAGCATGGTCAACGTCGTCAACATCGCGACCGAGCTCGGCTATCTGCGCGTCCCCGAGGGAATACTGATCGATATCGATATGCTGCGCCGCTATACCGACGACCAGCTCGTAATAATCACCACGGGCTCGCAGGGTGAGCCCATGTCGGCACTTCACCGCATGGCTCACGGAGACCACCGTCAGGTCAACGTAACACCGGGCGATTTCGTAATTATTTCGGCCTCTCCGATTCCCGGAAACGAGAAGATGGTCGGCAAGGTCATCAACGAGCTTATGAAGCTGGGCGCCGAGGTAATATACGAAAAGGCGTATAACATCCACGTTTCGGGACACGCCTGTCAGGAGGAGCTGAAGCTCATGCTCGGAATGGTGCGTCCGCGCTTCTTCATTCCGGTGCACGGTGAGCAGAAGCATCTCGTCAAGCACGCAAATCTCGCGCGTGCGATGGGAATGGAGCCGTCGGACATAGTCATTCCCGAAATAGGAAAGGTGCTTGAGCTTACCCGCGACTCCATAAAATGCACCCAGACCGTTCAGGCAGGCAGACTGCTGGTTGACGGCCTCGGCGTCGGAGACGTCGGCAGTATCGTACTGCGCGACCGTAAGCATCTTTCGGAGGACGGAATTCTCGTCGCCGCAATGTCGGTTGACGCCGTCAGCGGAGAGCTTGTTTCGGGTCCCGACCTGATCTCCCGCGGCTTCATATTCGTCAAGGACAGCGAGGATCTGATGGTTGAGGCAAGACAGTTAGTGATGGATATATTCGAAAGATCTCCCGCCGCATCCCGCGGAGATTGGAGTGCCCTCAAGAACCGCATTAGAGACGAGCTTTCGAAGTTCTTTTACGGAAAAACACGCAGAAGCCCGATGGTGCTTCCGATAATTATGGAGGCGTAAGCCTCCCTTACCCACGCAAATAACTGTGATCTACGGAGGTCTGCTATGAAACGCAAGGTGCCGAAATGGTCCTTTACACCGTTGATACTGATGTTCTGTGCCGCCATGGCTGTCATGACGGCTCTGTCGGCGTTTTTTATCGAGAACAGGATCGTGTTCTGGTGCGAGCTGGCCGTTCTGATACTGTTGGCGGTCATTTCGGTGTGGAGAATATCCACCGCCAGCAGCGGTATGTACAGATTTCTCAGAATAACCGCATCAAGGCTCAGTTCAAAGTCCTCCGACGTGCTCGATAAACATCCGATGCCGGTGATGATGGCAGGCCCCGACGGCAGTATCACCTGGTATAACGAGGCCTTCCGCATCTCAATGCTGAAGGGCAGGGACGTCTACGGACAGAAGACCTCCGACGTCCTGACCGAGGAGGCGGAGTCTTCTCTTGCACACATCTCCCGCGCCGACGTAGTATTCGGCTCGCGGATGTATACCGTCTATCAGAGCTGCTACACCGAAGGCGGAGAGCAGAGCAGGGTGCTCTACTTCTTTGACGATACCGATCTCAAGAAGACGGCCGAGGAATACCGCAGATCAAGACCCGTCGTAATGATGGTTGCGATCGACTCGGTCAACGATATGTCGGCCGAGATACCCGAAAGCCAGATAGCGTCAATGACGGGCACAGTCGAGCAGGAGCTCGAAAAATTCGCCTCGGGCTGCGGCGCGCTGATGCGAAAGCTGGTAAACGGACGTTACATACTTGTTCTTGAAGAGAGAAATTTCGGCGCCGTGCTTGAAGGAAAATTCGGGGTGCTCGACTCGGTCAGAGCCCTGAGCTTCGGCGGAGAGCGCACCGGCCTTACGCTTTCGATCGGCGTCGGCAGGGGCGGAGCTTCGGTAAACGAATGTGAGGCCTCCGCAAGACAGGCACTCGACATGGCCTTCGGCAGAGGCGGCGATCAGGCCGCAGTCAAGGGCGAAAACGGATACGAGTTCTTCGGCGGAGTTTCCAAGGGCGTCGAAAAGCGCACCAAGGTCAGAACGAGGGTGATCGCCTCGGCCATCCGCGAGTTTATAAACGCAGGCGAAAACGTTCTGATAATGGGACACAAGTTCTCCGATCTCGACTGCCTCGGCAGTGCGTACGCACTCTGGAGAGCGGTTACCAATATGGGCAAAAACGCCCGTATAGTCGTCTCGCGTAAGACTACGCTTGCAGGACAGCTTCTCTCCCGGATCGATGCCGCCGCGGCCGAAGAGGGCTGCGAAATAGCCATCGAGGAAGAAGCCGCCCTCGCAATGATGACGAAAAAGACCTTGCTCATAATCGTCGACACGCACCGTCCGTCGGTCGTTGAGAGCGAGGCGCTCTATAAGGCCGCAGCGGCCGTAATAGTAATAGACCACCACCGTAAAACGGTTGACCATATCGGAAACGCGGCGGTCTTCTACCACGAGCCCTATTCATCCTCTGCCTGCGAAATGGTAGCAGAGCTTCTGCCCTATATGGGTAACGATCTGATCGGCAGGGGCGAGGCCGAGGCTCTTTTGTCGGGCATAATGCTTGATACGAAGAACTACGTCCTCAAAACGGGTGTCCGCACCTTTGAGGCGTCGGGCTATCTCCGCTCTCTCGGTGCCGATCCCGTGGCGGTCAAAAAGATGTTCTCGGGAAGCATAGAGGGCTACCGTCAGAAATCCGAGCTCGTGGCTTCTGCCGAGATATATATGTCCTGTGCGATCACAGGCAGCGACGCCGCAAACGCCGTCCCCAGAGTCGTTGCGGCTCAGGCGGCAGACGAGCTTTTGTCGATCGACGGAGTAGACGCCTCCTTCGTAATATTCAAGGCAGGCAATAAGATAAGCATCTCGGCGAGATCCCTCGGCGAGGTAAACGTACAGCTGATAATGGAAGCGCTGGGCGGAGGCGGCCATCTTACGATGGCGGCAACTCAGCTTGATACGGCGAACTACGAGGATGCCCGACAGCTTCTGATGTCGGCCATCCGCTCAAACAGAAAGGAAGTCTGAAATGAAAGTAATACTCAGTGCCGACGTTAAGGGCACCGGAAAAAAAGGCGAGCTTCACGAGGTGTCTGACGGCTACGCAAGAAATTTTCTCCTCCCCAAGGGACTTGCCGTAGAGGCGAATTCCCAGGCGATGAACGAGCTTCGCAACCGTGAAGCCTCTACCGCACATCACATCGCAGAGGAAAAGGCGGCCGCACAGAAGTGCGCCGACGAGATTTCGGGTAAAACCGTCACCGTAAAGGCAAAGGCCGGCTCTGCCGGAAGGCTTTTCGGCGCCGTTACCTCAAAAGAGGTGGCCGACTCACTCAAAAAGCTTACGGGTTACGATATCGACAAGAAAAAGATAGTTCTTGCTTCGGATATAAAGACCTGCGGTACCTACGACGCACAGGTCAAGCTCTATAAGGGCATTACCGCGGCCATAAAGGTAATGGTCACCGAGCTCGACAAATAATCCTCTTGCCGAAAGGAAGATTAAAATGAGTGAAAAGTACACCTCCGGCTTTGACGCCGTGACGATGCCGTACAGTGCCGAAGCAGAGCAGTCGGTGCTGGGCGCCGTCCTGCTTGACAGAGAATGTATGTCGAGTGAGGGCGTTTCGGTGCTCAGAAGGGAATATTTCTATCTCCCGCAGCATCAGGCAATATTCGGCGCAATGTACGGTCTTTATTCGGCCGGCAGCCCGATAGATATAGTTACCGTGTCGGAGGAGCTCAGAACGTCGGGAGAATACGAAGCGGCGGGCGGCAGACAGTATCTTGCCCAGCTCGCACAGCTCGTTCCGTCGGTCTCGAGCGTCAATAACTACGCCAAAATAGTCCTCGACAAGCACTATTCACGCGCACTTATTTCGGCTGCGCGGGATATGATCTCCGAAGCGGGCGATCCCACCAATCAGACCGCCTACGTTATGGATAAGGCCGAGCAGAGGATATACGACATCCGTCAGGGTAAGGATACCACGGGTCTCAGACACATCAATTCGGTGCTTACCACCGAGACCCTCGACCGTCTTACGGGTATGTGCGATCCCGAGAGGCGTGAGCAGTACCTCGGAATACCCACCGGCTACTCCAACCTCGACAGGGTAATAGCAGGACTTAACCGCTCCGACCTGATAATCGTCGGTGCCCGTCCCGGTATGGGTAAAACCGCCTTCGTTCTCAATATGGCGAGGAACATCGCCGTTCAGCAAAAACGCCCCGTTGCCGTTTTCTCGCTCGAAATGAGCTGCGACCAGCTTGCACAGCGTCTTCTTTCCAACGAGGCGACCATAGATTCGCACAAGTTCCGCCGCGGATTTCTGCAGGACGACGAGTGGGACAGGCTTGCAAAAGCGAGTGAACTGCTCGGCAAGAGCCCTATCTATCTCGACGATACTGCCGCTCTGACCGTCTCCGAGATGAAATCCAAGCTTCGCCGAATGAACCCCGCGCCTGCGGCCGTCTTCGTCGATTACCTTCAGCTTATGTCCTCTCCCAGACAGAGCGAAAACCGCGTGCAGGAGGTTTCGGTAATTACCCGTAACCTGAAGATAATGGCCAAGGAGCTCCAGCTTCCCGTCGTTGTGTGCTCACAGCTCAACCGCGGAAGCGTGTCCCAGAACGGCACCAAGTCCCACAGACCTCAGATGAGCGATCTGCGTGACTCAGGCTCGATCGAGCAGGATGCCGACGTGATTATGCTTCTCTACCGTCCCGACTATTTCAAGGTCGGCGAGGAGGCCGAAAACGAGGACGCACCCGACAATCTCGCCGAGTGCATAGTCGCCAAAAACCGTCACGGCAGTACCGATACCGTTAAATTCATCTTCCAGGGCGAGTACATGAGATACTCGGCCTACGTCGAAAACGAATATGATAACTAAAGTAAAAAACACTCTTGATCTGTACGGAATGATCCCCCGCGGGGCGTCAATAACGGTTGCGCTGTCGGGCGGAGCCGATTCCGTCAGCCTGCTGTACGCGCTGCGTGAGCTGGCGGACGAATACGGGCTTACCGTTTCCGCGGCCCACGTAAATCACTGCCTGCGCGGCGAGGAAAGCGACCGCGACGAGGAGTTTGTAAAAGAGATTTGCGAAAGCCTCGGAGTCAGACTCAGCCTGCTTCGCGCCGACGTTGCGGGCGAGGCCAAGGCGAGCGGCGAAGGGGTAGAGGAGTGCGGAAGACGCATCCGCTACGATTTTCTTGAAAAATGCGCCGACGGCGGTCTGATCGCTACGGCACATACCCTTTCGGACAGCGTCGAAACCCTGCTTTTTAATATCAGCCGCGGCACCTCGATACACGGTCTCTGCGGAATTCCTCCCGTAAGGGGCAACATCGTCCGACCGCTGATCGAGTGCACGAGACAGGACGTCGAGGAATACTGTGCGGCGAATAATATCGCATTCGTCACCGACTCCACCAACAATTCCGATAAATATACCCGCAACCGAATACGCCACCGTCTGGTGCCCGAGCTTCAGAAGCTCAACCCCTCGTTCTGGGACGCGGCTCTGCGGATGATACGCGGTAACATAGCCGACGACGCCTACCTGCTCTCCGTAGCAGACGAAGCGCTTTCGGCCTGTACCGTAAAAGAGGGGATCGACGCCGAAAAGCTCGCAACCTACCCCCGACCGATCCGGCTTCGTGCGCTGGCCAAAAAGGCGGCGGAGGTCTGCTCAAAGGCCTGTGAGAGTAAGCATATCGAAAAGATGGACAGCCTGCTCGTCCCGGGAGGACAGACCGTCATATACGGCGGCGTAACGGCCCGCGTGCGGCACGGAATACTCGAGTTCGTCGTCGGCGGCGCACAGGTAAAATGGAGCGTCGAGGTCGAAGGAGAATTGACCCCGATCCCGATGGGTTACCTTTCCATTGAGGAACAAACGCACGCAAAATATGATAATTCGCTGAAAGTTCACAGAAAATTAGCAAAACAGGCAATAGATTCTGCTAAAATACAGGGGCGGCTTACGGTTCGCTCAAGACTTGAGGGCGATTCGGTTCGTCTCAGCGGCAGAGGAGTTACGAAAACACTCAAAAAACTCTTCAACGAGGCGGGAATTGCTCCCGAAAAGCGTCTCGGTACGGCGGTGCTCGCCGACGAGGAAGGCGTAATCTGGGTCGACGGCTTCGGCTGCGACGAAAGATGCGAAGTAGACCAGGATACACAGAAGGTGCTTCTTCTTAACATTCTTTCTCCGGAGGGTAAATAAAATGGAAGTATTAACAAACGAAATGCTGAATGACATCGAAAAGGTTCTCATAACCGAGGAAGAAATCTGCGCGATCGCAAAGCGTCTCGGCGCCGCCATCAGCAGGGACTACGAGGGCAAAAAGCTCGTTCTCGTCAGCGTCCTCAAAGGCTCCGTAATGTTTATGGCCGATCTGATGCGTTACATAACCGTGCCTTGCCGAATCGACTTTATGTCGGTGTCGAGTTACGGCTCCGGAGTAAAAAC
Organism: Clostridia bacterium; assembly: GCA_017467405.1. GTDB lineage: Bacteria > Bacillota > Clostridia > Oscillospirales > Acutalibacteraceae > RGIG1913. Next base: position 520,925 of record JAFTSH010000001.1, read on the forward strand.
CTCAGGTGTGGTAAAGATAAACAAAGACCTTGATAAAGCAATCGAGGGTGAGGACGTTCTGATAGTCGAAGACATCCTTGACAGCGGAATGACCCTGTCGTATCTCGTGGAGCTTCTGCGCCAGAGAAATCCGTCGAGTGTTGAGATCTGTACCTTCCTCGATAAGCCCGAGAGAAGAACCGCCGACGTTTACGCAAAGTACGTCGGAACTCAGGTTCCCGATAAGTTTGTGGTAGGCTACGGTCTTGATTACGACGAGAAATACCGCAATCTTCCCTTCGTGGGCGTGCTCAAGCCCTGCGTTTACAGTAAATAATCCCCGCAAGGAGTGAATATATTGAACAAAAATCTTCGCAACACCCTTCTGTTTATCGGAATACCGCTTGTCATGATAGTTATGATATTCGGTCTGGTAAGAAACGTACAGAAGGAAGAAAAGAAGCAGTATCACGAAATAGTCGCCTATTTCTATACCGATAAGATCGACGAGTTCTCACTGAATCTCTCCAACGGTAAGCTTGACTACGTCCTCAAGGGCGAAGAAACGAGCAAGGTATACAACGTCCCCAACGTCAACGTCTTCCTTGAGGATATACATGACATCGTGACCGAGAACAACCTTGCCGCCGCTACAAATCCCGATCTTAACGATGAAGACAGAAAGCAGCAGCTCATCGAATACGATTATATCGAGGGCGGCGAGGGCTCGTGGCTGCTGAGTATGCTTCCCACCCTCATACTGATAGTTTTGCTGGTCGTTTTCTGGATATTCATGATGCGCCGCATGAACGCAGGCATGGGTAACGATAAGGCAATGGGCTTCGGCAAGGCCAAGATCAAAAAGGCCGACAACAGCAAAAAGAAGACCACCTTTGCCGACGTCGCGGGAGCAGACGAAGAAAAGGCCGAGCTGTTTGAGATAGTCGATTTCCTCAAGGCTCCCAAAAAGTATAACGATATGGGTGCCCGTATTCCCAAGGGCGTCCTGCTCGTAGGCCCTCCGGGAACGGGTAAGACCCTGCTTGCGAGAGCCGTAGCAGGCGAGGCGGGCGTGCCCTTCTTCTCAATCTCGGGCTCAGACTTCGTTGAGATGTTCGTCGGTGTCGGCGCCTCCAGAGTCCGCGATCTTTTCGATCAGGCGAAGAAGAACGCACCCTCGATAATGTTCATAGACGAGATCGACGCCGTCGGCCGTCAGAGAGGCACGGGCCTCGGCGGCGGACACGACGAAAGAGAACAGACCCTTAACCAGCTGCTCGTCGAAATGGACGGCTTCGGTGCAAACGAGGGCGTCATAGTAATGGCCGCCACCAACCGTGCCGACGTCCTCGATCCCGCGTTGCTTCGTCCCGGCCGTTTTGACCGTCAGATAGTCGTGAACTATCCCGACGCCAAGGGCCGTGAAGAAATACTCAAGGTCCATTCCCGCGGAAAGCCCCTCGGACCCGACGTCAACCTGCGCACGATAGCCCAGACCTCTGCCGGATTTACGGGAGCAGATCTCGAAAACCTTCTTAACGAGGCCGCTCTGCTGGCCGTACGCAAGGGACAGAAGGCCATCACCGAGAGCGACGTCGAAGAGGCCACCATCAAGGTCGTAATGGGCGTCGAGAAGAAATCCCGCGTTATCAAGGATAACGATAAAATGATAACCTCCTACCACGAGGCAGGACACGCGATCGTCTCCTTCTTCCTGCCGACTCAGGATAAGGTACATCAGATCTCGATCATCCCCCGCGGAATGGCGGCAGGCTATACCATGTACCGTCCCGACGACGACAGAGGCCACGTCTCAAAGACCTTCCTCAAGGAAGAGCTCTGCTCGCTCCTCGGCGGCCGCGTAGCCGAAAAGCTGACCCAGAAGGACATCTGCACGGGTGCCTCCAACGATATAGAGAGAGCCTCGCAGATCGCCCGTGATATGGTCAGAAAGTACGGTATGAGCGAACGCCTCGGACCCATCGTCTACGGTAACGCCCACGAAGAGGTCTTCCTCGGACGTGACCTCGGTACCTCTCAGAACTATTCCGACGAGGTCGCCGCGATAATCGACGAAGAGGTCAAGAGCATAATCAACGAAGCCTTTGAACGCAGCGAGAAGATCCTCACCGACAATATGGAGAAGCTGCATAAGGTCGCAGGCTACCTCTTCCTGAACGAGAAGATGAGCGGCGAGCAGTTTGCAGAGTATATGGAAAACGGCACCGTTGACGGCGCCGCAATATAAAAGGAGTGTAGAGTTATGAAGGTAACGAAAGATATGTGCATCGGCGACATCCTCGATGCCAACAGAGAAACTGCGGTATTTTTCCTCAACATGGGAATGCACTGCCTCGGCTGTCCCTCGGCGAGGGGAGAGTCGGTTGAAGATGCCTGCAAGGTTCACGGAGTAGACGCCGACCAGCTTATTGCGGACATCAACGCCTTCCTCGAAAAGAAATAAAAGCGCATCGCCGTCATGTCAAAGTGCATCGACGGCGTTTTGCTGTATTCGGAGTTAAAGATGCTTGACAGAAGACTTGCCCTGTGTGCCTCGATGGTGCGCAACGGCAGTGTGGTCGCCGACATCGGCACCGACCACGCCTACCTGCCGATATATCTGGTACAAGAGGGGAAATGCCCCAAAGCGGTTGCCTGCGACCTGCGCCAAGGACCTCTTGACGTAGCGAAGGAGAATATATCCCGCGCGGGACTTTCATCCGTAATAACCACCGTTCTGGCCGACGGACTTTCGGGAATTTCGGCCGATGATGCCGACGATATCGTAATAGCCGGAATGGGCGGACACCTGATAGCCGAGATACTTGACGCGGCAAAATGGGTGAAAAATCCCCAAAAGAGATTGATACTTCAGCCCATGACCGATGCCTGCGTCGTCAGACGCTACCTTTGCGAAAACGGCTTTAAAACGGTAAGCGAGAGGGCTGTCGGCGTCGGCAGACATCTTTATTCCGTCATATCTGCCGAATACGGCTCGGTTGCTTCAACCCCCGACGAGCTATATTGCCTTATCGGCAGCCTGAAAAATGGCGGCGAGCCCGAACTCAGGTACGTGTCACGCGAAAGATCGAAACTCGAAAAAAAGTTCAAAGGGCTGAAAGCGGCACGAAATACCCGCGAAAACACCTCCGAAGTGGAGGAAACTTTACTTAAATTGATCAAAATTGAGCGCGAAATGGAGGAAAGACTGAATGTTAACGGTTAAGGATATTTACGGTTTTATAGACGACTTCGCTCCCTTTTCAACGCAGTGCGGATTTGATAACGCAGGACTTCTCGTAGGAAATATGGACGCGTCGGTCACGAAGGTGGCCGTCTGTCTTGATATTACCCGCAACGCCGTCGGCTTTGCCGCCGAAAACGGTTGTGAGCTGATCGTCAGCCATCATCCCGTTATTTTCGACCCGCTGAGGTCGGTCGGACCCGACAATCCCGTTTACGGCCTCTGCTGTAATCTGATCTCCGCCGTGTGCGCCCATACGAACGTCGATGCTGCCTCGGGCGGTGTCAACGATACGCTTGCACAGATACTCGAGCTCACCGAGGTCGAACCTCTCGGAGATGAGGAGGTTCCTCTGGCAAGGATCGGCTTTCTTGACGAAGAGCTTTCCTCGGGTGAGTTTGCCGAATACGTCCGCCAGCGCCTCGGCGCAGGATGCGTCCGATATACCGAAACCAAGCGTCCCGTGCGCAAGGTAGCCGTCTGCGGCGGTGCTGGTGCGGACTATATGGATGCCGCCGTTAAGGCAGGTGCCGACGCTCTCGTCACCTCCGAGGTCAAGCACCATCAGCTTCTTTCGGCCCGTCAGCGCGGCTTTTGTATTATGGATGCAGGACATTTTGCGACCGAGCGTCCGATAGTTTCAAAGCTCGCTGAAATGCTCGCGGCGCGCTTCAAGGAGCTTGAAATATTCACCTACAAAACACAGGATCCCGCCGCCTACGTCTGCGGTGAGCCTTCCGAGCCGATTGCCTGACAAAGCACGGCTTTTGCAGATCTGAGAGGATAGAACGTAAATGGCATTTGACGGAGTTTTCCTGTCACTGATAAAAAAAGAGATCGAAGCGGCGGCGCTTTCATCCCGCGTAGACAAGGTCTATCAGCCCTCAAAGGAGGAGATAGTCCTGTGTCTTCGCGGCTTTTCGTCTGAAAAAAGACTTCTGATCAGTGCCCGTCCCTCGGCCGCAAGACTGCAGTTTACCTCTTTGTCAATTGAAAACCCGCCCTCGCCGCCGATGTTCTGTATGCTGATGCGCAAGCATCTCGTAGGTGCAAGACTGAGCGGTCTGCGTCAGCCGGGCTCGGAACGTCTTCTTATCCTCGATTTTGACACGAGAAACGAGTTGGGTGACGAGGTGACCGTAAGCATAGCCTGCGAAATAATGGGCAGGAATGCCAATATCGTTCTGATAGGCCACGACGGCAGGGTGATAGATGCAGTAAGACGTACCGATGCCTCAAATACCGTCCGCGTAATGATGCCCGGAATTCCCTATACGCCCCCTCCGGCACAGGACAAGCTTGACTTTTTTGACGCTTCTCCCGAGGATATATCCGAAAGGGTAAGCCGCTCGGCACTCAGGGAGCTCGACAGGGCGATCGGAGAGACCGTGTCGGGACTTTCCCCGTCCGTCTGCCGAAGCCTTGCGGCAGGAATCGAGTCCGACCCCTATAATATGAAGGAAGGCGACAAATCTGCGCTTTCCGAAAAGCTTTACGGCTTGAAGCAAGCCGTATCGGACGGCGGTACGCCGACCTTGCTCGTTTGTGAATCGGGGCCTGCGGATTTCAGCTTTACAGCCCTTTATACCCCGCACGGCTTTGAGATCGTGCGGCACGACAGCTACAGTGAGCTGCTTGACTCCTACTACGGCGAAAAAGAGAAACGCGAGCGTATGCGCTCAAAGTCCTCCGAGCTTTCAAAGCTGATCTCAAATCTGCTTTCGAGAACGCGCCGCAGGGTAGCAGGTCAGGAAAAGGAGCTTGAGGCCACCGCAGACCGTGAACGGTACAGGATCTCGGGCGAGCTCATAAAGGCAAATATCCATTCAATACAGCCCGGAGATACCCTTTGCAGAGCGATAAACTACTACAGCGAGGATTTCTCCACCGTCGATATAAGGCTCGACCCTGCCCTTTCTCCGGCACAGAACGCACAGCGGTATTTCAAGGACTACCGCAAGGCCAATACGGCACGTCAGATGCTTGGCGGACTCATCGAAAAGGGACGCACCGAGACACGCTATCTCGAGAGCGTCCTGCACGAGATCGAAAAAGCAGAGTGTGACGCCGATCTCGCCGAGATCAGGGAAGAGCTTATTTCGGCGGGCTACGTAAAAAGACAAAGATCGGGCGGAAAGCAGCCCAAGCGCAACGCGGCCGGTGCGCCTGCCGAATATATCTCATCCGACGGCTTCAGGATCGCGGCGGGAAGAAATAACCGTCAGAACGACGAGCTGACCTTAAAAACAGCCTCGGGAAGAGATATGTGGTTCCACGTCAAAAACATCCCCGGCTCCCACGTGATAGTTTTTGCCGAGGGCGAGGAGCTTCCGGACTCCACCCTGGAGGAAGCGGCCATAATATCCGCCGCAAACTCAAAGGCGGCGGACGGCGTGACGGTCGCGGTCGACTATCTCCCTGCAAAAAGGGTAAAAAAGCCCAACGGAGCCCCTCCGGGAATGGTAATATACGAAAATTATTCAACTGCCTTTGTTACCGTCGACAGAACGGCGGCTCAAAGTCTCAGAAAGAAGGTGCGGTAATGACACATCAGAAAGCCCTGATACTTGATTTCGGCGGTCCGGCGGCCAGAAAGGCGGCCATTGCCGTAAGGGAATGCGGCGTGTGGTGCGAAGTGCATCAGTTCTCGGTCGGAGCAGATCTGCCCGACGGAAGATTCGGCGGCATAATCGCGGCCGGAAAGAACGCCCGATGCTATTTCGGGGAGGAGCAGGCGGCAAGACTTGCCCCCGGATTCCCCGTGCTCTATATCGCCGACGGCGAAGCGATCGATCTCTCAAACCTCAATTCGAAAAAGGGAAGAGATTGCCTGAGCGCCTTCCTTTTTACCACCTGCGGATTTGCGGGTGATTGGTCTTATTCCGCCTTCGTTGAGGAAACGGTGCGCCATATACGCGAAAAAGCAGGAAGCCGCCGTGCCTCAATGGTATTGACCTCATCCGCCGCCTGCCTCGTCACCGCAAAGCTGATGTCAATGGCGCTCGGCGAGGATTTCGTAGGAATTTTCGGTGACACGGGAATGCTCCGCCGCGATGAAGGGGAATATATACTTAACATATGCCGCGGCTTCGATATGACCCTCGTCAATTTCAATAACGAGGCAAGATATCTCTACCGCCTTGTAAGACTTGGTGATCCGCAGAAAAAGCGCGAAGCCTTTACCTCTGAGTACGCCTACGTGCTTTTTGCAATGGGACGAAAGACCAACAGCTCGTTTGTCTGCGCCTTGCCCGATACCTGCGCGCGCACTCAGCTTTTTGAGCCCGAGCTCCCTTCCTTTGAAACGATAATACATCCCGTTGCCTCTCTCTACGAGGAGGAAATGCCGGTGCTTGCCGAGTACCTCGGCGTAGAGATAGGGGAGTTCACCTTTAACAGTGCCGCTCCCTACGGTATGCTCAACCGTTGTATGGGCTGCGTCACCCGCGACAGACTTGCAGTGCTGAGGGATGCCGACGCCATCTGGCGCGAGGAGCTTTCGGCCGCAGGCGTAAAGGGCGTCGTTGCCTTTGCCGCCCTTTCAGAGATGAAGACCGCAGGGGTAAGAGCAGGATCGAAGGTGTACGAAGAAACGGTGGTCCTCCGTGCCGTCGAGCCCGAAACGGGGAAAACGGCCTCGGTGCCTCAGAAGGTGCTCAGCGATGCCTGCCACAGAATCACACGGGAAACCACGGGTGTCAGCCGCGTCCTTTTTGACGTGACCGACATTCCTCCCGCACTCATAGAATTTGAATAGAACGGATAATATGTACGAAAACAAAAACGATCAGCCCGAACGCGCCGTATTGGTTGCCGTCGATACGGGTGAATACGATGCAGATATACTCCTCGATGAGCTGGCCGAGCTTGCGCAGACGGCAGGAGCCGAGGTGCTCGGCAGACTTACCCAACGCCGCGAGTCACCCGATCCTGCTACCTGTATCGGAAGCGGACGGCTCGAAGAGCTCAAGGAGTTCTGTCTTCTGAACGGCGCCGATCTGATAATCTTCGACTGCGAGCTCAGTCCGGTGCAGCAGCGAAATATCGAAAAGATTACCGATATACGCACCATCGACCGAACCCTGCTGATACTCGATATTTTCGCCTCGCGTGCACGTAGCGGCGAAGGAAGACTTCAGGTCGATCTGGCGCGTATGAAATACCTGCTTCCGCGCCTTACGGGACAGGGACTCGGCCTCTCGCGTCAGGGCGGTATAGGTATGCGCCGAGGAGCGGGCGAAAGCAAGCTCGAAAGCGATCGACGTCATATACGAAGACGGATCGACAGCTACGAGCGTCAGCTTGCTGAGATTGAGCGCCGACGCGAGCTGCTCCGCAGGAAACGCCGTAAGGACGGAATACCTACCGTTGCCGTCGTCGGCTATACCAACGCGGGGAAATCCACCCTGATGAACGCCCTGACGAACGCAGGGGTTCTGGCCGAGAATATGCTCTTTGCTACCCTCGACTCAACAAGCAGGGCACTAAAGCTTCCCGACGGGCGCACGGTGCTCTTGATAGATACGGTCGGATTTATCCGCCGACTTCCGCATCAACTCGTAAAGGCCTTCCGCTCTACCCTCGAGGAGGCGGCCTACGCCGACGTTATTCTCAACGTGTGCGATGCCTCGTCGCCCGAATCCGAGGAGCATCTCCGCGTTACCGAAGAACTGCTCAGAGAGATCGGCTGTGAGGACAGTCCGATAATAACCGTCCTTAATAAGTGCGACCTGCTCGGCTCGAACGAAGCGCTTCTCGGCAGAGGTGACGCGGTCTGCATTTCAGCCGTAACGGGGGAGGGGCTCGAACTTCTGACTCAAAGGGTCGCAAAGGCACTTCCTCCCACGCGTACACGCGTAAAGCTCCTTTTACCCTTCAGTCGAGGCGCAGATGCGGCAAATCTCCGGCGTCTGGGTACGGTGCACGGCGAGGAATATACACCCGACGGGCTTCTTCTTGACTGTACGGTCGATTTCCGCGACCTTGCTCCTTTGAGCGATTTCGTAATATCTGAATAATCAAAAATAAAAGCAGGATCGGATGATCCTGCTTTGAAATTTATTACGTTTATTTGGTTCCGAAGATCCTGTCGCCGGCATCTCCGAGACCGGGGAGAATGTAGCTGTGCTCGTTGAGCTTCTCGTCGAGTGCCGCGGAATATATGTTTACGTCGGGATGAGCCTCCTGCAGAGCCTTGACTCCCTCGGGCGCGGCAATGATGCACATAAACTTGATGCTCTTGGGGTTGCGCTGCTTGATCTGATGAATAGCGTCGATGGCAGAGCCGCCGGTAGCGAGCATGGGATCAAGCACGAAGACGTCACGCTCGGAAATGTCTCCGGGCAGCTTGCAGTAGTACTCTACGGGTTGGCAAGTCTCGTGATCGCGGTAAAGACCGATGTGTCCGACTTTTGCCGAGGGAACGAGATTGAGAACACCGTCAACCATGCCGAGACCGGCGCGGAGAATGGGCACGAAGGCCAGCTTGTGACCGGCCAGAACGCGGGTCGTCGCGGTGCACATGGGGGTCTCAACGGTGACGTCCTTGAGGGGAAGATCGGCAGTAGCTTCGTAGCAGATAAGCATGGCAAGCTCGGCGATCAGTTCGCGGAACTGCTTCGTGCCGGTCCTCTTGTCACGGAGAATGGAAAGCTTGTGCTGGATCAGAGGATGGTTGGTGACAACTAATTCGCTCATTTTACACACTCCTGTATTTTAAGTTAAAGATCAGAGATCTCCGTTTTCAACGGCGGCGATTTTTTCGACGCGGCGGGCATGTCTGCCGCCCTCGAATTCGGTACCGAGCCATACTTCAATGATCTTGAGAGCAAGGTTGGGACCGACGACGCCTGCACCGATGGCAAGCATATTTGTATTGTTGTGTCTGCGGGTCATTTCGGCCGAGAAGGTATCGGAGCAGAGCGCACAGCGGATGCCCTTGACCTTGTTGGCGGTGATCGAAACGCCGATTCCGGTCGTGCAGATCACGATGCCCTTTTCACATTCGCCCGAGGCAACCGCTCTTGCGGCAGGAGCAACGAAATCGGGGTAGTCACAGCTGTCGGTGCTGTAGGTTCCGAAATCCTTGTACTCAAGGCCCTTTTCCTCAAGATATTTTTTTACAGCTTCTTTGAGGTCGAAACCCCCGTGATCGCATGCGATAGAGATCATGTCTGTCATCCTTTCTGTCTTTTGAGAAGTTCGCGCGTTGCCTGAGGCAGACGCAGATAGCTGATTTCAAGTTCGCCGGCCGAAACCGCCTTGCCGTCGTCAAAAAGCCGCTGTGCGACAATCGCCGTGGCAGAGGCTCTCTGATATATCCTGTCGGGAGCGGGAAGGTTTATCTCGGTGCCGGCTTCCAAACAGTAATTATAGCACAGAATAGCGCCGTCGCCAACTGCAAAAACAGGTTTTTTTGCATTTTTCAGCTCTTTTTCGAGCTCTTCAAGCGTGATTGCCCTATCCTCGCTCAAACGGTGGAGCTCTCCGTCGGTGGATTCAAACAGAGCGTTATATACCTGAGAGCACCGTGCGTCCATAGCGGCGCATATGATATAATCCCCGACGGGGGGACGCATCCCTTCGGCAATGGCCTCAAGGGTCGGAACCGCAACGCAGGGCTTCTGTGTCGCAAAGGCAAGGCCCTTTACCGCCGCAACGCCGATGCGTACACCCGTAAACGAGCCGGGGCCGTTGTTTACCGCAAAAAGATCAATCTCGCTCGCCGAAAGAGAGCAGCTTTTCAGCATACCGTCAATCATCGGTAAAAGGGTCTGTGAGTGTGTAAGTGCGGTGTTTATGAAGTATTCCGCCGTTATCTTTCCCGAGTCGAGAATGGCACACGAGGCCGAAACGGCAGTCGAATCAACTGCAAGTATTCGCATTGGTCAAAATCCCTCCGCTGTGATTATGCGCTCGTTTTCGTCGCTGCCGTAAGCAATGCTTACCCTGATGCAGTCGTCGGGTAACGAGTCTTCGATGTTTTCGCTCCATTCGGTAATCGTGATCCCCATTCCGTCATAGTCGAAAAATCCCGTCGACCAGAGATCCTCGGGGGAGGTTATGCGGTACATATCAAAATGGAAAATATCAAATTTTCCGCCCGTGTACTCGTGAACGAGAGCAAAGGTAGGGGAGGTGACCTCGCCGTCAAAGCCGAGTGCCTTGGCGAAGCCTCTTACGAAGGCCGTCTTTCCTGCACCAAGCCCGCCGAAAAGGGCAACGAATGAGGTTGCGCCGCAAATAGCCGCCACGGCAGCGCCCGCCGCTTCGGTTTCATCGGGTGAACGTGTCACGAATTTCAGCATTCCGTCTCCTCCTTGCATCATTCCTTAACAGTATATCACACAAATCGCGATAATTAAAGGCATTTCGGCTTGAAATATAACCTTTTTTAAATTATAATGGTATCAGCAAGAAAAAGGAGGCGGTATGAATGGGTAAAATATTCGGTGCAATAGCCGACTATATCCGAGAAACGGACAAGCTTTTGCTCGGTCTGTGCCTTGCCGCGTCCCTTTACGGAAGCTTCGTTATCCTGTCTGCCACCGCCTATACGGGAAGCTCCAGACAGTTCTACGTTCAGCTTGCCGCCGTCGGTATCGGAATTGCCGCCGCCGTGGTCGTGTCGCTGTTTGATTATGCGAAGCTGGTGCGGCTCTGGCCGCTCATAGTCGTTGTGGCCGTCGGACTCGTTATGTTGACCTTCTGGTTCGGCTACACTCCCGAGGGCTCGGACGACTCGGCCTGGCTTCTCCTTCCCGGCGGAATGAGCTTTCAGCCCTCAGAGCTGCTCAAGATCGCTTTTGCGATGACCTATGCCAAGCACGTCAGCCTGCTTCGCGAGGCCGACGTTTCAAAGTTCAGAAACGTCGTGCTCCTTGCCGTACACGGCGTTGCCCCCTGCGGACTTATTATGTGGCAGGGCGACGACGGCTCGGCCCTTATTCTTGCAATAATTTTTATATGTATGTTCTTTGCCTGCGGAATAAAGCTCCGCTATTTTGCAATCGGCGCTTCGGTGCTTGCCGTCGCGTCCCCGATCCTTTGGTTCCGCTTTATCCCTACCTGGCAGAAGAACCGTATACTGATCCTTTTCGACCACGAGCTTGATCCTCTCGGAATGGGCTGGCAGCAGGGACAGTCGGTTGCCGCAATGGCGTCGGGCGGATTCTTCGGCGAGGGATATATGAAGGGAAGCTACACCCAGAGCGGACTCGTACCCAAGGGCTACAACGACTTCATTTTCGCCTCAATAGGGGAGGAATTAGGCTTCGTCGGCGCCTTTATCGCCGTGGCGCTCCTGCTTGCCATCTGCCTGCGAATTCTCTGGATAGCCAAAAATTCGCGCGACCGTATGGGCATGATAATCTGCGCCGGTATCTTCGCGATGTTCTTTGCGCAAACCCTCGTAAACATCGGAATGTGCCTCTATCTTTTCCCCGTCGTAGGCGTAACCCTGCCCTTCTTCAGCGCGGGCGGCACCTCGCTCGTGTGTTTGTACATCGGCGTCGGTCTTGTGCTCAGTGTCTTTAAGCACCGCAACAAGCGCGTCCTGACGATAGGCGGTTAAACGCTTGATAATCAACAGATAAAAAATTCCCCGACAGCGGCTTTTTCGCCCGTCGGGGATTTTCGTTTATTTACTTGAACTCGAATTATCGTCGGTTTCTTCGATCGCGGTCAATGCGTTAAACGCCGCCTGAAGCTGAGGATCCTCGTCGTAGGTCAAAAGGTAGAAGCGCTTTTTGGCGTTGTCGTTGAGAATTACGGTTGTGTTGGGAAGTACGCCGACCTCGTGGTATCTGCCCGACATCGGAGTGCTGATATACGCAACGGTAAACTGAACCTCGCTGCCGTCCGACAGGGTAAAGGTGCGCTGCATGATTCCCTTTCCGTAGGTCGTCTCACCGATAAGCTGACCTGCGTGCGAGTCCTTGATGCAGGCTGCGAAAAGCTCTGCGGCACTCGCGGTGTTTTCGTCGATCAGTACCGCCAGCGGAAGCTCAATACAGACGGAGTCTGATTTGAACTCCTCCTTGGTGCCGTCTGAGTATTCGGCGGTGTAGAGCACGCCTTCGGGGAGAACGTAATCGAGCATCTCTCTGACAGCGGGGACCGAACCGCCCGAATTGTGCCTGAGGTCAAAGACGATTCCGCTTACACCCGATTCGACGAAGGATTTAACCGCCGTCTTGAACTGCTCGACCGAAGCGGTGTTAAAGCCCGAGATGCGTACGACGCCGACGTCCTGAATGGTGTAGCTCGTGACGCTCATAAACTCGTACTCGGAAACGGTCAGGTAAAAGTCGAGATATTTACCCTCGCGCGAAACCGTGACGGTATAGGTAACACCCTTGTTGCCCACCATTTCAGACATCAGAGCCTGACCTTCCTCGGTAAGCACGTCGGTCTGATTGATCATTACGATCACGTCACCCTTGAGAAGTCCCGCCGTGTCGGCAGAGGATCCCTTGTGAACGAGCGTTACGTAAGGTAAACCCGTGTCGGGATGAACGATATAGGTTATTCCGATTCCGACCGCCTTGCCGTTGTAGGAGTCGGTATTGGTCTGGGTGTCCGAGACGGGGATGTACTGAGCGTATTTATCTCCGAGACCGTCGATGTAACCCGAGATCAGACTGTCGGTCAGCTCGGTTTCGTTGATCTCTCCGATATAATGCTGCTTGATAAGCTGTTCGACCTCGCCGAGCTTGGCGTAGGTCGCCTGCGTATCGGCAACGCTTTCAAGCTGCTTGTTGTACATACGCCACGAAACGCTCATAGTAATCGTAAAGGTGAGCGTAATGGCGATGAGCAAAAACGCAATTGCCGATCCGAGGGGTATCTTTTTATTCATTGAATTCCTTCTTCGCAAAGACCCGTTAAAAAACGAAGGTCCGTGTTATGAGAAATAGTTCATGGGGTTGGTGACCGAGCCGTTGATACGGATCTCAAAGTGCAGATGCGGTCCCGACGAGTTACCCGTCGAGCCGACGTATCCGATGACCTGACCGGCCGCTACGACGTCTCCCTTCTTGACGATTATCTTACTGCAGTGACCGTACAGGGTGGCGTAGGTTTTGCCGTCCTTGGCGCCGTGGTTTATGGTAATGTAAATGCCGTAACCGTTGTTCTTGTTGCCTGCAAGGGTAACGACTCCGGCAGCCGCGGCTACGATCTCCTTACCGTAGATACCGCTGCTTGAAATGTCGATTCCTGCGTGCTTGGGACGCGTGGCGGTCTTATAACCGGACGAGAGCTTGTAATAACCGGGAACCGGCCATACGAAGTCATCACCGCTGTAAATGAGACCTCCGGAGGATTGAGTAGCCTTTTTGATCTCTTCCTCGAGCTCATCCTTGGCTTTCTGCGCTTCCTCGCTGTCCTCAACGAGTTCGGTTTCCTGATCGTGCAGATTGCCGATAAGCGACTCAAGCTCCACGAGCTCCTTTTCAAGCTCGACCTGTTTTGCGGCAAGCGATTTCTGTGCCTTGTCAAGCGACTTTTTCTTGGCATCGATCGAAGCTTTTGCGGCGGCGATCTTCGCGTGCTCCTCTTTGAGAGCGTCGAGCATGGCGTTGTCCTTTTCACTGACCTTTTTCACAAGCTCTGACTTGTAAAGATAGTCCGCAAAATCGTCGGCGCTGAGCAGCATACCGAGATAGGACTGATCGCCGGTCATATACATCGCCTTGATGCGATCCTTGAAGTTGCCGAGCTGGCTTTCGAAAACAGCTGTAGCCTCCTGAAGCTGAGCCTCAATGGCGGGTATCTCGGCGTTGAGGGTGCGCACCTGATCGTTGTATACGTCTATCTGATCCTGTGCGTTATTGATCTTGTCAAGAAGCGTCGTTTTGATGGCTTCCTTGTTGGCAATGTCTTCTTTGAGCTTTGCAAGCTTCTTTTCGATCTCCTTCTGCTCCTTGTTAAGCTGATTGAGCTCGTTTTGCATATCGCTGAGGCTTGAAGCGCCGGCGTCGATGTCTCCGCCGATAACGGGGGAGCAGCAGAGAAGTGCGACGGCAAGGAAGAAAGCGACAATCGCGACCGCGCGGCTTTTACCTATTTTAAGTGATCGCATTGAATTCGCTCCCTTCGTGTCTGAGATATTTGCTCATCGAAATAAGGCTGGCGATAACGCCCGTGACCGCACCCATAAGCATGAAGCCGAGCAGCATCTTGATAGCAAAATCAGAGAAGGGTACGACGGTCATACCGAAGGATTTTTCAATTGAAGCGGTAGAAGCCTTATAGATGAAATAGAGAAGTCCCGTGCTGATTGCGCCGGAAATAATTCCGAGCAGCATTCCTTCGATCATAAACGGAACGCGTATAAACGAGTCGGTTGCGCCGACAGCCTTCATAATGTTTATCTCGCGCTTGCGGCTGAACATGGTGATGCGTATGGTGTTGGCAACTATCGCGACCGAGATAACGAAGAGTAGTGCAACGATCCAGAAGCCGGCATTGTTTATCATGCTTCTGATGGAGTTGAGCTTCGCGGCAATGTCGCGCTGCTCGTTGATGTGTGTGACACCCTGCACCTTCTCGATTGCGAGAACCGTGCTGTCAAACTGCTCAAGGTCCTCAAAGGTGACCTGTGCAGCGTTGGGGAGGGGGTTATCGTCCTCAAGATAGTCGAGAAGAGCGGCGTAATCGCTGCCGAGAACCTCCTTCTGACGCTCAAGACCCTCTGCCTTTGAAATAAAGACGGCGTCCTTGACGTTGTCCATATCGGCGATGGTCGTCGTTACGATCTGTGCCTGCTCGTCGGTCATCTCGTCGGAGTAGAAGACGACGATCGCGTTCTGATCCTGGAGGGATCCGAGTGCGGTGTCGACGTTTACCGAAAGCAGGATCGCAACGCCCATCATTACCATGCAGGCGAGAAGCACACCGACCGAAGCGAGGGACATGAATCGGTGTACCCAGACGTTCTTAAAGCCTTCACCGATGAGGTAACGGATACTTGAAAGCTTCATCGTGCGGCACCTCCGTTTCCGTTGTCGGCAACGACGGTACCGTGCTCGATCATGATTACCCTTCGTCCGAAGTCGCGCACGAGCTGATGCTCGTGGGTGACCATTATTACGGTCGTGCCTCTGCGGTTGATCTCGGACAGAAGCTCGACGATCTCATAGGACATATTGGGGTCGACGTTACCGGTAGGCTCGTCGGCGATTATCATGGCGGGATTGTTTACGAGCGCACGGGCAAGGCCTACGCGCTGCTGCTCACCGCCCGAAAGCTCGGTGGGAAGGTTGCGCGCCTTGTCGCCCAGACCGACGATGTTGAGAGCGTAGGATACCCTCTTGCGGATCGAACGGGTAGAAGCGCCCGTAACGCGCATTGCAAAGGCCACGTTCTCAAAGACGGTCATCGAGGGGATGAGTCTGAAGTCCTGGAAAACGATGCCCATCGTACGGCGAAGCTTGGGAACGTCGCGTCTGCGGATGGACGACATACGGTAGCCGTTGACCACGATCTCGCCGGCGTTGGGCGACTCCTCGTGGGTAAGCAGCTTGATAAAGGTACTCTTACCTGCACCCGAAGCACCGACGACGAAGACGAATTCTCCCTTGTGGATCTTCAGGTTGACGTCGCTGAGGGCGTGGGTGCCGTTGTCGTAGACCTTGTACACGCCCCTGAACTCAATGAGGGGCTGCTGCGAAGCCGTTACCGCTGCGGGAACAGGCTGTGGCGCAGGCGGGGGAGCGGGCTGTACGGGGACGGTCGGTTCTTCCGACGCAAAGCTGCCCATGATAAGATCCTCAGCCGATGCGGCAGGAGGGGTAACGGGCGTGTCTGTGCCGGTATTAAAAATATCGTTCACGTGAAAAACTCCTGTATTAGTATTTCACCGGCTTGGAGTCAAGATACTTCCTGACCATAAGCGCGATCTTGAAAACGATGGCGTGATCGAATTCGCGCAGATCAAGTCCGGTGATCTTTTTGATCTTTTCAAGTCTGTACACCAGGGTGTTGCGGTGTACGAAAAGCTTTCTGGACGTCTCAGAAACGTTGAGGTTGTTGTCGAAGAAATGCTTGATGGTAAAGAGGGTCTCCTGATCGAGATTTTCGATGGTGCCCTGCTTGAATACCTCCCTGAGGAAGGACTCGCAAAGGGTGGTGGGAAGCTGATAGATCAGCCTTCCGATTCCGAGGCTGTTGTAGCTTACGATCTGCTGCTCGTTGTCAAAGACCTTACCGACCTCGAGGGAGATCTGAGCCTCCTTGAAGGAGCGCGCAAGATCCTTGATCTCGGTAACGACGGTGCCGATACCGACGATCGAGTGGGTAAAGAATTCGCCCGACAGGGTATCGACGATGGACTGAGCCAGCTTTTCAAGCGCAGAGGTATCGTAGTTGAGGGGCATTTCCTTGATAAGAACGATGTCCCTCTCGTTGACGTTAATTATGAAATCCTTGGTCTTGTCGGGGAAGAGATTCTGGAGTATCTCGTAAGCCGACACCTCATTGTGAGAGGTGATGCGGATAAGAATAGCGGCGCGCTGAACGTCGGCGTTGAAGCGCAGCTTTCTTGAGCGCAGATAGATATCTCCCGGCAGAATGTTGTCGAGAATGACGTTCTTGAGGAAGTTTACCTTGTCGTACTTCTCGTCGTAGTACTCCTTGATGTTGCACAGGGAAATGGCGAGAATGGAGGCGTAACGGGAGGCCTCCTCGTCGGTTCCCTCGACGAAGATGATGTACTCACTGTACTGAGCGGGCGAGAGGGTCTTGAAGGTAAAGCCTGCGTTGCGCAGAAGTCCGTCGGCGGAATGATTTACGTCCATGACCTCAACACCCATAACCTCACCGATCCTGCCGAGCTCACTGCAGGCGATGACGATAGAGTTCTCGTCAACAACGCCGATTGTCCTGTTGATGCAGCTGCGCATCTGATGGACGATTCCCTGAAAAAGTCTGTTTGACATTTTAGTCCCCTCCGAAAAAAAGAGTTATGATTTGCCGCACACGAATAGGTGACGGGGTATTTTGCCTATACAGCGTTATAATACCATAAACGGCACGGGATTTCAAGACTTTTGACGATTTGCCGTCACAATTGTGGCAAAAAAAGAAAAGCCTTCCCGGCAAAAGAGAAGGCTTTGAAATTAAATTGTATCAGACACCGTTGAAGTAGTCGTTGATCATCTGCTGAGCGAGCTCGGCGGGAGCGTTGACGGCACCCGAAACGTCGTAGGCAGGTGTTTTGACGATATCTCTGATTCTGGTCTCGACGCTATTGTTCCAGCCCATGTTGTTGATGGAATAGAGGAACTGAGAGATCTCAAACGTAGAGGTGTTATAAATGGTGTTACAAACGTCTACGGACTCGTCGTCACGGCAGTAAAGCGTGGCGGCAGTGTCGATCTTTTCGTTGATGATCTTGTAGTATTCGTATGTCATATGCTCAAGTACAAGGGCGGTAGATGCCTTGTCTTCAACCGTAGAGGGAATTATGCAAAGGCGGAAGTTATGATCGACTCGCGACATATACTTTTGCTGCCAACCTCCGTTTTCAGAAGGACCGATAGGAATGGGAAGAACGCCCCAGTCAAACTCCATGCCTCTGAAGGTCGTGCCATATATTCTCATAAGATTTCTTCCGTAGAAAAGAGCTCTTCCTTCTTTGAACATAACCTCATAGGTGCCAAGCTCATTGTTCCAGCTTTCCTGACAGTAGATACCGTCGGTGGTGAAAAGCTGGTTGAGTTTGGTGAGGGTTGTAATGGCGTGAGGGGTATTAAAGGTGTATACGGGGTTCATACCGTCGTCGGTAGTGACCGATGCAACCACGGCGGATGAACAGAAAGCCTGTGCACAGTCGTAACCGGGACATACGAATCCCCAACGGTCATTAGTGGTGTCAACGGCGCCGTTTCCGTCAAGATCCTTATTGGCGAGCTTTGCGAACTTTACAAAGTTGTCCCAGTTCCACTCATTCTTTTCCCAAAGGTCATAGAGCTCGGTTTCGCCGAGACCGATATCCGCGGCAATGCTTTTGTTAAAGAATATGACGTACGTATAGTCTGCGGGAGATTCAATAGCAGAAGCGCCTGCATATACCGAACCAAGAACGTTCGAGGCATAAGCCATCGTATCGTTCCACCAGGGCTGAGACATATCGATGTACTGCGAAATTTCAGTAGTAAGATAGTCAGCACAAAGTCTGGATTGCAGGAAAGCACCTGACTGCCATACGCAGGGCATTATAACGTTGGCGTACTGCTCACCGGAGAGTATTGCGGCTTGCGCTTCTCCCCATCCGTCGTATGCAACCTCAACAACGTTGATCTTGCAGTTGTAGGTATCCTGCGTTATTCTCAGTGTCTCGAGAATAAGATCTCCTTCAACCGAGGAGCCTTCTTCGGGAAGAATTGCTTTGACGTTCGAACTGGCATACAGCATTTCAAAACCGCCGAGATCCTTGGTTTCGGGAAGGGTAGGATGCTTCTTATCCTTGTACTGGTCTACGAGCTCCGTGTTTTCCATTGAGGTTGTAACTGCGGATTGATCCTTTGAAGATGAAGCCGCATCATCCTTTTTACATCCCGAGAAAATGCAAACGGAAAGCAGTAAGCAAAGTAACAGACAGATAAAGCGTGATGATTTTACATAGTTTGACATACTTATCCTCCTTATACATATGATTAATTTTATGATAAACTGCCATCAACCGAAAATCTTCCATTGTGTTGTTCTTGATTATGTGATTTTGTTGCTGCCTATAAGAACAAAAAAGCGCATCCCGAAAGAGATGCGCTTTGGGTTGTGTAATAGGATGTTTTATCAGACACCGTTGAAGTAGTCGTTGATCATCTGCTGAGCGAGTTCGGCGGGAGCGTTTACGGCACCCGAAACGTCGAAGGCAGGATTCCTGACGACGTCTCTTACCAGAGTTTCAACCTGCGAGTTCCATGCGCCGGCATTGATTCCGTAGAGGAACTGCGAGATCTCGAAGGTGGAGGTGTTGTAGATGCTGTTTGCAACCTCAACTGACTCGTCGTCGCGGCAGTAGAGGGTAGCGTAGGTCTCGATCTTCTTGTTGATGATCTTGAAGTAGTTGAAGGCCATCGACTCGAGGATAAGAGCGGTAGAAGCCTTGTCCTCGACGGTCGCGGGGATCATAGTAAGAGCGTAGTTGTGGTCAACGCGGGACATATACTTGTCCTGCCAGCCGCCGCCATCCTTGGGTCCCTTGGGCATGGGAAGAATACCCCAGTCGTCGGACATATCGCGGATCGCGTCGTTTCTCATAGTTTCGAGCTTGTAGGTCAGGAAGAGGGCGTTGCCGTTCGAGAACATCGAAAGGAAGCGCATTCCGTCCCAGCTGCCGAGACCGTAGATGTTGTCGGTGGTGAAAAGCTGATTAAGCTTGGTAAGGGTTGTGATGGCGTGGGGGGTATTGAAGGTATAGGTCGGGTTCATACCGTCGGTCGTGGTGATGGAAGCGACCTTGGCGGATGAAGCGAATGCCTGAATGGAGTCGTATCCCGGTCCGATATAACCGAAACGGTCCTTGTCAACGTTGTCGATAACACCGTTGCCGTCGATGTCCTTACCGGCCATTTTGGCGTACTTTATGAACTCATCCCAAGTCCAGTTGCCGTCTTTCCAAAGCTTATAAAGCTCGGCAGAGTCGATTCCGACGTCGTCGCAAATGTTCTTGTTGAAGTAAACGATAAAGGTGTAGTCAGCGGGGGAGCAGATGCTGGGAGCACCGGCGTAAACCGAGCCGAGAACGTTGGAGGCGTAGGCCATCGTATCGTTCCACCAGGGCTGCTTCATGTCTATGTACTGGCTGATGTCCTCCTGAAGCATATCGGCGCAGAGCTTGGTCTGGAGGAAAGCACCTGCAATGAAGACGACGGGCATGATTACGTTGGCGTACTGCTCACCTGCGGAAATAGATGCAACGACCTCTTCGGGGTCATTATAAGGCATCCCCTTGACGAGAATCTTGCAATTGTAGGCCTTCTCGGTCTCTTTGAGGGCTTTGAGAATGAGGTCCTCCTCAGCAGTTTCTCCCTCTTCGGGAATAACGAGGTTAGGATAAGGACAGGCGAAGGTTACCTCGTAGCCTCCGAGATCCTTGGTTTCGGGGAGGGTGGGGTGTCCCTGATCCTCGTACTGTTTAACGACCTCGGTGTTTTCCATCGAGGTCGTGACCTTAGACGCGTCGTCCTTCGATGAAGCACCGTCGCCGTCGCCTTTGCATCCGGCAAACATTGCAACCGAAAGCACTACCGCAAGCATCAGGCAAAGAACACGAATAAGCTTGAATGAACGGTTCATAAAACAAAACTCCTTGTGAAAAATTTGCAGAATACTGCTTAATTAAAGTTTAACGCTCGTTTGCGTCTTTATCTTCCGCTTTGTTTACCGCGATTACGCTATTTTGTTGTATTTTGTTCGTTTTGATAACAAAATAGAGTAACGAGGTATGGCTCGTTTGAGTTTTTCAGGAAATCCGACGTCGGTTGACGGGAATAAAAAGGATCTCCGCTTGATGAGAGCAGGAGACCCTTTTTGAGATTAAAGATTGTTGGCCGAACGCCTTGTGTCGCGGTATTGCTGAGGCGACATTCCCGCGTGTACCTTGAATTTCTCGTAGAACCAGCCGAGATTTGAAAATCCGCTCTCGAAGCAGATGTCGATGATCGGCATATTGCTGTCGGCCAGCAGGGAGCATGCGTATTTGATACGCAGACCGTTGATATATTCGGTAGGCGTGGTGCCCATAGTACGCCGCATGGTATGAGTGAGGTGTGCGTGGGTTTTTCCGGAAAGCTCAACCATCCGTGCTACACCCGCCGAGAAATTCTCGTAATCGTTCATTTTGTTGCAGCATTCTCTGAGCCATTCTGGCGGATAGTCGATCATCTGATTGGATTCGGAAAGCGTCGAATTAAGAAAAATAAGATATAACTCGTTCAGAAGCTGACAACACTCGGCGTCGAATTTTTTGTTTCGTTCCATTGCCATTACGCTTTTTACGCGTTGCTCGAGGGCTTCGGTCTGCGCAGCGTCAAGAGAGCACATGGGAAAGGCCGAGGAATTGAATATCGTTGAACCGTCAACAAAATTGCAGAATTGCTCAAAGGTGTCCTTACGTATCTTCATATTGCACATACGGTAGCCGATATTTCGGATGCCCTCGTAGCAGTGAACGTCCGAAGGCTTCACGAAACAGAGGGTTCCCTTGTGGATGCTCTGTTTGTTGACCGTTTCCGAGGAACGGTCAGCCGTAATATGTTTTAACGTGCCCTCTGCAACGAAGAAAATCTCGTAATATTCGTGGTCGTGCATCTTGATAACGTGAGGAATCTCCATAGGAGGAGAAAAACTGACGTTAAAAGCAAACCGGTGATATGCGAGTCCCTCATTCTTACTTTTCATACGTATGATATCCATAAATATCACCTCTGAACCGAGTATATCACAAAAAAGCGGAATGTCAACACAAAAGAACGGTTGATTTTGATTTTGGTAAACGTTATCATAAACAAAACTTACGTTCATATTGCTTGCGGGGTGTTAAAATGAAAGTCGAAAGAATTATCAGGAATATCTTTGCTTTGGTTCTGGCGGCCGTGTTGACCGTTGCGGCGTCCGTCCTGCCTGCAGGGGTTTCCGCGGCAAACTATTTCGGAGTAGGAGTGAGTGCTACGACCTGTACTTATCTGAACGACAATTCGGTTTATCAGCGCAACAAACCGATGGTGATCTGGGGACAAGCCTCCAACGGCGCCAAACTTACGGCAGTCCTTAAAAAGGGTAACGATAAGGTTGCCGAAGCCTCCACGACGGCAAAGGACGGTGCGTGGAAGATGGAGCTTGAGGGACAGGACGGCGGATATACCGCCTATACCCTCACGATCAACGTCAACGGAAGCAAGGCTTTCGAATTCAATAATATCGTTTTCGGTGAGGTCTGGCTTTCTTCGGGACAGTCAAATATGCAGCTTTCCTTGAGAGATACCGCCGACGGTGCAGAGGTTCTGAAAAACGCCGACGACGAATATCTCAGGATATATTACGAACCGGTGCTTCCCGCAGGAACCACATATCTTACAACTCCCGCATCCGACGTGCCGGGAGCAGTCTGGATGACCGGCAAGAGCGGGGATTCGCTTAAAACGGTTTCAGCCATAAGCTTCTCCTTTGCGAACAAGCTCAGAAAAGAGCTTGATATGCCGGTTGCGATGATCGACACCGCGGTCGGAAGTGCGTGGATCGAAACCTGGCTTTCCAAGGAGCTTCTGGCAGAGGATCAGGAGCTGCTCGAAAAGGTAAAGTCATACGGAGTATATACCGAAAATCCCACCGAGTGGAATCAGCTCGGCGTGCTTTACAACAGCAAAATCGCTCCTTTGAGCGGGCTTAATATAGGCGGAGTCATCTGGTATCAGGGCGAGGGCAATATGTCGCGCTCGGATATATACGGAGACGAGCTTGATCTGCTGAAAAAGGAATGGGGAAAGATTTTCGGATACGACGACGATTCAATGCCCTTCGTTTTTGCTCAGCTTGCACCCTACGGCTATTCGCAGAGCATAGGAAAGATGTGCGATTCGATGGCTGAAATGCAGAAGAACAACAGCGCCACCACCGCAATGGTGCCTATCTACGACCAGTCGCTTGAGTATAAAGGCTTTACGGGAAGGGTTCCCGCCGTGATACATCCTTCGTATAAAAAGGAGATCGCAGAGCGAATGGCGACCGCTGCGTTAAGCATTATCAAAGGCGGCGAGGTTGCAACTGCACCTACCGTAACCGACGTCAGCTTTAACGGCGATACGGTCACCCTGACCTTCGATAACGTCGGTGAGGGACTGACCACCCTGAAAAATTCGACCAACGTCGTCGGTTTTTCCCTCGCAGGTGCGGAGGGACGTTGGGTTGCCGCAACGGGCGTAATAACCGGCAAGAATACCGTTTCGGTGCGAAGTACCATGTTGCGTTCACCCGAACGCGTTGCCTACGCCTACAATAACTATAACGTTGACGGTACCCTCTGCTCGAGCTACGCAATTCCTGCTTCTCCGTACAGTAATTACAACCTCAGAACGATAGGCGACATCAGCTATCTTAACTGTGACGGTGAGATCTTCGTCGTCAGCAACTTTGAAACAACCGACACCGAGGTCGGACACGGTGAATACAAGAATATCTGGAAGGGCTCCGACGATGTAAAACTCACCTTTGACAGAGAAAACAAGGCCGACGGAGTTGCATCCCTCAAGGTGGAATATAAAAAGGGAGAAAACGAGGTCGGTACCGTCACCCGTCCTAACAGCCTGTACAATGTCGATATGGTACCCCTCAGGGGAATGACCGCTCTTACCGCAAGTTTTAAAAACGGCGACGGCAGGGAAAAGGAGATCGTTCTTAAGATCACCTCCTTCAGTAACGATGCGTCTTATTCTTCGCCCGTAAACCTTGAAGCGGATGCCGATTTTACAACCCTCGTATTTGATCTTACCTCCTTTTTTGACAAGGACGGTAATGCGTTGGAAAATGCGAGCAGTATCTGCAATAACGCGATGGATATCAGCTTTGTTATCAAGGATACTCAGGACGGTACCGTCTGGCTCGACAGCGTATTCTTCGGTCCCGACGCCTATGCAAAGGACTCGTTTTCGGCTACCGCGTCCTTTACGGAAAGTGAAGAGAAGGACGGCGGCCTTTCGGTCGGTGCTGTGATTGCGATCGTCGCAGCGGTATTAGTAGTTATCATTCTCGCCGTAATCTTTATTATAGTCGGCAAGAAGAGGTCTGCCCCTGCTGACCAAACCCCCGAAATTACGGCGGCTGCTGAAGCTGAAGCCGAATCCGATGACGACGCGTCGGTTGACGATAAGTAATCAATAACACGTAATAAAGAAGAACACCGCAGATCCCCTCACGGGCTCTGCGGTGTTTACTTTACATATCGTCGGGTATCATCTCGGGCGGTACCTCAAGCAGCTCCGGGTGCTTGAGAAGCCTCGTGTAATACTTGATGGCGTTGGCGTAGTAGTAGCCGTCAACACAGCGCTCGTCAAGAACGAAACGGAGTGTCATATAACGTTGGGGGCGTACCGTGCCGTCGGCGGCAAATACGGGCTTGGTCTTCTTCTTGCCGATGGCAAGGAAGCAGGAGGTCGTACCGAAATCGTACAGGTGATGATAAATGGAGTCAATTCCGAGAGAGCCGAGATCGGTGACGACGCAGCTCGAATGGAAGGGGCTGGCCTCGTAGATGATCTTGGGCATCAGACCGACCTTGTCGAGGTTGCGAAGTACGAAAACGACGAAGGTCTTCAAGAAGGTGGGAAGCACCCTGAGGACCTTTACAACACCGTCGGTGGTGTTTTCAACAACGCTTCCGTCCTTTGGCCTGCTTTCTTCCAGACAATCCTCAAAACGCTTGCAAACGTCAAAGATCGTGTCGGTGGGCTCGAAGTACGGCTGTATCGAGGTCTCCTCGCCGTCTATGGTGAGGCTTCTCTTGATGGCCATGGTTACGCGGAGGTTGTTATGGCTGTAGATCTTCTTGCCGACGGTGAAACGGTTAAGCCTCGGACGCATCGTGAAGGTTCGGACCAGAGCAGCCATAAAGACGTGCATCATTCTGATCTCAAGACCCTGCTTTCTCTTCTGGTTGACGTATTTCTCGATGTGCTCGATGGGAACGTCGACCTCAAAGAACAGCTGGCTGTCGTTTCGTTCACGCATGATGTTGGGGATGATGTGGAAGAAGCCGTCAAGGTTTCTTACACGGTATGCGTCATACCTGTCACCGAATCTGCGTTTTCTTTTCGGCGGCGCCACTGCCGCCTGTTGCCCATTCTCGGGCAGTTCAACACTGGAATTTTTCATATAACTCGCTCCTTTCTTAAAATTTGGATTATATGTAAAAAACACTGCGTTCAAAATAAGATTGAGCAAAATCTATACGCTTATAAATGTTACAATATTTTTCGACAATTTACAAGCAAAAATTCATAATTACGTAACAATTTGTTACAAAACCGGTTGTTTGTCCGAGTTTCTGCTATAAAGAAATGCAAAAAATATTAAAAATATGTTGACAAATATGAATACCTCGGGTATAATTTCTCTTGCTGTAAAGCGATTTTACTTTACACGGAGGTGCTTCTCCTGCCTAAGGATATGAGGATGTCCCTCCTGCTCGGTTACTACGGACCGCTGCTTTCGGAGAGGACGCGTATGATAGCCGAAAGCTACTACTACGACGATCTCTCCCTTTCGGAGATCTCCGATAACGAGGGAATGACGCGTCAGGGCGTGCTCGATCACATCCGCCGTGCCGATACCGCCCTCACGAACTACGAACAAAAGCTCGGCTTTGCCCGAAAGCTTACCGTTGCGGCTTCTGCCGCTGAAAGGATCGCGTCGCTCACCGACGATCCCGAGGTGCTCAGACTGTGCGGCGAGATTTCCGCCCAGACTGCCGATGAGCAGAATTTGACCGGAGGTGATATTTTTGGCATTTGAAGGACTTTCAGACAAGCTTGCCGCGGCGTTTAAGAAGCTGCGTTCAAGAGGAAAGCTTACCGAAGCCGACGTCAAGGAAGCGATGCGCGAGGTGCGCCTTGCCCTTCTCGAGGCTGACGTTAACTACAAGGTTGCCAAGGATTTCACCAAAACCGTAGCAGAAAAGGCGATCGGCGCAAACGTCACCGAAAGTCTTACTCCGGGACAGATGGTCATCAAGATCGTTAACGAGGAGCTTACCGCTCTTATGGGTGGCTCAAACTCCCGGATAAATACCGCTGCAAAGGGACCGACCGTCGTAATGCTCTGCGGTCTTCAGGGTTCAGGTAAGACCACGCACTCCGCAAAGCTCGCCAAGATGCTTAAGAGCAAAGGACACCGTCCCTTGCTTGTCGGATGCGATATTTACCGTCCCGCCGCTATCGACCAGTTAAAGGTCGTCGGTGAAAAGGCGGGAGTGCCGGTCTTCGAAAGAGGAACGCAGGATCCCGTAAAAACGGCCAGGGAGGCCTACTCCCACGCCTGTGACTACGGACACGACTTCGTAATGCTTGATACCGCCGGCCGTCTTCATATCGACGAGGAGCTGATGGGTGAGCTGAAAAGGATGAAGGCCGCCGTCACCCCCAACGAGATACTTCTGGTCGTTGACTCAATGACCGGTCAGGACGCCGTAAACGTTGCCTCAAGCTTTAACGATGCCCTCGGAATCGACGGCGTGATACTCACCAAGCTCGACGGCGATACCCGAGGAGGCGCCGCCCTTTCGGTAAAGGCTGTCACCGGTTGTCCCGTTAAGTTTGCGGGTACGGGCGAGAAACTGGACGATATCGAGGAGTTCCACCCCGACCGTATGGCGTCGAGAATCCTCGGAATGGGAGACGTCCTCTCGCTGATAGAGCAGGCAGAGCAGAAGCTCGATGCCAAAAAGGCGGAGGAAACGGCACGCCGTCTGCAGGAGAACAAGTTCGACTTTAACGATATGCTCGGACAGTTCCGTGAAATAAAAAAGATGGGCTCTCTCAAGAAGGTCATGTCGATGATACCGGGCGTGGAGCGTCAGCTTCGCGACACCGAGGTTGACGACCGTCAGCTCGACAGGATCGAGGCGATCATCCTTTCGATGACCCCGAAGGAAAGAGCTAACCCGTCGCTTATAAACCCCTCCCGTAAGAGGAGGATCGCAGCAGGCTCAGGTATGAAGGTCGAGGACGTAAACCGGCTTTTGAAGCAGCAGGAACAGATGAAAAAGATGTTCAAGCAGATGACAAAGCAGGGCAAAAGAGGCGGCAGGATGAAGCTGCCCGGCGGATTCGAATTCTGATACATCACAAATAAACGTTTCATTCGGAGGTGAAAACAATGGCAGTAAAGATCAGACTCAGAAGAATGGGCGCCAAGAAGGCTCCTTTCTACCGTATCGTCGTTGCGGATTCCAGATATCCCAGAGACGGAAGATTTATCGAAGAGATCGGTTACTATGATCCCATGGCTAACCCCGCAGTCGTAAAGGTCGACGGCGACAAGGCCAAGAAGTGGATCTCCGACGGAGCTCAGCCCACCGATACCGTAAAGGCTCTTCTCAAGAAGAACGGCGTACTTTAACGGAGGACAAAAAAATGCAGGAACTTTTAGCATCGATCGCCAGAGGGCTCGTTGACGCCCCCGAGGCTGTCAGTGTTACCGTCTCGGAACCCACCGAGGACGGAACGGTCGTTTACCATCTCCACGTCGCCGAGGGCGATATGGGAAGAGTAATCGGCAAGCAGGGAAGGATAGCCAAGGCTATCAGAATGGTCATGCGCGCGGCTGCGACCCGCTGTGATCAGAAGATCATGGTCGAAATAGACTGATCGTATGTGCGGCTGTGCCGGAGAACGGCGGCTCGGTTTTTACCGGCTGTTCGGTCGGCGCAGCCCGCGTTTTATTTCAGGAGGTACACGAAATGCTCAGAAGGTACATAGAGGCAGGACAGATTGTATCCACCCAGGGACTTAAGGGTGAGGTGCGTGTTCAGCCGTGGTGCGATTCTCCCGAATTCCTCGGACTGTTCGAGGTGCTTTATCTTGACGAAAAGGGCGAAAGACCCATTAAAATACAAAAGGTGCGTCCCCACGGCAACATCGCCGTTGTGAAAATGGAGGGTGTGGACGATATAGATACCGCCACACAGTACCGCGGACGCGTGCTTTACATCGACAGGGAAGACGCAAGCCTCCCCGAAAACACCTTTTTCGTTACCGATCTGATCGGATGCGACGTGCTTGACGCCGACAGCGGCGTCTGCTACGGCAAGCTTTCGGACGTCAGTGTGACGGGTGCAAACGACGTCTGGCACGTCACTTCTGCCGACGGCAGAGAATATCTTCTCCCAGCCATTCCGAGCGTCGTGGACGAGACCGATCCGGTAAACGGCAGAATTGCCGTAAGACCGCTGAAGGGAATCTTTGACGATGAGAATTGACATACTGACACTCTTTCCCGAAATGTGCGAACGCTTTACGGGGGAGAGTATAATCGGACGCGCTCAGGCAAAGGGCGTGCTTGAAATCAAGTGTCATAATATAAGGGACTATACCGTAGACCGTCAGAAACGTGTAGACGACGCCGTGTTTGGCGGCGGAATGGGAATGTTGATGCAGGTGCAGCCGATAATCGACTGCTTTGACGCCGTGTGTCAGCAGACGGGCAAAAGACCCCACCTTATATATATGTCACCGCAGGGTAAGGTGCTGACCCAGCAAAGGGTAAAGGAGCTCGCACAGCTCGACAGCTTTGCCATTCTTTGCGGGCATTACGAAGGGGTTGACGAAAGGGTAATCGAGAGCATCGTCGACGAGGAGATCTCGATAGGCGACTTCGTTCTCACAGGCGGAGAAATGCCGGCGCTTATACTTGCCGATGCGGTGTCAAGACTTTGTGACGGCGTCCTGTCGGGCGAAGAGTGCTATACCGACGAAAGTCACTATAACGGTCTGCTTGAATATCCTCAGTATTCCCGCCCTGCCGATTTCAGAGGAATGAAGGTTCCCGAGGTGCTTTTGAGCGGTCACCACGCCAACATCGACAAATGGCGCCGTGAACAATCCTTGAAAAGAACCTATGAAAAACGTCCCGATATGCTCGAAAAGGCAGAGCTGACGGCATCCGACCTTAAGTTTATAGAGTCGTTAAAAAGGGAAAAAGAGGATAAAAAAACCGTTACCTCCGAATGAAGATGTATAGTTTTCACAAACTTGTCAAAATATACTTGTGACGGTTTGACGAAGAGTTAGAAAATCTTTTTTTAACCGAAAAACCGCTTGAAAAAAGTTGACTATGACTTTTTTTGTGATATAATTACAAAAAAGGATATTGGCTATCAAGCTCGATAACTGTTTATAAGTGAGGTATATGTTATGTATATGAAAGATGTCACCGTTCAGAATAAGGTCGGTCTCCACGCCCGTCCCGCAACCTTTTTCATTCAGAAGGCCAACGAGTATAAGGCCTCTGTGTGGGTAGAAAAGGAAGAAAGACGCGTTAACGCTAAGAGCCTTCTCGGTGTTCTTTCGCTCGGAATAATCGGCGGAACCAATATTAAGATAATCGCCGACGGCTCCGATGAAGAGGCAGCGGTAAACGCCCTCGTTGACCTCGTTGACTCCGGTTTCGAGGAATAATCCGTACGTCACAAAAGAAGCACCCTGACCGGGGTGCTTTAATTGTTCTCGGAAGATCCGCAGGATGGATCCTCTGAATACCGAAGGGAAGATAAGCTTGAACAGAGAGTTACCGTATGTTTCAATAACCGAAAAAGGGGAGAGGGCGGCACGCCGCGGCAACCCTTGGGTATACGCCGATGAGGTCACCTTCGTACACGACGGCGTCGTCGACGGTGAGCTCGTTGACGTCCTTACCTCAAAGGGACGTTATATGGGCACCGGCTTCTATAACAGCAATTCCAAAATACGCGTGCGCATAATCTCGCGAAACGCAAACGACCGCTTCGATCCCGATTTCTGGAGCAGACGCCTTCGCCACGCCGTAGACTACCGCCGCACGGTTATGGGAGAGGATTTTTCGTGTTGCCGCCTGATCTTCGGTGACTCTGATCTTTTCCCCGGCCTCACCGTCGATCGCTTCGGTGACGTTCTCGTTGCCCAGACCTTGACCCTCGGGATGGAGAAGCTGAAGACGATGCTCTTTTCACAGCTGCTTTCAATACTCCGCGAGTACGGTTGCGAGATAAACGTGATTTACGAGCGCAACGATTCGAAGATACGCTCCCTTGAAGGAATGCAGCAGTACAAGGACTTTTTCGACGCGCAGGGACTTACCCGTACCGACGGGAAAACCGTAATTACCGAAAACGGAATAGATTTTGAGGTCGACTACGTAAACGGACAGAAAACGGGATTTTTTCTCGATCAGAAATATAACCGCGCCGCAATACGCCGCATTGCCAAGGGAAGAAGGGTGCTTGACTGCTTTACCCATACGGGTGCCTTTGCACTGAACGCCGCGGCAGCAGGTGCCGAAAGGGTTACTGCGGTGGATATTTCTCAGGATGCAATAGCAATGACGAGAAAAAACGCAGAACGCAACAGACTTTCGGACAGAATGGAGTTCGTCTGTACCGACGTTTTTGAGCTTCTGACCGAAGAAGCCTCCAAGGGTAAGGGTAAGTATGATTTCATAATTCTCGATCCGCCGGCCTTTACGAAAAGCGGCTCAACCGTAAAGAGTGCTCAGAAGGGGTATAAGGACATAAATCTCCGCGCCATGAGAATGTTGCCGCGCGGCGGATATCTCGCCACCTGCTCCTGCTCTCATTTTATGACCGACGAGCTGTTTTTTGAGATGGTCTGCTCGGCGGCAGCCGATGCAGGTGTCACCCTGCGACAGATCGAAGCGCGTCAGCAGGCACCCGATCATCCGATCCTGAACACACTTCCCGAAACGGGCTATCTGAAATTCTATATCTTTCAGGTCTTCTGATATAAAAAAACGCCTTCGACAGGTCTTGTCGGAGGCGTTTTGAACGTAAGATTTATCTGATCTGCTCGAAGGTCTCGATCCACTTTTCGGTGATAACGCCGTATCCGGCGGCAAGGGGATGTACTCCGTCGGCTATCCAGTAGTCTGCGGGAGCCTTCTTGACGGCCTCGTCAAAGGCGGCCTGCAGGTCGACGTAAGGCATGGAATATTTCTCTGCAAGTCTCTTGGCGGCAGCCGCGCGGAGATCGACCTCTGCACGGAACTCGTCGAGCTTTTCGTTGGTTGCGGTTCCTTCCGTGACGTAGGGTCCAAGAATGAAAATCTTTATATCGGGTAGGGCGGTGAGCACCTCTTCAAGGAACATATCGTAAATACGCTCGAATTTTACGTGGTCGACACCGTTCTTGCTACCGAGCTCGTGCCAGACGTCGTTGACGCCGATCAGAATGCTCATGTAATCAGGTGCGAGGTTAATAACGTCAACCTTGATGCGTGCGTAAAGATCAACGATACGGTTTCCGCTGATTCCGCGGTTGATAAATTCATATTCACCGGGGTACTTTGCGCCGAGAATAGCGGAGCAAACGGTGGGATAACCGTAGCCCTTGTTTACGCTGTCTTCACCGCGGTATCTTCCGGCATCGGTGATCGAATCGCCCTGAAATAGTATTCTTTTCATTTTTATCACTCCTTGAAAGAACTTAACTTAATTATAACAGATGCTTTCTCTTTTTCAAGTCTTTCACTGAAAATGTTTTGACTGTAGGGTGCATCAAGTTGTTGAAGCAATCTTTTCCTTGACAAGCATAGCGGCAGATGATATAATTTAATCGCATAATTTTGGTAACGATACCAAGTTTTTTGTAATTTGCTTCACGGAGGAATTAATGATGGATTTTAATTTCAGTGCAAAAACCCGTCTTAACGGCATTACCGGAAAACTCTTGAATAATATCAACCGCAATTGGTTGATAGGTCTCAGAGAGACCAACCCTGCTATTCTCGATATGTATCATCAGCGGGATATCAAACCCTACCGCGACCTTCTTCATTGGTCGGGAGAGTTTGCCGGTAAATACATAACCTCCGCGTTTTTTAACTATAAGGCAACGGGGGATAAGGAGCTGTTTGAGTATATCCGCGGTTTCCTCGACGAACTGATGACCTGTCAGGATAACGAGGGTTATCTCGGCTGCTGGCCCAGAAATTGTCGTCTTACCGGCTCGCGTCCCGAAACGCCTGACCAACCCAACGGTACGTGGGATTCCTGGGCGCATTATCACGTGATGTACGGACTGATTCTCTGGTATCTCGAAACGGAAAACAGGGCCTATCTTGACACCGCCTGTAAGATAGCAGATTTCTTTATGAAGACCTTCTACCGTGAGAACGGCTTCAGGCTGGTTGAAACCGGCTCCACCGAGATGAATCTTGCTCCCTATCACTCCTTTGCGATGCTTTACAACGTCACGGGCGAGAAAAAGTATCTTGATTTTGCTCTTGAGATCGAAAAGGATTTCGACCACCCGACGGCAGGTAACTATATGAAGTGGGCGCTTGAAAAGATGGAGTTCTACACCTGTCCCAAGCCCCGCTGGGAAAGCCTTCACGTCATAATGGGTATGGCCGAAATGTATATAGCAACGGGCGACGAGAAGTATCTTACCGCCGCTGAGTTTACACTCAGAAGCATACTCCGTACCGACGTGCACAACACGGGTGCGTTTTCGACCGAGGAAGCTGCACTCGGCACGCCTTACAGAGACGGTAACGTCGAAACCTGCTGCGTGGTTGCATACGACGCTTTGGCGTATGATGTCTATATGCAGACTCTTGCCGCCGATCTGGCAGATTTCCTTGAGATAGCCCATTATAACGCCTGCGTGGGATATTATTCTCCCACGGGAAGATGGTCAACCTATAACACCCCCATGAACGGAGTCAAGCGCTCAAGCTGCGACTCGATCAATTTCCAGTGCAGACCCGGTTCTCCCGAGCTCAACTGCTGCTCGGTCAACGCTCCCCGCGGCGTGGCACAGATTGCCCGTTGGGCGGTGATCGAGAAGGATGACTGCGTATATATCAACGCCTACGAAGCCCTCGAATCAACCCTGCCCAGCGGAAAGGTCGTCGTAATGGGCGGTTATCCCTTTGATAATACCGTTACTTTGCAGCTCGCACTCTCAGGCAAAAACGTCGCTCTGCGTATTCCGCAGTGGTCGCATAAGACCCTCGTTACCCGTGGAGAAGAGACCGTATGTGTGACCGAAAAGGGGTATTATCTGATCGAACGGGCAGGCGAGGAGACGCTTACCGTTACCTTCGATTTCTCGCCCAAGACGCTGAAGGGCGGCGACGAAAAGGAAGGCTTTACCTCGGTGTACGTAGGACCGATGCTTTACGCAGCCGACGCCTTCGACAATCCCGGGTATGACGTCACCGATCTTCCCGAGCTTGATGCAGCAAAGCTGACGAAGCCCGAACCGCATGGCCGCGGCGGATATACCGTGACCGACGGCAGTGTCGTTCTCCGCGACTTCGCTTCCGCAGGTATGACAGGAAGCAGATACGTCTCCTGGCTTAAGGTGAAATAGTTTATGAAGTGACGTCTTCCGTCTTAAAATTATCTGAAAATCATCCAAAAGGGGCGCAAAAGCGCCTCTTTTGCGGTTTTAAAGCCCATAAAATTACAATCGGTTTTCATTTGACTTTACAAAAATACTTTGCTGTGTTATAATTCAAAGTAATAAATGATGGGGGCGTTTTGATGAAAAAACTCGCCGCTCACTTCAGGCAGTACCGTTTTCTGCTTGGGGAGCTTGTAAAAAAAGGCATTAAGTTGAAATACAGACGTAGCTATCTCGGCATATTCTGGACGATGCTTGAGCCGCTGCTTAATATGATAGTACTCGCCGTGATATTCGGACCGTTGTTCGGCTATTCAAGCGACAAGACCTTTCCGGTCTACATACTTTCGGGACGTCTTATATACTCGCTCTTTGCACAGGGCACCAAGGAAGCAACCCGCAGTATACGTGCAAATGCAGCTATGATAAAAAAGGTATACGTACCGCAGTACCTCTATCCGCTTTCCTACGTGCTGTATAACTACGTTATCTTCCTTATCTCGCTTGTAGTGCTTGTCGTAGTTTCGCTTATTCTCGGCGTTTTCCCCGGATGGAACGTGCTTTTCGTGCTCGTTCCTTTGATAAACTCCTTCCTGCTTACCCTCGGCGTGAGTATGATACTCGCCACCGTAGGCGTCTTTTTCAGGGATATGGAATATCTGTGGAACGTCCTTACGACGCTTATCTTCTACTGCTGCGCGATATTCTACAAGATCGACCGCTACGCAGACAGTAAGGTGGTCTGGATACTCAAGCTCAACCCCCTGTATTCCTGTATAGACAATTTCAGAAGCTGCGTTTTCAATACGGAGTTCAATTGGAACTACGCCCTCTACAGCTTCTGCTTCAGCCTTGTGGCGTTGGCCTTCGGTGTGCTGATATTCCGCAAGAATCAACACAAGTTCATTCTGCATATATAACGAGGTGTCAGGAATGAAAAAAGACAGATCGCGCAGTGTGGTACCTCAGCCCGTCGGTGACGAGATGGTAAAGCTCGACGGCGTCGGTATCAAGTTCTGCCTCAGCTCGGAAAAGCTCGATTCTCTTAAAGAGTTTTTTATAAAATTCATAAAAAAAGATATACACTACGATGAGTTCTGGGCTCTCAGAGACGTGTCGTTTACCCTCAAAAAGGGTGACAGACTCGGCGTGCTCGGACTTAACGGAGCGGGCAAAAGTACCCTTATGAAGCTGGTTGCAGGGGTCTATTCTCCTACGGAAGGCAAGGTCTCCCGTCAGGGGGTAATAGCACCTTTGATCGAGCTCGGAGCCGGTTTTGATATGCAGTATACAGGCAGGGAGAATATATATCTCTACGGCTCGGTGCTGGGCTATTCAAAGAAGTTCCTCGATGAGAAGTACGACGAGATCGTAAGTTTTTCGGAGCTCGAGAAGTTTATTGACGTCCCGATGAAAAACTATTCCTCGGGAATGCGTTCCCGTCTCGGCTTTGCGATAGCTACCGTAGTCGAACCCGATATTCTGATACTCGACGAGGTACTTTCGGTCGGTGATGCCAAGTTCCGCAAAAAGAGCGAAAAGAAGGTCACCGATATGTTTGAGAAGGGCGTGACGGTGCTCTTCGTTTCTCACTCTATAGAGCAGGTCAGAAGGATCTGCAACAAGGCAATGATACTCGAAAACGGTAAAATGACCGACTTCGGTGACGTAACCGAGGTCTGTGACCGTTATGCAAAGGCGACGGAAGCATGAGTGCTAAAAGGGAAAAGCCATCACGGTACAGAGGTTTAAGACGGCTGATCAACAGAGCGGTCAGGTTTTTTATGTATAAGCTCTATCTGCCCGCCGTCTATAGGTGTGCCGCCAAAAAGCCTCTCGATCCCGATAAGGCCGTTTTTGTTGAGGTAAGACGCCCCGAGCTAACCAACAGTCTCTCGCTCATATACGAGCGTTGTGAGAAGGAGGGCAAAAGGGTCAGCCTTCATATACTTCGCTATTCCGTTGCGAGAGCGCCTACCCTGATAAAAAGCTGTGCTGCCCTCATGCGTGACATAGGGGACGCCGGCTGTGTGTTTATCGACGATGCCTGTGAAGCAATGGGTTGCTTCAAAAGACGCGACGGACAAAGGATCGTTCAGGTCTGGCACGGCTGCGGTGCCTTCAAGCGCTTCAGCTTCAGTACCGCCGATCTTATTTTCGGCTACGACCGCAAGGAAATGCTGAGATATCCCTGCCACGTCAACTATACCTTGGTGCCCGTCTCGGGTGAGGCGTCGATCGCGGCCTATCGCGAGGCCTTCAATCTCGGGGACGATCCCGGAAATATCGTCCGTTCGATGGGTGTCAGCCGTACCGACGTTTTCTTTGATGCCGATTTTCTTGCTTCGGCCGCTCAGAAGGTCTACGACGCCGTACCTGCCGCAAAAGGCAAAAAGGTTATGCTCTATGCTCCTACCTTCCGCGGTTCGGTCAGCTATGCCGAGGCTCCCGAGCTTCCTGACGTAAGGCGTCTTAAAGAGGAGTTCGGCGGGGAATATGTGCTTTTGATAAAACAGCATTATCTTATTACCGATTTCCCCGCGGTGCCGGAGGATTGTAAAGACTTCGCTTTTGACGTTTCAAAAACACTCGGGATCGACGAGCTTCTCATTACGGCGGACGTGTGTATCGCCGACTATTCCTCGCTCGTTTTTGAATATTCCCTTATGGGTAGACCGATGGTGTTCTTTGCACCGGATGTTGACGATTACTGCGATTGGCGCGGATTTTACTGGGATTACCGCGAGTTTGTCCCGGGTCCCATAGTGTCCGATACCGAAGAACTGATAAAGGCCTTGCGCTGTCCCGGATCCGATTCCGAAGAAAAAACCGCAGCGTTTAAGGAATTGCATATGACCGCCTGCGACGGACGTTCCACCGACAGGCTGATGGAGTATGCCTTCGGGCAGGACAAGCATTAAAGTACCGCATCAGCGGTGCTTTTTGCCGTACGCGGTTTTTTACTTTCGATAAAAGGAGGTCGTAAAATGGACGGAATGATCAGACAATACGTGTTTGACCTTTTTTCAAGGGTCAAGCTGACACCTGCCGTAGACGACCTCGCACAGGCCGTATACGACAGAGCCTTACGACGCTGCGACACCTTGATCGCGCGAGGGATATCAAGGCAGGAGGCCTTTGATACCGCTGTGAACGAGATCGGAAACGTTTCGGATATGGTGGCCGAGGCGCGTGAGCTCGAAAGGTTTTCAGAGATAGATTGCCGTCGGAAGAAGCGCAGATTCGTTCTGACGGGAATAATCTTCGCAGCCGCTTCGCCTCTTCCCGTGATGACGCTCGGAAAGATGAAGGGCTTTGAGGATTACGCAACCGCGTTGCTGTTGATAATGCTGATAATCGGAGTGGCTTTTTTTATTGCGGCAGCCGCCGCACGTCCCAAAGGGATAGATGCGCGCGCCGTTGCAAGGGGAGAGTTCCCCTCCGAGTACATAAACGACCGTCCTGTTTACCGGATGGCGTCGGGCGCTCTTTGGATACTTACCTTTGCGGCCTACGTTGCCGTAGGACTCTGGACGGGCGAGTGGGTTTCAACCCTGCTGATATTTGCCGTCGGATTTTGTCTGAGTAAGCTCGCACGCGCCGTGGCTGACTTTTTCAGAGCGGGGGGTGGCTCAAGGTGAGAATAAAAGCGATCTTCCGTATGATTTTCTGGACCGTCGCCGCCGTAGCCATCACCAGCTTTATCGTTTTTACAATGAGCGGCGCAGGTGAGAGCTTCGCGAAATCCTTCGGAATACTCAGCTACGACGAGGAGGGCTACACCGAATACAAAGGCGGCACCCTCAGCTTCGGCACCGACGAGGTCAAATCAATAACCGTCGATTGGGTGTCGGGCAGCGTTAATATTACGCGAAGTAACGAGAATGATTTCACCCTTTCCGAAACCTCGGGAAGCAAGCTCAAGGAAGGACAGCATTTCAAATACAAGCTTGAGGACGGCGTCCTCAACATCAGGTTTACCGAATCAAAGGATCTGTTCTCATTCGGTGACTCCACTCCTTCAAAAAGGCTGGAGATCGGCGTTCCGGTTCCCGTTTCGAAAAGCATTGAAAACGTGACCGTCGATACCGTTTCCGCCATGGTTAAGATTTCAGGTATATCAGCGGCGTCGGTTAAGGTCGGAAGCGTTTCCGGCAAGGTCGACGTTTCGGGCTTGTCTGCCGCGAATATCGAGGTTGAAACACTCAGCGGCGCCGTGTTGCTGAACAAAGATCTGGATTTCACTCTTGAGTTTGAAACGACAGTAGGTACCGCACCTGAGGGTGTCGAGTCGGGAAAGAGCTATAAGAACGGCGAAGGCATAGCCAACGTAAGGGTGAAAACTGCCGGAGGTAATCTTTCTTTTGAATGATGTCAAATAAGCATTAGTTTCAGTCAAATGCAAGGTAGAGAAAATTTGCCTGCAAATATATAATGAAATTACTACTTTTCAGGAGGTATCGCTATGAAGAAGCTTGTTTCTTCCTTAGTATGCGTAGTTATCGCGCTGACGCTTGCAGTCCTGCCCTGTACGGCGGCCAAGTACGGCAATAACTATTCCGAGAAAATCACCCGCGTATTCTCTTTTGACGATATGTCTGAGGACTGTCTTGAGTATGCCAGCGGCATGAAGATCGACAAAAACAATAAGAAGCAGGGAAGTGCCTCGCTTTCTTATACTACCCGTGGAGAAGAGGATGTGTATCTTTTCCAGACGAGGACAGACGTCAATACCTTTAAGCTCTCAACCCCCGACCGCAATAAGGCCGCACTCCGTTTCTGGGTGTATATCAGCGATATTTCTCTGCTCCATGTTGACGACGAGAATGACGACGACACCACGCAGGGAACCATGTATCTCAAGATAGCCTCCAACAGATTCGGCGGAAGCAAGAGCGTTCAGTGGAGACATACCGTGCACAAGAGCGGTTGGTCCGAGATCGAGCTGCCTCTCTATCACGGAGACGATTGGGAAGACGACGATTTTGATTCGAATTCAATACTTTTCCTGAGTATGCACATCAAGGCGGCCTCGGGCCTGACCTTCAAGATCGATGACTTCCGCTTCGTTGAAAAGAGCGCAGACTATACCCCGAATCCCGCGCCCGAAAACAGCGTCCTCGTTACCAACTGCGACTATAATGAGTTCAACACCGAAATCACCAACTGGCAGGGTGCCAGCTACGATACCGCAGATAAGATAGAGGGATCTTCCTCTTACCGCCTCGACGGTAAGGGCACCAGCGACGAGTACCGCTTTACCCTCGCTTGGGTCAAAAAGGACTATATTCCCATCGTCATCGACAGCGATACGTTGCATCTCAGCATCAAAGGAACCGGCCTTGCCGATATCAGCAAGGTCTATATTCAGATGCGACTTGGACCCAAGACGAGATCCTCCGAAGCAGGCGGCGGAAAGTCACTCGTGTATAACATCCCCACCTCTCAGCTTAAGGAGGGCGAGTGGGTCGATCTGTCGATTCCTCTTGCAAGCTTTAATCTCGGCGGAAGCCCCGACAAGACTACCGAATATGGCGTGTATCTTCTCAGAATAGTTCCCTACGGAAGCAACAAAAACGGATCCTATACCGTAAAGTTCGACAGAATATACATCGAGCGTGACCTGACCAGTGCAAACGTTTCGGCGCTTATTGCTTCGCGTCTTGCGTCTATTGCAGCGTCCGATGCTGCGGCTGCGGCGTCCGATGCAGCGCTTCTTTCGTCTGCCTCTGATTCCTCGGGTTCAGGCAACGACACCGTCGTGATGATAGTGGGCATAGCGGCAGGCGCGGTCATAATAATCGCGGTTGCGGTTATCATAATCGTTACTAAAAAGAAGCCGGCTGCGGCGGCTGCTACCGATGAAGAAGCAAAGCCCGACGAGTCCGACGACAAAGAATAATTATTAAACGATAATAAAGCTCCTCTGCAATAAGCAGGGGAGCTTGTTTGTCAGATTAAGCTTTGCTTGTTTATACGATTGTTTCAACCTTGAGCATATTGGTATTTCCCGAGGTACCGTTGGTCATTCCGCCGGTAATGATTATCCTGTCACCCTTGGCCAGCTTAAAGGTCTTTTGAGCAAGCTTTTTGGCTGTGTAAAAGAGCACGTCGGTCGAGTCGTAGGTGTCGCACATTACGGGAGTAACACCCCAGGAAAGCGCCAGCTTACGGCAGGTCTTCTCGTCGGTCGTAAGTGCAAGAATATCAACGGGGGAGCGGAAGCGTGATACCATACGGGCCGTCATACCTGAAAGCGTACAAACCGCAATGACCTTTGCGCCGATGTCGATAGACATTCCGCAGGTCGCGTGCGAAATAGCGTCAACGATGTTCCTGATCTTGAATTCGTGACCGTTAAAAAGACTTTCGTAGCAGATGTTGTCCTCGGCACTCTGGGCAATGCAGGCCATCGTTTCAACGGCACGAACGGGATATTTGCCTGCCGCCGTTTCTCCGGAAAGCATGATAGCACTCGTACCGTCAAAAACCGCATTGGCTACGTCGGAGGCTTCCGCACGGGTAGGCCTCGGGTTGTGTATCATAGACTCAAGCATCTCTGTGGCGGTGATTACCCTCTTGCCGAGCATACTGCACTTCGAGATAAGCATTTTCTGGATTGAAGGCAGCTGCTCAAACGGAACCTCAACGCCCATGTCGCCGCGTGCGACCATGATGCCGTCACATTCCGAGCATATATCTTCAATATTATCGACACCGGATTGGTTCTCGATCTTGGCAATAAGCTCTATTCCATTTGCACCGTGTT
The DNA here is from genome assembly GCA_017467405.1 of Clostridia bacterium. Lineage (GTDB taxonomy): Bacteria > Bacillota > Clostridia > Oscillospirales > Acutalibacteraceae > RGIG1913. Next base: position 561,036 of record JAFTSH010000001.1, read on the forward strand.
GCGCGAGAAAATCCTTGACGTCAAGCAGATCCTGTTTGCGCGAGGTGAAGGAGCAGGCGATAAAATCAACGTCGTTTTCTATTCCGAACAAAAGATCGTTTTTGTCCTGATCGCTGAGGTATTCCTGATTCATTACCTTGCCGGGGAAGCTCATGCTCTTATTGTCCGAAAGCTCTCCGCCCGTGATAACGCGGCAGTAGATGTTTTTGCTGTCGGTGCTTTTTACTTCAAACACGAGCATACCGTTGTTGAGAAGAATCCGGTCGCCGGGAACCAGCTCTCCGGCCAGTCCTTTGTAGGTGACCGAAACCCGGTTTTCGTCCCCGATAATATCGTCTACCGTAAATATAAAATCAGCACCGTCGGTAAGCGTGACCTTGCCGTTTTCAAAGCACTTGATGCGGTATTCGGGTCCCTTTGTGTCAAGCATTATGGCAACGGGCACACCGAGCTCCTCACTGACCTTCCTGACGATGTTTATTCTTTTCAGATGGTCTTCGTGCGTGCCGTGCGAAAAATTAAGTCGGGCCGTATTCATACCTGCGCGTACCATGCTCGCAATGGTTTTTTCGTCCGAGCAGGCAGGTCCGAGCGTACAGATTATTTTGGTTTTTCTCATTTGAGACTCACTTCCAAAAAATAAAAAATTCATATTTATTTTACTACAAAATTAAAATAAAATCAATATAAATCGTCGAAAACAGGGGATTTGTATTTAACGTAAAGAAAGCCCCTCGTACCGTGCGGTGCGAGGGGAAACGGGTCAGATGTTTATAATCTCGTTGGTGCGGTTTTCGTTTCGGAATTTGGAGGGTGACATACCGAACTTTTTCTTGAACAGCGTGTTGAACCAACTCACGTTCTGAAATCCGCTTTCGAAGCATATGTCGAGAATAGGCATATTGCTGTTGATCAGCATATTCACCGTATAATTAAGACGCAGATTTTCGATAAACGCGGTTGGCGTAATTCCGTAATATTTCTTCATGCTGCGCGAGAGGTGCTCGGGGCTCTTTCCACTAAACTCCAGCATTTTTGGGATCCCGTGTATGAAATTCTTATCTCTCTGCATTCTGCGGCAGACGTCATCAAGCCATGCGGGTATATCGTTCGACGTCTCGGCGGTAAACTGTGAGAAGTGTCTTGTGAACATCTCAAACAGCAGTATTTTGAATTCAAGCGAAATGCGCTGGATGTCGGAGCGGTCAATCGTGTTGATGTATTCAAACCGCGATCGGATACGCTGCGTATCATGCCTTGACAAAAACGCCATCGGCGGGAATTCCTGAGAGAGCATCGTATCAAGCGGAATGGAGTTTCCGATATAATCAAACAGCTCCTGCGCAATCGAGCTTGAGAAAGCGAGGTTGATGAATTTGGCGTTGCTTCCTTCGGTAAACTTGTAGGAATGAAGATCGTCGGGACGCACGAGAACGAGAGTGTTGCTTTTGAGGACAATCTCTTTTCCGTTTATGAGGTGTATAACGCCGTCGTCCTGCGTCAGGAATATCTCGTGATATTGATGACGGTGCATTTCGGGGTGGCAGTTGCTCGGATCCTTGAAAGAACACAGAAAACCGAGCTGCTGGTTGACGTTGGGATGCTCGGGAAGTACCCTGTATGTAGCCATATCCGTCCTCCTGTCTTCAGACTTTTGCTTCCGCTGAAATCAATATACCATATTTTTGTTGACAAGTCAATCTTGAAATAAATAATGTGTCTCACGTTTACGGGTAGCCCGAATCGTTTTTTAAACAAAAACCGACTCAAAATGGTGTGTTTTCGTGGGATCAGGGTAGATGTTTGCCCTGAAAAAGCAGAATATCGGGCGTGCTCGGGTGACGTATCAGGGTAACAAAGATATGTCAAATACGGAAATATGGCGTTTAATATCAAAAAAACATAATATTTAATCAAACAAAAGGTTGAAAATTATGTGTATTCTATTTATACTGTAAGTGAAATAGTATCGTCGGCGGTATGGTTCGCTGAGCGATTCAAGAAAGGATGTAGTTCAATGAGCAAGAAAATCACTATGGTTTCTCGTATGCTGATTCTTCTTCTGACGGTCGTAATGGCTTTTGCCTGCTTTGCCGGATGTAAGAAGGATAACAAGGGTACGGCTTCTACCGATGTTTCCAGCAAGGTTACCACCAGCCTTACCCCGACCGAGGAAATCGAGGAACTCTATGCTACCGACCCCAACATTCCCGCAACAAAGGATCTTGGCGGAAAAACCATCACCTTCGGTATGAACACCCTGTACACCGCCTCCGTTTTCCCCGAGGAGGGAGCTAACGAGCTCGGTGACAGACAGATCGCAAGAATGCGCGAGATCTGCGCTGCCTACAACTGTGTAATCGAGAAGGTCGACCTTAAGTGGGACAGCATGGTCAAGGACATCATGCCCGCACTTCTCGTCGGCGATGACGTTGCTGACGTTATCCTTCCCGTTATCAGACAGGCAGGACCCTTCATCGAGGCCAGACTCTGCGAGAACATTCTCAAGGAAGACATCAGCCAGTACATAGACCTTACCATGCCTTGGTGGAACGACACCATGACCGTTGCCTCCGGCGTAGGCGGAGCGGTTTACTGTGCTACCCCGCAGTTTACCTCTGCTGCAGATACCACTTGGGTCTGCTACTTCAACAGAGCTATTGCCAGCGAGATCGGTCTTAACCCCGATACCCTTTACGAGATGCAGGCCAACAAGACCTGGACTTGGGACGAGTTCGCCAAGTGGTCTCAGAAGGCCGTTCTTGACCGCGACAACGACGGCAAGCTCGGCGAGGGAGACCGTTTCGGTTACGCTTCCGCTCCTTGGCACATCATGCTTGCTTTCCTCACCGGTGCAGGCGTTGACATGGTCGTTCAGCAGCAGGACGGTACCCTTAAGTACAACCTCAACACCTCCCACGCTATCAACGCTCTCACCAAGATCAACGAGCTTATGTCCGCAGACTATTACAGATCTGCCGAATCCGGTGATATGAAGAAGCTTTTCTCCGAGGGCGACACCCTCTTCATGTGCTATGCTATCTATGCTATGCGTTCCGAAGAGATCCGTAACATGGAAGACACCTGGGGCCTCGTTCTCCTTCCCCTCGGACCCAGTGCCGACGGTGGTTGGCAGAAGGAGTATCATTCCAGAGCCGAACAGAACACCACCTGCCTCTTCTTCCCGACCGGTAACGAGGATCTTGCCGATGCCGCTCTCGTAGTTGAAGCTCTTGCCTTCTCTTCCTGGAAGAAGGGCGTTACCGATATCATCGAGCTCAGCTACCTGCAGTACACCAAGGACGAAGGTTCGCAGTACGCTATCGACGAGGTCTTTAACGTTTCGACCTTTGCTTACGATCAGCTTCTCTTTGCTGTCGGCGGAAGCCCCACTTGGCAGCAGCTTTGCTCACAGTCCTTCTACGGAGTTATCAGACAGAAGGCCGCTGACATTTCCTACGTCATCAGCACTAACGAGGCTCAGTTCCAGAGCATCCTTGATAACTTCTACGGCGAGGCTACACAGGCCAACTAAATCCTATCAAATAACGAACGCGGAGCACACGCTCCGCGTTTTCTTTTTATCGTATGAAATGTGTTGTTGAAAGGGTCGCTTTCAGTTATCTATGCTTTTGGAAAATGCGTTTTTCTTTCGGAACTTTGATGGAGACATTCCGTGCTTTTTCTTGAAAAGGCTGTTGAACCAGCTGACGTTCTGAAAACCGCTTTCAAAGCATATATCAAGCACCGACATACCGCTGTTGAGTAGCATATTGACTGCGTAGCTCAAGCGCAGGTTTTCAATGTATTCGGTGGGCGTGATGCCGTAGTACCGTTTCATGCTGCGGCAAAGATGCTCGGGGCTTCTTCCGCATAACTCAACCATCTTCGGGAATCCGTAGATAAAATTCTTGTCGTGTTGCATCATACGGCAGGTGTTTTTCAACCATACGGGAATATCCTTTGAGGCTTTCGTTACGGCCTGTGAAAAATGCTTTGTGAAAATCTCAAAAAGGAGTATCTTGTATTCAAGCTTGCAGCGCTTGACGTCGTCGCGGTTGATGGTGTTGATGTATTCGAGATACGACCAGATCTGTTGGGTGTCCTGATCCGATAAATACGCCGTCGGAGGGAGCTCGCTGTTGAGAAGTGCGTCTATGGGAATTGCGTCACCGATATATCCGAAAAGCTCGGAAGCTATGTCACGCGTAAAGGTTATGTTTATCAGTTGCGTATTACTTCCGTCGGGAATCCGAAACCGGTGAATATCGTCAGGGCGTATAAAAACGAGCGTATTGCTTTTGATGAGAAACTCTTTACCGTTAACGTGGTGCAGCAGATCGCAGTCGCGGGTAATAAACAACTCGTAGTACATATGCTTGTGCAGGATCGGAGTAGCGCGGTTGGTAAAGCGCCCCAGAAATCCCGTTTGCGGGTTTGTATGCGGGTCTTCGGGATAAACTCTTATGTCGTCCATAAACATCCTCCTGACTTATTCGTTGTAATTTTTTTAATCACTATAACATACTTTTTTTGCTCTGTCAATTCGGTGTGATAAATTTGGCGCGAAAGGTAATGACTGATCAGCAGGGAATATATTGGCTGATTTAGGGCGTATTTTGTGCCATTTTGCTGAACTTATCGGCTTTCGCGGCTTTTTTAAGTGTTGACAAATTTAAATTGCACATCAGCACAACATCAATTTATAATCAGTTTAGCGGTTGAAAAAGGGAAAAAGCGGTTATATACTGAATTTATCAGTGAAATACCGCAGAAAGGATGTTGTTCATGAAAAAGAATTTGACCTCGGTATCGCGGGCTTTGTTATTTGTTTTATCGTTGGTTCTTGTCTTCACCTGCTTTGCAGGTTGCCGTCCCGATAACAAAAACGACTCGTCTTCCAAGGCGGACGCTACCTCCGACGTAAGCAGGACTCCGGTTGAGGAAATCGAAGAGCTTTATCCCACCGATCCTAACATTCCCCAGACCAAGGATCTCGGCGGTAAGACAATCACCTTTGGTATGAACACGCTTTATACGTCCTCCGTTTTCCCCGAAGAGGGAGAAAGCGAGCTCGGAAACAGACAGATCGCAAGAATGCGCGACGTTTGCCAAAGATACAACTGTATAATCGAAAAGGTCGATTTCACGTGGAATAAAATGGTCAGCGACGTTATGCCGTCGCTCCTTGTCGGTGACAGGGTTGCCGACGTTATGCTGCCCGTTATCAGACAGGCAGGTCCCTTTGTAGAAGCAAGACTGTGTGAAAATCTTCTTAATAATGATATTACACAGTACGTGGATCTTTCGATGCCCTGGTGGAACGATACCATGACGGTTGCCTCGGGTGTCGGCGGTGCGGTTTACTGTGCTACCCCGCAGTTTACCTCTGCTGCAGATACTACTTGGGTTTGCTACTTCAACAGAAGTATGGCCACGGAGCTTGGTATAAGCCCCGATTCGATTTATGAAATGCAGGCGAATAAGACCTGGACTTGGGACGTCTTCGCCGATTATGCACAGAAGGCCGTTCTTGACCGCGATAACGACGGTAAGATAGGAGAGGGCGACCGTTACGGTTACGTAACCGCTCCCTGGCATATCATGCTTGCCTTCCTTACGGGCGCCGACGTTCGTATGGTCGTTCAGCAGCAGGACGGTACCCTTAAGTTTAATCTTAACACCTCACACGCTATTTCAGCCCTCACCAAGATCAACGAAATGATGTCGGCCGAATACTTCCTGCCTGCAGAAGGAACCGAAAATATTGCAAGTATATTTGCAAACGGAGATGCTCTGTTTTTGTGCAGCTCGGTTCGTGCGATGCGTACAAAGGCTATGCGTAATATGGAAGATTCCTGGGGAACACTTCTTCTTCCGCTCGGAATAACCGCTGACGGCGGCTGGCAGACGGAGTATCATTCCAGAGCCGAACAGACCACGACCTGCATTTTCTTCCCGACGGGCAACGAAAATCTTGCTGACGTAGCACTTGTTGTCGAAGCACTTGCCTTTGAGTCCTGGAAATACGGTGTAACCGATATTATCGAGCTCAGCTACCTGCAGTACACGAAGGACGAGGGCTCAAAATACGCGATCGACGAGGTCTTTAATATTTCCACCTTTGAATACGATCAGCTTCTCTTCGCGATAGGCGGTGGCGAAACATGGATTGATGTTTGCCGCAAGTCCTTCTACGGTGTAATACAGCAGAAGGGCGCGGACATCTCCTACAGCGTTTCCTCCTACGAAGCGAAGTTCCAGAATATACTTGACGAGTTCTATAGTCAGGCTACAAAGAGTTGAAGAAATGCGGAGTGAAAACTCCGCATTTTACTTAGGACAGAATTCAATCAGTATACGTATAGAGGTTGAAAAATTAATCCGATTGCTGTATACTTAAATATAATCAGAGTAGGAAGGAAGATTTTAATATGAGAAAGACGGTTTTTATGCGCGCTTTTGTCGTGTTACTCGCTTTGGCTCTCGTTTTTGCCTGTTCGGGTATTTCTGCCGCGGCGCTCGATAAGAACAAGAACTATAAGGGCTCGCTTTCCGAATACGTCGGCAAGTCGTATCTTAAGAGCGAAAGTAAGCAACTGTTTTCGTTTGATACCGCCCCTTCGGGAAACACCTCCTCGGGCACCGTTGACACAAAGAACAAAAAAGAGGGAACGGGAAGCTATTCCTATACCTTCTCAACCGATTCTTCAACCTCGATAACCAAACTGCTCAACGCACCGAATTTTTTTGAGGCCACCGACTGCACTCCCAGAGGCACCGTAACGCTGCGTATGTGGGTATACGTCAACGATATGAATCTGTTGGTAAACGATCATCTCGACGTCCATCCCGACTATCAGGATGAATACGACGACTATACCACCAGCGGAACTCTTTACGTGCGTATTATAAATTCTAACGGATCCGAAGCAACGGTCAATCATACCATTTACGGAAGCGGCTGGCAGGAGTGCGAGTTCTCGTTTAACCTGAACGACAACGGCGGAGAGCTGATTGAATCAAACGCTTCGTCGATCACCGGTATGTGGATCGGTGCCAAGGGCTCAAAGGGACTTACCGTAAAACTCGACGATCTCCGTGTCGTGCGCTTTACCAACGAAGGCTACACTCAGCCTGAGGCTCCCAACGGAGGAAGATGGCTTGCAACCTGCGATTTTGATGCGCTTGACGGTACCTGCATCAACGAGTGGTACGGCGGATTTTTCGATCTTGAGGAGAAGGTCGGCGGCAGCTCCAGCGTCGGACTTAACGTAAGACGCATAGACGACTTCCGTCTCTATTGGCCCAAGCGTAACGTTACCCTTGATTTGGATAAGGATCTGCTCTTTATATGGTACAAGATTGATAACTTCAAGGAGCTTTCACAGATAGAGTTTAACCTGCATAAAAAAGGCTCTTACGAAACTACAGCGATAGGTCTGCGTAAGCTTGACTTTATGACAAACGTGGTTGATCCCGAAACTCTTGAAAGAGTCGCATACAAACCCAACGAGTGGAACCTCGCGATGATTCCTCTGTCGGGATATAAATCCGTGAACGGCGGTATGAATCTTTTCAACGTAGGTACTATGCGTGTTGCGGTTTTCGGCACCTGCAACAAGGTCAATTTCAATATGTATTTCGACGATATATACGTAGTTGACAAGACGAAACTCAGTATGGGTACTACTCAGGATTCCGATGCGTCCGCCCCGTCCGATGGCACATCCGAAATTACGAGCGAACCGACGTCTGAAAATGCGCCTTCCGTTACGGGAATTATCATAGGCGTCGCAGCACTGGCCGTAATCGTTGCGGTTGCCGTCGTAGTAATAATAAAGAAAGCAAAAAAGAAGAAAGCCGTAGCTGACGTGAAGGAAGAATCCGAAGCACAGCCCGACGAAAACGAAGAATAATTAAAAGCCTTTTGCTGTGATTAACCGTCGCAGCAAAGGGCTTTGTCTTATTTACATATCCGAAATAAATCTGTCAAGCTCCCGTTTTAAGAGCGATACGGGAAGACCGACGACGTTGAAATAATCGCCCTCAATTTCGCTTACGAGTAACGAGCCTTTGCCCTGAATACCGTAAGCCCCTGCCTTGTCAAGCGGCTCGCCCGTAGCGATATATTCCTTAATCTCATTTTCGGTGAGTGGAAAAAATCTTACCTTTGTCACGCGGTCGAAAAGCACCTTTTTGTCTTTGCGGCAAATACAGCAGCCTGTGATGACCTTATGCTCGCTGTTTGAGAGCATTCTTAACATTCTTGCTGCGTCTTCGGCGTCTGTGGGTTTTCCAAGCATCTCACCCTGCGAAAACACCGACGTATCACACCCGATCACTATTGCGTCGGGATGTTCGGCGGCAACCGCGCTTGCCTTCAGGTCGGCGAGAAAACGGGGGGCTTCTTCGGGCGGCATATCGTCGGGTACTGTTTCGTCAACGTCGGAACAGATGACCGAAAAATCCGAGGTTATCATATTCATAAGCTCTTTACGCCTCGGAGAGGCAGATGCAAGAATAATCTTCATACAATCAACTCCCACGGTATTATAACTCCGCGGTAAAATTTTTTCAAGAAAAATATACCTTTTATGAAACCTTTGACCCGTCTGAAGGGTATTACGGTCAGAAGACAGAGAGGAGGAAGGTTATGGACTCAAGGTCGTTGCGTACGGACGGCACAGGTCAATACCTCATTTCGCCGCAAAACGCCTACAATATTTACGGTACGATGGTTTACCGTCTGGCTTTTGCGAGAACGGCGAGCAGGGAAGATGCAGACGACGTAACGCAGGAGGTGTTTTTGCGTCTCCTGAAGAAAAAGCCGCGCTTTGAGAGCGAAGAGCATCTGCGCGCTTGGCTGGTTACCGTTACGCTCAACTGTACCCGAAAGCTCTTCGGATCGGCCTACAGGCGCCGCTCAACCGAGCTGAGTGCCGATATCCCCGCGCCCGAAAGGGAGGAGAACGGGGTACTTGATGCCGTGATGTCTTTGCCGTCCAAGTACAGGACGGTCATACACCTTCACTATTTTGAGGGATATTCGGTTGAAGAAATATCCCGCCTCACCTCGGTCGGTGTAAATACCGTAAAGACCCGTCTTATGCGCGGCCGCACACGGCTGAGAGAAACGTTGGGAGATGAAGATGATGTTTGATAAATACAAAAACGCAATGCAAAGAGAAGCACCGTCAGCCTACACCGACAAGAGGCTGAGCGAAGCCTTTGCAGAGCCGGAGAAGGTTGCGGTTACCCCCAAAAAACGCCGTCTCGGAATGAAAATATCAATTATTTCCGTTTGCACCGTTCTTTGTCTTATGGTATCGGTGATTGCGGTTGCAAATCTCGGTCGTGACGATACGGTCATTGATCCTTCCGGTGTTCAGGGTTATTATTCCGGAACGGGCGCGGTAAGACTCAGCGGAGTTACCTATAAAGATCTTTTCGGTGCAATAGAAAGCCTTCAGAATCAATACGCTAACGATCCTGCCGAGGGTGAAAAGTTTAACCTGTTTGAAGGTATAATAGATATATTCACCGGCGGGGTTAAGGGTGACAGTGCCGCTCCTGAGGATGATATGTTGGTGGATACGGAAGGAAGCATTGACAGCTATACGAATTCTTCGGGCGAATATTCCGAAACCAACACGCAGGTAGAGGGCATCGACGAGGCAGACGTAGTCAAGACCGACGGAAAATATATCTACGCGGCCTTTGACGGCGATACGATTGCGATTATCCGTGCCGAAGAAGGCGAGCTCACCCTCGTTTCAAAAATCACGCTGAAAGGTGCAAAGATACACGAGATGTATCTTTCGTCCGATAAGCTGACCGTAATATCCGACAACTTCGGCGGAGTATCGCTTCTTTCGGGTCTCGACGGGGAGACAAATCAGTCAACCGATTACGACAGCAGCAGTATGCATAAAATGACCTGCGCGTCCGTTTTTGACGTCACAGACCCCACTTATCCGAAATATGAAAAGGTAATGGGTCAGGACGGCTACTATATATCCTCGCGTATGACCGACGGTCGGCTTCTGATGTTTACCAATATGTACTATTACGACAAGTGCAGCGAGGACTCCCTTTTGAGCTACGTCCCATGCGTTTTCGCAGGATCGGATAAAAAGGTGCTTTCCGAGAAGGAGCTTGCGATGGCGGCGGAGATTTCGGCACCCTCTTATCTCGTTGCCTGCGCGTACGACACCCTCAATCTTGAGCTGATTTCAAGGTTTGCAATGCTCGGCGGCGGAAATACCCTTTACGTAAATTCTTTGAGTGCTTATATCGCAATGGGCAGATACAAGACCGAGAAAAAGGACGGAAAGACGGTAGGCGGAAAGAGCGTGACGGATATCGTACGCTTTTCGGTCACCGAAAAAGGGCTTGAGTCACCCTTGACGGTAACGGTTGACGGTGCGGTGCTCAATCAGTTCTCGATGGATGAGAAGGACGGTTACCTGCGTCTGGTAACCACCGAAAACGAGAATAAATACACCCAGCACGGTGAGTTCTACACCTCAACGCAGAGCGGCACGAGTGCTTCCGTGAGGATCTTTGACGGCACCCTGAAAAAGGTAGGGGAGATAACCGACATCGCCAAGGGCGAGCGGGTGTATTCCGTGAGGTTTATGGGTGATATCGCCTACTTTGTCACCTATTACCGCACCGATCCTCTTTTTACGGTTGACCTGACCGATCCGACTGCCCCGAAGATAATCGGAAAACTCAAGATACCCGGATTTTCGGAGTACCTGCACCCGTGGGGAGATGGAAGACTTTTTGGATTCGGCAAGACGGATGACGGTTACCTTAAACTTTCGATGTTCAACACCGAAGACCCTACTAAGGTTACCGAGATCACGGTTCAGGCTCTCAATTCTCACTATTCTGCCGCAAGCAGCAACCATAAAGCCATCGTTGTGTCTTACGACAGAGGGTTGATAGCCTTCCAGGCCGACAACGGCTACCGCGTATATTCCTATGCCGATAAGACGGGTTTCATCAAGCTTGCAGAAATCGAACTGTCCGGCTACGATTGTCGCGGACTCTATATCGGTGATTACTTCTACGTGTGCGACAACGAATCGGTATCATCCTACGATATGACCGAAAGCTTTACCCTTAAAAGCAAACTCAACTGCCGCGTCGCGTAACGGGGTTGAAAAGCAAAAAACAGACCGCTTTGATTGCGGTCTGTTTTGCATTGTACCGAGAACCTGATTTACAACGGGGTTACTTGCCCGTGCTCGGGTTTTGTCCCTTCACGGCCTCCCAATAGGCTCTTGCGGCCTGTTCGGTCTTGTTGTCCGAAAATTCATAGTAGACCCTGTCGGAAAGCTCGTCGGGCAGATATTGCTGTTTTATCCAATGCCCCGGGTAGGAGTGGGGATAAAGGTAGGTGAGTCCGCGCCCCATCTTATGCGCGCCTTCGTAATGCGCATCCTTAAGATGTGCGGGAATATCACCGCAGCCGCCCTTTCTGATGTCCTCGAGTGCCGCGTCGATGGCGGATATTCCCGAGATGGACTTGGGCGAGGTGCAGACCAGAATTACCGCGTCAGCAAGGGGAATCCGTGCCTCGGGAAGTCCGACCTGAAGCGCCGCGTCAACGGCAGATTTTACGATCGGCAGTATCATCGGATAGGCAAGTCCGACGTCCTCGGCCGCACAGACCATCAGTCTGCGACAGATAGAGGGAAGGTCACCTGCCTCAATAAGGCGTGCAAGATAGTGTATCGCGGCGTTGGCATCCGAGCCGCGCATAGACTTCTGAAAGGCTGAAAGTATATCGTAGTGCGAATCACCGTCGCGGTCGTACCGCATGGCGCTTTTCCCCGAAAGTGCCGTGACTGTTTCCATCGAAATACATACAATGCTGTCATCGGTGGGAATGGTGGAGAGCAGGGCGGTTTCGGTCATATTGATGGCCTTTCGGACGTCGCCGCCCGAGGCACCTGCAATGTGCTCTACGACTCCGTCTTGTGCGGAGATACCGATACCTTTTTCTTCGGACATAAAGGATATGGCACGCCTGACCGCCTTTGCGGCCTCGGCTTCCTTTACCGGCCTGAATTCAAACACGTTAGAACGGCTTAAAATGGCGTTGTATATGTAGAAATAGGGGTTTTCGGTAGTAGAGGCGATGAGGGTTATCCGTCCGTTTTCGATGTGCTCGAGAAGGGATTGCTGCTGCTTCTTGTTGAAATACTGTATCTCGTCAAGGTACAGCAGTATTCCGTTGGGAGCCGCAAGGGTGTCAAGCTCGGCAACTATATCCTTGATATCCGAGGTTGAAGCGGTGGTTGCGTTAAGACGGTGAAGACGTCTGTCGGTGCGCTTGGCAATGATCGCGGCAAGGGTGGTCTTGCCTACGCCTGATGGGCCGTAAAATATCATATTGGGAACTTCGCCCGACTCGATAATATTTCTGAGCGGCTTGTTTGGCCCGAGCAGATGCTCCTGTCCTACCATATCGTCGAGGCTTTTCGGCCTCATTCTGTCGGCAAGCGGTGAAAACACTTAATGCACTTCCTTATTATTCGTAGAGGGGGTGCTTTTTGCAGATAGCAGTTACGCCCTCACGGATTGCGTCGGCCTTGGTGTCAAACTCAAATACGGCGTCGCGGATGTAGCCTGCGATCGCGTCCATATCCGACGTATCAAGACCGCGGGAGGTTGCGGCAGGGGTGCCCAGACGGACGCCGCTTGTAACCATCGGCGAGAGGGGCTCCTGAGGAACGGTGTTCTTGTTGGCGGTGATATATACTTCGTCAAGACGGTGCTCGAGCTCCTTGCCGGTGACACCGGTTCCGCGCAGATCGAGCAGCATCAGGTGATTGTCGGTTCCGCCCGAAACGATGTTAAGACCGCGTGAAAGGAGTCCGTTGCAGAGTGCCTGAGCGTTGTCGAGGATGTTCTGCTGATATACCTTGAACTCGGGCTTGAGAGCCTCACCGAAGCAAACGGCCTTGCCCGCGATAACGTGCTCGAGAGGACCGCCCTGCTGTCCGGGGAATATGGACTTGTCGATCTGCTTTGCGAGCTCCTCGCGGCAGAGGATCATTCCGCCTCTGGGACCTCTGAGGGTCTTGTGGGTGGTAGTGGTTACGATATCTGCGTAGGGAACGGGCGAGGGGTGCAGACCTGTGGCAACAAGACCGGCAATGTGTGCCATGTCAACCATGAAGAGCGCTCCGACCTTCTTGGCAATGTCGGCAAATCTCGCAAAGTCGATGGTGCGGCAGTATGCCGAAGCACCTGCGACGATCAGCTTGGGTGAGCATTCCTTTGCAATGCGCTCAACCTCGTCGTAGTCGATAAATCCGTTGGCGTCTACACCGTAGGCTACAAAGTTGTAAAGCTTGCCCGAAGCGTTGACGGGAGAGCCGTGGGTAAGGTGACCACCTTCGCTGAGGTTCATTCCCATGATCGTGTCACCGGCCTCGCAGACGGCAAAATAAGAGGCAAGATTGGCCTGTGCACCCGAGTGGGGCTGTACGTTGGCGTGCTCTGCGCCGAAGAGCTCTTTGGCTCTGTCGCGGGCGATGTTTTCAACAACGTCAACGTATTGGCATCCGCCGTAGTAGCGGCGTCCGGGGTATCCCTCGGCATACTTGTTGGTAAGTACCGAGCCCATAGCGGCCATTACGGCAGGGGAGACGAAGTTTTCAGAGGCGATAAGCTCAATGTTTCTTCTCTGTCTGCCGAGCTCGTTGGCCATGGCCTCTCCGACCTCAGGATCATACTTTGTTACGAATCCGATGGTATCCATCATATCTTTGTACATTTTAGGAACGTCCTTTCATGTTGATTTATTATTTCAATGCGGCAATGGTGACTCCGTCCTCGCCCTCGCCGTAAACACCCGGCCTGAAGGTCTTGACCGACGGATGTTTTCTGAGATGGGTGCGGACCGCAGCGCGCAGAGCGCCGGTACCTTTGCCGTGAATGATCGTTATCTGCTCGAGCTTGCACAGAACGGCGTTGTCTATGAAAAGGTCGAGCTGCGGCAGAGCCTCGTCCACCATAAGACCGCGAAGGTCAACGTCGGAGCCCATGTTGTTGAGTGCACGGGAATCGACACCCCTTGCGGCAGGCTTTTCCTTGACGTACTCCGGCGGCTTTTCCTTAAGAAGACGAAGATTTGAAAGATTTACCTTGGTGCGTATGATTCCGGCCTGAACGAAGACGTAGTCGGCGCCTTTGGGAGCATCGGTAACGGTTGCCTTTTTATCTATATCTGCTATCAGAACGACGTCACCGACCTTAAGCGCGCGGGGAAGCACGTAACCGTCGGATTTCTTTTTGACAACGGGATTTGCCTCGTCCTCGACGGCGTTCATACCCGCCTTTGCGGCGGCTTTCGCTCTGCGAAGCCGGTCGGATGCCTCGTCCTTTGCGGCATCGCGGCGAAGCTCCTCAAGCTCGGAAATAAGCCGCTCGGATTGCGCGCGCGTGCGGTCGACTATCCGCCTTGCCTCGTCCCTTGCGCGCTGAAGCTCCTTCTCGCGTTCAGCCTCATATTTTTTTTGCTTTTCGTCAGCTTCTTTTGCAAGCTGCTCGGCGCGGTAGCGCTGGCGCCTTGCCTCGTCCTGCTGCTTTTCAAGCTCGATGCGTCCGACTTCAAGAGTGTTGAGAATATCCTCAAACCGATTGCTCTGTTCGGGAACGATAGACTTCGCACGTTCGATGACCTGAGGCTCCATTCCGAGACGCTCAAGTATTGCAAAAGCGTTAGAGCGACCGGGGAGACCTATAAGAAGTCTGTATGTCGGGGAAAGGGTGTTTACGTCAAATTCGCAGCTGGCGTTCATTACTCCGTCGGTGCGAAGTGCGTATTCCTTGATCTCTGCGTAGTGCGTGGTCGCGGCGGTCTTGGCACCGAGAGCGCGCAGGTGTTCGAGCACCGCAACCGCAAGTGCGGCTCCCTCCACGGGGTCGGTGCCTGCTCCAAGCTCGTCGAGAAGAACCAGAGAGCGTTGCCCCGTTTCGGCTATTATGGCGATTATGTTGGTCATATGTGCCGAGAAGGTGGAGAGCGACTGTTCGATTGATTGCTCATCACCGATGTCGGCGAGTACGTTCTCAAAAACCGAAACGCGGCTTCCGGAGCTTACGGGAAGCATCAGTCCGCATTCAGCCATAAGGGTGAGAAGTCCCAGCGTTTTGAGTGAAACGGTCTTGCCGCCCGTGTTGGGTCCGGTGATTACGAGGGTGTCAAAGTCGTCTCCGATACGGATATCGGTCGGTACCACCTTGTCCTTTGCGAGAAGCGGATGCCTCGCTTTTTTGAGCTCGATAATTCCGTCATCAGACAGTATTGGGGCTACGGCGTTCATCTCGTAGGCAAGCTGTGCCTTGGCGAAAATCAGATTGAGCTCGACACAGATCTCATAGCTTGTCGAGATCGGAACCGAATATCCTCCCGCATCGGCCGAAAGCTCCGCAAGAATTCGCTCGATTTCCTGCTTTTCCTTTTGCCTGAGAATCCGGATCTCGTTATTGGCTTCGACTACCTCCATGGGCTCGATAAAAAGTGTAGCGCCCGAGGATGAGGTGTCGTGCACGAGTCCTGAAATCTGTGAGCGGTATTCCTGCTTTACGGGAACGACGAAACGTCCGTCGCGCATCGTGATAATCGAATCCTGAAGATATTTCTGTTCCGAGGATGAATGTACCATCTTTTCAAGACGGTCTCTTGCGCGGTTTTGAGCCGCAGAGATCTTACGCCGTATGTCAGCGAGGGCAGGGGAGGCGCGGTCACTCATCTCCTCCTCGGAAATAATGCAGGTGGTTATTTTTTCTTCAAAACTGCGGTTGGTGTAGATTGCGTCAAACCGTTCGTTCAGACAGGTAGGAATATCCGCCGAATGGCTTCGCCAATCCTTGAGTGTTCTGAATATATGCAGCACCGACGCAACCGTCAGGAGCTCTCCCATCGAGAGGATTCCCGAGGCGTCGGCGCGGGCAAGCGCGTTCTTGATGTTTGTAAGTCCTCCGAAGGAGGGCGCGCCGAATCTGGCAATGAGCATATGAGCGTCGACCGTTTGCTGCATCAGCTCGTTCGCCTCGAAAAGATGTCCTGTGGGTACAAGAGCAAGAGCCGCTTCGGCCGCATCAGGGCAGGCGGTGCGCTTGGCGAGCATGGCAAGTATCTTGTCGAGCTCAAGTGATCTGATATGCTTGAGGGTGTACGGCATGGATTTCTCCTTAAGTACAGAGCGAAATATCCGATTTGCTGTTCTAAAGACGCGGATTTTCGCCGCTATGTAAGTGAGTTGTAAAATTCAAGTGAAGCAAAGCGTTTGTCGGCTCTTTCGAGCAGATATCGCTCGCAGACGTCGGTTAAAACCGAAAGACTTTCGTCGTCCAACGAAAATGAAAACAGCTTGTTGAAGTCGCTGTATATAACGTGCCTCATGGCACAAAAGACGGAGTAGGGGATAGGAATACCCGTGGACAGACCGTCAAGACATTCGGCACAGGTGACGGATCCCTCGGAAATATCGAAATGATAGACCGATTCGCCGAAGCAGCCGCATACCGAGCAGGCAACGAGGTCAGGCATATATCCCGACAGCGAAATAAGACGCAGTTCTGCAATGGCCTTGAGCATTTTTGCAGGCTTTGCACCGGTCTCAAGAAACTTGAGACAGTTGAGCATCAGCCGCAAAATCTCCTCGCTGCTGTCGCCCTCCTGTACGAAGGCTGAAGAGAGCTCGCAGAAGTACTGAGCCAAAGCAAGCTTTTCAATATCCGATCTCAGCCCGAAAAAAACGTCGTGAGCCGCAGCGGATTCAACACGGTAGATACCCTTGCTTTCTGCAAAGGAGAGCCTCGAGTATGCCAGAAGCTGTGTTGACGAAACGTTACGGCTCTTGATTCTTCTTGCTCCGGGAGCAAATGAACGCAAAAGTCCGCGGTCACGGGTCAGAACGGTTATTATCCGATCGCTTTCCCCCGTGAAGCTTTCCTTCACTATCAGTCCGTCTGTCGTAAATTTCATCGGGAATCTCCTCGGGCGACAGTTCCTTTGCCGCCTCGCAGTAAGCAAGATAATCGTTTATTGCACCGGTTTTGGTGAAGCGCTTCCACGCGGTGTTTTTCTTTGAAGCTCTCATGGATATACCCCTTCGCGATAATGTAATAACAGTATTCCCTTATCGCGCGGGGTTATCAGTCAGTCAAGACCGAAATTACGGATCATTACCTCGCTGTTGCGCCAATTCTCCTTGACCTTGACCCAGCATTTGAGATTGACCTTGCAACAGAAAAATTCTTCCATATCGTGTCTGGCGAGGCTGCCGATTTTTTTGAGCATTGCGCCGCCGTGTCCGATGATGATGCCCTTATGTGAGTCCTTTTCGCAGAAAACGGTGCAGTCAATATCGAGTATCCCGTCGTCCTCACGCAAGACAAAGCGCTCAACCTGCACCGCGGTACCGTGGGGTATCTCGCGGTCAAGAAGACGAAGCATTTTTTCGCGGACAAGCTCGGCCGCGATAACCCTTTCGGGCTGATCGGTCAGGGTGTCGTCGTCAAACATATGAACGCCCTCAACGGCGAGCTTTTCCATTTCTTCCTTGAGACCGCCGAATCCGTCGCCCGTTTTGGCCGAAACGGGGACAACGCCGCTCCAATCAAATTCACCTGCAAAGGTGAGAATAAGAGCAAGAAGTTCCTCTTTGTTTTTGATAAGATCGGTCTTGTTAAGGGCAAGTATTGCAGGAATTTTACGCTTTTTGAATTCCTTCATCAGCTCCCTTTCGGGAATACCGATTCCTTGAGACGCATCACAAACGAGAATGCAACCGTCAACGTCACTCATACCGTCGCCGACAGCCTTGACCATCTTCTGGCCAAGTGCGGTGCGGGGCTTGTGAAGACCGGGAGTATCGATAAAAACGTACTGCGTGTCCTCCTCGGTCAGAACACCCATTATTCTGGTGCGGGTAGTCTGGGGCTTGTCCGAAACGATGGCAACCTTCTGTCCGAGCAGACGGTTCATAATAGAGGACTTTCCCGCGTTGGGGCGTCCGACAATGGCTATAAAAGCACTTTTTGTGTTTTTGCTCATTTCATCAGATCCTCTGCATCAAAGGCTTTGTTTCTTGAAAGCTCAAGGGAGGCGAGAATATCTCTTTCCTTGTCGTGCATTACGATAGCTTCCTTGTTTTCCATATGGTCGTATCCCAGGAGGTGCAGCATCGAGTGTACGGTGAGAAAACCGATCTCTCTCGTAAACGGATGGTCGAATTCCTCTGCCTGCGCAAGCGCGCGTTCGACCGAGATTACTATATCACCGAGCAGTTTTGCACCCGTTTCGGGGTTGGTATCGTAAACTCCGTCGTTGCCGAGAGGGAAGGAGAGCACGTCGGTTTCGATGTCCTTGCCTCTGTAGGTTGCGTTGAGACCGCGTATGGTAGTATTATCAACAAATATCACGCTGACCTCGGCAGGTTGTCCGAATTTTTCGTACGAGAGCACTGCGTTACAGCAGCGTCTGACCAACATCCTGAGTCCCGTGGGGAGCTTGACCGTTTTTTGCTCGTTCTTTATATATAAAGTCAAAGCCTTCATTGTTTTTTGTCACGCCTTTCATATGCCTTGATTATTTCCTGTACCAGTCTGTGGCGTACAACGTCCTTTTCACTGAAACGCACAATGGAAATATCATCAATTCCCTTAAGGACGTGCGTAGCGTCAATAAGTCCGCTGCGCCTGCCGTCTGGAAGATCTATCTGTGTAATATCACCCGTTACTACCGCTTTTGAGTTAACACCGAGTCGTGTCAGGAACATCTTCATCTGTTCGGGAGTGGTGTTCTGTGCCTCGTCAAGTATGATAAAGGAGTCATCGAGGGTGCGTCCTCGCATATACGCAAGGGGAGCGACCTCAATGTTGCCCCTTTCCTGATACCTTTGAAAGCTGTCAGCGCCCATCATATCAAAGAGAGCATCATAGAGCGGGCGGAGATACGGGTCTACCTTCTGCTGAATATCTCCGGGAAGAAATCCGAGCTTTTCGCCCGCTTCGACGGCGGGACGGGTGAGAATTATGCGGTTGATCTGCTTTGCCCTGAAGGCCTTTACCGCCATAGCAACGGCAAGATAGGTCTTGCCGGTACCGGCAGGACCTACACCGAATACGACGGTATTGTCGGCAATGGCTTCAATGTACTTTTTCTGTCCGACGGTCTTTGGCTTGATGAGCCGGCCCTTTGAGGTTATACACACCGAATCACTGCCAAAAAGCTGGCCGAGATTTTCCTCGTCGCCCTCCGACACCAGCGAGATAACGTAACGAACGTTCTGCTCACTGAGCGCCTCACCCTTGTTGATGAGGGCGATCAGAGCGGTAACGGCCTTTACGGCAAGAGCAACGTTTTCGGGCTCTCCCGAAATCTTCAGTTCTCCACCGCGCACGGTGATGGTTACGGAATATTCGGTTTCAAGCTGACGGATGTTTTCATCAAAGCTTCCGAAGAGTCCGACTACCTGCTCCATACGGTCTATACTTACAGTCTGTTCGTACATTACGTTCCTCCGTGTTGCAAATCCAACGACAAATCTCCCTGTATAATATAATACTATATTATTCCTCTAAAATCAATATGTCAGATTGTAAAACAATATCTTCAATACAGGTATATTCAATAGTAATTTTAACCCCTTCGGGTGTTATATCCACCTTTTTTTCTCTCGATAAAATCTCAACGCCGTTAAGCTTCGTTTTTTCTGCTTGCGCGATATGATTTTCGGCAAGCCTTATTGCTTGTTCCTCGTCAAGTGTTTTGGTGATCTGCTTTATTTCGTGAAACGTGGCAGTAACCGTACCGAGCGGAAGGGTATGTCCGTTCAGTTCAATAAAGTTATCTTCGGTTTCCTTTTGACAGTTTTCGGGCACCGAGCCGAGATAGAGGGGAATATCCGTTCCGAATAACGAAAGAACGCTTCGTTCAAAGGTCTTTCCGGTGCGATGTATCTCCGTCACCTCAAACGGTTGATAAAACTCAAGCGTGTGCTCTGTTCGGGCAAGGATCTGAGCCTTGGCGGTTTTGAATTCGGTGCGTCCGGAGGCGTATTCTACTACACCGCTGACAAGCAGATCTCCCTTCAGCACGGCATCTCCGGGGATTACGTCCGCCTTTCCGACCAACACCCTCATATCGGTGATATATCCGTCGCATTTTGCGATAAGATTGCAGGGAGTAGTGCGATTTTCATCCTGCTTATATACCCGTTCTCTGACCTCGACGGTCATTACGCAGCCTTCAATATTGAGCGAGCACCAGGAAAGAGACGGCAGTCTCAGAATAAGCCGCTGACGCGCGTTGTCGTAATCGGTGTCCTCGGTCTTCATTCCGCATACGATTCCAATGTCGTCAAGTGCGTTGCGTATTTCAGCTTCCGAAACGTCCTTGTTACCCGAGATGCGTATTTCCCATATATGCTGAGGTAAAAACCACATAAGCACCAAAAATACTATAGCCCCCACCGGAATACCCCAACGTCCGCGGTGTCGATGAATGATAAAGGGGAGGCCGCTTTTTTTGATGATCCTGACCCTTACTCCCGATTTTCTTGCGGGGGATCGCAGTAAACGGTACTGTGATGCGGGAATATACGCGGTAAAGCCGTCTCCGCTTTTCGCCACACCCCGAAGCGCTATCCCCTCGAGGACGCAGGCATTGATAAAGGTCTGGATAAACCCTCCGTCAAAACGGAATTTGACGTATCCTCTGAAGAATCTGAATAAAAGAAAAATAAACATACAGCCACCGTATCATTCAAGTTCAACGCCGGTTATCAGACCGGATACGACAAATCTGTCAGGTGTGAATTCTGCAATGCTCAAACCGTCCCCTGTGAGTATAACCTTGCGTCCTCCGCAGATAACGGAAACACGCGCCTCGTCGTATTCTTTAAGTGAACAGCTTCCGTCTATCAGCGTCTCACCCGAAGAATCAATTTCAACGCGGAATCCCTTTGCCGCAGCGCGCGGCAGCTCAAGAGCCTCGTCTGTAAGCTGACCGTTGTGACGAATTCTGTTTCGCATAACATAACCCCTTTTCGGTACAGGTAACCTGTGCGTCTGCTACATTCTATGTCGGGGGACAATCCGTCAAGAACGTGGACAAAATCGTTTGTGGCTATTGACATAAGCCCCAAAAAGGTTTATTATTTATGTAGTAAGTTTTAATGTTATTTAACGGAGGTACTCATAATGAAGAAGTCCACTAAAATCATCTGGATCGTATCTGCGGCCATCGCTATCATCGCTGCTGCCGTTGCCGCCGCCTATTTCGTGACCAAGTTCATGAAGAAGAAGAACCAGGAAGAGTGCTTCGATTCTTTAGATTTCGAGGACATCTGCGACGGCGATTGCGAAAATTGCGATATTGACTGCGAGGTAAGAGATTCCGAGCCCGCAACAGCCTTTGCCAACTGATAAGAGGTCAAAAAGTCGTGCGGTGAAGCCAGCTTCACCGCATTTACTTTAGGTAAAATCACTTTGCAACGGGAGGACAGAAATGAAAAGCTACAGAAAAGAACTCTTTTTCAACGTTCCCGCCAGAAGAGGTCTGGTGAATATCACCCGTGACGTTCAGGCGGCAATAAACGAGAGCGGCGTAAAGGAAGGCCTCGTTCTGGTTAACGCGATGAATATAACCGCAAGCGTGTTTATCAATGACGACGAAAGCGGATTGCATCGCGACTATGAAACGTGGCTTGAAAAACTTGCACCTGAAAAGCCCTATTCGCAGTATCACCACAACGGATACGAGGACAATGCCGACGCGCACCTCAAGCGTACCGTGATGGGACGTGAGGTGGTTTGTGCAATAACCAACGGCAGACTTGATTTCGGAACCTGGGAGCAGATCTTTTACTACGAATTCGACGGACTCCGCAAAAAGCACGCACTTATTAAAATAATAGGTGAATAAAAAATAAAGCTCGGAATGCTGATCGTTCCGAGCTTTGTTTTTTATTTCGTTCTTATGTAGGTATTGACGCCGCTTTCTTTTACGTTACCGATATAAATTGTGCAGCCCTTCTTTTCCTTTACGAAGAGATTGGCTTCCTTTCCCGCCGCGTAACAAAGGGCGTTTACTCCCTTTACGGTTGATTTTCCGGTCAGATTGAAGAAAAATCCGGTGGGATCGTTGAGCCTTGCCGCCTCGCAGTTGACGACAAACACCGTAGACGTGTCAACGTCAGCAAAATTCAGAGCACCGTAGTGGAAGGCGTTTATGATCTGAACGTTTTCCGATCCCGTCAGCTTAAAGAGTGTCAGTGTGTTTCTTGTGTGAAGATCGGTAATAACGTTGACCCAGTTGGTTTCTGTTTCTCCGATCTTTTTGGAGCTGTTGATCCATCCTTCAAAGCGGCTGTCGAATTTTGCCGCCCCGCCCGTATATACCGCAGAGGCACTGACCGCAGAGATATATCCGTCCGGTGAGTTTGTCGTCTGTACTCCGCAGTTCCATACCGTAGTGAACAGACCGTCGAGTATAAAGCTTTCGGATTGGTCAAACCATATTCCGTGAGAAGCCGCGATGAGGGTTACGTTCTGCACGAAAGTCTTTTCTCCGAAGCATTTGATTGCAAACGGATATTCCTTGGTCTCGTCCGTGTATTTAAGATCGTCAATGCTGTTTTCGGGGTACGCGATATATAATCCCCGTACTCCGGCGCCGTTTCCGTTAACGGTAATAAACTCCTTGTCCTTGTTCAGTGCAATGAGCGCGGTGCCGTATTGAGGATCACGGTTGAGCGTATACATTGAGCCGAGCAGCATCGTGCCGGTCGGAACCGTAAGATTTCCGTTCAGAAGATATTTTCCGGCAGGCAGATAAACCACACCGCCGCCGTTCTTTCCTGCGTCGTTCAGAGCGTTTTGAATGGCCGAGGATGAATCGGCTTTTCCGGTTCTGTCTGCACCGTAGACCTCAGCGTTAAACAGCTTTTCTGCGGCAGGCAGGGGAGCGGTCGAGGGGTGCTCGGTAAATACGGTTTTCTTTCCGTTGAGTCTGCGTACCGTTCCGGTGGTATTTCCTTCAAGGGTCGTGTTAAAAAGATTTATGGGGGCTTTTTTGGCCGTAATATTATACAGAGCAAAGCTCGTTGCCGAAACGGATGAGTTGGATAAGCATATGCCGTAAGCTTTGTCGAGATTTGCCGCGTATATTCCGTATTCGGAGTTCGTAACGGTCAGGTCGTAAAAGTTGCCCGATAAACCGGAATCCTCGCTCGGTTCGTTATAGATACCGTACTTGAAGCCGTCGAGCGAAACGTGCATAAATGATGATCCGTCGGCCTTGCGCAATGATAACCCGATGTTTTCGGTTTCGGAGATTGCACTGCGTATATCCTCTTCTAAAGGTGCGGCGTAGCCTTCACCTGCGGCCGCCCAATAGACGGGAGAGAAGACTATATTCGTGTAACTGCAGCTGTCAGACTCGCCGTAGCTGTAAATACCGTTTCTCAGCACCGTGCCCTTGACGTTTTCGTAGAATGATGAGCTGCTGACCGTGCTTTCGGGACCGGAGATTCCGTTGTATGAGTTAAGAAGGGTAACGTTTCTGATGGTATAGAACACAGCGTCGGGTGCACAGTCAACGGTGTAGTAATAGGGGATAGGCTGTTTTGTATTTTGGTCGGGATAATAAAAGGTCAGACCGTCAATCGCAGAGCTTGAGGCCATTCTGAGTGCCGAGCTTTTGTCGGCAAGTCTTTTATCGGTACGGATCTCGATAACCGTGCCGTAGTCGATGGTCGGCTCTTCACCCTTTTTGGGAGGTATAAGCGTTATATCCGGATCGGAATAATCACCAAGCAGGGTAATACCGCTCCGAAGCTCAATGCGTCCGTCTACGCGATAATTTCCGGCAGGCAGATAAACCACACCGCCGCCGATCCGATAATAACAATAATCGATTGCCATCTGTATTCCTGCGGTGGAATCTTTTTTACCGGTAGGATCGGCGCCGAAGCGCTCGTCCGTTGCATCCACCTCGGCTACGACGGTTCGGTCGGTAAGATAATCGCTTTTGATTATATATGCCTCAGATGCGCTTTTTTTGACAGCAGTTATATCCTCGGTTAAAGAGGAATTGTTATCGCCTGAAGAAGTGCCTGTTTTTTCGGGAAGACAACCGGCAAAGGAAAAAACGAGCGCAGCGACGGTAAAAACAGCCGCAAATTTTCTCAGCTTCATATAATCACCCTTTCTTTACGGCAAGGTAATTTGCGCATATTTATTCTTATTTTACATTAACTTGTAAGAATGTTCAATCACAATTTGCAATTTTATGGCGCATTTGTGCCGTGTGAAGCAAAAAAAACTCCCACCTCTCAAGGGGGTGGGAGTCGTTTTGCGGATCAATAACTGACGTTATTATTGGTTTTGCCTGCAACGTCCATGTTGCCGACGTTGACCTTGCTGCCGGCCTCAACCTCGAAGGTAGGCTGCTGAGCGTAGCAGATGGCGTTGACACCGCTCAAGGTCGAATTTCCTGTCAGGGTAAAGAGGCGTCCTCCGGTTCTGAGAATTCTCGAGCCCTCAACGTTTTCGAAATAAAGAGAGGAGTTGTGGAGCTTGACGAAGTTCAGAGCACCGTAATGGAAGTCCTCAATGAGCTGAATGTTCTTGGAGTTTTCAAACGTGAAAAGCGTCATCGTGTAGCAGATGTTGTAGTCGATAATGGTATAGGAAGCAGCGGTTTTCTGTCCGCGCATAACCTTTTCGGTATGGAGCCAGTCCTTGAAACGGCTGTCACCTGAACCGGTATAACCGAGAGCATATCCGACATTGGTATGTACACCGTGGATGATTCCGTTGTCGGAATTCTTGACCGTAACACCGTCAAACCATACCGTCATAAAGAGTCTGTCAACGATAAAGTTATCGGAATTCTCGAAAAATACTCCGTTATCGACAGCGGCAAGGGTAACGCTCTTAACGTATGTCTGTTTTCCGACACACTTGATGGTATAGGGATATTCCTCTTCGTTTCTCTTGTCGTATTCCGTTTCGGTAACGCCGTTTTCGGGGTAAGTGATCTGGAATCCGACGACACCGGATTTATCTCCGTTAACGGTTATAAAGTCTTTCTCTTTAGAGTAAGCATAAAGCACGGTGCCGTAGGTTGGAGAAGATGCAGCATAATAGTACGAACCGATCAGCATTGTACCGGCAGGAACGGTGAGGTTTCCGTCGATCTGGTATTTTCCTGCGGGCACGTAGACGATTCCGCCGCCGTTTTTCTTGGCATCATCAAGAGCCTTTTGGATCGCGGCCGTCGCATCACTCTTGGCAGTGTTGTCTGCACCGTAGTCTTTAACAACGTTGTAGAGGGTGTTCTTTGCAGGCTTGGGGATAACGGTAGAATACTCGTCGCAGGTTTTCTTTTCGCCGCTGAGGGTTACGATCCTGCCTGCCGTTCTTCCGTCCAGAGTAACGTTGTAAAGGTTAACGTCGCCGTTTGAGGTATTCTGGATAGCAAACTTGTCACCCGAGATCTTGGACTCGGCAAAGTTTGTGCCGTACGATGTACAGGCACCCTCCTCGTAAACACCGTAGTCTGCATTGGTGATGTTTACGTTATAGCAGCTTCCGTTCCAGGCGGTGCGGTCGGGCTTCTCACCGTACATACCGTAGGTGTATCCGTCGAGATATATGTCGCTGAAGCAGTCGCGGTCGGTGTTTTGCACCTTGATGCCGTATGACTCGGTCTTGCGCATGGCGGCTTTGACCTGCTTTTCAGTGGGCGGATTGAAGGACTTATCCATCGAAGCCCAGTACTTGGGTGAAAGGTTAAAATCGCTGTAATAGCTGATATCGGCATCGGAGTAGATATAAAGTCCGGTGTTGAGCACACTGCCCTTGAGGTTGGTGATGGTGTTGAGACCGGTCGAGCCGGTTGTAGGGCTGGTGATTCCGTAATAGGAATTGATTAGGGTCAGGTTTTTGATGGTACGGCAGCTTGCGCCGTTCTGTGAGTCGACGGTATAGTAGTAATCGATAGGATCGTCGGCCTTCTGCTCGGGATAATAAACAGTAAGTCCGTCGATGGCCGAACTTCCGCACAACTGGATAACCGAAAGCAGATCCTTTGCACGTTTATCGGTATATACCCAAAGCATCGTTCCGTAATCAGTACCCTTTACCTTGTCGGGGTCTACGTAATCACCCATGAGGGTGGTACAGGGACGTATGACGATTCGCCCCTCAATACGGTAATTTCCGGCGGGAAGATAAACCGTACCGCCCTTCAGTTTGAAGGCAACGTAGTCGATTGCGGCCTGAATAGCAGCCGTCGAGTCGGTCTTTCCGGTTGGGTCGGCACCGTACTCCTTGCTTGCAGCGTTAACTTCAGCAACAATGGTACGATCGGTGACGTATTTACTGTTAATAACGCTTGCGTTTGAAACAGCCTTTGTAGTTGTGGTGGTCAGCATGGAATATGTTGAGCTTGTATCAGAGACGGTTTCCGTATCTCCCGTACAGGCCGCAAGCGTGAGGATAAGCGTTACAGCCAGTAAAAGAGACAGAATATTCTTTGCTTTCATAAGAAAACTCCTTCCGATTTTATATTTTGACAAATAATATATTACATTACTGAAATCAAATATTCAACGGCTTTTTTGTGACGTTGTCTGCTTTTTTGTTATAAAAAAGACATTTCCCGCGGTAGGGAAATGTCTTTTTGCTTGAGATCAATAGGTTTTGACGTGGTTCTGCTGTCCGGCGATATCCATGTTACCGATGTTTACCGTGCTTCCGGACTCAACTTCAAAGGCGGGCTGGTTTGCGTAGCATATTGCGTTAACACCGCTCAAGGTCGAATTTCCCGTCAGGGTAAAGAGGCGTCCGCCGGATCTTATGATTCTGGAGCCTTCAATGTTTTCGAAGTAAAGCGAAGAGTTGTTCATCTTAAGGAAGTTCAGAGCACCGTAGTGGAAATCCTCAATAAGCTGAATGTTCTTGCAGTTGTCCAGAGTGAAAAGGGTCATGGTGTAGCAAATGTTATAGTCGAGCATAACGTATGCAGTTGCCGTCTCCTGACCGTTTATAACCTTTCCGGTATTAAGCCAGTTTCTGAAACGGCCGTCGCCCGAAGAATTGTAGCTGGTGGCGTAACCGACGTTGGTGTGAACTCCGTGAATGATTCCGTTGTCGGAATTCTTAACGGTTACACCGTCAAACCATACCGTCATAAAGAGTCGGTCGATAATAAAGTTGTCGGAATTCTCAAATACAACGCCGTTATCGGTAGCGGCAAGGGTAACGCTCTTAACGTAGGTCTGTTTTCCGACGCATTTGATGGCGGCGGGATACTCTTTCTCGTTGCGTTTTTCATATTCGTCTTCCGTAATACCGTTTTCGGGATAGCAGACTGCGATACCTACGACGCCCGACTTATCACCGTTTACGGTTATAAACTCCTTGCTCTTGGAGTAGGCGTAGAGAACTGAGCTGTTGTTGGGGGCGCTCGATGCGTAGTAGAAAGCGCCGAGCAGCATCGTACCGGCAGGAACTGTGAGTGTTCCGTCAATCTGGTATTTTCCTGCGGGGACGTAGACGATTCCACCCTTGTTTGCCTTTGCGTCGTCAAGAGCCTTCTGTACAGCGGCCGTTGCATCACTCTTGGCGGTGTTGTCTGCGCCGTAGTCCTTGACAACGTTGTAGAGGGTGTTCTTTGCGGGCTTGGGGATAACGGTAGAGTATTCGTCACAGATTTTCTTTTCGCCGTTGAGGGTTACGATTCTGCCTGCTGTTCTTCCGTCCAGAGTAACGTTATAAAGGTTAACGTCGCCGTCCGAAACGTTCTGAATAGCAAACTTACTTCCCGAGATTTTGGACTCGGCAAAGTTGGTGCCGTAAGCGGTGCAGGCACCCTCCTCGTAAATTCCGACCTCGGTGTTGGTAATGTTTACGTTGTAGCAGCTTCCGTTCCAGGCGGTACGTTCGGGTTTTTCACCGTACATACCGTATGTGAAGCCGTCGAGGTAAATATCGCTGAAGCAGTCGCGGTCGGTATTCTGAACCTTGATTCCGTAAGAGTTGGTCTTGCGCATTGCAGATCTGACCTGCTTTTCGGTAGGCGGATTGAAGGACTTATCCATCGAAGCCCAGTACTTGGGCGAAAGGTTGAAATCGCTGTAATAGCTTATGTCCGCGTCGTTCTGCACGTAAAGTCCCGTGTTGAGAACGGTGCCCTTGACGTTGGTCATAGTGTTGAGTCCGCTGGCACTGCCCAAGGGATTTGTAATTCCGCAGTATGAATTGATGAGGGTAAGATTTTTGATGGTACGGCAAACGGAAGCCTGCGAGTCGATGGTATAGTAGTAATCAATAGGATCGTCAGCCTTCTGCTCGGGATAATAGATGGTAAGGCCGTCGATAGCCGAGCTGCTCGTCATTTGAATAACCGAAAGCAGATCCTTTGCACGTTTGTCGGTGTATACCCAAAGCATCGTTCCGTAATCGGTACCCTTTACCTTGTCGGGATCAACGTAATCACCCATAAGAGTGGTGCCGGGACGCACGACGATTCTTCCTTCAATACGGTAATTTCCGGCGGGAAGATAAACCGTGCCGCCCTTGAGCCTGAAGGCAACGTAGTCAATAGCTGCCTGAATGGCGGCAGTCGAGTCGGTCTTTCCGGTAGGATCAGCACCGTACTCCTTGCTGGTAGCATCGATCTCGGCAACGATAACCCGATCGGTGCGGTATTTGCTTTCAACAACAAAGGCATTTGAAACGCTTTTTGAAGTGTTTGTTGTAAGCATAGAGTACGTTGAGCTTGTGTCTGAAACGGTATCGGTTTCTCCGCCGCAGGCCGCAAGCATCAGCATAAGAGCAATAGCTAGCAAAAGAGACAGAACCCTGTTTGTTTTCATAAATAAACTCCTTTCGCTTTTGAATATTTGAGATTGTTGCTTACTATATTACACCACTCGCGTTAAATATTCAACAGAATTTTGTGATACCGTATGCTTTTTTACAAAAAACAAAGTCTTTTCCCGAGGAGGAGAAAAGACTTTGCGATTGTGTTTTGAATCAGTTTGTTGCCACGTGGTTGTCGGTGCCTGCAACGTCCATATTGGCAATATAGAGCTTGCTGCCCGCCTCAACGCTGTGCGTGGGCTTGATGTTTCCGTAGCACAGAGCGTTGACGCCCGTTACGGAGGAGTTGCCCGTGAGGGTGAAGAATCTTCCTCCGTCCTTGATGATTCTTGCAGCTTCAATGTTTTCAAAATACAGCGAAGAGTTATTCAGCTTTGCGTAGTTGTATGCGCCGTAGTGGAAGTTTTGAATAAGCTGAATATTCTTGGAATTCTCAAAGGTGAGCAGGGTAAGGGTGTAGCAGATATTGTAGTCAAGCTTTGCGTATTGGAAAACAACCTTTTGACCGTCAATTTGAACCTCTCCGCTCATAAGCCAGTCAGAAAAGCGTTTGTTGGTCAGTCCGTGAGTAAAGCCGACGTTGGTAAGTATTCCGTAGATATAACCGTTGTCGGAATTTTTAACCGTAACACCCTCATACCAAGCCGTCATAAACAGACGGTTAAGAATAAAATTATCGGCGTTTTCAAACAACACACCTTTTGAGGTGGCCGAAATGCAAAGGTTGGTGACGTAGGTTTTTTCTGCGGTGCATTTAACGGTGTAGGGATAGTCGTTTTTAACGCGTTCGGTATAGTTGGTCTTGGTAATACCGTTTTCGGGATATGCAATGTTAAGACCTACTACACCGGCGTTCTTTCCGTTGACGGTAATAAGCTCCTTATCCTTGGAGTATGCGTAGATCATAGTACCGTAGTTGGGAATGAAAGCACAGTTCATGTATGAACCGAGCAGCATGGTTCCTTCGTATACCGTGAGGGAGCCGTCAAGCTGGTATTCTCCGCCGGGCAGATAAACTATTCCGCCACCGCTTGACTTTGCGTCGTCAAGAGCCTTCTGTATAGCGGCCGTTGCATCGCTCTCGGCGGTGTTGTCTGCACCGTATCCGGTAACTGCGTTGAAAATCTTTTTTGAGCCGGGGAGGGGAGTTTTGGAAGAGTATTTATCACGGATCATCTTTTCTCCCGTGAGCTCGATGATTTTTCCTTCGGTTTTTCCGTTGACCTTGGTGTTATAAAGATTGACGACACCGGAGGCCTGAACGGATTTGTTCTGAATAGCATACTTGCTGCCCGAGATGCTTGACTCCGAAAAGTTTGCTCCGTAGGCAGTGCTTGCCGCAAGTGAATAGATTCCTACCTCTGCATTTTTGATGGTAAAGTTGTGGTAGCTTCCGTTCCACTCGGAGCGAACAGCCTCGTCACTGTAAATGCCGTAGGTGAAACCGTCAAGAGTGCAGTCGCTGAAGCAGGCGCGGTCGGTGTCACGCACGTACAGTCCGCAGGACTTGCTCTTGCGCATGGACGCCCTGACCTTGTCTTCCGAGGGAGGATTGAAGGACTTATCCATCGATGCCCAGTACTTGGGAGAGAAGGTTATTTTGTCATAATAAGCAATGTCGGCGTTGGAGTATATGTATAATCCTGCCTTGAGAGCGGTGCCCTTCACGTTGTCGAAGGTTTCACAGGCGGTTATACTGTCGATGGGACTCGCGATACCCATATACGAGTTAAGAAGGGTGACGTTTTTGACGGTACGGGAGCTCGCGGAGTTTTGTGAATCGATGGTATAATAGTAGTCGATGGGATCGTCAGCGTTCTGCTCAGGATAGTAAACGGTAATGCCCTCGACCGCAGAGCCTCCGTACATCGAAATGACTGAAAGTCCGTTCGATGCTCTCTTGTCAGTATATACGTGCAGCATCGTACCGTAGTCGGTACCCTTTACCTTATCGGGATCGACGTAGTCGCCGATGAGAGTAACGCCCGTGCGTACGATTATTCTTCCTTCGACGCGGTAGTTTCCGACGGGCAGATAAACGGTACCGCCTTTGAGTTGGAACGCGACGTGGTCAATGGCTAATTGAATGGCAGAAGTTGAGTCGGTCTTTCCGGTGGGATCTGCACCGTAATCCTTTGCAGCGTCGACTTCGGCAACGATAACGCGATCTGTATAATATTTGCTTTCTACAACGAAGGCTTTCGAAACGGCAGCTCCTGTGTTGAGAGAAGAACCTGAATTTGTCGCGCTCGACGTTGCATTCTGTTCACTTTGTCCGTCACCCGCACAGGCGACAAGCGAAAGCAACAGAATTGCGGACAATATGAGCGCAATGATTTTTCTGAGCTTCATAAAACCATCCTTTCATATCTGTCGCACTTACCGGAGCAGTCGATAAGCGCAAACGATTACACAAGGTATATTATCATACCGAGAATTTAATGTCAATTAATTTTTACAGACCTACCTTTTGTTTTTTAAGAAAAACCCTCGACTTTTTCAATCGAGGGTTTTGAGATCAATAATTGATGTTCTGGTTGGTGGTATTGGCAATATCCATATTTCCTATGGTAACCTTGCTTCCGGCCTCAACCTCAAAAGCGGGCTGTGTTCTGTAGCAGATCGCGTTGACACCCTTGAGGGTGGAGTTTCCGGTCAGAGTGAAGAAACGTCCTCCCGTTCTGAGAATTCTGGAGCCCTCTACGTTTTCAAAGTAAACCGAGGAATTGTTCATCTTAAGGAAATTAAGCGCACCGTAGTGGAAATTCTCGATAAGCTGGATGTTCTTGGCGTTGTCAAGTACGAAGAGAGACATGGTGTAGCAGATATTATAATCTATCATCGTATAGCTGGCGTTGGTTTTTTCTCCGCGCATAACCTTGTCGCTGCTGAGCCATTCTCTGAAACGGCTGTCGCCCGAGCCTCTGAACTCTCCTACGGGGCCGACGTTGGTGTGCACGCCGTAGATGATTCCGTTATTGGAGTTTTTCACGGTAACGCCTTCGTGCCATACAGTCATAAAGAGTCGGTCAAGGATGAAGTTATCCGAGTTTTCAAAGAGGACACCCTTTCCGGTAGCAGCAAGGGTAATGTTCTTGACGTAGGTCTGCTTTCCGACACACTTGATGGTATGGGGGTATTCGTTGGTTCTGTGTTCCTCGTAGTTGGTTTCGGTGATACCGTTTTCGGGATAGCAGACCGAGATACCGACGACGCCTGACTTATCACCGTTTACGGTTATAAACTCCTTGCTCTTGGAGTAGGCGTAGAGAACCGAGCTGTTGTTGGGAGAGGTCGACGTGTAGTAGTAAGCGCCGAGCAGCATTGTACCGGCAGGAACGGTGATGGTTCCGTCGAGATGATACTTTCCGGCGGGAAGATAGACTATTCCGCCCTTATTTGCCTTGGCGTCGTCGAGAGCCTTCTGTATAGCGGCCGTTGCATCGCTCTTGGCGGTGTTGTCTGCACCGTAGTCCTTGACTACGTTGAAGAGCTTGTTGCTTGCCGGCTTCGGAACAACGGTAGAATACTCGTCACAGGTCATCTTTTCGCCGGTAAGGGTTACGATTCTGCCGGACGTTTTGCCGCTCAGGGTAACGTTGTAAAGGTTAACGTCGCCGTCCGAAACGTTCTGGATAGCAAACTTGCTTCCCGAGATCTTGGACTCTGAAAAGTTAGTGCCGTAAGCTCCGCAGGCACCTTCCTCGTAAACTCCGACCTCGGCGTTGGTGATGTTTACGTTGTAGCAGCTTCCGTTCCATGCGGTACGGCTGGGTTTTTCGCCGTACATACCGTAGGTGTAGCCGTCAAGGTAAATATCACTGAAGCAGTCACGGTCGGTGTTCTGAACCTTGATTCCGTAAGAGTCGGTCTTGCGCATTGCGGACCTGATCTGCTTTTCGGTGGGAGGATTGAAGGACTTATCCATCGAAGCCCAGTACTTGGGTGAAAGATTGAAATCGCTGTAGTAGCTGATATCGGAATCGTTAGGCACGTAAAGTCCAGTGTTGAGAACGCTGCCCTTGACGTTGGCAACGGTGCTGCGGTTGGCGGATGCGGGAATTGCAATACCGAGATAAGAGTTTATCAGGGTAACGTTTTTGATTGTGCGTCCGCCGCCGTTTTGAGAGTCGATGGTATAGTAGTAATCAATAGGATCGTCGGACTTCTGCTCAGGATAGTAGATGGTAATTCCGTCGATGGCTGAGCTGCCGGTTGTCTGGATGACCGAAAGCATATCGCTTGAACGCTTGTCGGTATATGCCCACAGCATCGTTCCGTAATCGGTACCCTTTACCTTGTCAGGATCAACGTAATCACCGAGCAGGGTAGTGCCGGGACGTACGATAATTCTGCCCTCTATACGGTAATTACCGGCGGGAAGATAAACGGTGCCGCCCTTGAGCTTAAAGGAAACGTAGTCGATGGCAGCCTGAATGGCGGCAGTCGAGTCGGTCTTTCCGGTGGGATCTGCACCGTAGGCGGGATCGGTGGCCGTTACCTCAGCAACCATAACACGGTCGGTGATGTATTCGCTGTCGATAACGTAGGCATTGGAAACAGCCTTTTGTGTCGATGACGACAAGGTAGGAGCCGAAGATTCATTTACCGAAGAAGCATCTTCGTTGCCGCCACACGCAGTGAGGGCGAAGATGAGAAAAACGGAGAGAATCAGGGCAATAAGCCTTTTTGCTTTCATTACTAACAACCTCTCATTTCGATTAATAACACGGTCGATGTACTAAAAAGCAATCGACCGTATCTAAAATAACATACCGAAGGAAAAAATTCAACAGAAAACAGCGAATAACACGAAACAAATCTTCTAATCAGATGCCGTAGTTATAGTTCGGCTTGCAGGCAATATCAACGTTACCGATCGTGATTCTGCTGCCTTCTTCAATGTTGAAGGGAGGACAATGACCGTATCCTATTAAGTTTACACCTCTGACCTCAGAGCTTCCGGTAAGTCCGAAAAGCACGCCTCCCTTTAGTATTCTTGAGCCTTCCGCGTTTTCAAAATAAAGCGAGGAAGCGTCAAGCAGGGCGTAGTTAAGCGCACCGTAGTGGAAATTCTCAATCAGTTGAATATCCTTGGAATTCTCAAATCTGAAAAGAGTAAGCGTGTGGCAAATGGTGTGATCTATCATAACGTAAGCTCTGGGTAACAGATGCTCTCCGAAGTGCTTTCCGCCTTTGATCCAATGGCTGCAACGCGAATCGGTTGTGTAGTATCCCGTAAGGCCGACGTTGGTGTGTATTCCGTAGATATAGCCCCTGTTTGAATTTACAATTTTGACTCCGTTGTGCCATACCGTCATAAAGATTCGGTCAATGATAAAATCGTCGGAGTCTTCAAACAGAATACCGTTTGAGGTGCAGGAAAGCGAGACGTTTTTAACGTAGGTGTTTTTGCCGACACACCGTATCGTGTAGGGAATATTTTTGTCGGGATGTTTTGTGTATTCCGTATCCGTAACACAGTTGTCCGGGTAAACAACCGAAATTCCCGAAATACCGGCACTCTGACCTTCTACGGTGATAAGCTCCTTCTCTTTTGAATAAGCAAACAGGATCGTTCCCATCGTGGTGTGTCCGTTTGCATAATGGCAAGATCCCTGCAGCAGGGTACCGGCATGTACTGTAAGTGTGCCCTCAAGAAGATATTTTCCTGCGGGAAGATAAACCGTACCGCCACCTTTTTCGCCCGCTTCATCCAGAGCCTTCTGTATGGCGGCGGTGCTGTCGGTTTCGGAGGTGTTGTCGGCACCGTAATCTCTGACCGCGTTGTAAAGGGTACCGTTTGAGGGCAGGGGAGTGATTCTGCTGTAATCGTCGCAGGCCATCTTTTCGCCCGTGAGGTTTATGATCGAGCCTTCGCATTCGCCCTCAAGCTCAACGTTATAGAGGTTCAGCGCCTTGACGTCCGAATGATTTTCCGATCGGTTGCACAGAGCGTATTTACTTCCGGAAATTTTGGACTCGGCTATATTAGTGCCGTAAGCGCCGCAGACGCCTTCTGCGTAGACGCCGTATTCCGCATTATTTACCGTAACGTTATAAAGGCTGCCGTTCCATGCCGAGCGGCAGGGCTTTTCGCTGTAAAATCCGTATCTGAATCCGTCGAGAACAACGTTACGGAAGCAGTCACGGTCGGTGTTCTGTACCCTGATACCGATTGATTCGATTGCCTTCATGGCTTCTCTGACGGCGTCGCAGGAGGGAGGCGAGAAGGAACCGTCCATCTGAGCCCAATAATCCGGGGTAAAGTGCATATTGCGGTAGTATGAAATATCGGCGTCATTGTAGACGTAAAGTCCTTCTTTAAGAACGGTTCCCTTGACGTTATCAATAGTGTTGAGTCCGGTCGCACCGACGAGGGGAGAGGTTATTCCGCAGTATGAGTTAAGAAGAGTAACGTTTCTGATTGTGCGGAATCCTTCCGTCGGGCTTGCGAAGGTGTAGTAATAGTCAATGGGGTTATCAACGTTTTGCTCCGGATAGTAAAACGTAATTCCGTCAACGGCAGCGTGTCCGCACAGCTTGACGGCGGGAACGGCGTCGGCAAAACGCTTGTCGGAGTAGACCAACAGCATCGTACCGTAGTCGGTGCCCGTTACCTTGTCGGGATCAACGTAGTCGCCGAGCAGAGTGGTCGCATTTTTGACCGTAATGCTGCCTTCAACGCGGTAACGTCCTGCAGGCAGATATACGGCACCGCCGCCGAGTGTATCGGCGCAGAAATCAATTGCCTTCTGAATAGCTTCGGTTGAGTCGGTTTGTCCCGTCGGATCAGCAAACCAGGGCTCTGCGGCAGCGTTTGTTTCGACCACTGCAACGCGGTCGGTGATGTACTTGCTGTCGACAATAAAAGCGGCAGAGGTTTTTCTTTCGACTGTTAATTTTTCGTTTGACATTTTCATCCACTCCCGGATCAGCTTCCGCAAATCAGCCGCCGTCGACTGTGACTGCGGTGCTGTTATTGCGGAATACGGGAAATCCCCGCACTCCGTTTGTTGTTTCATAATACAGTAGTATTTTCTTGATTTCAATAGAAAATTTTGCTTTTTTCAGCAAAAAAAGACACCCCGTTCTCGAAAAAGAACGGGGTGTAAAATCAATAGGTAGTGTAGGTGTTTGTTTTTCCGGCGACGTCCATATTGCCAAGTGTGACCTTTGAGCCTGATTCAATGCTGAATGCAGGCTGGTTGGCGTAACAGATCGCGTTGGCGCCTTTAAGGGTGGATTTGCCTAACAACAGGAACATATATCCGCCCGAGTGGAGTATTCTTGAGCCTTCAACGTTGACGCAGAACACCGTGGAGCCGCCGGTCAATACGGCAAATCTAAGTGCGCCGTAGTGGAAATCGTCTATAAGCTGTATGTTTTTTGAACTCTCAAACTTGAAAAGAGACAGGGTTTTGCAGATATTGAAATCCAGCATAACGTATGGGGTTGCATAGGTTGTACCGCTGATAACCTTTGAAGAGTTGAGCCAGCCTTTGCAAAGCTTATCTCCTGCAAAAGATATAGCGTGCGTTGCATTGGTGTGAACTCCGTGAATATAACCGTTGTCGGAGCTGACAACCTTGATTCCGGTGTGCCATACCGTCATTATCATACGGTCAACAATAAAGTTATCCGCATTTTCGAACACAACACCGCGGGACGTTGCTATAAGTCCCAGATATCTTACGTAAGTGTTAGATGCTTCACACCTTATGGCGTATGGATAGGATGCGGGCTCTTTGGTGTATTGTGCTTCGGTAATACCGTTTTCGGGATATACTACCGTAATTCCCACCACACCGGATTTTTGACCGGTTATTGTTATGAGTTCTTTGGTGCTGGAATAGGCGAAAATTATACTTCCGCGCGTGTTACAACCAAGACCGTAATACGAAGCTCCGAGTAACATAATACCCTTATCGACCGTGAGTGAGCCTTTGACGATATATCTTCCGGCGGGGAGATATACGATGCCACCGCCGTTTGCTTTTGCGGCGTTAAGAGCGTTTTGAATGGCAGACGTAGAGTCTGTCGTACCGGTTCTGTCAGCCTTGTAATCGGCTACGACGTTGAAGATCTTGTTTGATGCCGGCTTGGGGATTACTTTTGAGTATTCGGTAAAAGCCATCGAGGTGCCGGAAAGTTTAACGACCTTTCCGGAGGTGGAGCCGCTGAGCGTGACGTTATAAAGGTTTACCGCACCTCCGCTCGCAGAGGCGTTATAGATAGAGTATACGCTTCCGGAGATGCTTGACTGCGATATATTCGTGCCGTAGGCCGCACAGGAACCAAGGGAGTATATACCGTAATCGGCATTTTTGATGGTTACGTTAAAGAGATTTCCGTTCCAGGCTGAGCGGTCGGGCTTGACGCTGTAAAATCCGTATTTACAACCGTCAATGCTGACGTTTCTGAAACCGTCACGGTCCGTGTTGCAGACCTGAATGCCCTTTGAATTCAGACTGCGCATGGCAGATCTTATGGCTGTTTCGGTCGGCGGATTAAAAGAACTGTTCATATTGGCCCAGTATTTAGGGCTGAACGTCATGTTATTGTAATAACTGATATCCGCATCGGAATAAATATTGAGACCTTCTTTAAGGATGGTTCCTTTGAGATTGTCGATTGTATTCATTCCGGTTGAACCCGAAAGAGGGCTTGTTATGCCATAGTAGGAGTTGAGCAGGGTTACGTTTTTTATGGTGCGGCAGGAACCAAGTTGTCCGACGATGGTATAGTAGTAATCAATGGGTGAATTGGCTTTTTGATCGGGGTAGTAGAAGGTCAGACCGTCAATTCCGGCGTTTCCCTGTATGGATACTACGGGTTGTGCGTTTTTAAAACGCATCGCCGTTTTTACATAGATCATTGTGCCGTAGTCGGTGCCTTTTACCTTATCGGGATCTACGTAGTCACCGATCAGGGTAACACCGGTTTTTACAACTATACATCCGTTAACGAGATACTTTCCGGCGGGGAGATATACCGTGCCTCCGCCGAGAGTATCACCGCAGTAGTTTATTGCATTCTGAATAGCCGAGGTTGAATCCTTCTTTCCGGTAGGATCGGCACCGAAAGCTGTCCAGGTTGCATTAACTTCGGCAACTATCACACGCTCGGTGAAATAGCTTGTGTTCACAACATACGGGTTGGAAACACCGGTTTTTTTGAAACCGTCGGAGGGTGAAGAAACCGCAGAAGAGGGATTAGCAGAAGGCATAGTAGTCGTTGAGGTGGAAGGGGTTGATGAAGTGCCCGTCGAAACGGAAGAGGACACCTCACTGTCGGTGCTGACCGTTACATCAGATGAAACGTCATCTGTCGTCGTATCGGTACTGTCGTTCCCCGTATTGTCGGTGCTTTCCGTAGGTGCATAGGATGTAAGCTGTGATGAATCGGAACTTGCAGCGTTTTGCTTGCTGCATGCACAGAATATCATCAAAACCGAAAGCAAGAGAGATATAACCGAAAAGATTAGCCTTCGAGAACTATTCATGTAAAACTTCCTTTCATTATGAATTATCTCGAAAGTCATAATAACAAAAATTCATAATATTTGCAATATCTTTTTTCGGTCAGTTAGACGGAAAACGAGTTTAAGCGGGAAATGTAACAAAAAAGCAAAAGAGCGGGCCTTTGCGGCCTGCACTTTTGCGGATACTGAGAATTATTACTTTTCTTTTCGTTCAAGATACTTTTTTCTGGTAGCAAGTCCGCCTCTTATATGCCGTTCCGATTTGTTCAGGTCAAGAACTTCCTTGACCTCGCGGTAAAGCATAGGATCAAGTTTTCTCAGCCTTTGTGAAACGTCCTTGTGTACGGTGCTTTTGCTGACGGAAAATTCTCCGGCGGCAGCCCTTACGGTTGATTTGGTTTCTATTATGTATTTTCCAAGACTGACCGCCCTGTCCTCGGTCTCGGTTCTCATATCTATCAATCCCTCCGCGTACAGTTTAATAAAGCATATGCCGCATCGGAGGCGAATATGATATTAGAAAGAACGCAAAACGCAAAGTCCCTTAAAAGGTACACGAAGCGTTGCTTTTGAAGGGTTTCGAAACGTCAAAGTACCGTTAAAGGGACACGCCGTGTGATACCATAAGACCAACGAAACAGAAAGGACGTATTACCATGATCAAACTTCTTCTCAACGAGATACTTAACAAAAAGAGCGGCAGAAGTCTTTTGTATGTCGCAGGGCTTCTCGGGGTAATTATTCTGCTCGGAATTCTGCTTCCTCCCACCGTCACCTTTATTATTATAGCGTTTGCAGTGGCCGCTGCCATCGCCTATGTCGAGTTTGGAATGTGATCAAAAAAGCTGCCCCGACAGCGCAAAGTCGGGGCGGCTTTTTATCGTATACGTATTAAAGCTCAAGCTCTCTTTTCATAGCGTTGATACAGGCGAGGATGATGTTGACGATCCCCACGGCGAGAGATACGAGTGAGGATATTGCGAAGAAGGGGAAAACGGTTTTGGCTGTTGTTTCGGTGTCAAATATCAGTTTGGAGATCAGTCCGTATACCGTTTGTGCAGTGCCGTCGTTTGCAAGCAATCCGAAAAAGCTTACGCCGAAATCGAAGGTTACAACGAGTGAAAGAGCGAGAATGATGAACATAACGAGTCTTGAAGTTTTCATAAAATACCTCCGTCAGAAATCGGTCACCGTCACGTCTCCCGACAAAACTGACGTTACGTTGCCGTCGTCGGTTTTTACGAGAAGAGACAGATCGTCATTGATATTAAGCGCCTTAGCGCGCAGTTCGTTTCCGTTTATTTTCAGTGCTACGTTTTTCCCGACGATCACCGAACGGCGTCTGTATTCGCTGAGATGGTCGGTTTTGTCGGGTGAGGAACAGCGGCAATATAATCTGTTCAGTATTGCTGCGGTAAGTGAGCAGAGCGTATCGTGCGGAGCATCCGATCCGAAAATGCTTCCCGCCTTGTTTTTCAGTTGGTCGGGAAAAGCATCGTCGGGGGTTATAACGTTTACTCCGATTCCGAGAACCGCATAGCTGAGCCGACCGTCCGTTGGATCAGCTGCGCCCTCTGTAAGTATACCGCATACTTTCTTGTTGTCAATATAAATATCGTTTACCCATTTTATACCGACCTTTTCGACACCCATCGATTCGATTGCTTCCGCAACCGAAACCGCAGCAGCAGTAGTGATAAAGAGTGAATCGGCAGCTGACAGCTCGGGACGCAAAAGCAGGCTCATGTAAAGTCCGCCTTCGGGGGAAACGAAGCTTCTCCCCAAACGTCCCCGTCCGCGGTTTTGGCGACGTGCTATGATCGCAGTCCACTCGGGAGCGCCGTTTTTGGCCATTTCTTTCAATACGTCGTTTGTTGAGTCCGTCTCGTCAAATATCGTAAGGTCGAATACCTCAGAGTGCTCGAGCAGGTCAATTATTCCGTCTTTTGAAAGCAAATCGGAATGTGAAGGATTTTCTATCAAGGCAGCCTCCAAATTATTTATCCGCATTGACTGCGACCGAGAAGTTTATAACGCCGTATGCGGAAAGATAACCTATTCCGCTGATATCCTCGTCGTATGCTATGAATCTGCTTTCCTTTACGAGGGGAATGAGCAAGGATTTCTCAAACAGATATTTTTCCGCCTCAAGGAGATAAGCGGCAACAACACCCTCTTCCTTGTTTTTGGCCGAAGAGAGGATAAGATCGTATTCAACGCTGTTATATCCGCAACGGTTTGCTGGAGAATCCGAAGAAAAGGCAGAGAGCACGGCTTTTGCGCTATGTGACATATTTCCTACCGGTATAATGGCAGCGTCAAAGGCGGATGACCCCATCGAGGAGTAAAGCTCGTCCTCGCTCATTGCCTTCATAGTAACCTTCATTCCGAAATAACTTTGCCAACACTGAGCGATGGATTTGGCAGTCTGCTCAACCATGCTGTCCGAAACGAAGGCCAACGTTATTGAATCGGTTCCTCCGATAGTCGTAAGTTCACTCTTGAAAATCTCATCCAACTTCGTTTTGCCAACGTTGTCCTTCGATAGGGAAACGTTTGACGTATAACTTCCGTAGGTGTGTTTTCCGACGATATAAGAGGGGAGAACGATGCGGTCGGTAACCGAGAAGCCGTCCGAAAGATGGCGTGCAACCGTTTCCTTGTCAATGCTCTTGGCGAGACAGTCCCTTATGATATCCGACGAGGTAAGGGTGCCGTTGGGTTTTAGCCACAGACACCAGGAGAGATATTCGTTTTCTTCGATTTTCAGCTCCTTCGTTACGGCCGAACGGTAGTATATGCGCTCAAGAACACCCGAATCAAGCTGATCCTCGGAAATATTGGTTACAAGATTTTTGGCTTCCATGTTGAAATAGAGAAGGACGGCGGCAGGCATCGCTTTTGCTTCTCCGACGTATGTGGTGCTTCGCGTAAGACGGAGAGATTGAGAGGAGGTGTCCTGCGACCAGCGGCGTACGTAGTACGGCCCGTTGCATATGATGTCATCCTTTGAAAGTCCGTATTTACCGGAGGTGGAAAGGAAAAACTCTTCCTTGCAGGGCATCGCAACGGGAAGCGAGAGACTGCGAAGAAAGTCGGGATCGGTATAATCAAGTTCGATAATAACGGTGCGGTCTCCCTCACGGCTGACGCCCAACTGCGATGCTTCGGCGGTGCCGTTGTGTACCAGCTCTGCGTTTTTGATACAATAAAGACTGTCTGCTGCGGGGGCGTCCGTTTCGGGAAGAAGAGCTCTGGTGATTCCGTAAACGAAATCCTGTGCAGTAAGCTCGGTTTCGTCACTCCACTTAAGTCCTTCGCGTAGGGTGAAGGTGTACCTTCTTCCGTTATCGGATACACTGTATTTTTCGGCAGCGCCGTACGTTACGGTTCCGTCAGGTTCGGTGCGCATCAACCCTTCAAACGCGTTGGTCACTACCATTATTTCAGACTGACTCTCAGCAAGCTGAGGATCTACGGTCACGGGGACGTTGTCAAGGCTGAAGGAGACGGTATAATCGTCAGCCGTGTCCGAAGTACAGGCACACAGCGAGAAAATGATTATAAAGGCAAGAAAAAGTGAAATCAGTCGTTTCATAGCTTCTCCGTACAATAATTAATAACTACGGTAATTTTACCACAGAGATCAAATATATTCAACCGGTTTTTTACCGTAACCCGTGCCTTTGTGATAAATTTTAAGTGAAACGACAAGGTCGACGTTGCTGAAAAATTCCGTTTCTACACAATAAATATCTTCTCGAATATGTGTGGCTTTTGAATATTGAGTCAACTTTTTCGGCGAAATATGCACAAACGAGCGAAAATATACATAAATTTTGTATTATTATGCAGAAAATCGCTTAATTTTGATATAACCCCTTGACAAATCGGTCCAATGATCGCATAATTATACGCATAAAGACGAACTTCCGTCAGACAGGAGAGATAATAAATGAATAAAAAAGAAATCAAAAAGGTCGTTCTGGCCTACTCCGGAGGACTTGATACGTCGATAATCATTCCCTGGCTTAAAGAAAACTATAATAACTGCGAGGTCATCGCCGTTTCCGCCGACGTCGGACAGGGAACCGAGCTTGACGGCCTTGAGGAAAAAGCAATAAAGACCGGTGCATCCAAGCTTTACATCGAGGATCTTAAGAAGGAATTCGTAGACGATTACATTTTCCCCACACTTAAGGCCAACGCCGTATACGAGGGCGACTATCTGCTTGGAACCTCGTTTGCTCGTCCCGTTATTGCAAAGAGGATCGTTGAAATCGCCCGCGCCGAGGG
The DNA here is from genome assembly GCA_017467405.1 of Clostridia bacterium. Taxonomy (GTDB): domain Bacteria; phylum Bacillota; class Clostridia; order Oscillospirales; family Acutalibacteraceae; genus RGIG1913. The sequence continues at coordinate 603,745 of JAFTSH010000001.1, forward strand.
TGCCGACGCGATCTGCCATGGTTGTACCGGTAAGGGCAACGATCAGGTGCGCTTTGAGGTTACCATCAAGGCCTTTGCTCCCGATATGAAGATTATCGCTCCCTGGCGTGAGTGGGATATCAAGTCCCGCGATGAAGAGATCGACTACGCTGAGGCTCACAACATTCCTCTTAAGATAAACAGAGAAACCAACTATTCGAAGGATAAGAACCTTTGGCATCTTTCCCACGAGGGACTCGATCTTGAGGATCCCGCAAACGAACCCCAGTACAATAAGCCCGGCTTCCTTGAAATGGGCGTTTCTCCCGAAATGGCTCCCGATAAGCCCACCTATGTCAAGATCTCCTTTGAGAAGGGCGTTCCCGTCGCACTCGACGGTGTAAAGACCGACAGCGTTGCCATCGTTGAAAAGCTCAACGAGCTCGGCGGTGCCAACGGAATAGGACTTGCCGATCTCGTTGAGAACAGGCTTGTCGGAATGAAGAGCCGCGGAGTTTACGAGACCCCCGGCGGAACGATTCTCTACAAGGCTCACAAGGTGCTTGAGACCATTACTCTTGACCGTGATACACAGCATTACAAGGAGCTTGTTGCTTCCAAGTTTGCCGAGCTTGTCTACAACGGTCTGTGGTTTACTCCGCTCAGAGAGGCTCTGTCAGCTTTCGTTGATAAGACTCAGGAAACCGTTACCGGTGACGTCACCCTTAAGCTCTATAAGGGCAATCTCATCAACGCAGGTGTCACATCTCCCTATTCGCTTTACGACGAGGAGATTGCAACCTTCGACGAGGACGAGGTTTACGACCAGAAGGATGCTGAGGGCTTTATCAACCTCTTCGGACTTCCCGTTGCAGTTCTTGCCAAGAACAAGATCAAAAACGCCGACTAAGATCGGATGCGTACCGCTGCCGTACCTACGGCGGCGGTTTTTTGCGTCGGTCACAATGTCGTTGCGGACTTGACAATTTCGGAAGATAAGGTTAGAATGTCAGTTATTAAACGCCAATAATTATTTCGGAGGAATAAATTATGCTTAAAAGATATTTAGCTCTTTTTATGGCTCTCGTTCTTTGCCTGACCATGCTCTGTGCCTGCTCGTCGGACGGGAATAATACCGGAGATGATGCCGGCAGCAAGGGTAACGATAACCCCGGTGTCAGCCGTTATACGACGGGAACGCTTGACGGCGTAACCTATACCGAAACTTCCGAGGTCACCGAATTTGTCAAGATCGAGATGGAAGACGGCGGTATAATGATTATCGAGCTCTATCCCGATAAGGCTCCCATTACTGCTGCAAACTATCAGAAATTAGTATCCAAAAAGTTTTACGACGGACTTATTTTTCACCGTGTTATAGAGGACTTTATGATTCAGGGCGGAGATCCCGACGGTGACGGTACCGGTGGATCGGGCGAGAATATCAAGGGTGAGTTTGCGGCAAACGGTATCGAAAACCCCATCAAGCACGTTCGCGGCACTATTTCTATGGGACGTACCGGTGATGACTACAATTCCGCTTCAAGCCAGTTCTTTATCTGCCAGAAGGAGTATGCCTACGGAAACGGAAAGTACGCCGCCTTCGGTATGATGATTGCAGGTTGGGATACCCTCGATGCAATCGCTACGACCCAGACCGTCGGCGAAAATGATCGTCCGCTGGTTGATCAGAAAATGCGCACCGTAAGATTTGTAACCGTTACCCTTGAAGAAAGTTCGGAAGAAGCAGCTTCGGAGGAGCTATCCTCAATCGTATCTCAGTAATTCTTACTACAGGCTGCGGTAAACGGTCCTGACCGATTTAAAACACGCATGTTTGTGTGAATTGTTCACGCAGCAGAGCGTGTTTTTTATTTGGATGAAAACCTTGTTTTTTGTCACGCTGTCGCAGACCGTCAGGTTTTAGTGGTTTTGCACAAATCGAGAGAGTGAAATTTGTCGTTTCTTTCTGAATATACCATATTGAATTTTACGACGGGCTGTAATATAATGATTACATCAATCCTGCTGAGCAATATATGTAGTTGGGTGTGTTTGGCTGTGGAACTCTTAAAACACAAGATATTGACCGAAGGCAGAGTTTGCGGCTCTGACGTACTCAAGGTGGACAGTTTTCTGAACCACCGTATTGATGTGCGCTTTCTCAACGAAGTCGGCAAGGAATTCAGAAGATTATACTGTGATTGCGATGTAAACAAGATACTTACCGTCGAAGCATCCGGAATAGGTATTGCTTGTATTACAGCGCAATTTTTTGATTGTCCCGTCGTTTTTGCCAAGAAATCCGCGAGCCGCAATATCAGCACGAGCGTTTACAGTGCCGAGGTTGAGTCCTTTACCCACGGCGGTGTAAATACGGTGGTCGTCTCAAAAGAACATCTCGGTGAGGGAGACCGCGTTCTGATAATTGACGATTTTCTCGCAAGGGGAGAGGCTCTCAGGGGTCTTGTCAGCGTTTGTGCTCAGGCGAAGGCCGAGGTCGTCGGCGCAGGAATCGTGATTGAAAAGGCCTATCAGGGCGGCGGTGACGATCTGCGTGCTTCGGGATTGCGTGTCGAGTCGCTTGCAAGAATCGCTTCGATGAGCGAGGAAACCGGCGTCGTTTTCGCCGATTGATAAAGGTATATTAACGGAGCAGTTCCGTTGAATAAAAAATTGGAGGAAAGAAAAATGAAAAAGTTACTTGCTATTCTCATGGCTCTTACCCTCGTCGTATGTCTGTGTGCCTGTTCTTCCGACAGCTCGACCGACAACGGCGGCGGTACCGCTAAAGCCGATTTTAAGGTCGGCGTAATCACCATCGGTGACGACACCGAGGGTTATACCAAGGCTCACAAGGACGGTATCAGAGCCGCCGCTAAGACCCTTGGTCTTGCCGACAGCCAGATCATCTGGAAAGAAAACATCCTCGAGAATGCCGGCTGCTCCGATGCTGCCGACGAGCTTGCTGCAATGGGCTGCAAGGTCATCTTCTCCAACAGCTACGGCCATCAGACCTATATCGCCGAGGTTGCCAAGAAGTATTCCGACGTTACCTTCGTTTCCATGACCGGTGACTTCGCTGCCATCAGCGGAATCTCCAACTTCAAGAACGCCTTCACAAGCGTATACCAGTCCAGATACATCTCCGGTGTTGTTGCCGGTCTCAAGCTCAAGGAGCTCACCGAGAAGGGCACCCTTACCAAGGAAACCCAGCCCGGCAGCTTTGACAAGAACGGCAATATCAAGGTCGGTTACGTCGGAGCCTTCCCCTTCGCAGAGGTTGTTTCTGGTTACACCGCTTTCTATCTCGGAATCAAGTCGGTTTGCGAGAACGTTGCTATGCAGGTTACCTACACCCAGTCCTGGTTTGACGTTGAGAAGGAAGGCGCCGCTGCCGAAGCTCTCATCGCTGACGGTTGCGTAATCATCGGACAGCACGCCGACTCCACCGGTGCTCCCGCTGCTACCGAGGCCGCCAACAAGAAGGGTACTATCGCTTACTCGGTCGGTTACAACGTTTCCATGCTTGAGGTTGCTCCCAACGCTGCTCTTACTTCTGCTACCAACAACTGGTCGGTATACTACACCTATGCTATCAAGGCTGTCATGGACGGTAAGGCCGTTGACACCAACTGGGCAAAGGGTTATGCCGAGGATGCTGTTTCGATCACCGAACTCGGTACTGCTTGCGCCGAGGGTACCGCTGCTGCTGTTGAGGCTGCTGTCAAGGGCCTCAAGGACGGCACCGTAAAGGTATTCGATACCTCCAAGTTCACCGTAAGCACCGAGCAGGCCGGCGTTACCGTTGACGCTGACAAGCACGTCACCAGCTGCAAGGTCGACCTTTCCTACTATGATTACTCGACCGGTTCTCCCGTTGTCGTCTATCAGGGCGACACCGTTGAGACCATTGCCGACGGCGCTTTCGAGGAGTCCGTACATCGTTCCGCTCCTTACTTCGCCATCAGAATTGACGGAATCACCGAAAACGAAATCAAATAACTCTGTTTTCTGACACAAAGCAAAGGGAAGTTGTCAAGGCAGCTTCCCTTTGCGGATTTATTTTTTTCTTAACATCTCCCTTTTTGAAAGAGGTGCGGACATTGGATTTTGCAGTAGAACTGCGTAATGTTACCAAAAGATTCGGTAAAGTAACAGCCAACAACGGTGTCAGCTTCAGTGTGCGCCGAGGCGAGATACTTTCTCTGCTCGGCGAAAACGGAAGCGGAAAGACCACCCTTATGAATATGCTTTCGGGCATTTACTATCCCGATGAGGGACAGATACTTGTCGGCGGTAAGGAAGTAACCATATCCTCGCCGAAGGATGCCTTTGCCCTCGGCATAGGCATGATACATCAGCATTTTAAACTCGTCGATGTTTTCACCGCCGCGGAAAACGTCGTTCTCGGCCTTGATGAAAAAGGTAAATTTGATCGTAAAGCTATCAGCGATAAGATCAGAAAAATATGCGACGCGTACGGATTCGAACTGGATCCCGATCAGAAGGTATATAATATGTCTGTTTCACAGAAGCAGACACTTGAAATAATAAAGGTTCTTTATCGCGGTGCCGATATACTCATTCTTGATGAGCCTACCGCGGTTTTGACTCCTCAGGAAACCGAAAAGCTCTTTTCGGTTATCAAAAACATGCGCGATGACGGTAAGTCGATTATCATAATCACCCACAAGCTGCACGAGGTTCTTTCTGTTTCGGACAGAGTCGCAATTCTGCGCAGGGGTGAGTATGTTGATACCGTAGAAACCTCTACCGCTACCGAGCTTATGCTTACCGAGATGATGGTCGGCAAAAAGGTTTCCCTTAACATCGACCGTCCCGATCCCGTCGATCCTGTGGAACGTATCAGGGTTGAGGGACTTACCTGTGTAAATTCGGACGGAATAAAGATCCTTGATAACGTCTCCTTTACCGCAAACGGAGGAGAAATCCTCGGAATTGCAGGTATTTCCGGTTGCGGTCAGAAAGAGCTTCTTGAGGCGATTGCCGGACTGCAGAAGGTCGAGAGCGGCAGTGTTGAGTATTTTATGCCGGGCGAGACCGAGTCAAGACAGCTGATCGGCAAGTCACCCAAGCAGATCAGACGTCTCGGAGTTGCGCTTTCGTTCGTGCCTGAGGACAGACTTGGAATGGGACTTGTCGGCTCGATGGGTATGACGGGTAACATGATGCTCAAGAATTATAACGAAGGCTTCAACTTCTTCCTCGATAATAAGCATCCCAAAGAGCTTGCCGAGGAAATAAGAGAAGAGCTTGAGGTCATAACACCCAGTCTTAACACCCCCGTTCGCAGACTTTCGGGCGGAAATATACAGAAGGTGCTTGTCGGACGTGAGATCGCCTCCGCACCTGCGGTGCTTATGACCGCTTACGCTGTGCGCGGACTCGATATCAATACTTCTTATACGATTTACCGCTTGCTCAACGAACAGAAGAAGAAGGGTGTTGCGGTAATCTACGTCGGAGAGGACCTCGACGTTCTTCTCGAGCTCTCGGACAAAATACTTGTTCTTTGCGGCGGCAAGGTCAACGGCGTTGTCAACGGCCGTGACGCCACAAAGGAACAGATCGGAATGATGATGACTAATCTTTCGTCGGAAAGCGAGGGCGGTTCAGATGAGTAACAGTACCCGAATTGGCCGTGAGCCGCTGATCCGTATTTCGAAAAAGGATGTTGCCCCTTGGTGGCAAAAGGCGGTCGTGCGCGTCGTTGCCCTTATAGCAGCACTGGTAATCGATGCGATATTTATCTATCTTTTTACAAAGATGAATCCGCTCGACGTCTTTTCTACCATGTTCAAGGGAACGTTTGTTTTTGATTACGGAACGACCTTCTTTATCAATAAGCTGCTGAGAACCCTGCGTGATATGGCGACCCTGCTTTGTATCGCAATCGCACTTGCACCTGCTTTCAAGATGAAGTTCTGGAACATCGGTGCTGAGGGACAGGTGCTTATGGGCGGCCTTGCTACTGCCTGTGTGATGCAGTATTTCGGTGATTCGCTTCACACGCCCGCACTGTTTATGCTTATGCTGACGGCAAGTATCGTTGCCGGCGCAGTATGGGGCTTCCTTCCTGCCTTTTTTAACGCCAAGTGGAAGACAAACGAGACCCTCTTTACTCTTATGATGAATTACATCGCTATTGACGCAGTAGCGTGTATGACCAATATCTGGCGCGGAGACAAATCGGCTATGGGTACCATAAATCAGGCCACACAGGCAGGATGGTTCCCCAATATCTTCAATCAGAGATTTACACTAAACCTGTTTATCGTTGCAGCCCTGATGATCATCGTGTTCGTTTATCTGCGCTACAGTAAGCAGGGATACGAGATTTCGGTAGTAGGTGAGAGCGAAAACACAGCCAAATACGCCGGAATAAACGTTAAGAAGGTCGTTATCAGAACGATGATAATATCCGGTGCTATTTGCGGTATCTGCGGATTTATGACCGTTGCAGGTAAGGACCAGGCCATATCAACCGCGACTGCGGGCGGTTACGGATTTACCGCTATCATCGTCGCCTGGATGGCAAAGTTCAACACCTTCTATATGGCTATAATCTCGTTCCTCATCGTTTTCCTTGAGCACGGCGCGAGTGAGATTGCCAACACCTACGGAGGACTCAACGACTATGCGGCGTCGGTAATCACCGCCGTGATACTCTTCTGTCTTATCGGCAGTGAATTCTTCCTGAATTACAGCATCAAGCTCCGCAAGGGCTCGAAGAAGGAGGCGTGATCCATGTTCAGTACGATAGCGGCGTGGTTTTCACGCACCGTAATGTTCGGCACCGTAATGATGTACGGCTGTGTCGGCGAGACGATAACCGAGAGATCGGGTAACCTTAATCTCGGAATACCGGGAATCATGTGTATCGGTGGCTTTGCGGGCTTTGCCGGCGGATATTTTTACGAGAGAGCTGCCGGTGATTCCTATAACGGGCTTATTTGCGTGCTTCTTGCGGTAGTGAGCTCTTTTATTGCCGCAATGCTCGTAGGTCTGATATATTGCTTCTTCACCATTACTTTACGCGCCAATCAGAACGTTACCGGCCTTACCATCACCATTTTCGGCGTAGGACTCAGTAAGTTCCTCGGCACCCTCGTAATGGGTGAGCAGACCACCATAGTTGCCAGCAGGGCACACGACACCTTCAGCACGAGAATACCCTGGCTCTACGAGAACGTTCCGTATTTGGGAGAACTCGTCTTCTCATACGGCTTTCTCGTATATCTTGCGATCTTCGTGTGCGTAGGTGCAAGTCTGTTCCTTTTCAGAACCAAGACGGGACTCAACCTCAGAGCAATAGGCGAAAACCCTGCCACAGCCGATGCCGCGGGCATCAATATCACGAGATATAAGTACCTTTCGATCTGCATCGGTACGGGTATTTCAGGACTCGGCGGACTTTACTACGTCCTCGATTATAACAGGGGAATGTGGGTTACGGAAAACGGTATTGAAGCACTCGGCTGGCTCGCTGTTGCACTTGTTATCTTCACAACCTGGCGTCCTATGAACGCTATCTGGGGTGCCATTCTGTTCGGTTTCCTTTCGTGGGCTTATCAGTTCCTGCCGAACCTGGGCGTTACTATACCCAACTATGCAATAAACCTTGTTCAGGCGTTGCCTTACGTTGTTACCATATTCGTATTGGTAATCGTTAGTCTACGCAAAAAGAGGGAAAATCAGGCTCCCCAGAGCCTCGGTCTGCCCTATTTCAGAGAAGAACGATAATTAAACAAGGGCACGGTGCACCCGTGCTCTTGGCTTTTGTAAAGCTAACCGGAGGTCGGAATGTCTGAGATTTATTCGCGAAACGAATTGCTTATAGGTAGGGAGGCTCAACAAAGATTGAGAGACAGCTCGGTTGCCGTTTTCGGCATCGGAGGCGTGGGTGGTCATCTTGTTGAGGCTTTAGCACGTGCAGGGGTCGGAAAACTGTTGCTTGTTGACAGTGACAGTGTTTCAGCTTCAAATATAAACCGACAGATAATCGCCCTTCACAGTACGGAAGGCCGCGCAAAAACGGAGGTTATGCGCGATAGAATTTCCGATATCGATCCGTCAACGTCGGTGGTTACAAAGAACGTTTTTGTTTCTCCCGATAATATATCTGATTTTGATCTTTCGTCGTTTGACTACGTTGCAGATGCAATAGATACCCTCAGCGGTAAGCTTGCAATAATAACCGAGTGCCTTAAGTATAATACGCCCGTCATATCCGCTATGGGTGCAGGAAATAAGCTTGATCCTACGAGTTTCAAAGTGGCAGACATATCGAAAACGTTTGGTTGTCCTCTTGCCAGAAGCGTCAGATGCGAGCTCAGGAAAAGGGGAGTTACGTCAGGCGTAAAGACCGTTTTTTCAGAGGAAAAGCCGGTTGATTGCTCAAAACACACCGAGCTTTCCGAGGGAGGAAGACACACTCCCGGCAGTATTTCCTTTATGCCGTCCGTGATGGGTCTGATAATGGCTTCGGAAATAATTAAAGACCTTGCAATCAGATAAACGTGCTCTATCACATTACACAAAATAATTATTGTATTATATATTATATTTTACTAAAAACAGACTTGAAAAACGGTCTTGCAATAAAGTATAATAAACCGTAAGGAAAAGTTTGCTGTAACTGACGGAATTGTGGTTTACCACAGGGGAGCAGTAAACCGTAAACGCCGACCGTCTGGGCAGTTCAACCTTACTCAAGGTCGAACTGCCTTTATGTGTTTTATACGTGATGTTTTCAGGAGGAAGAAGAATGAAAAAAGTCGGAATTATCATGGGAAGCGACAGCGATATGCCCGTAGTCGAAAAGGCCATCAAGGTGCTCGACGATTTCGGTATCCCGTATTATGTGCACGTGTATTCAGCTCACAGAACGCCTGAGCAGGCACGAGAGTTTTCTCGTAACGCCCGTAAGGACGGATATGGTGCCCTTATCTGCGCAGCAGGTATGGCTGCTCATCTTGCAGGAGCGGTTGCCGCCAATACTACCGTGCCGGTCATAGGAATACCCGTGAAATCCTCTCTTGAGGGTCTTGACGCTCTTCTTTCAACCGTTCAGATGCCTTCCGGAATACCCGTTGCCACCGTTGCAATAAACGGCGCGGCAAACGCAGCCTTCCTTGCGGCGGAGATAATCAGCGTCGGTGACGATGAGCTGGCAAAAAAACTTGACGCAAGAAGAAAGGCTGACGCCGATGCGGTACTCGCAAAGGACGCCGTAATTGTAGCTAAGTATAACGGCTGATCTGACCCTATTCACAGGAGGTACTTATGGGAGGCTTTTTCGGAGCTGTATGTAACGGTGATGTCCTTTCCGACGTCTTTTTCGGAACCGACTATCACTCCCATCTCGGAACACGCAGAGCGGGTCTGGCTGCCTACGATAAAGAGACGGGACTTCAAAGAGAGATACATAACATTCAGAATTCACCCTTCAGAACAAAGTTCGAGGACGTCTTCGAGGAGATGAAGGGCAATGCCGCGATCGGAATCATATCTGATTTTGATCCTCAACCGTTGCTGATGCGTTCAAAATTCTCAACGTATGCTATCTGCATAATCGGTGTGATAAACAACGCAGAGGAGCTGATCACGCGGTATATGGCGGAGAGTGGCGGACACTTTACCGCTATGACGGGAGGCGGAGTCAATTCCACCGAATTGGTCGCTGCGCTTATAAACCAGAAAGAAAACTTCGTTGACGGAATACGTTTCGTCCAGAGCCAGATAGACGGCTCGGTTACTATTCTGATACTTACCGACAAGGGCTCGGTAATTGCCGCTCGTGACAGGCTCGGACGCTTGCCCGTTCAGGTGGCAAAGAGCGAAGACGGCTTTTGCGTTTCAATCGAGTCGTTTGCATATGAAAAGCTTGGCTACGAGTCCTACAGGGAGCTTGCTCCGGGCGAGATTGTCGAACTGACATCCGAGAAATGCACCGTCCTCAGTGAGGGCGGAGGAGATATGAGAATATGCTCCTTCCTATGGGCCTATTACGGTTACCCGACGTCAACCTATGAGGGCGTGAACGTTGAGGTAATGCGTTGCAGAAACGGAGAGATAATGGCAGAAAATGATGCCGTCTCCGGCAATCTTCCCGATGTGGACTGCGTTGCGGGAATTCCCGATTCGGGCGTTCCGCACGCCATAGGATATGCCAATAAGAGCCACATACCGTACGCGCGTCCCTTTGTAAAGTATACTCCCACCTGGGCAAGAAGCTTTACTCCGCCGAGTCAGCGCGAGCGCAGCAGGGTGGCTAAAATGAAGCAGATTCCCGTGCCCGATCTGATAAAGGATAAAAAACAGCTGTTTGTTGACGACTCGATCGTCAGAGGTACGCAGCTTAAAGAAACAGCTGAGTTTCTCTATTCAAACGGAGCCAAGGAGGTACACATACGTTCTGCGTGTCCTCCCATTATGTACAGCTGTAAATATCTTAATTTTACGAGATCAACGAACGATATGGAGCTCATAGCCCGACGTGCAATCGTCGAAATAGAGGGCGAGAAAGGCTTTAAGTATATCGACGAGTATTCTGATCCTTCTACCGAACGCGGTAAAAAGCTCAGAGCAGTCATATGTAAAAGTCTTAATTTTACTTCACTTGAGTTTCAGTCTTTGGACGGAATAATAAAGGCGATCGGAATAGAGCCCTGTAAGCTCTGCACCTATTGCTGGAACGGAAAGGAATAGAAATCATGCACAAAACATCAAAATCCGATAGCTACGCGGCGGCCGGTGTCGATATTACAGCCGGATACAAGGCCGTAGAACTTATGAAAAGCCACATCAAGCGCACCGAGAACAGCGGCGTAATGTCCGGCCTCGGCGGCTTCGGCGGTCTTTTCGGACTCGATATTTCGGGTATGAAATCACCCGTGCTTGTCAGCGGAACCGACGGAGTCGGAACCAAACTGAAGCTTGCGTTTATTCTCGATAAGCACGACACCGTAGGAATCGACTGCGTTGCCATGTGTGTCAACGATATCATCTGTTGCGGCGCAAAGCCCCTTTTCTTCCTTGATTACATTGCGTGCGGCAAAAACTTCCCCGAGAGAATCGCATCTATCGTTTCGGGTATTGCTGACGGTTGCGTAATGTCGGGCGCTGCTCTTATCGGCGGTGAAACTGCTGAAATGCCCGGATTCTATCCCGAGGATGAATACGATCTCGCCGGTTTTTCGGTCGGCGTCGTCGATAAGGATAAGATCATCGACAACTCCACCGTTAAAGAGGGTGACGTAATGATCGCCCTTCCCTCAAGCGGTGTCCATTCGAACGGATTTTCGCTCGTCCGCAAGGTCTTCGGAATCGGAGTGTCGGATATAACCGCTCCCGTTGCAGAGCTTTCGGGACGCTCGGTCGGTGAGACACTTCTTACCCCCACAAAAATCTACGTCAAGCCGGTCCTTGCACTGCTTGACAGCGTTACCGTCAAGGGTATTTCACACATTACCGGTGGCGGATTCTATGAGAATATGCCCAGAAGCCTTCCCTCTGGTTTCTCCGCCAAGATTGAAAAGGCAGCCGTCAGAACGCTTCCCATATTTGACCTTATTGCCAAGACCGGCAACATACCCGAAAGAGATATGTTCAACACCTTCAACATGGGTGTCGGTATGAGCATTACCGTTGCCAAAGAGGATGCCGACAAGGCTGTTGAAATCCTCAGACAGCAGGGAGAAGAAGCCTACGTCGTCGGCGAGATCGTAAGATCCGATGAAGGAGTGATCATATGCTGAAGACGCGAATCGCCGTTCTCGTTTCGGGCGGCGGAACCAATCTTCAGGCACTGATCGATGCAGAAAAGCGCGGTGAACTCGGAAACGGAGAGATCGCTCTGGTGATTTCGTCGAAGCCCGATGTTTATGCGCTTGAAAGAGCAAAAAATAACGGAATTGAGTCTAAGGTGCTTTGCCGAAAGGAATATGACAGCATTGCGGTGTATTCCAAGGCACTTGCCGATGAGATGACGGCAGCCAAGATCGATCTTGTCGTACTTGCAGGATTTCTCACCATATTTGACGAGCAGGTATATGAAGCGTTTCCTGACAAAATTCTCAACGTACATCCTGCACTTATTCCTTCCTTCTGCGGAAAGGGATACTACGGGCTTCACGTCCACGAGGCGGTGCTCGAAAAGGGTGTGAAGGTCTCCGGCGCAACGGTACATATCGTTATACCCGAGTGTGATGCAGGTCCCATCGTTCTTCAGAAGGCGGTAGACGTAATGCAGGACGATACCCCGGAAACACTCCAGAAGAGAATCATGGAACAAGCCGAATGGAGCTTATTCCCCAAGGCGGTCAGACTCTTCTGTGACGGACGGATAGAAGTAAAAGACAATAAAGTTTTTATAAAGGAGAACTGAAATGAAGGTATCAACTATCAAGGCTGAACTCAACTCCCTCGATTACCACGGCAGAGGAATTATAATCGGCAAGAGTGCCGACGGCAAAAAGGCCGTAACCGCTTATTTTATCATGGGAAGAAGCGAGAACAGCCGTAACAGAATCTTCGTTGCAGAGGGAGACGCAATGCGTACCAAAGCGTTTGACGATTCGAAAATGGTCGATCCGCATCTTATCATTTACTATCCCGTAAGAGTCCTTGGAAATAAAACGATAGTTACCAACGGAGATCAGACCGATACTATCTATGAGCTTATGGATAAGCAGATGACCTTCGAGCAGGCTCTCCGTACAAGAGAGTTTGAGGACGATAAGCCTAACTTTACCCCCAGAATCTCGGGAATTATCCACCGTGAGAACGGCGATATGAACTATGCGATGTCAATACTCAAGAGCGCCGAAGGCGACGACAGCTCCTGTGAGCGCTTTACCTATGCCTACTCAAATCCGATAGCCGGAAGAGCAAAGTTTATCCATACCTACAGCGAGGCGGGAAATCCTCTTCCCTCGTTTGAAGGAGAGCCCAAAACCCTCGAACTGCCCGACGTTGACATCGATGCTTTAAGCGAGCTTATCTGGACGAATCTGAATGGAGACAACAAGGTTTCGCTTTTTGTCAGATATATTGATCTGGCTACCGGAGAGACCGAAACCAGAATCGTAAATAAAAACAAATAAGGGAGATAAGATCATGAAAGAGTTTGAACTCAAATACGGCTGTAACCCCAACCAGAAGCCTTCAAAAATCTACATGAATGACGGCAGTGAACTTCCCATCCGCATACTTAACGGCCGTCCCGGTTACATCAATTTTCTCGATGCTTTTAACTCCTGGCAGCTCGTAAAGGAGCTCAAGGAAGCTACCGGAATTCCCTGTGCTACTTCCTTCAAGCACGTCAGCCCTACTTCGGCCGCGCTCGGACTTCCTATGAGCGACAACCTTAAGAAGGCCTGCTTTGCCGATGATATAGAGGGACTCGATGAATCTCCGCTTGCGCTTGCTTACGTAAGAGCGAGAGGAACCGACCGTATGTCCTCCTTCGGAGATTGGATCGCACTTTCCGATGTTTGCGATGTAACCACCGCAAACGTAATCAAGCGTGAGGTTTCCGATGGTGTGATCGCTCCCGGATATGAGCCCGAGGCACTTGAAATTCTCAAGAGTAAGCGCAAGGGCAACTACAATATCGTTGAGATTGATCCCGACTACGTTCCCCAGGAAACCGAAACCAAGCAGGTTTACGGAATAACCTTTGAGCAGGGAAGGAATAACTTCAAGATCGACGCGGATCTTCTCAGGAACATCGCAACCGAAAACAAGGAGCTTCCCGAGAGTGCCGTTCGCGACCTTATAATTTCTCTCATAACCCTTAAGTATACCCAGTCCAACTCGGTATGCTACGCCTATGACGGACAGGCCATTGGTGTCGGCGCCGGACAGCAGTCGCGTATTCACTGCACCCGCCTTGCCGGATCCAAGGCTGATAACTGGTTGCTCAGACAGAGCGAGAAGGTTCTCAATCTGCCCTTCCTTCCCACGATCGGACGTCCTGACCGTGATAACTGCATTGACGTATATATATCCGACGAGCCCGAAGAGGTCACCGGCGATGGCAATTGGCAGAAGTTCTTCTCCGAGCAGCCCGTTGAGTTTACCCGTGAGGAGAAAAAAGCGTACCTTGCATCTATCAGCGGCGTAGCACTCGGTTCCGACGCGTTCTTCCCCTTCGGTGACAATATCGAAAGAGCCCACCGCAGCGGTGTCAGCTACATAGCACAGCCCGGCGGATCTGTAAGAGACGATCAGGTAATCGAAACCTGCAACAAATACGGTATGGTAATGGCCTTCACCGGAATGCGCCTTTTCCATCATTAATAGGGAGAAGCTATGAAAATAATGGTCGTTGGCGGCGGTGGCCGCGAACACGCAATAATCAAAAAGCTCCGTAAAAATAGCGAGGTAGAGGTTATCTATGCTCTCCCCGGTAACGGAGGAATGACAAACGATGCTGTTTGTACCGGTATCGGTGCAAAGGACATTGATTCTATCGTAAAGTTTGCAGTTGAGAACAAAATCGACTTTGCCGTCGTAGCACCCGACGATCCCTTGGTGCTCGGTGCCGTCGATGCTCTTAACGAGGTCGGAGTTCCTTGCTTCGGTCCTACTGCTAAGGCGGCGGCAATCGAGGGAAGTAAGGTCTTTTCGAAGGATCTTATGAAGAGGTATTCGATACCCACCGCCGCATACGAGGTCTTTTCCGATATGCAGGCAGCAATTGACTACGTCAGCACAGCCAAAACGCCCGTAGTCGTAAAGGCAGACGGTCTTGCCCTCGGTAAGGGCGTCGTGATTGCCGCTACGAACGAAGAGGCTGTCGATGCCGTAAAAAGTATGATGCAGGACAAGATATTCGGAGAGAGCGGAAGCAGGGTAGTGGTTGAGGAGTTCCTTACCGGACCCGAGGTATCCGTGCTTGCCTTTACAGACGGCAAAACCGTTAAGCCTATGATCTCGTCAATGGATCATAAGCGTGCTCTTGACGGAGACAGGGGATTGAATACGGGCGGAATGGGTACCATTGCTCCCAATCCTTACTATACCGCAGACGTTGCGAAGGAGTGTATGGAAAAGATATTCCTTCCTACGATCGACGCGATGAATAAAGAGGGCAGAACCTTCAAGGGATGTCTCTATTTCGGACTTATGATAACCCCTGACGGACCTAAGGTGATCGAATATAACTGCCGTTTCGGCGATCCCGAAACACAGGTCGTGCTGCCCTTGCTCGAGAGCGACCTGCTTACGATAATGCGTGCCTGTGCCGACGGAACTCTTGCTGAGTGTGAGGTTAAATTCTCGGACAAGTCTGCCTGTTGCGTTGTTATGGCTTCAAACGGTTATCCGCAGAAGTACGAAACCGGCTTTGAAATAACCGTCGGGAAGGACGTTGCGGCAGAGGTTTACGTTGCCGGTGCAAAGCTGTCTGAAGGACGCGTGCTCACTGCAGGCGGGCGCGTGCTCGGTGTTACTGCCGTTGCAGACAACCTCGGTGCAGCTATAGATCTGGCCTACGAAAACGTTACGAAGGTCAGCTTTGAAAACGCCTATTACCGCAAGGATATCGGAGCCGCTGCGCTTCGAGCTCTCAATTAGGAGGTTTCACTCAAAATGGTATACAGAGTATATTCCGAAAAAAAGAACGGCTTTGATCTTGAGGCACAGTCCCTCAAGAACGAGCTTATCACGCTTCACGGTATGAAAGGACTTAAAAACGTCCGTATACTTAACAGATATGACGTCGAGAATATTGATCGCGAGCTTTTTGATTATGCAGTGCGCACCGTCTTTACGGAGCCTCAGCTTGATAACGCAACCGATGAGATTCTGAACGCAGAGGGATGCACCGTCTTCGCGGTTGAATATCTTCCCGGACAGTTTGACCAGCGCGCCGACTCCGCCCGCCAGTGCATTCAGATCATTTCGCACGGTGAGCGCCCCGACGTCAGAACCGCCAGAATATACATTCTTGACGGTGATCTGACCGAGGAAGAGGTTGCAACGGTCAAAAAGCAGGTAATAAACCCCGTAGAGAGTCGCGAGGCAGGCCTTGAACTTCCCGCTACGCTTGAGGTCGAGCAGCCTGTTCCCGATATGGTAAAGACGCTTGACGGATTTTGTGAGCTTGACGAAGAGGGAATAGCAGCCTTTATTGCCGAGTACGGACTCGCGATGGATGCTGATGATCTTCGCTTCTGCCGCGACTATTTCAGGACCGAGCACAGAGATCCGACCCTTACGGAGATACGAATGGCCGATACCTATTGGTCCGACCATTGCCGTCATACTACCTTCCTCACGACTATAGACAGCGTCGAGTTTGAGGATGCAGAGCTTAAGAAGACCTACGACGAGTACATAGCTGTCAGAAAAGAACTTGGCCGTACCAAGCCCATCAATCTGATGGACGTTGCGACCTTGGCTGTCAGAAAGCTCAAAAAGGATGGGCTTCTCGATAAACTTGACGAATCAGAAGAGATCAACGCCTGTACCGTTAAGATCAAGGTGACGGTAGACGGTGTCGAAGAGGATTGGCTCCTGCTCTTCAAGAACGAAACCCACAACCATCCTACCGAGATTGAGCCCTTCGGCGGTGCTGCCACCTGTATAGGCGGTGCAATCCGTGACCCCCTTTCAGGCAGAAGCTATGTTTACGGTGCAATGCGTGTTACCGGCGCGGCCAATCCTCTGCGCGACGTAAAGGACACCATGCCCGGTAAACTTCCTCAGCGCCGTATAGTAACCACTGCTGCGGCCGGATACAGCTCCTACGGTAACCAGATAGGTCTTGCAACCGGACAGGTCGATGAGCTTTACCACGACGGATACGCCGCCAAGCGTCTTGAGATCGGTGCGGTAATCGCTGCTGCCCCCGCAAAGAACGTGCGCCGTGAATGTCCCGATCCCGGAGACGTAGTTATTCTCCTCGGCGGACGTACCGGACGTGACGGTTGTGGCGGTGCCACCGGCTCTTCAAAGGCACATACACTTGACTCGCTCGCTTCCTGCGGTGCCGAGGTCCAGAAGGGTAATGCACCCGAAGAAAGAAAACTTCAGAGGCTTTTCCGCAATCCCGAAGCATCTCTTCTCATAAAGCGCTGCAACGACTTCGGCGCGGGCGGAGTTTCGGTTGCCGTCGGTGAGTTGGCGGACGGACTCGAGATAGATCTCGACTGCGTTCCCAAGAAATACGACGGACTTGACGGTACTGAGCTTGCTATCAGCGAGTCGCAGGAGAGAATGGCCGTCGTTGTTGCACCCGAGGACGTTGCACGTTTCTGTGAGCTTGCTGCGAGCGAAAACCTTGAGGCTACGCGTGTCGCCACGGTTACCGAGTCCCCGAGACTCGTTATGAAATGGCGCGGCGTTACGAT
Organism: Clostridia bacterium; assembly: GCA_017467405.1. Taxonomy (GTDB): domain Bacteria; phylum Bacillota; class Clostridia; order Oscillospirales; family Acutalibacteraceae; genus RGIG1913. The sequence goes on from JAFTSH010000001.1 coordinate 621,108, forward strand.
CGTCGATATTTCTCGTGAGTTCCTTAATTCCAACGGTGCCGAGAAGCACATCGATATAAAGGTCGCCGCTCCTTCGGATTACTCAAAGGATATTCCTGCCGATTTTGCCGAGGGTATGAAATCCCTCGCAGGAGATCTCAACGTTTGCTCGAAGCGCGGACTTTCCGAAAGATTTGACTCAACGATAGGCGCCGGAAGCGTTATGATGCCCTTCGGCGGAAAATATCAGCGTACCCCCGTGCAGGCCATGGTTCAGAAAGTGTCGGTCGAAAAGGGCGAGACCGACGATTGCTCATTTATGGCTTGGGGTTATAACCCGTTTATTACCGAAAAGAGCCCCTACCACGGAGCCTACCTCGCAGTTGTAGAATCGGTATCCAAGCTGGTTGCCTCCGGTGCTTCGATGGAGGACGTTTATCTTACCTTCCAGGAGTACTTTGAGCGTCCTAACAAGGAAGCCCTTCGCTGGGGTAAGCCCCTTGCGGCACTCCTCGGTGCCTTCAGAGCACAGCTCGACCTTTCCTGCGGATCAATAGGCGGTAAGGATTCAATGAGCGGTAGCTTTGAAAAGCTTGACGTTCCTCCCACGCTCGTTTCTTTTGCCGTTACTACCGGTAAAACAGGCGAGGTCGTTTCGCCCGAATTCAAGGGCGCAGGCCACAAGGTCGTTCTTCTTACTCCCGAGTACGGTGAAGACGGACTTCCTTCAGCCGCATCCTTCCTCGCGCTTTGCAACAAGATTACCGAACTGATGAGGGACGGAAAGGTCTATGCCGCCTATACCCCGGGATACGGCGGAGTTGCCGAAGCAGTTCTTAAAATGACGATGGGTAACCGCGTCGGATTTGAATACGATTCTGACTTCGGTGATAAGGAGATCTTCGGCTATAATTACGGTGCCTTCCTGCTTGAGGTCGATAACGGCGTAGAGGCAGGACAGAAGGTCGGTAATACCTGCGAAGCGCAGAGTATATCCCGCGGCGTAAAATCGGTTTCGTTTGAAGAGATCTACGCTATCTATGAGAATAAGCTTGAGAGTGTATATTCCTGTAATATCGCTCATAAGCAGCGCGAGATACCCGAATTCACCTATTCGGCCGAAACGCGTTCCGCACCCTCGATAAAGGTCGCACGTCCCCGCGTTCTTATTCCCGTGTTCCCCGGAACGAACTGTGAGTACGACACAGCCGCCGAGGCAAGACGCGCAGGCGCCGAGCCCGAGCTTGTTGTTATCAGAAACCTCACCGGTAAGGACGTTGCAGAATCAGTTGACTACTTTGCCGAGAGAATCAGGCAGTCACAGGTGATCTTCGTGCCCGGCGGATTTTCAGGTGGTGACGAGCCCGACGGAAGCGGTAAGTTCATAACCGCTTTCTTCCGCAGCGGTGCCGTCAAGGAGGCTGTAAACGAGCTTCTTAAAAACAGAGACGGACTTATGTGTGGTATCTGCAACGGCTTCCAGGCATTGATCAAGCTCGGACTCGTTCCCTACGGTGAGATAATCGACACCGATGAGAATTGCCCGACTCTGACCTTCAACACGATCGGCAGACACCAGTCCAAGATGGTACGTACACGCGTTGCTTCCAATAAATCACCTTGGCTCTCCGAAACCTCGGCAGGTGACGTCTTCTCGGTTCCCATTTCACATGGTGAAGGTAAATTCATTGCTTCCGAGGAGCTTGTGAAGAAACTTGCCGAAAACGGACAGATCGCTACACAGTACGTCGATCTTGATGGTAAGCCGAGCTATGACGTTGACTTTAACCCCAACGATTCGGTATGCGCAGTCGAGGGAATTACATCTCCTGACGGCAGAGTGCTTGGTAAGATGGGACACAGCGAACGAATCGGAAACGGTCTTTACCGTAACGTTCCCGGTAATTTCGATATGGGTCTGTTCCGTTCGGCCGTTAAGTATTTCAAATAATTAAGAACAAAAGCTTCGGATGTAAAAACCGAAGCTTTTGCATATTATACGAGTCTTTTGCGTTTTTTATGCAGAATTTCTCATTTTAAGATAAAGATATTGTGAAGATGGAATTTTGTTGGTATAATACATAATCATTTGATTTATTGTTGATTCGGGAGGATGGTTTGTTTGAAAAGCAATACTCTTTCAAAATTCAAGCTCGGAAAGCTGCTTCTTTGTGTTTTGCTGTCTGTAGCTCTTTTTACAGGCTGCGGTGACGGTGAGGCGGTTTCGTCGGTTACATCCGGAGAAACGTCTTCAATTGCAGAAGTTCCCGCGAAATTAACGAAAGAAAACGAGCAGAAGCCTTTTGTTGTCGTTAACCGATATAATAAGGACGACGTTTTTGTTGCGACAATCGACGTGACTAAAGCACCTTACTATGCGGATAATACAGGCAAGACCGATGCTACACAGGCCATTCAGATGGCCATGACTCATGCGCGCGGTTATTATAACGGAGGCACCGTATATCTTCCTGCCGGAATATATACAATTACCAAGTCACTGAGTGTTCAGTCGACCGTAACACTCAGGGGAGAATATAATCCGGATTGCCTTAAAACGGGTGATTACGGCACTGTTCTTTCAATAGAACACCAAAAATGTGCCGTGAATATGATGCAGGGTACCGGTATTCACGGAATATCTTTCTATTATCCCAATCAGTCGATAAAGAATCCGATCGAGACAGACTACACCATCAAATGTACTATAGGAGTCCATACTTTGCAGGACATCTGCTTTATAAACAGCTATAAGGGCTTCCAGTTCGGTCAGCGCTCGGGCGGCGGTTACGGAAAATTCTATTTTAAGAATGTTCACGGAACAGTGTTGTATCAGGGAGCGGCGTTAGACAGCGGTGCCGATGCGATGTACGGTAACGACATATACTTTTCTCCCGACTATTGGGTAAAGGCGGGCTCAAAGTATAATGCTCCCGCCGAAGCGGATCTCAGATCGTGGATGCTTAAGAACAGTGAGTGCGGAATAAGCATATCAGGTTGTGAGGGACCCGGTATAGTAAACGGACTTATCGACGGCTACAAAAACGGTATCTATACACCTCAGACCGCGCGTACTGATAACGCCGATACATATGCCTATATCTACGGTTTAGATATCATAAACACCGTAAATGCCGTAAATACCCCGACCCTTTACTGGGATATGGCGCTTGAGTTTGCAAAATGCAATCTTGAGGGTAGTTCATATGCGGTTCGCAATTTGTCGGCCTATCCCGTTAAGCTTTTTAACTGTACCGGCAAAGGCAATCTTTCGGGAAAAGTTGAGCAGACCTCCGACGATGTTGATCTGCCCGATGTTGAGTTTTCTTATCTCAAGCCCGCCAAGAACGACCTGTTCAATGTTGCCGATTACGACGGTCTGGATCCAACCGGTAAAAAGGATAGTTCCGATGCCATTCAGAAGGCGCTTGACGCCGCCAAGGCCAACGGAGGCGGATTTGTCTATGTTCCCGGCGGTACGTATAGACTCGAAAAGCCGCTGACTGTTTATGCCGGCACCGAGCTTCGCGGTACGGCAGGAAGCTACATTCCGCTTGAAAGCGGTACGCGCAGCGGCACCAACTTCTTTGTATACTATGGAAAAGATCAGAAAACGGCGCTTATTACCCTTGCCGGAAACGGTGCCGGTGTTAAGGGAATTACGGTCTACTACCCGAAGAACGGTCTTATTTCCAAGGACTTTGTTATTCAGGATCCGGATGTTTACAGTCCCATCGTTCGCGGCACTGCTGAAAACGTCTACGTTCAGTGTATGGCCTACTACGGAGCATACATCGGCTTTGAAATGAACAAGGCTGATAACTTCACTGTAGAATTCTGCGAGGGCGGTATCTACAAGACCTCCCTTTCGGTTAAGAACTGTAACGGCGGAGTTGCACACATGATATCAGGCGGACCTCACATAACGTCCCTGGCTGCAGCTTTTTCCTTCTATCCCGACTTTAACGAATGGGCCAAAAGATCAGAATTTTCTTCAGATAAAGTTAACTATATGGATGTTATGTTTGTTAACTTCGGCACCAAGATGCACGACTGTGTCGTTGCGGAGAACTCCAAGAATTTGACCTTGATTTCAACCGGAATGTATCGTTCGCATCGTTTGTTGGTAGCTAAAAACAGCGATATAGTTTCAATCAACCACCTCGCCAGCCGTTCGGGCGTCCAGAACTACGCCTACGAGCTTGAGGGCGGAAATCTTCTCGCGGTAAATACTCTCTATAAGGACATTACCGTCGTCAAAGCAGACGCTAAGGCAAAGTACGGTATCTATAACAACAAAGGACAGATAATGCCTGCCGGCGTTTCTGAAGATAATTACGTTAGGAAATAAGAGAAAAAATAAAGCTGCTTGCGGTATCTGCAGGCAGTTTTTGCTTAATTTTCGAAACTATTTGTCGCGGAAGATTGAAAAGAAGCATATAATGTGTTATAATCACTGAAGTTTGTTCGATTGTATTTATTTCACCGAGCGAAGAAAGGTACTCAAGATGATTTGTAATAACATTTTAGAGGCGATGGGCAATACCCCCATAATCAGACTTCAGCATATGACGGGGCCTGATGACGCCGAGATACTTGTAAAATTTGAAGGACTCAACGTCGGCGGCTCGATCAAGACTCGCACGGCTTTTAATATGATACTCGACGCCGAAAAGCGCGGCCTTATCAATTCCGATACCGTGATCGTCGAACCGACCAGCGGAAACCAGGGAATCGGCCTTGCGCTCGTCGGTGCGGTACGCGGCTATAAGGTAAGAATAATAATGCCCGACTCGGTCAGTGAAGAGCGCCGCAAGCTTGTTCAGCACTACGGAGCCGAGGTCATACTTGTACATGACAGCGGAAACATTGGCCTCTGCATAGAAGAGTGCCTGAATCTCGCTCTTAAAATGAAGGACGAAGATCCCAACGTCTTCGTTCCGCAGCAGTTTGAAAATCCTGCCAACCCCGAGGTGCAGCGTTCCCGTACCGGAGTTGAGATATTGGAGCAGGTCGGCGGTCCTATCCACGGCTTCTGTTCAGGAATCGGTACCGGCGGTACGATCACCGGAATAGGCGAAACCCTCAAGGCGAAAAATCCCGATATTACGATATGGGCGGTCGAGCCCGAAAATGCCGCCATTCTTTCGGGCGGCTCCATCGGAACGCATATCCAGATGGGAATCGGAGACGGCTTGATTCCGGCAATACTTAACTGTGAGATATACGACGATGTCTGCATCGTAAAGGACGAAGAAGCGTTGCAGACTTCAAAGGATCTTGCCGCAAAAGAAGGCATAATGTGCGGAATAAGCAGCGGAACAAACGTTGCGGCGGCACTCAGACTGGCTAAAAAGCTCGGAAAAGGGAAGACGGTTGTAACCGTGCTGCCCGACACCGCAGAGCGATATTTCTCCACACCGCTTTTTGAATGATTTTAACAGACGGAACCTCATTTTTTATAAATGGGGTTCTTTATTTTATTGCACTCAATATATTTGTGTGATACAATAAACAAAAAGGTTGAATTTGTAAAAAGAAAGGACGGTCTCAAGAGTGAAAATATTACGTGCGACGGCAGTTTTGCTTCTCGTTGCTTTTTGTCTGACTGTTTGTGGCTGTGATGAACGAAACGAAAACTCGTCTTCGACGAGCCAAGTCTCACAGACCGTCTTTGAAACCGAAAAACTTACGCTTGAAGACGTCGTTTGCAGCGAGGGATTTACGCTTTACGGTATTCATACGGAGGTTTCTGTTCATTATAATACTTCGGATAACCAATACGACGGAATGAATTTCTATTTTGACAATAGAAACGAGGCCTTTTTCTTAAACTTAAGAAATTTTTCTCTCTAGAACTTACGCAGCCTATCGGCGGATATGACTATAATTCCGATAGAATTTATATAAGCTTGGACAGCGAAGAAGACCTTCGTAGCTTTTCGGTTACTGCCGATGATCATATTATGATTAATATCGGTGGTGGCTCTGAAATGTATTACTGTCATGGAATATACGATAAGCTGCAAGATTTTATCGATCCGTTTGTTGATCATAACTTCGATTATTACGAAACGGCAAGCACGCGTGTTTTATACAACTTTGAGTTTGCAATCAAGGACATAAACGGAGAGTATATCGATTCGGATTGCATATCGGAGGAGCCGCATATTTTTGTCTCGAATTCCACTGTTCATCTGTGGGCACAGTGGGGAACAGGTTTGTCGACTCGTACAAATACCTATTATGATATTTTTACCGGTCAAAAATCCCCTGAATATTTAGGACAGAGTGATTATTACGGTAGCCTCGTCCTTTCAACCACCCGTAAGTTCACGGAGCTTTCTGACGGTATTTATATATATGATATGTTCAGCGGTAAGTTGTTATATACAATTGATGAGTTTGAACTGCCGCTTTATGATTCAATCGAGAGCATTGTATCGGCATATTTTTCTCCCGACGGAAAACAGATACACGTTGCGTATTTTACCGGTACCGGTGACGAAATCGAACGTGTTAAACAGATCTTCGACCTTCCGCAAAAGGTGATAGATAAGCAGTAAGACGCCGTATTATGTTAACGATGAACAAAGAAATATTTTTGTTATACGTTGCAGAAAACTATCGACAAACAGGCGTTTTGGGTTTATAATATACAGAGTCCATTTGGCGAAAAGAGGAATTTTTATGTCATTCAAAGTAGGAGTAATAGGTTACGGTAATCTCGGTCGCGGAGTCGAATGTGCCGTAAAAAACAGTACCGATGCAGAGTTGTACGGCGTTTTTACGCGAAGATCACTCGAGAGTCTAAAAACCCTCACAGGTGCGGCTGTTTACTCGGTGAACGATGTCCTCAGACATAAAGATCAGATCGACGTTCTAATCCTTTGCGGAGGAAGTGCAACCGATCTTCCCGTACAAACCCCCGAGCTCGCAAAGAACTTCAACGTTGTTGACAGCTTTGATACGCACGCAAAAATACCGCAGCATTTTGAAAACGTTGATGCGGCGGCCAAGGCGTCGGGTAAGGTGGCCGTTATTTCCGTCGGTTGGGATCCGGGTATGTTCTCCTTGAACAGGATGTATGCCGAGGCGGTTTTGCCCAACGGAAAGGATTATACCTTCTGGGGGAAGGGCGTCAGCCAGGGTCACTCCGATGCAATACGCCGAATAGACGGCGTAGTCGATGCAAGGCAGTATACCATCCCGAGTCAGGAAGCACTTGACGCCGTCAGAAGGGGAGAAACGCCCGAGCTCACTACAAGACAGAAGCATACGCGTGAGTGCTTCGTGGTTGCAGCAGAAGGAGCTGATCTTGCAAGGATCGAGAATGAGATCGTAACGATGCCCAACTATTTTGCCGATTATGACACCACGGTGCATTTTATATCGCAGGAGGAGCTCGACCGCGATCACAGGGGACTGCCTCACGGCGGACATACCGTCAGATGCGGAAAGACGGGTCTCAACGGTGAGAATACTCATATAATTGAGTACACCCTCAGGCTTGACTCCAATCCGGAGTTTACCTCTTCGGTACTGCTTGCGTATGCCCGTGCGGCGGTTAAGCTTAATTCGGAGGGAGCGAGTGGCTGCAAGACCGTCTTCGATATTGCACCTGCCTATCTTTCTCACGAATCTCCCGAGAATCTTCGCCGCAGATTGCTTTAATAAGTAAAAGGAAAAAGCCACCGTTTGGGTGGCTTTTTATCTTAACGGGTTATTATTTAATAACCTTGCAGTAGTGCAGAATGCTGAGAACTATGGTAGCGGTTATGTACAGGTCGATAACGGTACCGACAATACCGGTAAGAATTCCTACAACGGGGATCTTACCGAGAAGTCCCATAACTACGCCGATTATAACGCCGATCACTACAAAAATAATAATGTTAATGACGAGAGCGGCAACGTCCTTTTTCTCTTTGAAAGAGAATGGGAAGAATTTTTTGAGCATTTCCATTGTTAAAACCTTCTTTGCGAGTTTTTTTATAATTTAACACATTAGCAGATCTTTTTCAAGTTTATAATCAAATTGTTTATAAACTGTTAAATAATTTTTGCGGATTTCTTTCAGAAAATCTCATTGCTTACCCGAACGGTGTATATTAAGCCTCTTGATAAACTTGAAAGCTTTTGATATACTTAAAATGTATTAACAAAAAGGGGAGCCGTACAAGGTGCTTAACAAACTCTACACAAAAAGAGGCAGCGAACTTCCTTTGCAGCCCTGGAATATATATCCGCGTCCGCAGTTGCGCCGCGATTCCTTTGTGTGTCTTAACGGTAAGTGGGATTTTACCGTTACTGACGGTGATGAGCCGAAGGTGTTTGATCGCAAAATAACCCTGCCTTTTGCGCCCGAGTCGCTTTTGTCCGGAATAGGTGAGACGTTTGACGAGTCCTCTGCGTTGTGGTACAGAAAAGAGTTTGAAGTGCCCGAACTGCGTGACGGAAAACGCCTTTTGCTTCACTTTGGTGCGGTCGACCAGGTGGCTCACGTTTATATGAATGGCATAATGCTCGGCAAACACGAGGGCGGTTACGACCATTTTTCTTTCGATGTTACAGGGTGCGTAAAAGAAACGAATACGCTTATCGTTAAAGTTACAGATAACCTGAGCGATTTTGTCTTCCCCTACGGAAAACAGTGCCGTAAAAGAGGCGGAATGTGGTACACGCCCGTTTCGGGAATATGGCAGACCGTATGGCTCGAGGAGGTACCTGAGCGGTATATAAGGAGTTTAAGAATCGAAACGGGCACGGATTATGCTTCAATATCCGTTGACGGTGTGTCAGACGGTGTCGTTACCGTTAAAGGGGTTGAGGGCAGTTTTTCGCTGTCGGATTCCAAGGCGTTAATACGGATCGAAGATCCGCACCTGTGGTCACCCGAGGATCCTTATTTGTACGATTTTACCGTTACGTCGGGGCAAGATAAGGTTGACTCCTATTTCGCTCTGCGAAGTCTGGAAATAAAAGAAATAAACGGAATAGGCCGTCTTTGCCTTAACGGCAGACCGTACTTTTTTCACGGGCTTCTCGATCAGGGCTATTGGAGCGACGGGTTGTTGACCCCCGCATCGCCTGAGTGTTACGCCGACGATATACTCGCTATGAAATCCTTGGGCTTCAATATGCTCAGAAAGCATATTAAGACGGAACCTGAACAGTTCTACTACGACTGCGACAGGCTGGGAATGGTCGTTTTTCAGGATATGGTCAACAACGGAAAGTATTCCTTCTTGCGTGACACCGCACTTCCCACCGTCGGATTTATAAAACGCAGCGACGATAATCTTCACAAGGATATCGAAACCCGACGCCGTTTTGTCGAGGGTATGGAGCGTACCGTTGAACAGTTATATAATCATCCTTGCATATGCTGTTGGACGATATTTAACGAGGGTTGGGGGCAGTTCTGCGGAACCGAAATGTATCGCAAGCTTAAAAAGCTTGACGGCTCGCGTTTTATAGATACCGCCTCCGGTTGGTTCAGTGGTTGTGAAACGGATTTTGACAGCCGTCACGTATATTTTCGCAGATTAAAGCTTAAGGCAGGGAAGAAGCCTCTTTTCCTTTCGGAGTTCGGCGGATATTCCTTTAAGCCTGAAGGCCACGTATTCAACGAGGATCAGACCTACGGCTACGGAAAATTCAAGGATCGCGAAAGCTTTGTCAAGGCTTTTTGCGAACTGTATGAAAACGAGGTATTACCGCTTGTGAAGGACGGCTTGTCTGCCGCAGTGTATACTCAGGTTTCGGACGTTGAGGACGAAACGAATGGTTTGTTTAGTTTCGACAGATACGTGCTCAAGGTCAGACCTGAGGAATTTCTCGATATCTCACGTCGTCTTACGAGCGGCAATAATTTCTCCGCTAATCCTGATTGAAAGATAAATTTGCAACATAAAAATGAATTTAGGTACTTTTGTTGCATTTATCGTCGGTATGAGTTAAAATAGTAACAGTATTATCGGAAAGCAGGTGTTACGATGAAGGCGCTGTTGATTATAGGCATTGTTCTTGCGTCACTTGCGCTTATCATTGGCCTTATACTTGCAATCCCCGTAAAGGTGATACTGACCAACGACGAGGAAAAGGGTGTAAAGCTGCTTTACAGATTGCTTTTCTGGACTTTTGGTGAAAATCCCGATCCGAATAATATTATTGTAAGAAGCGCAAAACAAATAACAGGTCTGTCACAGATCGACAACGTAAAGGCGCTGAAAAGGACGGTCGACAATTCCGGCATCTCGGCAACGGCGGGACAGATTGCCGATATACTGCTGATGCTTGCAGGACGCGTGTTCTGGATTCTTCAGTATTGTACCTTAGAAAAGCTGCGGCTGCGTGCCGTAAGTGCGGGAGATGATGCCGCACAGACCGCGATAGATTACGGTGCCACCTGTGCGGTTGTCTATCCTCTGCTCGGCTATATAAATTCGAATATGAAGGTAGTACAGCGCGGATGGGACGTCGAGGTTGCCTGTGATTTTGATGGCAGTGAACAGGAGTTTGAGCTCGAGGCTACCGTTTCAGTACGGCTGCTTCACGTTTTCAGAGCCTTGATCTATATCGTAAAGAAGAATGTTGAAAAGGAAGTCTATAAAGGAGGCGTCTCATGACTGATCAGAAAAACGGGACCGTAACAAGGTGCAACGGAGAGGGGAGCCTGCTCAAGGTGCTCAGCTTTACGGCGGATAAAACCATGCAGTTGGCGGATGCCAACTCGGTGCTCGGTGACAGAATAGAGGCCGACGGAATGACCATTATACCCGTATCAAAGCTTTCGGTTGGTTTTGCCGGCGGCGGAGCAGACGTTACCGATGCTGTAAAAAAGAAAAAGCAGAACCCCGCAGGAGCAGGTGCCAAGGTTACGCTCACACCTATGAGCTTTATAGTCATCAAGGATGGCGAAGCAAAACTCATAAGTGTTTCTGGTGAGAAGAAGCCCACTGGCACGGCCGAAATTATTGCAGCGGTTACCGAACAGATACGCTCGGTAATCAAGTCCGCAAAGGAATCAAAAAAGAAATAATAACAAAGCCCTTCTCCGAACGGAGAAGGGCTTTCGACTTGCGGCTTGGTTTTGAATTTCAGTTTGAGAAGAATTCGAGTATATCGTTTATATATTGCTGTAATATCTCATCCGACGAAGAATGCAGATTGTGTTTTGCGCCTTTTATAAATATATGACGGCCTTTTGGCAGCCACGAGGCAAATATACGCTGCGGCCTGTTACGTACCACCTTGTCCTTTTCGGCGCTGAAAACAAGAATTTCGGCAGATATTTCAGACACGTTTCTTTTGGCACCGACCGTGTCAATGAGCGACAGTGCCTCGTACATCCATCTGTTGGTTGCGGCAGAGGTTTGGTATCTTTCTTCCGCCAGCCGTGATTGCATATGATAGTCAAAACGGGCGCGGCTTATGTCGGAGGTGCGTTCAAACTCGGGAGCAGGGTTGAATTCTCCGGAGTATTTGAAACGAGCTCTCCATCCGTCCTTTTCGGCTTGTGTTTCTACAATTTTTCTGAGTACCTTGCGCGGTAATCCTCTTGTTACCGGACAAAGCATCGGAGCTGACAAAACAGCTTTTGCGATCCTTCCCGGATTTCTTTCGATAAAATCAAGTGTTATCGCTCCGCCCATGGAATGTGAGTAGATAAACAGAGGAAGATCTCCCGAAGCGGGAGAAACGACCTTGTCGATAAATTCCTTCAGATCGTCAGCGTAATCACTGAAGCGGTCGACATGAGTGAGTTGAAGAGGTGAAACGTCACGGTGGGATAAACCATGCCCTCTTTGGTCAAAAACGAAGACGTTATGCCCTGAATTTAGAAAATACCAGCACATTTCCCGATATTTTTTAGCGAATTCGGTAAATCCGTGTATAATTATGATTGACGAACGGCACGGGTTTGTGAGATAATATTCATATGCAAGTTCTGCACCGTCAAAAGAACGGAAGTTGCCGACGTTGGCCTTTTTGGAAAGATAGGCTTCCGTCTCGACGATTCTTTCCCGATATTCATTTTCTTTGATTGTGCTGATATACATATTATTGTGCACTCCGATTTATTTATTTTGATTAATGCAGGGAGGAACGGTGAAAAATAATGATATCTTCGTCGAAGAAATCTTTCAAAAGGGTTCTGAAGTATATCATTATTTTTGTGCTTTTGTTTACTCTTTCATCCGCAGTTTTTACAAAGATTATTTACGATGCAACATTTACGCGGTACGATCCCGAGGAAACTGTCGATGCAGATAACCCCGAGTTGATTGTTTCGTCGCGCGAGCTTTTAAGCTTTGAATCGGGAGAAAACACTCTTCAGGGTTATTACTACCCGTCTGAGGAGAACGAGGCTGTGGTTGTTCTCGCGCCGGGGTACAGAGCCGGCGCCGACGATTATCTGTGGCAGATCAAGAGCCTGGTTGAAAGCGGTTTCGGAGTTTTTGCGTTCGACTCCACCGGAAGCTGTAAAAGCGAAGGTGACTCGTCGGTAGGTTTCCCGCAGGAACTGCTCGACCTTAGGGCTGCGCTTGATTTTGTTGAGTTGAATAAGCGGTTCGGCTATTCCGAATTATTGTTGTTCGGCCACAGCAGGGGAGGCTACGCAGTGTGTTGCGCTCTGCTTTATGAATACGACATATCCGCCGTGGTCTCGGTTTCTGGAGTAAACAGCGCTATGGAAGGCGTTATAGAGCCGGCAACGAAATACGTCGGTTCGATCGCATACGGTAATTATCTTTTCCTGTGGTTGTATCAGGCGTCTATTTTCGGAGCCGATACGGTGAATTCAAATGCAGCCGATGCTATAAATCAATCGGAAGTACCCGTGCTTTTGGTGCATGGCAGCAACGACGATCAGGTATCAATAGACGGTGGTGCCGTGGTTTCGCATCTCGATGAGATAGAACGTGACGGTGTGGATTATATTGTTTGCGACGATCCCGGTAAAGACGGCCATACCGATCTTCTGTTTGATGAAGACGGACGCGCAAACGAGGATTTAATGCAGGAAATCAAAGAGTTTTACGACAGGAATATATAGCTTCAGGTCTGATATTCCGGATAGAGGGGATTTTGCGGCAAAATGGAAGATGTTGTTCTTATACCGGCTTACAGGCCGGATGAAACGCTCCTGACCTTGGTGGACGAGCTTGTTGAAAACGGGTTGAAGGTGCTTGTTGTCAATGATGGCAGCGGCAAACCTTACGACGTAATTTTCAACGCACTGGCCGGTAAGGCGGTCGTAGTAGCCAACGAAACCAATAAAGGCAAGGGTGCTGCGCTGAAAAACGGAATGTCGTCAATCAGAAGCTTGATTCCTGATTGCGGCTGGTTTATTACTGCTGATGCAGACGGTCAGCACAAGGTAACGGATATTTTGCGCGTAAGAGACGAGCTTCATCTCGGCTCTGAGTTCGTGCTTACCGTAAGAAATCTCAGCGGAGATATTCCTTTTCGCTCAAGGGTAGGTAATAACCTGTCGAGATATATCTATACGACCCTGACGGGACACTATTTTACCGACAATCAATCCGGACTCCGTGGTTTTTCGGTGAATAATATAGATTGGTTGCTTGAGGTCGGCGGAGAGAAATACGACTACGAGATGAATATGCTCTATTACGCCGACAAGCAGGGAATATCGATTACCACACTCCCGATAGAAACCGTATACATTGACGGGAACAGCTCGTCGCATTTTGATCCGATACGAGATACCCTGCGGATTTATAAACGCCTTTTTGCTACCGCGTGGGTAACCTTTGCTGAGACGTATATATGTGAGGTAATGCTCCTTAACATTTCGCTGCTTTTAGGCTACAAGGATATACATATCACTGTGCCTTCAGTCGGAATAGCGTTGGCCTTCTTTAACATAATAATGAACAAGTTTATTGTTTTCAGACATGTGAAATACGCTGATGCAATAAGAACGTTGATGTATACAATTTTCAGGTACATTGCGTATACGGCGGGCTGTATTATGATAAAATACACCGTGGATATTTCGCTCTTCTTCGCGTTCAATATAGCGGCAATAGTCTGTATACCGCTTGAGTTTCTTATGCACAAGTTCACTTATCTGTCGCGATACAAGGATGTCAATAAGGAGAGAAGACAACCGCCTCCCTCGGAATAATGCAAAGAAACAATTTCAGCAGCCCGTTTCCGGGCTGCTTTTGTTTTTAACCGTTTGCTTTTGTGTCGGGGAAGGCTTCTGCCATAAATTTATTAAAGCCCTTGCCTTCCAATCTCAAAATCTGTTCAATGCAGGCGTTCGCTGTGGACTCGGTGGCGCATCCGTGCATTTTCACGACGATCTTCTTCGTTCCGAGGAAGGTTGCACCGCCCTGAGAGTTGAAATCATAAAGCGCCCAAAGCTTCTGCTTAAGAGAACTGAGTGCAGGTGACGATTTAACCTCTTCTCCCAACAGGTCGTCCAATACAGCGATTGCCGATTTTCCGGTCGCCTCTGCATTTTTGAGAATTACGTTTCCTGCAAATCCATCCGTAACAACGACGTCGGCATAACCGGTAAATATATCGTTTCCTTCAATATTGCCGATAAAATTAACGGGCAGTTCGGTTAACATTGAATAGGCGGCAAGCGTAAGCTCGTTTCCTTTTTTGGATTCTCGCCCTACCGAAAGCAGTCCGATTCTGGGACTGTAGGTGTCGCACATGCTCTTCATAAACGCGTTGCCCATAAGTGCAAATCTCGCAAGGTCTTTTGGCTTGCAATCCATACTTGCACCGCAGTCAACAAGGCATACGAGACCGCCGTCATAACGGGGGAGTGCCGTAGAGAGGGCAGGTTGTTTCAGTCCGGGATAAAGTCCGAGCTTGAAGATCGATCCCACCATCAGCGCACCTGTGTTACCTGCGCTGATGATACCGATGCAATCGGGGTCAGCCTTCAGATGCTCAAGTGCGAGAACCATCGAAGAGTTCTCTTTGCCCGAGAATACGCAGGTAGGAGAATCATTGTTCGTGATGTATTGATCGGTTTCTATAACCGAGTATTGTGACGGATCCACCTTGAAATCTGAAGCCGTGCTTTTGACGAGGTCTCCGTCTCCGACGAAAACGGCAGTAAGCTCAGGATGCTGCTTAAGTGCCTCGAAAGAACCTCTGACTATGGGCTCGGCACCGAGATCTGCGCCGAACATATCAACAACGACTTTTTTCATACAATCAGTCCTTTTGTTTTATTCAATCGAGAAGATAAAGCTGTAGACGTTCTGTCCGCCGTCAATGAAACCGTTTTCGAGATAGGGCAGATTCTCTCTGAGCCATGCTTTGAGAACAGACAGCTCCTCAAGGGTGACGTCGCATCCTGAAAATACGGTAAGCACCTGCTTGTCTTCGATATCGTCAATTCCCTTGAGCAATGACATTGCGGCCGAAAGCTTGTTATTTTCGGCACATATGATACGCTCGTTGTCCAATCCGATGTAATCTCCCTTTCTGACCGTAACACCGTTCATTGAAGTATCACGGGTTGCCGTGGTTACGTATCCGGTGGTAACGTCGGAAAGGTACGCGGACATACCTTCAATAAGTTCTTCGACCGTGTCGCTTGAAAGATCCATCATAGAAAGGGCAGAGTAACCTTCGGCGACCGACTTCGTCTTAATAACTCTAACGTCAGCTCCGTCGTAAAGCTCTGCTGCCTGAACGGCGGTAAGAACGATGTTGGAATTGTCGGGTAACACCACTATGTGTTCTGCGTTTAGCGATCTGAAGGCTGCAATAAAATCCTCAGCCGAGGGATTGTTTGTCTGTCCGCCGTCAATGACGATATCGGCGCCGATTTCCTTGAAGTAGGAGATGGTACCTTCTCCGGAAGCAACCGCGACGATGGCAAACTTTTTAGGCGGCTCAGAAGACTCTGCCTTTTGCGAGGACTGCTTTGCAGCGGTCTCGCTGTGCTGAACCGACATGTTTTCGATTTTGATTGTCACGAATTCACCGAATTTACGGGCGTATGCCATGACCTCTTCGGGGACGAAGGTGTGAACGTGTACCTTTACGAGGTCTCCGTCGGTTACGGCAACGATTGAGTTGCCGACGGTCTTAAGGTAATCAATAATCGGCTCGATGCTGAACGAAGAAATATCGGTCTTTTTGTTTTGAAGCTGCAGTATGAATTCAGTGCAGTAACCGTACTCAAGCTCGCTGTCAGGACCAAAACTTCCGGTCGATTTTACGGAAACGAATGAAGAACCGGAGAGCGATTTGCCGGACTCGTCGTTAAGCATTTCGCCTTTAAGAGCCATTTCCATGCCTTCGAATATGCAGATAAGTCCTGCGCCGCCGCTGTCGATAACACCGGCTTCCTTCAATACGGGCAAAAGCTCGGGTGTTCTCGCCAGAGATTCTTTCATAGCGTTTATAAGAGAGGAGAAGAGTACACAAATATCCTCCGAGTCACCCAGATGCGCGGTGAAGAATTCCGAACCTTCGCGCATGACGGTGAGCATCGTGCCTTCAACGGGACGGATAACCGAATCGTAAGCACTGCTTACTCCGCTCGAAAGTGCAACGGCAAAGTCAGCGCTCGTAAGATATTCTTTTCCTGCCGTACCGAGGGCAATTCCTCTGATAAACTGAGAAAGAATAACTCCGGAGTTTCCTCTCGCCGAGAGCAGAGCACCGCGAGATACTTTTGCCATCATTTCTCCGACGGGCATAGCTTCTTCGGGGCAGGCAGATACTGCACCAGCAAGTGTCATGCACATATTGGTGCCTGTGTCACCGTCGGGTACGGGAAACACGTTAAGATCATCAACCGTATCGGCGTTGATCATCAGGTTTCTGTGCCCATTGGCCAACATATCGGTTAAAAGCTTGCTGTCGATTTGTTTGCAAATCATTCGAATTACTCTCTTCCCTCAATAGTAACTTCTTTTCCGTAACAGAAAACGATTACGGTTCCGGGGCCGACCGAAGCGCCGACGATAGGAGCGATGTAGTTGACGTAGGTTTCTTTGAAGGGTACAAGTGCAAGGATATCATTCTTGAAAGCCTCGGCATCCTCGGGAGCATCGGCGTGGGAAATGTACAGGCACTGTTCTTCGGGATTTTCAACCGCTTCTGCGATAAGAGACGCAATTTCTTTTCTCGCGTTGGCGGCGCCCTTAACCTTCTTGAAAGCGTAGTTCTGTCCGAGCTTGTCGGAGATAATAATGGGCTTTACGCCGAAAAGATTTCCGAAGAAAGCCTTGGAAGCCTTTATGCGTCCTGCACGGCGGAGGTATTCAAGAGAGCCGGCGGTGCCGAACTGATTGACCTTGAGCTTGGTTGCCTCAATGTGCGCGGCAACCTCGTCGACGTCCTTGCCTTCATCCCTCATAAGAGCCGCAGTGATAACCATGCGTCCCTGACCGAGCGAGCTGCAGAGCGAGTCAATGCAGATAACCTTTGCCTCGGTGTATTTTTCAGCAAGCTCCTTGGCAATGATGGCAGCAAGGTTGACGGAACCCGAAAGGGCAGAGGAGCAAGCAATGTAAAGAACGTCAATACCTTGCTCGAGCCAATATGTAAAGCGCTCCGTGTAAACCTCTCTGGGAACCTGCGTGGTACGGATGCGGGTACCGTTACGCATAAGATCGTAGAAATCGTGAGCAGAGAGATCTTCCCAGTCGAGAGACGCGGGATATTCTTTGCCGTCGATGACGTAGTTCATCTTAACGTAGTCGATATCGTGCTTTTCACGCAGTTCCTTTCCAAGGTCACATACAGTATCAGTAAGAATAGCAAATTTTTTCATAATAATTCTCCTCCGTGGGATTTATTATTTGGCCTTCATATTTGTCGCAATTTCAGCCATAATACCTTTTTCTTCAACAAGTCCTTCGCTTATGGGCTTTCCGTGATAGAAGGCCGCGCAAAGTCCGGGTCCGATCGAAGCGCCGCAGGACATTCCGATATCGTTGAGAATTACCTCGCGGGGAGC
Source organism: Clostridia bacterium (assembly GCA_017467405.1). GTDB lineage: Bacteria > Bacillota > Clostridia > Oscillospirales > Acutalibacteraceae > RGIG1913. The sequence continues at coordinate 639,067 of JAFTSH010000001.1, forward strand.
AAAGTTCTCTTTTATTCTCTCAACGAGTGTAAGTGCCGAGTCTTTTCTGTTTGAATGAGCGACGAAAATTCTTTGCTTCTCGGGATCAATGATCGTTTTCTCCATATATCTGAGAGTAGCATCAAAAGCCGCCCTCTTACCTTTGAACTTGGCAAGAACCTCCGAAAGTCCCTGTCTGTTAAAGTCAGCCATAGGATTTACACCTACAAGGGTACCGAAAAAGGCTTTGAAGTTTGAGATACGTCCGGTTTTCACAAGGAAAAACAGATTGTCCATAGGTCCGCACTGGTGTATGCAGTGCTTGTTTTCCTCGATCCAGGCGGCTGTCTCTTCAATGGTCGCGCCGGAGTTCCTGAGCTCACTCGCCATAATTATGAGAAGCGAAAGCGAGGTGGAATAACGGAGAGAGTCGATGCAGATGATCTTTCTTTCCGGATATTTTCCCAAAAGCTGCTTTGCTACGAGGGTGCACTGCTGATACGATCCCGAAAGTGCCGAGGAAAGAGAAACGCTGATTATATCAATCCCCTGAGAAAGATACTTCTCAAAAACCTCAATTATTTGTCCCATAGGAGCAAACGCAGTCCTGTAGAGAAGTTTTCCGTCCTTCATGGAATCATAAAACTCTTCGGGGGTAAAATACTTCCAATCGAGATCCGCCAACTCTTCACGACCGTCCGGAAAATAAATTATTCCTCTGAGATAGTCGGGAATACCGAATCTCTCTCTCAGATCACTTGTAAGATCGCAGGAGCTGTCGGGGATAATTACAAATTTACTCATGTAATAACCTCATTTCAAGTTTGTTGCGAGAAATCAAGAGCGTAATGATTGATTTTCGCTTGACATAATAACATAAATAAAGATTTTTTTCAACAAATAACGTATAAAAACAGAAAAAAGTAGTGCAATTGTAGAAGGTTTTTGTTATAATACCCTGGTAAAGGAGTGTAGGACTATGTGGATATACGTTTTGATCGGCGCGGCGGTGCTTCTTATCGGTGGAGTAGCTGCAATGCTCGCTGTAACCTACCCGCTGTCCAAAAGGGTTTACTTTAATAATCTCGTGCGAACCTCTCCCGAAAAATGGGGAAGGGTTTGCTCTGCTCCCGAAAATGAAGAGCAGATAAGCATGTGGAATTCCGGATGCGAATGGGCAGAGGATCACAAGTCTGCCATGACCGAGGTTTCAATCGAAAACGAAGGCTTTAAGCTTTACGGTGAGTTCTACGACTTCGGCTCGAAGCGATGCGTAATTATTCTTCCCGGTCGTTGTGAGTGCCTGATGTATTCGTACTATTTCGCCCAGACCTATACAAAGACCGATTGCAACGTTTTGGTGATAGATACCCGTGCGCACGGTAAGAGCGACGGTATGTATAACAGTATCGGTGTTGCCGAAAAAAGCGACGTTAAGGCGTGGGCAAGATATATAAACGAAAACTTCGGGGTGGAGGAGGTCTATCTGCACGGTATCTGCGTGGGCAGCTCGGCGGGAATACTTGCCATGAGTGACGAAGACTGCCCCGCTTGCATAAAGGGAATGATAACCGAAGGTTGCTTTACCACTTTCAGAGAAACCTTCAAGCGTCATATGATCGTTGACCATCGTCCGTTGTTCCCCGTACTCGATCTCGTTATGCATCACATAAAGACCCATACCGGCGCACGCGCCGTCAAGGATTCGCCCATAAGACACGTGAGAAGGCTCAGTCAGAGGATGCTTTTTATCTTCGGTGAGAAGGACCTTTTTTCAATCCCCGAGAAAAGCAAGGAACTGTTTGAGGCTTGTTCCAGCCCTGATAAGCATATTGTATGGTTTGCAAAGGGCGGTCATTCACACTTAAGGATAAATAATACCGAGGAATATGATCAGGCGATCATAGATTTTCTTGACAAATGATGACGGACGAAAAAAAATACGCGGTATTCACCATGGACGTTGAGTCCTTTTCCGATACGGAGTGTGTGGGTTACTCCGGAGCTGACGTCGGCGACGTCGATATGCTCGACGGATTGGATGAATACATAAAGATACTTGAAAAGCACGGGATAAAGGCCACGATGTTTACGGTATGCGGTACGGCAGAGCGTATTCGCGGACGGCTGATGGATTATATTGAGCGCGGGCATAAGATAGCCCTCCACGGATATGACCATACGGCGCCTTTGCTTTTGGACGATAACAAATTCAAAGAGGACATCTTTCGTGCAAAGTGCCGTCTTGAGCAGATATTCGGTACGGAGGTATGCGGGTACAGAGCCCCTTGCTTCAGTATGGATAACAATAAGCTCAATATACTGAAACAGCTCGGCTTCAAGTATGATTCGAGCCGGTTGGGTTTTGAAAAGGCCAGGCACAATACGCACATAGATATGACGGGCTTCCGCGAGCTTCTTAATGGCGTCTTTTGCCGTGACGGCTTTTTCGAATTCGGCCTTTCGTGTCAGGTGTTTTTCGGACAAAAGTTTCCGATCTCGGGCGGCGGATACGTCAGATTGAGTCATTGGGGATTCATTAAGAATGCAATAGACAGATACCTGAAAAGCAGTAATTATTACGTGTTTTATCTGCACCCGTTTGAGCTCTCGCGTCAGAAGGTGCCCAAGATCGATAACCTCAAAATGTATGATAAATATTATCTGAGCCACGGTCTCAGCAGCTATCCGTCTAAAATCGAGGCGATTATACTCAGTCTTAAGCGTTTGGGATATACCTTTGTGACCTTTGAAGAGTTGACGGAGGTTATGGCAACGGCCTGACGGAAGTACCGAGCTCAGTAATACATAATCGTTTCAAGACACTTCCTCGGAGGTGTCTTGTTTATTTGTGATAAATGTGATATAATAGACCGTGCTAATGTTATTTGGAATGCGATCGGTCGTTATAATGCCGGTTGTCGAGGTGGATTATTGTGGGTAAATTTGACGGTGTACTGATATGCAGTGATATCGACGGAACGCTTACGGATTCGTGCGGGAAAATATCTCCCGAAAACTGCCGCGCGATAGAATATTTTCAGAGCGAAGGCGGAAGATTTACGGTTTCAACCGGAAGATACCATAATTTCATCGAGAAGTTTCCAATTAAGATGAACGCCCCCGTGATATGCGTCAACGGTACGGTGATATATGATTCCGAACTCGGCAGAGTAGTATGGGAAAAGCCCGTGCCCGACGGATTTATCGCTGATATGGAGTACATTTGCAGAGAGTACAAAGACTTGCTGGCGGGCGCCTATGGCTGTTCGCTGACGAGCGATATGCATTGGAGCAGTTCGGACGGTGAGTTTTCGCCGGATATATTCGGAGCAAACCGATTGTATAAGTGCGTGTTTATTCCGAGTGACCACGAGAAGAATATGTCGGTCTTGCAAAAAGAGCTTATCTCAAAATTCGGCAATAAGTATTCTTTTAACCGCAGTCAGAGCTTTCTGCTTGAAATGCACCATATTGAAAGCGGAAAGGGACACGCCGTCAAAGAACTCAGAAGGATAATCGGCAACCTTCATACCGTGGTAGCGGCCGGAGATTACGAAAACGATATTTCAATGTTTACAGAGGCGGATATTTCGTTTGCACCCGAAAACGCCGTTCCGGAAGTCAAGTCGGTTGCGAAATTTTTCGGTCCTTCCAATAACGAGGGATTTATCGCATATATTGTGGATAAGCTGTCTGATATGTTCTGAATGTTGTGCAGCGTGTCGAATTGTTGAAAATTATGTCGAAAGATTGAGGTTGCTTTTTCGTTATAGGTGTGTTAATCTCTAATTCGTTGGAACTAAAAATCCTGGAGGAAATAAAATGAGCGTAAATAATGTAGCATACGTAAAGGTCAAGAGAGTGTTGGACACCGAGTATATTTTTGATATCGAGCTTGAAACCGGTGTCGTTATTCACGTGCGACGAGACGGAACCGCCATTGATGACTCGGGAATGCTGTATTATTCGGTTTCGAAGATCGATGAAGAAGACGAAGAGCGGGACGTTGAGGTGCTCGGATGGTCTTCTGAGATCAGTGAGGCCGTCACGCTTTGATTTAATCAATTGCCATAAACGAAAAACAGACATGCTGCGGCATGTCTGTTTTGTTTGGTGTAAGATTATATGTCGGAGTTCTCCGAAAGCTCTGCTTCCATCTGAGCCTGAATGTCGGGATCGTATGACAGCATGGGGGGAACGTCTTTATGTCTCAGGTTTCTGTCGACGTAGTTTTTCGTAAGCTTTATCACCAGACCCGATAAACAAATTACGCCTATGAGGTTGGGGAGCATCATAAGACCGTTGAAAGTATCGGAAATATCCCACGCAAGGGAAGAGGTCATAAGTGCGCCCGACATGATCATTACGACGAAGAAAATCTTGTATATAATGGTTGATTTGGTGCCGAACAGATATTCCCATGCCTTGGTTCCGTAATGAGACCATCCGAGAACGGTGGTAAATGCAAAGAGAAGAATGGCAATTGCTATAAACATACGGCCGAGATTGAAATTGCCTATATGGAAGACGTTGTTGAAGGCTTCGGCAACAAGCGTTGCGTCACTTCCTGCGTTGGGATTTATTGCGCCGGTTGAAAGGTTGACAACGTCGGTTGAGGTCAATACCACCAACGCCGTCATCGTGCAGACTACCATCGTGTCGGCAAACACCTCGAAAATACCCCACATGCCTTGCTGTACGGGCTCCTTGACGTTTGAGTTGCAATGAACCATAACCGACGATCCGAGTCCGGCCTCGTTAGAGAAGATTCCGCGCTTGAATCCACAGGTCATAACGGTTTTGATCGCAAATCCTATTGTGCCTCCGACGGCAGCCTTTGCGTTAAAGGCGTATACGAAGATGGCCTTGAAAGCAGGAATTATGTTATCGTAGTTTGCTCCGATAACGACAAGTGAGCCTACAACGAATGCGATGACCATAAAGGGGACGATCTTCTCGGCAAAAGAAGCGATTCTTTTCAGCCCGCCGAGAATTATAAGGGCGGCGATCAGCATAAGAACTACGCCGATAACGACCGAATAAAGCGATATGCCGTCGTAAAGCTCAATGCGTGAGAGCGATTCGATCTCAAAAGCGCTCTGAAAGTTAATGACGATCTTGTTGACCTGACCCATGTTTCCGATTCCAAGCGAAGCAAGCAGGCAGAATGCCGAGAAGAGAACGGCGAGGATTCTTGCGGGGATCTTCATTTGCTTTTTGCTTCCGAGTCCGTCTCTGATATAATACATCGCACCTCCGGACCACTCACCCGCAGCGTTCTTGCGGCGGTAGAATATTCCGAGTATGTTCTCGGAATAGTTGGTCATCATTCCGAAGAATGCGGCAACCCACATCCAAAAGACTGCGCCGGCTCCGCCGGTGGTAATGGCGGCCGCAACGCCTGCAATGTTACCTACACCGATAGTGGCGGCAAGAGCGGTGCAAAGGGCCTGGAACTGCGAGATTGAGGCCTTTTCCTTGGTATGCGTCGTAACTTTTTTGTTGAATATACTGCCGAGTGTACGCTTCATCCAATGTCCAAGGTGTGTTACCTGAAAAACCTTGGTGATAAGCGTGGTCAGAATACCCGTTCCGAGCAGCAGTGCGATTCCTATTTTTACCCACACGAAATTGTTGATTGTGTCGTTGAATTCGGTCAGCCACTCGACAAACGTCTGGCTGAGCAGGATTGGTTCTTGCATTTGTTGTTTTTCCTCCTTGAAAATAAAAAAGCATTGCAAAGATGCAATGCAAAAGAAACGCAAAATTCCCCCGATAAGATAGAGGTTTTTTCTGTCCTTTTGCCTGAGAGATTTAACGAAAACCGTCTTGCACCTTCGGCACCCGCCCAAAAGCGGACTTCTCCAGAAAGTCATCGGCGTACAGTCATACCTCATAGGGTTCCTGAGAGTTTTACTCCTTCGGCAAGGCTTGGGCCTACTTTCCTGCACACGTCGTCTGACAATATAAAATTTATGTAATTATAGCACATATTATCTGTATTTTCAATATCCGTACAAAAAAATCAATGATTGAAACGTATAAAATAGGCCGAAAAATATTTTTAACGGTCGTAATCAGGGGTTTAATGTCGAAGATGTTGACAATTTTTATTAAAAAGTATAAAATAAATACAGTCTATAAGAGAGGATAGTTGCAATGAATACGTTTGAACTTTATACACGCTGGCTTGAGCGAGCCGTCGATGATCCCGATCTTGTTGCGGAGCTTAAAAGTGTTGCCGGAAACGAAGAGGCAATTACCGACCGTTTTTACAAAGAACTTGAATTCGGCACCGGAGGCCTCAGGGGTGAGATAGGTGCCGGAACAAATCGAATGAATGTCTATACCGTCCGCAAGGCGACACAGGGACTCGCCGATCACGTGAACAGCGTTTCGTCCTCTCCTAAAGTTGCCGTCGCGTACGACAGCCGTATAAAGAGCGACGTTTTTGCAAAAGAAACGGCCGCGGTCCTTGCAGCCAACGGCGTAAAGGTATTTATATATCCCGAGCTTATGCCTACACCGATGCTCTCGTTTGCCGTTAGAGCGCTCGGGTGTGACGCAGGCGTCGTCGTTACGGCCAGTCATAATCCCGCAAAGTATAACGGATACAAGGTTTACGGAAACGACGGCTGTCAGCTCGGCCTTGAAGCTGCTGCGCACGTTCTTGAAATAATCAACGGCCTCGACGCTTTTGATGACGTGAAGACGATGTGCTTTGAAAAGGCGATCGAATCCGGCCTCGTTGAGTATATCGGAAACGACGTTATCGAGGACTATCTCAATCACGTTCACGCCTGTTCCGTCAATCCCGTAACCTCGGATCTTAAGGTGATCTATACTCCTTTGCATGGAAGCGGAAACAAACCGGTGCGTGCAATACTTAAAAAAATCGGTCTTGAAAATGTCACGGTCGTTCCTGAACAGGAGCTGCCTGACGGTAATTTCCCGACCGCACCGTATCCCAATCCTGAAATAAGACAGGCGTTCGAGTGTGCATTGAAGCTTGCCGAAAGCGTGAACCCCGACATATTGCTGGCAACCGATCCGGACAGCGACCGTGTAGGTATTGCTGTCAGACAGAACGGAGAATATCAGCTTGTTACGGGTAACGAGGTAGGCTGCTTGCTGCTTAACTATATTCTCGAGGCCCGAAAAGAGAAGGGAACTCTGCCCGAGTCACCCGTGGCGGTCAAAACGATTGTTACGAGTGATATGACCAGAAAGATTGCCGCAAAGTACGGTTGTGAGCTTCGTGAGGTTCTCACCGGCTTCAAGTTTATAGGCGAACAGATCCATCTGCTTGAAGAAAAAGGTGAGGAATCCCGCTACGTGCTCGGATTTGAAGAAAGCTATGGTTATCTTGCCGGAACCTACGTTCGTGATAAAGATGCCGTCGTTGCATCGATGCTTATCTGCGAAATGGCGTCGTACTACAAGTCGAAGGGCAAGACGTTGATAGACGTTCTTGACGAGCTTTACGGCGAGTACGGTGTCTATCTCCATTCTCAGGTCAATATTACCTGCGAGGGTGTAACGGGAATGCAGCGTATGGCAGAAGTTATGAACAGTATGCGCAGCAATCCGCCCAAAGAGATAGCGGGACTTCCCGTTGTCGCCGTCAGAGATTATATGTCGGGCGTCAGAACCCTCAGCGACGGTACGGAAGAGCCTATAACGCTTCCCAAAACGAAGGCCCTCTTCTATGAACTGCCCGATGATATGAATGCAGTTGTCCGACCGTCGGGAACAGAGCCCAAGATAAAGATTTATCTTACCGCTCGTGCGTCGACCAAGCAGGAGGCCGAGGAGATCACCAAGAAGCTTGGCGATGATATGAAGGCCAAAATGGGCTTTTAGTGTCGACGTACAGAGATGTTTAAGAATAATATCAGGAAATATCGCGAGGAATACGGTATGACGCGCGAACAGCTTGCGGACAAGGCGTTGATATCCGTTGAAAGTATCCGCAGATACGAAAACGGAGCAAAGATACCCGTTCGCACGCTCTATTTGCTTGCAACAATACTTGACGTGGGAATAGATGAACTTCGCGGTTTACCAAAACAAATGATACGAAGGCAGATGCCGTAAATAAAACCGGAGATGATTACCATCTCCGGTTTTATTTGTCGTGGATTTTTTTTAATGTACTGCCGGGGAGTGGATAAATTTAGACGTCATTTCCTCGCCGCAAGGGTAAGGCGTCGGAGTAGCAATGGTGTAAAGATCAGACGCACTGCACTCAAGATCAAACTGCCTTCGTGCACGGTCATCCAGATCGTTGATTTGCGATGATTTCGCAAACAACGGAAGGGTTGCATGTTTTGAGATTTGACCGAGCAGCTCAATTCCTTTATCGGTAGCACCGAGCGGACGTATATACCGCGGCAAGGTTTTTGAATCTTTGAAGCTAATGCCTATTGCCGCACAGGTGAGTATACGCCTGATTCTCGAGGACGGATGTCTTTTGGACGTCGCCGATTTTACGATTTCATCTATCGTTCCGAGCTGTCTCACGGCGTTGTAAATGCGGTTTTCAAGACCTTCGGATATATCGGGCAGCTCTGAAAAAAACTCCGGCGGCAGTGTTCTGAGTCTGGAAACGAGAGCAGGGGAGAGACGGTCGTTATCGGCGGGATATCTTCCTGCTTCAAACTCTTGCTTTATTATTGAAAATGTGGCGTCGGGTACGTACTTTGAAATCATATCAAGATCCGCCAGTGAGCGGATATATGATGCGGATGCTACGCCGCCTTCGGATACGTCGGAGTCGTGTTGAGCCCCGGTACGTTTAACGGGAATGAGTTCTCCGGTATATCCCAAAGACATTGCAGCTTTGATGTATTCAATCGCCAAAATATCGTTCGGCTGTTTAAGTGCGTCTGCAATTCTGTTACCGTATAGTGTCCTTACCGCTTCTTCGCGTATTTGTGCATACCCCGATGCTGATGAAAGACGTTTACGGATATATTCATCGACCTCGGGAGAAACACAAGCGGCTGCTGCATGCTTTAATATTTCGATATCTCCGCATTCACTTCCGAATGCGATCGCATCGGTTGCGCAAATCGAGTGAAGGAGGAAGACTCCGCCTTTTGCAAATCCTTCCGCGCCCGAAAGACAGCAACAGACGGGAAGCTCTATTACGAGATCGACCCCGGAGTCAAGTGCAGCTTCGACTTTTGCTTTTTTTGAAAGCGCGGAGGCAGTTCCGCGCTGAGAAAAATTGCCCCCCATAACCGCAACGATATGCGTGAAGCCCTGTTCGCGCAGTACGGCGGTTTGGTACAAGTGACCGTTATGAAACGGGTCGTATTCGGCTGTAATACCGCAGACGAGCATTTATGACCTCCGAAAAAATAAAAATATAGTTGAAATTCAAAAAGACTTGCTATATAATATCTATTTGTAATAATAACCTCTGCGGTTGTTAATTTCAAGTGGATTTTATTAAACTTAGATTAAGGAGTACGAACATGAAAATTCTTGTTATCAATGCAGGCAGCTCTTCTTTGAAGTATCAGCTGTTTGACATGACTGATGAAACCGTTATCGCAAAGGGAAACTGCGAAAGAATCGGTATCGACGGATTTATTAAGGGAAAGACCTTCCGCGGAGAGCAGTTTAAGGTAGAGATTGATATGCCTACACATACCGACGCTTTCAACGTTGTTAAGAATTATCTCACCGAAGGCGAGTACAAGGTCATCGATTCGATGGATGAGATCGCAGCCGTCGGCCACCGTGTAGTTCAGGGCGGTGCCCTTTTCGATAAGTCCTGCCTTATTACCGATGAGGTTGTTGACGGAATAGAGAGCCTTATTGATCTTGCTCCTCTTCATAATGCCGCACACCTTCAGGGAATCCGTGCTTGCCAGAACGTATTGGGCAAGGATGTTCCCGAGGTTGCAGTTTTCGATAACGCCTTCCATCTGACCATGCCCCCCGAGTCTTATCTTTTCCCCATTCCCTACGAGTACTATGAGAAGTACAAGGTTCGCCGCTACGGCTTCCACGGTACCTCCCACAGATACGTAACCCTTCGTTATGCAGAGCTCAACGGAATCAAGGATATGACCGGAACAAAGATCATCACCTGCCATCTCGGAAACGGTGCTTCCATCTCTGCCATCAAGGACGGCAAGTGCTTCGATACCAGCATGGGACTTACTCCGCTTGACGGATTTATGATGGGCAGCCGCTCCGGAACCCTTGATCCCTCCGTCGTTACCTACATCGCAGAGAAAGAAAATCTTTCTCCGAAGGATCTCTCCAACATCTTCAACAAGAAATCCGGACTTCTCGGTATCTCCGGCGTTTCGAGTGATGACCGTGACGTTACCGAGGCTGCCGAAAACGGTAATGAGCGTGCCGCTCTTGCAAGACGTATGCAGTGGTACCAGATCAGAAAGTTCATCGGCTCCTACGTTGCCGCTATGGACGGCGTAGACGCCATCGTCTTCACCGGCGGACTCGGCGAGAACGGACAGGACGTTCGTGAGGGAATTTCCACCCACCTTAACTATCTCGGAATCACCCTTGATAAGGAAGTCAACGAGACGATGCGTTTCGGTAAGGAAGGCATAATCTCCACTCCCGATTCGAAGATACCCCTTTGGGTCATCCCCACCGACGAGGAGAGAATGATCGCAAGAGATACTAAGTCAATTGTAGAATCCCTTTAATTTAAGTTGATGGATTTTCAAAAAAAATATTGACAAATCAACTTCTAACACATATTATTCTATTTAGTGTGATATGTTTTGGTTGCACGTGACTTTATATCTTTAAAGGAGATGTACTAAATGGTTTTTGAGAAAGTCAGAGAAATACTTGCTCAGCAGCTTGATATCGAAGAAGAGAGCATCAACATGGAATCCAACATTCAGGAAGATCTCGGCGCAGACAGCCTTGACCTTGTTGACCTTCTTATGACGCTTGAGGACGATTACGGCCTCGAGGTTCCCGATGAGGATGTTGAAAAAATCAAGACTGTCGGCGATCTCGTCGCATACATCGAGGAGAGACAGGCTGACTGATTTGTAAATCAGTAATATCTCAAAGAGGTTATCCCGCGAAAGCAGGATAACCTCTCGTTTGTTTTAGTACCTATTTTATCTTTGCTGAAAAAGCGGCAATCCCCGAAGGGGTTATATCGACTATTCCGTATGACGGATTTCCGAACCGCGGACGTGCCGCTGATCCGGGATTGAGAATATATAACCCGTCGTCGTATTCCTCGTGCGCAACGTGAGTGTGTCCGAAAAGGAGTACATCAGCCTTGTTGGCAAGGGCGAATTCTTTTATGTGTACGAGACTGCTTTTTACACCGAACAGGTGTCCGTGTGTGCAGGCTATTCTCTTTCCTTCACATTCAAAAACCGTTGAATACGGTGCTTTTGAGTAAAAATCACAGTTTCCTCTGACCGATATAAGGGGTATGCTTTGGGTTGAGAGGAAAGCCTTTACTGCATCTTCACCGTCGCCGAGAAATATATATTTATCGGCTTCGGGATGCATTTCTGTGATTTTTTTGATTTGATTTATATCCCCGTGTGTATCGGAAAAAACTATCAATCTCAAGCGTGTCACCTCATATTATGTATCGGAAGGGCATAGTTATAGCACAAAGGAGTGAAGCCGAATGGACGAAAACGTAAAGAAAGCTCTGAATAATCCCAAGGTTACCGAAGCGATTAAAGGGCTTACGCCCGAACAGACAAAAAAGCTCAAAGAGGTACTTTCTGACAGGGGAGCGGCAGAAAAGCTTCTGAAAACACCTGAAGCGCAGCAGTTGCTGAAAAACTTCTTAGGAGAAAACGGCAATGGATGATCTTTCTGAAAAGCTCAGCTCTTTGCTGAATGATCCTGACAGCATTGAAGCACTTAAGGGAATGGCACGTTCTCTCATGTCTTCTCAGGGCTCCGAAAAAGAAGAGGATAACGCGGGTATGGCCATCAATCCTTCAGATATGCAAAAAATCATGAAGGTTATGGGAGTATTGAGGTCGAATTCAGGAGACGATTCGCGCACTCGTCTGCTTATGTCGTTGAAACCGTACGTGAGAACAGAGCGCCAGGGGCGAATTGAAGAGGCGGTCAAGATGCTGCGGCTGGTATCGGTTCTGCCGATGCTGACTTCGTCCGGATTGATCTAGGTGTAATATGGGTAAAGAGTTTTTGGAAATGCAGCAAGAGGCCGCGAGAAGGCTCAGAGAAATGCAAAGCCGCGCCCGCAAAGAAGAAAAGAACGAGGCGCAGGCGCCTTCTGCCCCGGAAAAGGGAAATGCGGAAGCGATACGCCCTAAAAAGAGACCCGTCTCTTTCCTCAACGCACTCGATCTGAATAGATTGACTGAGGAAGGAGACGGGCTGATACTGCTGGTTATCCTGCTTTTGATTTATGAGGAAAGCACGGATGAACTGCTGATCCTTGCGCTCTTATACATCCTCATGTAACAAGGCTGTTATCGGGTCTGTCCGTTTCCGCGAATGATATACTTGTACGAGGTAAGCTCCTCAAGCCCCATCGGGCCGCGTGCGTGAAGTTTTTGGGTTGAAATACCGATTTCGGCACCGAGACCGAATTCTCCGCCGTCGGTAAACCTCGTTGAGGCATTGTGGTAAACGGCAGCTGCATCAATGCAGGAGAGAAAGCGCTCGGCGGTGGAATTGTTATCGGTGACTATGCATTCGCTGTGTCCGCTTGAATACTGCATTATGTGGCCGATTGCTTGGTCAAAATCCGCCACGACCCTGACAGCCAGTGCAAAGTCAAGGAATTCGGTTTTGTAATCGTCTTCGGTTACGGGAACGACGTCCGTTCCTAAAATACGCCTCGTGTCTTCGCAGCCGTGTATTCGGGTTTGCTTTTGATCAAGCAATTGCTTGATAGCAGGCAGGGCCTTATCGGCGATGTCTTTGTGCACCAAAAGAGTTTCGCAGGCGTTACAGACCGACGGTCGCGAACACTTGGCGTTGAAAACGAGCTGAGCCGCCATTGAAACATCTGCTTCTGAGTCAACGTATATGTGGCAGTTACCGACACCCGTTTCAATTACGGGAACGGTAGAGTTTTCAACGACTGCTTTTATGAGGCCTGCACCGCCTCTCGGAATAAGCAGGTCTATTAATCCGTGCAGACGCATCATTTCGTCGGCAGAACTGCGTGAAGTGTCCGAAACAAGACAAATGCAATCGGCAGGGAAGCCCGCTGCAGTAATTGCTTCGCGCATAACGGTAACGATAGCCTTGTTTGAGTTTATGGCTTCTTTACCGCCTCTGAGAACAACCGCGCTTCCGGCTTTAAGACAAAGAGCGGCGGCATCGGCAGTTACGTTCGGACGGGCTTCGTAGATAATTCCTATGACGCCCATCGGTACGGCAGTCTTGGTAATGGTCATTCCGTTGGGCCGTGTGTGTCGGTTAAGCACGCGTCCGACAGGATCATCAAGCTCTGTTATATATCTGATAGAATCAGCGATCCCTTTTATGCGCTCGGCGCTTAGTCTGAGACGGTCGAGCATGGAAATACTCATTCCGTTTGCTTCGGCTGTTTTTATATCGTCCGAGTTTGCTGAAACTATTCTATCGGTTTCCGAAACAAGTGCATCGGCAATAGCGTTAAGTGCGGTATTCTTTTTTTCGGTTGGAACCGTGCGCAGAAACACGGATGCTTCTTTGGCCATAGCTGCAAGCTCTTTAACACTGCTCAAAATTAGTCCTTCTTTCTGAAAGTGGTGCCGATAGGTTTATCCTCAAAAACGTCGTACAAATTATCGAGGTTTTCTGAGGAGGTAATAACGGTGGTTATTCCGTGCTCAAGCGCGAGAGATGCGGCCTCAAGCTTCGAGTGCATACCGCCCGTTCCTCGCTTTGTGCCGCTTCCGCCTGCAATCGCAAGCAGCTCGTCGGTAATCTCATTTACCTCGGGAATAAGCTTTGCATCCGGGTTTGCGGAAGGATCGGAATCGTACAGGCCGTCAATATCGGTAAGAATTATCAGGGCGTCTGCACCGATTATCGCCGCGACGATAGCCGAAAGCTTATCGTTATCACCGAACTCGATCTCTTCTACCGATACTGTATCGTTTTCGTTGACGATAGGTATAACGCCGAGATCAAGAAGAGCGTTGAATGTGTTCGTTACGTTTTCCTTGCGGTGGCTATCCGCGATTACGTCTCTTGTAAGAAGCACCTGTGCGGTCGTTTGCCCGTATTCACCGAAAAGACGGTCGTAAACCGCCATCAGCTCGCACTGCCCGACAGCCGCCGCCGCCTGCTTTTTGTCGGTGGCTTTCGGCTTTTCGCTTAAACCAAGACGGTTGACCCCGACGGCGATTGCACCGGAAGAAACAAGGATGAGCTCCTTGCCCGAATTTTTGATATCGCACAGAATACGGGTAAGCTTTTCTATTTTGTGAAAATAGGGCTTTCCGTTGTTGTGTGTAAGGCTTGAGGTACCTATTTTTATAACTGCTTTTTTGGCTTCTGAAAGCTTCATTTTTTGCGCCACCTAAAGTTTTTTACAGATTATACATTATTTCTCAGGTAATTGCAATCACTTTACATATCAAAAATTAAGATGCCCTCCGTTTTGGGAGAGCATCTTTTGTTTGTGCCCGGTTTGCCGGTCAGCGTCTGTCGGCAGTGTCCGATATCTGTTCTCTTTCTCTGAAGAGAAGAGAAATACACCAAAGTCCGGCCAGTCCAACGAGGGTATATATTATCCTGCTGACGATAGCGTCCTGACCGCCGAATATCCAGCTGACAATATCAAACTGGAAGATACCGATGCTGCCCCAGTTTATGGCTCCGATTATTGTGAGTATCAGAGCAATTCTGTCCATCATACCGATCCGCTCCATTCTCCGACGGTCATTTCCAGCCGCGCTCCGTCGGAAAGCGCGGTACACGGCAAGTCGCCGTCGTACCTATTTTTGCCCCGAAAAGCAGTTATATTCACGTTTTTGAAAAAACATAGTTGCTTTTTGGACTTGAAAAAAATTACTTGAGAGTGTATCATATAAAAACAGAAGGGATGATGTCGAATGCCCCGACGTAAAACAAAGAAAAAAGGTCTTTCCGCGGTACAGGTTCTTTCTGCGGTTATTGCGGTGCTTGTCGTTTTGCTCGTTCTTGTTATTGCTGCAATAATCGATAAAGGAAGCTCGGTTGATGCCGGCGATTCAACCTCATCGGTTGTTTCGTCCGACGTGACGTCGCAGGATGTGTCTTCACAAACTGCTTCTCAGTCCGCTTCTTCCGAGGAGCAGGATAGTTCCGCTTCTTCCGTGGCCGAAGCGGGTGAGTGGGTTGATAATATTACGGTAGGCTCTGGCTATGAGGATTGGAATCTGATTTTGGTAAACACCGAGAACAAACTGAAAGAGAATTATAAGCCCGCAACCGTCAAGATAACCTCAAACGGCGGTACATACCTGATCGACGCAAGAATCGTTGAGGCTTATAATGCGATGATAGCCGCAGCAAAAGAGGATGGCGTTAATCTTACGATTTGCTCCGGCTTCAGATATTATTCCACACAACAGAAGCTATATAATAAGAAGGTTCAGCATTATCTTGATAAGGGGTTTTCGCAGGAAGCGGCCGAAAACACGGCTGCGACTATAGTTGCCAGACCCGGAACGAGTGAACATCAATCCGGACTTGCAATAGATTTTAATCCGTGTGATGACCGCTTTGATACCTCAAAGGAATATAAATGGCTCTCTGAACACGCTGAAGAATTTGGCTTTGTACAGAGATATAAGGCTGAAAAAAGCAGTATTACCGGAATAACCAACGAATCGTGGCACTTCAGGTTTGTCGGTGTGGAACACGCAAAGATTATGAATGATATGGATTACTGTCTCGAGGAATATATCGAGTATCTTAAAACAAAATAATAACGGTATAAAAGCAGGACAATGCTCCTGCTTTTTGCTTGATACGAGTATTTTGTACCGAAAAACCTATATATTGACATAGTTTTTGTAAAACATAATGAAAACCTCAATATTTGGACTTTACATTTCAGGTAAAGTTTAGTATAATACTCTCAGCATATTCCGCATATGTTTGTATTTATGCGCTTTTTAACAAAATGAGTTAGGAGTTGTCCGGCTTGGATAAGTTTCTTATTACCGGCGGTACACCGCTGCGCGGAGAGGTAACTATAAGCGGTGCGAAGAACGCCGCTGTTGCCATTATTCCCGCTGCGATACTTTCGGACGGTATTTGCCGTATAGAAAACATCCCTAATATTGCAGACGTAAATATCATTTGCAAGATACTTTATCAGATGGGTGCCGGGGTCAGAATGATCAACGAGCACACCATGGAGATTGATCCCTCCACCATCCGTACCGGATGTGTACCTTACGAGCTTACACGTAAAATACGTGCTTCATATTACCTCATAGGTGCGATGCTCGGCAAATACGGCTTTGCCGACGTATCAATGCCGGGTGGTTGCGATTTCGGCGGTGTCAGACCGATCGATCAGCATATACGCGGCTTTGAGGCCTTGGGCGCCGAGGTTACTGTAGACGGGGGACGCGTGATTGCACGTTCTGACGGATTGATAGGTAATTCGGTTTACCTCGATACCGTATCTGTCGGAACAACCGTTAACCTTATGCTTGCTGCCGTTCGTGCACGCGGCAGAACGATAATCGAAAACGCCGCCAAGGAGCCGCATATAGTCGACCTTGCAAACTTCCTGAACTCGATGGGTGCGGATATACGCGGTGCCGGTACCGACGTAATCAAGGTCAGAGGCGTACAGCACCTTGACGGAACCACCTATTCTATAATTCCCGATCAGATCGAAGCCGGAACCTTTATGGTTGCAACCGCTGCTACCGGCGGGGACGTTATGATAAATAATGTAATTCCCAAGCATCTTGAGTCAATTACCAAGAAGCTTCAGGATGCCGGTGCAATAGTTGAGGAATTTGACGATTCGATAAGGGTCAGACGTCCCGGAAGACTTGTTAGATGCAATGTCAAAACAATGCCTCATCCCGGTTTTCCGACTGATATGCAGCCCCAGTTTGCGGCTATGCTTTCGATCGCCGAAGGCACGAGTATTGTCACCGAGGGTGTGTGGGACAACCGTTATAAGTACGTTTCGGAGCTTTCCAGAATGGGCGCGCAGATAACCGTTGACGGAAAGATGGCGGTCATTGAGGGAGTAAAAGAGCTTAACGCTGCACCTGTAAAGGTAACGGACCTGCGTGCGGGAGCTGCGCTGATGATAGCCGGACTCGTTGCCAAGGGCGTTACCGAGGTCGAGGAAATTTACTCCATTGAGCGCGGTTACGAAACGATAGACGTGAAATTGAATTCTCTCGGCGCCGATATCAGAAGGGTATCGGGGTTGGTTGCCGAAACAGCCAAAGCCGAGTAACAGTCAAAGGGCGGCTCTGCCGCCCTTGCTTGTTTCTGATTATATCCGGAGGTTTTATATGTCGAGGGTTTGCTCGCTTTTCAGCGGGAGTAAAGGAAACAGTACCTACATACGTTGCGGACAGACTTCTGTGTTGGTTGACGCCGGTGTATCCGCAAGGATGCTTAACAACCGCCTCAAGGAATACGGAACGGATCTTTGCGATATAAACGCGATATTTATTACACACGAGCACTCGGATCATATAAAGGGACTTGAGATAATAACGAAGCATCATAATATACCGGTTTTTGCTACCGAAGGCACTATAAGAGGAATGATAGCTGCATTTCCTGTACTTGCAGAGGCTGACCTCAGGGTAATAGGTGACGGAGAAGCGGTCGGTGAGCTTTCGGTTACCGCTTTTTCAACCTCCCATGATGCGAATCAGTCCTGCGGCTTTTTGTTGGCCGGTTCAGACGGTAAAAAAACTGCGGTATGTACTGATCTGGGTTATATAAGTGAATCTGTAAAGTGTGCAGTCCGCGGTTGCGATATGGTGATAATCGAATCCAACCACGACGTTAATATGCTTAAAAACGGCGTTTATCCTGCTGTGCTTAAGCACAGAATACTCGGAATGCACGGCCATCTTTCAAACGATGCCTGCGCACAGTTTTTGCCGGAGTTGATAGATTGCGGCACGACGAGGGTGATTCTCGGACATATAAGTGAAGAGAATAATACGCTTCCTTTAGCCCTTCAGACTTCAACGAGAGCTCTTAATAATGCAGGAATACGCGTAGGTAAGGATTGTATGATTGCGGCCGCTTCGCGTATAGGAATCGGCAAAATGTATTTGTTGTAGGTGTCAGCCATGCTTAAGGTTAATGTAATATGTATCGGCAGGTTGAAAGAAAAGTATCTTACCGATGCTTGCGCCGAATATATTAAACGTCTTTCGGCCTTCTGTTCTTTACACGTTTATGAGTTGCCCGAGGCGAAAGCCTCGTCAACACCGTCTGCTTCGGATATTGAAAAGGTTCTTTGTGAAGAAGGAAAGGCCATTATTTCAAAAATACCCGAACGCAGCGCCGTGATTTCTATGTGTATTGAGGGGCAGAAAATGTCATCCGAACAGCTTTCACGGCATATTTCGAGTCTCGGAGTATCGGGATTCGGCTCGGTAACCTTTATAATCGGAGGTTCATGGGGGCTTTCCGATGAGGTCAAGGCGAGAAGTGACCTGCGTCTTTCCATGTCGGATATGACCTTCCCGCATCAGCTCGCAAGGGTTATGCTTCTGGAACAAATTTATCGGGCGTTTATGATAGCGTCCGGAGGAAAATACCATAAATGATAAGGAGAATATAAATGAGCAAACAACTTGAAATGCCCGTTAAAGGTGATACGATTGCCGTTATGAAGACGAGTATGGGGGATATAAAAATAAAGTTTTTCCCCGAAAACGCTCCCAAAGCTGTCGAAAATTTCCTTACACATTCTAAGAACGGATACTATGACGGACTTAAGTTCCACCGTGTAATCAGCGACTTTATGATACAGGGCGGAGATCCCGAGGGTACCGGACGCGGCGGCGAAAGCATCTGGGGAAGACCTTTTGAGGATGAATTCAGCCTTGATCTGCGCAACTATCGAGGTGCTCTTTCGATGGCAAACGCAGGTCCCTGTACCAACGGAAGCCAGTTTTTTATCGTTCAGCTCGGAGATGTTCCTGCCGGCCTTATAGCGCAGATGAAGCATATCGGTGCACCGGACTATTCCGATGAGGTAGTTGCCAACTATGAAAAACTCGGCGGAACTCCCTGGCTTGATTTTAAGCACACCGTATTCGGACAGGTTTTTGAGGGTATGGACGTAGTTGATGCAATTGCAAACGTGCCTGTTGACGGTTCTGACGCTCCGATAAACGATGTCATTATCGAAAAAATGGAAGTCACCGAGTTTTAACGATGCCTTCGAGAAGGATAGAATTCGCGGTATCTTACCTTGAAAACGGCCTTGCAGTCGGAGAAATACTGAAAAAGCATAACGTATCCCTGAGCCTTGTAAGGTCGCTTAAGCGTGTTGAACGAGGAATAACACTAAACGGAGAACATATCAGGACGGTTGATCGTGTGACAGCAGGGGACGTCGTGGCTCTCAATATTCCGGATGACGAAAGACCGGCCGTTCCGGTTAATCTGCAAGCAGGGGTTGTTTATGAGGACGATGACGTTATCGTGTTCGATAAACCCGCGGGGATGACGGTTCACCCGGTCAGGGATCACAGGGACGATACGCTTGCGAATTTTTTTGCGTGGCATCTTATGCAGCAGGGAAGAAGCGCTGCGTTCAGACCGATCAATCGTTTGGATCGAAATACGTCGGGGCTTATGGTTGCGGCTCTGCACAGAATGTCTGCTGCAGCTCTTTCGGGACAGACCGAAAAAACCTACGTTGCCGTTTGTGAAGGCCGTCTTGATGGCAGCGGGATAATAGAAGCTCCTATCAGGCGGCGTGAGGGCTACGGCATCAGCAGAGAGGTAGGAGAAGGCGGCGAATACGCTTTGACGCGATACGAGTCGCTTGCTTCTTGCGACGAGCTTTCGCTTTTGTCCGTAAAAATAGACACGGGCAGAATGCATCAGATAAGGGTTCATATGGCCCATATCGGTCATCCTCTGGCGGGTGACGATATGTACGGCGGCTCTTTGTCGTATATTCAAAGGCACGCCCTTCACTGTGACCGACTTTCGTTTTGTCATCCCGTAAGCGGACAACCGCTTTCCTTGGAGTCACAGCTTCCGGGTGATATGTCGGCCCTTATCGGCAAATTTTTTTCGCATTGGTCGAAATAAACGCTTGACAAAGTAAGGGTTAATATATATAATATCATTTGTGACATTGTGAGCCGCTTTTGAGGTGAAGAGATGATTATTGATTTCCGTACGGTTTTCGGAACGGGAGAGAATAGGGTCGACGTTGACTATGACCTTGATCTCAGCGATCTTGACTATTACGGATTTCATCCGATCACCAAACCGGCAAAGGTCACCGGATCTGTTACCGAGTCGGCCGGAGTGCTTCGTCTGAAAGTGTCCGTTTCGCTTTTATATTCGGCTCCGTGTGACAGATGTGCGACAGAGGTTTCCCGTCAGATGGATTTTGAGTTTTCGCACGTTCTCGTGAATGAGATCAGCGGTGACGACAACGACGAGTTGATCCTGCTTGACGACATGAAGCTGGATCTGGACGAGTTACTCAGAACCGATGTGATCCTGTCGCTTCCCACAAAATTTCTTTGCAGAGATGATTGCAAGGGTATTTGTCAGACCTGCGGAGCAGATCTTAACAAAGGCGCTTGTGGTTGTTCCACTGAAAAGATAGATCCTCGTCTTGAGGCTTTAAAACAGCTTTTATAATATTACTCAACATTTTTAAGGAGGTGCTGGTAATGGCGGTACCAAAGAGAAGAATTTCTAAGACAAGACGTGACAAGAGACGTTCAAATGTATGGAAGCTTGAAGCTCCGGCTCTCGTTAAATGTGAGAAGTGCGGCGAGTACAAGAGACCGCACAGAGTATGTCCCGCTTGCGGCTTCTACAAAGGAAGAGAAGTTGTCAAGGTCGAAAAAGAGGCGTAATCTTGAAAAAGCAGAGAAGGGAGTTTTTCCTTCTCTATTTTTTTAGCAAGGAGGCGTGACTGTGGGGGTCAAAATCGGTGATGTCGAGCGTAATTCGCTTGCGTTCAAAGCGGGGCTCAAAGCCGGAGATGAAATACTGTATATTAACGGTCACGTCATCAACGACGTGTTGGATTACCGTTTTTATACTGCCGACGAAAGGCTCGTAATAGAGCTTGTTTCGCAAGACGGCCTGCCGCGTAAGGTAAAGATACGTAAGGATGAGTACGAGGATCTCGGCCTTGATTTTGAGACCTATCTGATGGATAAGCAGAGATCTTGTAAAAACAAATGTATCTTTTGCTTTATTGATCAGTTACCGAAGGGTATGCGGGAAAGTCTGTATTTCAAGGATGACGATTCACGCCTTTCGTTCCTTTTCGGAAACTATATTACGCTGACCAATCTGTCGGACGGAGACGTCGACAGAATTATTGATATGCACATCAGTCCGGTGAACGTTTCGGTTCACACTACCGATCCCGAGCTGCGTGTCAAGATGATGGCAAACAAAAATGCAGGAAAATCTCTTGCGGCACTCCGCCGTTTCGCAGATGCGGGAATCGGTTTGAATTGCCAGCTTGTTCTTTGTCCCGGAATAAACGACGGCGAGAAATTGATTGAAAGCATGAATGACCTCGAAAAGCTTATGCCGTCGCTCATCAGCTGTGCCGCGGTCCCTGTTGGTCTTACAAAGCATAGGGAAGGCTTGTACCCGCTGACGCCCTATGATGCCGAGAGTGCTTCGCAGGTGCTTGATGCGGTGGAAAAGTTCGGTGATCACTGCGTTGAAAAATACGGTCGTCGCGTTTTTTATGCAGCAGACGAGTTTTATCTGAAGGCGGGCAGAAAGATACCCGATTCGGAATTTTATGAGGATTTTCCGCAAATTGAAAACGGCGTTGGCATATGGGCGTCGCTTCGGGACGAGTTTGTTGACGGATTGTCTGAATTGCCCGAAAGTGACACTGTTCGTAGCATTTCACTTGCAACGGGTGAGTCTGCGGCAAAATTAATGTCATTTTTGGTTGACGAATTGACTAAAAAGTGGCATAATCTACAGTGTGACATATATCCTATAAGAAACGACTTTTTCGGTCCGATGATAAACGTCGCCGGATTAATTACCGGAGGAGATCTCATTGCGCAGCTTAAGGGGCGCAGGCTCGGCAGTGAATTGCTGATTCCCCGTGCAATGCTGCGTCAGGGCGAGGACGTTTTTTTGGATGACGTTACTCTTGAGGATGCTCAAAAAGAGCTGAATATTAAAATAGTACCCGTCGGAAATGACGGATTCGATTTGCTTGATGCGCTTATCGGAGAAGAAAATTAAGTATCGGAAGGTGAGAATATGGCAAGACCCGTCGTGGCAATAGTCGGACGGCCTAACGTTGGCAAGTCAACCCTGTTTAATAAGCTTGCGGGACGAAGAGTTTCGATTGTTGACGATACTCCCGGAGTTACTCGCGACAGGATATATGCTGAGTGCGAGTGGCGCAGCAGAAAGTTCCTTGCTGTTGATACGGGCGGTATTGAACCGCGTTCTGATGATATTATTCTTTCTCAGATGCGCATCCAGGCTGAACTCGCCATGGAAACCGCCGACGTTATAGTTCTGGTTACTGACCTGACCTCAGGCGTGGTTGCCACCGATGCCGAGGTGGCTGAAATGCTCAGAAAATGCGGTCGACCCGTTGTGCTTTGCGTAAACAAGTGTGACCGAGTAGGTAAATTGCCGGACGATTTTTATGAGTTTTACAATCTCGGCCTTGGTGATCCCTTTGCGGTGTCTTCCGTGCACGGACACGGAACGGGCGATCTGCTTGATAAGATCTTTGAATATTTCCCTTCGGAAGACGAAGGAGATACCGAGGACGACTATATCAAGGTTGCCGTAATAGGCAAGCCCAACGTCGGAAAATCTTCGCTTGTCAACCGTGTAACGGGACAGAACAGGGCAATCGTATCCGATATTGCAGGAACGACCCGTGACGCTACCGATTCGTATATTGAAAATCGCTTCGGAAAATATGTATTTATCGATACTGCGGGACTCAGAAGAAAAAGTCGAGTTTCACACGCCGACGACGTTATCGAGAAATACAGCGTGCTCCGTGCCGAGATGGCGGTTGAACGTGCCGACGTTTGCGTTATTATGATTGATGCCGTCGAGGGCTTCACCGAGCAGGACTCAAAGGTAGCGGGAATTGCACACGAACAGGGAAAAGCCTGTATTATTGCGGTAAATAAGTGGGATGCCGTTGATAAGGACGGCAGCAGGATGGATAGTGAAAGAAAGAAGCTTATGAACGATTTTTCTTTTATGTCCTATGCTCCCATAATCTTTATTTCGGCCGCTACCGGTCAACGTGTCGACAAGCTTTTTGAGCTTATCAATTACGTGCACAGTCAGAACACGATGAGAATAGCTACGGGAATGTTGAACGACGTTCTGGCAGATGCAACCGCACACGTACAACCGCCTACCGATAAGGGAAAGCGTCTTAAGATATATTATATGACACAGGCCTCGGTTTGTCCGCCGACGTTCGTCTGCTTTTGCAACCGTGCCGAGCTGTTTCATTTTTCTTATCAACGTTACCTCGAAAACCGTATCCGTTCAACCTTCGGCCTCGAGGGTACTCCCGTTCGGTTTGTTATCAGAGAGCGCGGGGACGGTAGCACAAAATAATTTAACGGAGTGATTGGTAATGTCTTTTGAGGTTATTGCTTTATTAGGCTTTGCTGTAGTGGCAGTAGTTGCTTATCTGTTGGGCAGTATCAGCTTTGCTGTTATATTTTCCACAGCTTTTACCAAAAAGGATGTCAGGGACGAGGGAAGCGGAAACGCCGGAATGACCAACGTTCTGCGTACCGCAGGCGCTCTTCCGGGTGTGCTGACCTGTGTCGGTGATTTCGGTAAGGCTGCTCTTTCGGCGGTGTTCGGAATGTACATAGCCGTGCCTTATCTCAATACATTTGCGCCGTCGGGAATGGTGCTTTTGCCCGTGTACGGCGGAATAATCGGCGCGATTTTTTGTATGCTCGGTCACGTTTTTCCGTTGTTCTTTCAGTTCAGAGGCGGAAAGGGAATAATGGCCGCTATCGGAGCTATCACGATTATAGATTGGCGGATTGCTTGCATATTGCTTGCTGTGTTTTTCATTGTGCTTATTTTCACAAAGATAGTTTCGGCGTCTTCGATTGCTGCTGCGGCAAGCTATCCCATTGCAACGTTTTTTATGTCGTACTTCGTGAGCCGTGAGCTTGCAACGGGTAATATCCACATTTTTGGTTTGCCTGCGTGGGCTTTTGAAACTGCAGGCGCCGTCATAATGGCAGTGATAACCATCTCGAAGCACAGCGGAAACATAAAGAGACTGATCCGCGGTGAAGAAAAGAGTCTTAAGGTCAAAAAGTGAGAAACGCGCTTACTTTGACCAATTATACATTAAGGAGAATGTGCTCATATGAGTAAAATAGCTGTTCTCGGTTCCGGAGGTTGGGGAACCGCTCTGGCTGTAATGCTTTCCAACAAGGGACACGACGTGTCTCTTTGGTCGGTTTTTCCTGAAGAAATTGAAGGAATAAAGGCTGCCGGCGAAAACGCAAAGCTTCTCCCCGGAGTTAAGATCTCTGAAAGTATAAAGCTTACTACCGATAAGAATTGTGTGAGCGGCGTTGATTTGGTCGTTATGGCGGTGCCTTCTTTTGCCGTCAGGACTACCGCACGTTCATTTGCGGGATACATTGCTGACGGTACAGTGGTTACGAACGTAGCAAAAGGTATTGAAGAATCCACCTTGAAGTTTTTGACTGAGGTTATCTCGGAAGAGCTTCCCAACGTGAGAATTACGGCCCTTTCCGGCCCTTCTCACGCCGAAGAGGTTGGCAGGGGAATGCCTACCAGCGTTGCGGTGGCTTCTTTGGATATTGAAGCTGCTGAATATGTTCAGAATATTATGATGAACGAAACCCTTCGAATATATACAAACCCCGACGTTATGGGTGTTGAGTTGTCGGGTGCAGTAAAAAACGTTATTGCGCTTTCGGCCGGTGTTTGTGACGGAATGGGTTACGGTGACAATACAAAAGCGGCTCTTATAACCAGGGGACTCAATGAGATAACGAGAATAGGCGTTGCTATGGGTGCCACCGAGGCTACCTTTGCCGGATTGGCCGGAATAGGTGATCTGATAGTAACCTGCACGTCTATGCACAGCCGTAACAGAAGATTCGGAATACTTATCGGAAAGGGATACAGTGTTGATAAGGCTCTTAAAGAGATCGGTATGACGGTCGAGGGTTACCATGCTGCAAAATCGGCAATGCTGTTGGTTCGCAAAATTGGTGTCGAGGCTCCGATAATCGAAAGCTGTTATAGGGTTCTCTACGAAAATCTCTCTCCGTGCGACGCTTTGGTAACACTTATGGGACGTCCTCAGAAGTGTGAAATAGAGAACGCCGATCTTCAAAATTGGTTATAAATTTTTTATCAAATATCGTTTTGTTTTACGCTGCCGACGGGTATTTCCCGTCGGCTTTTTCTTTAATACATATTTTTCAAACACCATATTTATTAAAAACTATTGTCATATTACGCGATATTTGGTATAATCACCTCGAATAACGAAAAAGAAGGGTGGGTAAACAGTCGTGATGACCTTAAGACGATCGTTGAAGATGACGGCAGCTTTTGTTTTGTCCGTCGTTATTGTGTTGCTGTCTGCGCTGTCTGCCCCCTTTGTTCTTGCGGCGGATAATCATAAGGGAAGTGACTATTCTGCCAACCAGTATGTAGCGGGAAGACTTGACGTCATTCTTTCGGAATTCCCGGTGGGTTCGTATTATACCTTTGACGGTAAAGCTTGTGACCATCACGGATCCGGTTGCTCCTATTTCGGAGGTTGTAATTGCCGTTCGTATATAAACGACCCCGAAAAGGAAAATAAGCAGATAAAGTTTAATTCCATTCAGTGCATGGGCTTTGCACATTATTGTTTCTATAAAATTTTCGGGTTTATTGACCGCAAGGAATACGACACCTCTCTTTATTATTCGTTAGGTAGCATTTCTTCCTCTGATATGACTGCGGATAACTGCAGAAAGCTGTTACTGCAGGCCCAGACAGGTGCACATATACGAATTGCAAATAAGCACTCGATGGTTTATCTGTCAGGAAACGATAAAGAGATGACAGTTCTTCATTGTAACGCTGATGCTCAGTGCGGTATATCGGTCAAAACTTGGACCTGGGAATCGTTTGCTTCTAACTTTAAGAGCTGGGGAATAGGTTACGTCAATATGCCGAAGACCTATCCAAACTCGTCAGGTAAATCTATAGTTTCAGCCTCACGTCCTCAGTACACCGCTGCATCGTCCGTGAAACTTAACTGGACACAGGTGGGAGGAGTCGACGAGTATACCGTAAAGATTTACTCCTACGATTCATCCGATAATAGTGAAAAGCTCGTTAAAACTCTTTCCGGGCTTTCGGGAAGTACGACGACACTGTCCGGTCTGACGCCAAACACGGTTTATCGTGCGTATATTTACTGTAGCAGTTCGTCCTCTCCGGATTCTTCCGCCTTCTTTTATGTTGCCGAAACAACGGCGTCGGTTTACGGACAGACTGTGCGTGAGGGCGTCTTCGGATTAAAAAACAGAGCTTTGTCCCGGATGATGAACGTCAATGGAAGTACTACTGCCGATAACGTATCTGTTAACACGGCTTCTTATGCTAAAAAGGCGGCTCAGCAGTTCTACTTCAGTTATGTCGGTGACGGAATGTATAAGATATATTCCGCATCGGCCGATAACACAAAGGTGCTGAGCATAAACGTTGGTGCTGATTCAAAGGTCTCCTCCGGCGATGCTTTGAATATTTTCGGGGTTTCCGCAGAGCTTGGCGACAGACAACTGTTTTATATAGTTCCGCAGTCTGACGGGACCTATTGCTTCGAGAGCGTTTCAAAACCGGGATTTGTTCTTAACGCCGTTTCGGATGATGCCGTTGTGCTGAAGGCAAAGGCACAGTCTGCGTCTTACGCGTGGTCGTTCTGCGATCTTGACGGAAAGGAAACGGATCCTACCGTAACTTCTGCCAAGTACGTAATAGGCGTTTACAAGATTGCGACCGAATCGACCTCGCTTAACGTCCGTGAGGGCGCGGGAACTTCATACGCCAAGGCCGGAACGATTTCAAAGGGAGCAACGGTTACCGTAACAGCTATTGACGGTGATTGGGGTTACATAACCCACGGCTCGGTTTCGGGCTGGATCAGCCTTGAATATACTACCTTTGTATCCGCGTCGATAACCTCGATTTCGATCGAAACAATGCCTGAAAAGGTCAAGTATTCGGTTGGGGATAAGATCGACAGCGCTGGACTTGCAATCAAGGTGTTTATGAGTGACGGTACGACTAAAACGGTGTCTGACGGATTTGAGCTTAACTATGATTTCACAACCGCCGGAAAGAAGACTGTCGTTGTAAACTATGAGGGTAAGACGACGACGTATCCCGTTACGGTGCTCGGTGAAATGCCTTCGGAAATTATGACGGAGCTGTATCACGTCGATACTCAAAACGGTTACCTGACAAACGTACCTTGTGACGTTACGCTTGATGAATTTTTAGGCGGATTTTACGCCGCTGATTTTATCAAGGTGTACAGTGATAACAAGGAGATATCGGCCGAAACGAAAATCGGAACCGGAATGGTTATCAAGCTTACCGACGGTAAGACGGTAAACCAAACCCTTACGATTATAGTTACCGGAGACGCCAATGGAGACGGAACGGTAAATATCACCGATATGATTTCTTTGAGAGCGCATATCCTTGAGAAGAATTTGCTGAAGGGTATATATCTGTTGGCTGCCGATACGTCAGATGACGGTGTTGCAAACATAACGGATTACATTCAGATGAGGGCACACATTCTTGAGAAAACGCCCATAAAAGCACATAAATAACAGGGGAGGGTATTAAATGCTTAAAAAAATATTTTCTGCTGTAACGGCAATTGTTATTTTGGTTGCTTTGGTGGTAATGGTGGCACCTGCGACTTTGGCTGCAAGTGCATCTCTGACCGGAACGAAGACCGTGAGGGCAGGCGATACGATAACGATAACGCTGAACGTCGGAGGAACGAATATCGTTGGCGGACAGGGCACTCTTTCTTACGATACGTCTTTGCTGACCTTGAAGAGCACGACAAAAAAGATATCTTCACCGTGGTCGGTGGATGTTAACGGCAATGTTGTTATGTTCGCTGATGAATCACTCGAGTCTCCGATCAATTCGACGAAGGCCATTATCAGCGTTAAGTTTCAGATAAAAAGCAGTGTTGCTGTCGGCACCAAGATTTCGGTTTCTATGAAAAACTGTGTTCTTACTGATACTTCCTACAAAGGGCATTCGGTTTCGGTTTCGTCCTATTCCGCAACCGTTGCTTCTCCGTTATCAAAAAACGCGTTGCTTTCGTCCTTGACGGTAGCAAACGCGCAGATATCTCCGGCTTTTGATCCCGATGTTGGTGAGTATACCGCAAACGTAGGCTTTGACGTTACTTGCCTTGAAATTTCGGCTAAGGCGGCCGAATCAAGTGCCAAAATAAGCATTGACAGCCCTGAGCTCCCTGCGGGTCAGAAAACCGCTGTAACGATCAAGGTTACAGCCGAGTCGGGAGCGGTGAATACTTATACTATCATGGTAACCCGCGCGCAGGATCCTAACTACGTCGCCGATTCCAACAGCAAGCTGTATGCGCTTATAGTGGAGGATTATTTCATTTCGCCGGGCTTTTCTCCGGACGTTACGGAATACGTAGTGTGGTTGCCGTTTGAAACGACCTTTATAACGGTGCAGGCTCTTCCGGAGGCTGAACTTGCTGTGGTTGAGGTGAAGGATAGCACCAGAGATCTGGTCGTTGGTGATAATCTGATTCATATAGTTTGTCGTGCTGAAGACGGAACGGAAACGGAGTACGTCTTAAATGCACACCGGAGTGAAAAGTATCCTCCTTCCGTGTCTTCCGATTCCGCCGTGTCGTCGCAGCTGAACGCTTCGGACAATGATGATGAGGGTGCCGCCAAATCCGGTGTTTTTCCCATATGGTTGACGCTTGCTTTGTGTGCCGTTTGTGCGGTTTCGGGTTTTGCGGCAAGCAGGCTGATACCTCAAAAAGGATTTAATGAAAAAGATTACCGCGATGATGAATAAATAAAAGTAAAAACCGAATAACGCTGTTTAATCGTCCATCTGCTGCTTTGTGGCGGCAGATGGACGATTTTTTTTATTTTTTTGAAAATATTATGAAAATATGTATAAAAACCTCTTGCAATTCCCTGAAATAGCGTTATAATTAAACCAAAGTGGAGCGAAGTGGAACTTTGTGGAGCGAAAACAGGTTCATTCGGCTCAATTTGGAACAAAGAAGAGGAGGCGGAGAAGTTGCTGATAGGAACATACCAACATAATATTGACAGCAAAGGCAGAGTTTTTGTGCCGGTAAAACTCCGTGCTGACCTCGGAGACCGTTTTATCGTTTCAAAAGGACTTGACGGTTGTTTGTTCGTTTATTCGGTTGAGGAATGGAAACGTCTCGAAGATGAGATAAGGAATCTGCCGTTCTCGCAGTCAAGACAAATACAAAGATTCCTTTTTGCCGGTGCCAGCGAAGCTGAGGTTGATTCTCAGGGAAGAGTTTGCGTTCCTCAGATACTTCGTGAATACGCAGGCCTTGATAAAGAGGTCACTATAATCGGAGCCTGCTCAAGGGCAGAGATCTGGAGCAGAAGCAGATGGGAAGGCGAATGTTCTGAAATTACTCCCGATGCAATAGCTGAGATAATGGAAAAACTGAACTTCTGACGGAGGACAAGCATGGATTTTGAACATATACCTGTTCTTCTGGAAGAAACCATAACGTCGTTGAATATAAGACCTGACGGGATATACATCGACGGAACAGCCGGAGGCGGAGGTCATAGCGAGCAGATAGCCAAAAGGCTCATAAACGGAAGGCTGCTGGCGATCGACAGAGACCCCGAGGCGGTTGAAGCGGCAACAAACAGATTGCACCCGTTTTCGCTTGCCGAGGTCGTACACGGAAATTTCTCCGATATGACGGCGCTGGCGGCAGGGAAGGGAATAACCTCTGCCGACGGTATTTTGCTTGATATCGGAGTTTCTTCTCATCAGCTTGATGACGGAGAAAGAGGCTTTTCTTTTCATAAGGATGCACCTCTCGATATGAGAATGAGCAAAACGGGATTGAGCGCGCAAGACGTGGTTAACGGATATTCAGAGGAAACGCTCGCGTCGGTTATCTATCGCTACGGTGAAGATAAGTTTTCAAGAAAAATCGCTTCTGCGATAGTGAGAGCAAGAGAGAGTGCTCCGATAGAAAGAACCCTTCAGCTGGCTGAGATAATTTCAAAATCGGTTCCCGCTGCTGCACGCAGAGACGGGCATCCGGCACGTAAAACCTTTCAGGCGCTTCGCATAGAAGTAAACGGTGAACTTGATTGCCTGAAAAAAGCGCTTGATGATGCGTTCGAGTTGTTAAACGTCGGAGGAGTTCTTTCCGTAATTACATTTCATTCGTTGGAAGATAAGATAGTTAAAGATAAGTTTAATGAGCTTAAAACCGGATGCACCTGTCCTTCGGATTTTCCTGTTTGCGTGTGTGGCAAAAAGCCCAGGGGACGTGTATCTAAGCCGATAACGGCGTCAAACGAAGAGCTTGAAATCAATCCTCGCAGCAGAAGTGCAAAGCTGAGGAGCGTTATAAAGCTCGAAAATACATAAAGGAGTAGGAAACAATGAAGGATCTTAATAATCTTGCCTATGATTTCGATCTCTTTGCCGAGAAAAAAGAAGGCGCAAAAGTAATAGACATTAACGAAATCAAAAGCAGGAAAGAGGATCCTGAGGTTTCTAAGACGTCACGCAACACAAAATCGAGCATCGGTCTGCTTGCTTCTAATGTCAGGAATTTTCTTTTTGCCGCTGTGGTGGTTGCAATTCTCTGTATGGGAATATACACCAGAAGCGAGATCACCGAAGTAAAGGCGGAAATCGAAAATGCCAAGACCGAAATAGCGGTTCTTGACAGCGAAAAAACAAGACTTGAAATGGAAATAGAGGCATCGCTTTCGGTCCAAAACATCGAGGCTGATGCTGCGGCCATGGGAATGCAGAAGCAGGAAAAAGCCCAGACCTCGTATATAGTTCTCTCCGATGAGGATAGTGCAGAGGTTCTTACCGACGAAGAGGAAGAGGGCTTCGTCGAGTCTCTTAAGGCTATGTTTGGAATAGAGTGACGGTAATAGTTTATAAACGGTCGCAATAAAATTAATAGAGATAACAGCGTACGAGAGCCTGATTTGCGGACTCTCGTATTGCGGGTATAAAAGAGGTGTTTGTTTTGTCGGTCAAACCAACGATGAATATGAAAAAAAAGATGCTCATAATGACGCTTGTTCTTGTCATCGGCGGTTTCGGCTCTGCACTCGTCAGCCTTATAAACATTATGTTTGTTCACGGTGAGGAGTACAGCAAAATGGCTGCGGATCAGCAGTCAATGAATACGACACTTGCGGCTGAACGCGGCAATATTTATGACACTAACATGAATATTCTCGCTACGAGCGCCACGGTTTGGACCGTCTATATCACCCCGAAGGATATAGACGCTGAGGACGATCCCGAAAAAACCCGTCAGTTGATCGTTGACGGACTTTCATCAATTCTGGAACTCAGCAAAGAAAGCGTCTATAACAAGACCATAAAAAATACATCCTATGAAAAAATAAAAACTCAGGTAGAAGAACCTGAGGCTGAAAAAGTAAGAAAATACGTCAGCGATAATAAGCTCGGATCTATCGTCGGCCTCGACGAAAGCAGTAAACGTTACTATCCGAACGGTACGCTTGCTTCGACTGTGCTTGGTTTTGTCGGCGATGATAATCAGGGACTTGGCGGTCTTGAGTCGTATTACGATGAAACGCTTACAGGCGTTCCAGGCAAGGTAGTTGCGTTAAAAAATGCCCGAGGCAGCGCTATGCCATACAGCTATGAAACGACCGTTGACGCGCAGAATGGACATTCGTTGGTTTTGACCGTTGACTCAACGATTCAGTATTATACGGAAAAATATCTTGAGGCGGCGGTTAAGGAAAACAACGCCACTAACGGTATGTGTATCGTAATGAACGTCAACAACGGTGAGATATACGCCATGGCGAACGAGCCTGACTATGATCCGAATGAGCCCTTCGTTATATACGACGAGGGGGCGTTGGCGTCTCTCAACGAACTGACGGAAGGCACGGCTGAGTATAATACTGCTCTTAACAAAGCCAGACAGGCTCAGTGGAGAAACAACGCCATCAGTGATACATATGAGCCCGGCTCGGTTTTCAAAATAGTTACTGGCGCCGCTGCGATAGAAGAAAACCTCGTAAATACTTCCTCAAGCTTTAATTGCGGCGGAAATATAACTATCAAAGGTACAAAATATAACTGTCATAAAATATACGGACACGGTTCGCAAAGTCTTGCGAAGATTTTTGCAAATTCGTGCAACCCCGCGTTTATCGAGATCGGTCAGAAGCTCGGCGTTTCAAAGTTTGTGAGCTATTTCCGTTCCTTTGGCTTGACCGAGCTTACCGGAATAGATCTTCCCGGCGAAGCTAAAAGTATTTATTACACCGAAAAGAATATGGGCGCCGTTGAGCTTGCTTCGGAATCCTTCGGTCAGACGTTTAAGGTTACACCCGTCCAGATGATAACCGCCGTATGTGCTGCCGCGAACGGAGGTCAGCTTGTTACTCCGCATCTCGTTAAGCAGGTGATCGACAGTGAAGGAAATATTATTAAAAGCAACGATAAGAATGAAGTTCGTCAGGTTGTAAGCAAAAGCACCTCGGAGTTGGTTTGTGATCTTCTTGAAACGGTCGTAAACGGCGGTACGGGTAAAAACGCCTACGTGGCAGGATACAATGTCGCAGGCAAAACCGGTACCTCGCAGAAGGTTGACCAAAAGGACGAAACCGGAGAGATAACTGAATACGTTGCATCGTTTTGCGGATTTGCTCCTTATTACGATCCCGAGGTTGCAATTATAGTTATTCTCAACGAACCTCACGGTGAAAGCGTATACGGCGGAACGATCGCTGCTCCCGTTGCGGGCTCAATACTTTCTGAAGTTCTGCCGTATCTCGGAGTAGAGCCGAGATATACCGAAGCAGAGCTTGCGGCTATGAGCGTTTCGGCTCCCAACCTTGTAGGTAAGAGCGTGGACGTCGCCAAAAGCACCCTTTCCGCAAATAACCTTAAGTACAAGGTTTACGGCAACGGCACCGAAGTAACCCGACAGGTTCCGGCCGCTTCGACTACGGTTCCGGCCGGCGGAACGGTGGTTTTGTATACCGAGAACAGTGGTGAACAGAAAAAGATCACCGTGCCGGATTTTAAGGGAATGACCCTGTCTCAAGCCAATACCAAGGCGGCTTCACTCGGTATTAACCTTAAAATCTCCGGCAGTTCTTTGAGTGAGAGCGGAACACTGGCCTATTCTCAGTCTGTCGCAGCAGGCACAGAGGTAGAGATGGGAACGATAATAACTGTCAAATTCAGATATAATGATAACGTCGAATAGTAGCGGAGGCATTTATGAAACTTTGTGATATCCTAAAAAAAGAATTTTCTCCCGAGCTTGCCAATACGGAGATCAAGGGAGTAACTTGCGACTCGAGAACCGTCAGAGAGAACTATGCCTTCGTGTGCATTGACGGACTTAATACGGACGGGCACAAGTTTGCTCTTTCCGCAGAAGAAAACGGCGCTTCCGTGATAATTGCCGAGCATGATACCGGTGCGGTTAATCAGATAATCGTAGATGATACAAGAGCGGTTTATGCTGAAATGTGTGCGGCATATTTTGAGGAGCCCGCAAAACAACTGCATATTATAGGCGTTACCGGCACCAACGGCAAGACGAGTACGACTTATATGCTCAAAGAAATACTCGAAAGCAGCGGACATAAGGTTGGACTTATCGGCACTATACAGAATATGGTCGGAGATCAGGTGTTGCCTGCCAAAAATACTACCCCCGATGCGTTTGAACTGCATTCTCTCCTCCAGCTGATGCTGCGTTCAGGTTGTGATTACGTGGTTATGGAGGTTTCTTCGCACGCGATCGAGCAGAAAAGAGTCTGGGGTCTTGAGTTTGACGTTGGCGTATTTACAAACCTTACTCAGGATCACCTTGATTATCATAAAACGTTTGAAAATTATAAGGCCTGTAAGAAGAAGATGTTTGCTTCTTGTGCGTCGGCAGTGTATAATATGGATGATGAGAATTGGGAAGAGATGGCCGAAGGCTTTGAAGGCAACAAGATAACCTTTTCCATTAAGTCG
The DNA here is from genome assembly GCA_017467405.1 of Clostridia bacterium. Lineage (GTDB taxonomy): Bacteria > Bacillota > Clostridia > Oscillospirales > Acutalibacteraceae > RGIG1913. The sequence continues at coordinate 673,567 of JAFTSH010000001.1, forward strand.
AACTTCAGTACTTATACTGCCAAAAATCTGCGTTACAGCGGCGATGGAGTAGCTTTTGAGTTCGTGGGAGACGGAGTAATAGGCCGCGTCAGAATGGCTGTTCCCGGCGATTTTTCGGCTCAGAATGCTATGGCCGCCGGATGTGCTGCTCTTGCGGTCGGTATTCCGTTCAACGACGTTATGGAATCGCTTTGTAACGTTCACGGTGTAAAGGGCAGGGCAGAGGTTGTTCCTACCGGAAGAGATTTCAGCGTAATTATTGACTATGCCCATACGCCCGACGGACTTAGAAATATTCTTACCACCTTCCGTAAGGTTGAGGGTGCACGCATTGTTACCGTATTTGGCTGCGGTGGTGATCGTGACAGATCAAAGCGTCCTATAATGGGAGAGATAGCTGCCCGATATTCCGATGCTTGTATCGTTACGTCCGATAATCCGAGAAACGAGCAGCCTATGGCCATCATTGAAGATATAGTTGCAGGTATGAAGGGTGCAAGAACCCCGTATGTTATTATCGAAGACAGGATTGCAGCGATTGAATATGCAATAAAGAACGCAAGACCTCGCGATATAATATTGCTTGCAGGTAAAGGACACGAAACCTATCAGATAACAGCTACCGGAACGATACATCTTGATGAGCGTGAGGTTGTAAAATCTGTTCTGGAAGGATAAAATTTAAAGGGTGTGCATATAATGGATACGTTGCTTCCGATAATTGCAATAGTTTTATCTATCATCATTACCGCTTTGCTTGGAAAGGTTTTTATTCCTTGGCTGAGAAAGCTGAAATTCGGCCAAACTATTCTTGAGATAGGTCCGAAGTGGCATAAGGGTAAGCAGGGAACCCCTACGATGGGCGGATTTATGTTTATTATCGGTATCCTTGTATCTGTTGCGGTTGCATTAACCGTCGGCCTTGTTGCCGGAGATAACAATCTCTTCAGTGAACTTATACCCGCAGGTGCGCCTAATAAACTTAAAATAGTCCGTTTGATTGCCGGTCTTTTGCTTGCGATTATGACAGGAGCCGTCGGATTTTTCGACGATTATATCAAGGTAGTTAAAAAACGCAATCTCGGTTTGACTGCAAAGCAGAAGACGATGTTGCAGCTTTTGATTGCCGCCGCTTATCTTGCCACCCTTGCTCTTGCCGGTGATCATACTACTTCGATTCCTTTCGTGAATGTTGAGATAAGCACCGTAAGCGGTATTGGCTTGATATATTGGCCGATTTCGTTAATATTCATTTACGGATTCACAAACGCAGTCAATCTGACTGATGGTGTTGACGGTCTTGCATCAAGCGTAACGATGGTCGTTTCTGCAATATATATGTGCATATGCACCATCCTTCACTGCTATGGATTTTCCATTGTAGCTGCAGCCGTTGCCGGCGGATGCATTGGCTTCCTGTTCTGGAATCTTCATCCCGCAAAGGTGTTTATGGGTGATACGGGCTCAATGTTCCTCGGAGGAATAGTGGTAGCTATAGCTTTCGGCAGTGGATATCCGGTTTTGCTTTTCCTTTGCGGAATTGTTTATCTGCTTGAGGCTATGTCGGTCGTTATTCAGGTGGCATACTACAAAAAGACCGGAAAAAGACTTTTCAAAATGAGTCCCATACACCATCATTTCGAGCTTTCCTCGTGGAGCGAAAACAAGATAGTGCTTGTTTTCTCGTGTGTTGCCGCAGTAGGCGGACTCATAGCTTTCTTACTCGTTAAATTTGGTGCATAAGGCGGTTGAACATATGTCCGTAAGACCCGATTCAAACGAAAACAGCATGATTGTCGGAGACGGCGGCAAAAAGACCTCGCTTTCTATATTCAGAAAACGTGGAAGGGTAGACGTCGTCTTTCTCGCACTCATACTCGGCCTGTTAACAACAGGCCTTGTTATGCTTTTTTCGGCAAGCTATGCACACGCATACTACATCTACGGTAACAGCTATCATTTTATAATCAAGCAGGCTGAGTTTGCTGTAGTCGGTTTACTCTTGATGTGGCTGATATCACACGTTGATTATCGGGTTTTAAAAAAATTCGGCTTACCTTGGATACTGTACGGTCTGTCGATAGTAATGCTTATAGCAGTTCTTTTGATGCCTACCCTCTCGGAGGGCTTTGATTACAAACGCTGGATAAAAATCGGCACTTTTTCGTTTCAGCCTTCGGAAATTGCAAAATTTGCTATAATTTTGCTTTTTGCCTATCTTATTTCTAAAAACTATGATAAAATGAAGAAGTTCACGACGGGCGTTTTGCCATACGTCGGACTCTTAGGACTCGTTTGTATTCTGGTCGTTCTCGAACCGCATCTGTCGGCAACCATTCTCATTTTCCTTATCGGACTCGTGATGATGTCGGTCGGAGGTGCTAAGCTTGGTTGGGTTATATTCTCACTCGGTGTTCTCGGTGCCGGCGGTTTTGCAGCCATTATGACCGGAATAGTCGATTACGGCCGTGACCGAATTATGTATTGGTTCGATCCGTTTGCCGATGCAAGCGACAAGGGGTATCAGACCGTCCAGTCGTTACTTGCGATCGGTTCCGGAGGACTTTTCGGACGTCAGCTCGGCGAGTCGCGCCAGAAGTATCTGTGGGTCCCCGAACCTCACAACGATTTTATTTTTTCAATAATCTGTGAAGAACTTGGATTCATAGGCGCGGCTATAATAATAATCGCATTTGCCGTTCTCGTATGGCGTGGGGTTATGCTTGCATCAAGAGCGCGTGATAAATTCGGAGCTATGCTGGTGGTCGGATTAACGTTCCAGATCGGTATCCAGGCTGCACTGAATATTCTTGTCGTTACGAATACCATTCCGAATACCGGAATAAGTCTTCCTTTCTTCAGTTACGGCGGCACCGCTTTGCTTATGCTATTGGCGCAGATGGGCGTTGTGCTATCCGTATCGCGAGAATGCAGAATTTCAAAACAATAATTTTTCGGAGGAAATCATGCACATTTTATTTGCCTGCGGTGGAACCGGCGGCCACATAAATCCCGCACTTGCCGTTGCCGGTTACATACGTGAACATCATCCTGATGCAAGAATAAGCTTTATAGGCAACCGAAAGGGTATGGAGGCGACGCTTGTACCCAAAGCGGGATATGATTTTTATCCGATTGACGTTGCGGGCTTTCAGAGAAAAATATCCTTGGTCAATATCGGCAGAAACGCAGATGCGTTTGTCAAAATGTTCAAATCGAGTTTTCAGTCTTCTAAATTGCTGAAAAATCTCGCTCCGGACGTTGTCGTCGGAATGGGCGGATACGTCAGTGGTCCTGTGCTCAGAAAGGCGCATCAGCTCGGAATCAAGACCGCGACACACGAACAGAACGCTTTTCCCGGCGTTACAACCAAAATGCTTTTGAAATACGTCGATACCGTAATGCTGGCAATGCCCGATGCACGCCTCAGATTGCCGCAGGACCGTGAATACGTCATTACCGGTAATCCCGTAAGGGGAGAGATACTTCGTGCCGACAGGGCGAGCGCAAGAGCTCATTTCGGCATGGATGACCGTATAATGATACTTTCCTTCGGTGGTAGCCTCGGTGCAAAGAGAATAAACGAGGCTGTTGCTTCTTTGATTGCCGATCATGCGGGAAGCGGGAAGTTTTATCATTACCACGCTACCGGCAAGTTCGGGATCGAATGGATGCCTGATCTGCTGAAGGAAAAAGGCGTGGATCTTTCAAAGTGCCCTGAGATTCGCATGACCGAGTACATAGATGATATGGATCTTTGTATGGCAGCTGCCGATCTTGTTATATGCCGCGCAGGTGCAATTACACTCAGTGAGCTTGAAACCATGGGAAGAGCTTCGGTGCTTATTCCTTCGCCCAACGTTGCTGAGAACCATCAGTATCATAACGCTATGACGTTGGTCAACAGAAAGGCTGCGGCGGTAATTGAGGAAAAAGATTTAACCGACGAAAAGCTGATTGATGTTGTTAACGAACTGACCAAAAGGAAAGATATCCTTGATTCAATGGGCAAAAAGGCGGCTGAAATGGCAATTACCGATGCTTCAAAACGAATTTATGACGAGATCATAAAGCTGCTTTAATTAACGTCGGACCGATTTCAGCATAAACTGCAAATGTAGAACTATTCTGCATTTGCAAGGAGTGCTGATGATGTCTTACTTTGAGATCAGGGGCGGCAAACGTCTTAATGGCAGAATTAAGATTCAGGGAGCCAAAAACAGCGCATTGCCTGTGCTTTCCGCGGCGCTTTTGTCCAATGAACAGTGCGTTATACATAATTGTCCTGAGCTTACCGACGTTGCCGCGGCTGCCGATATTCTTTCTCATCTTGGGTGTGGAATCAATATTGAAGGTAATACCATTACGGTTGATTCTTCAAAGGCCGACGGCTACGAGATCTCGGATGAGTTAATGACCAAAATGAGGTCGTCGATCGTTTTTCTCGGAGCAATTATTGCTCGTTTCGGTAGAGCGGTAATGTCTTTTCCCGGCGGTTGTGAACTCGGACCAAGACCGATCGATATTCATTTGTCCTCGTTAAGACAAATGGGAGTCGTAATTGACGAAGAACACGGCAAAATTATTTGCAGTGCACCTAACGGGATTTCAGGTGTTGATATTCATCTGCCTATCCCGAGTGTAGGTGCAACGGAAAACATAATGCTTACCGCGGTTGCGGCAAACGGTATTACAACTATCCGTAACGCGGCAAGAGAGCCCGAAATAACCGATCTTGCGGATTTCCTCAATATGTGCGGAGCAAGAATAATCGGAGCAGGGGACAGCATCGTCACCGTTTTGGGAGGACGTCCGTTACACGGATGCGAGTTCAGTGTCATACCGGACAGAATCGTTGCAGCTACATATCTTGCTGCTTGTGCCGCAACGGGAGGCAGGATCACGATTGATGACGTAATACCGTCGCATCTGTGGCCGATAATTCCCGTTTTGGCAGAGGCGGGTTGCGACGTTACCGTTGGAAGCGGAGAGGTAACAGTTTTGGCGCCCGAGAGATTGCGCAGGGTGAAGCAGATCACAACGATGGCCTATCCCGGCTTTCCGACGGATGCACAGCCGCCTGTAATGGCCATGCTGACGGTAGCTGAAGGTACGTCTGTATTTATCGAAAACGTGTTTCAGAACCGTTATCGTCACACAGCAGGGCTATCCCGTATGGGCGCGAAACTCAAGGTTGAGGGGCGCGTATGTATCGTCGAAGGTGTACCTTCGCTTTACGGTTCTGCAGTCGATGCAACAGATCTCCGCGGAGGTGCAGCGATAGCCGTTGCAGGGCTTGCCGCAAAAGGAATCACACGAATATCACGTATTGAACATATTTTACGCGGTTATGAAAAATTTGATGAAGTGCTTTCGGCACTTGGCGCAGATATAAAACTGATAAATTGACGGGAAGTGAAAGCAAGTGGCACAGAGCAAAAAAACGTCTAAAAAGAACACGCTGCGTGAGCGTACTTCTGTCGAAAAATCCGCTTCAACGAGTTCTAAAAGCAAGGGCAAAAACAAGAAAAGCGGCAAGGGATCTTATCTTGTGCTTTGGATATGCGTCCTGCTGCTTATTATGTGCGTACTTGCGATACTTTCTTTTACTGTGTTTTTTAAGATAAAAACCATAACGGTTGAAGGTAAATCTGATTATACCACGCAGGAGATCATTAACGCATCCGGTCTTCAAAAGGACATGAATCTGTTGCTTGTATCGACAGATGATATAAACAGAAACGTAACCCAGACTTTGCCCTATATCAAGAGTGTTTCGGTGCGAAGAAGTCTTCCGTCGAAAATAACAATTACCGTCAGCGAGGCAAAGCCTTATATGGCAATTGCCGATGATTTCGGAACGTTCAGCATAGTTGACGAGGATTACAAGGTGCTTGAACTCGGAAGAAGAGGGCGTCAGGGAAATACCATAGTCGTAAAAGGCGTTACGGTATCAAACTCAACCGCCGGAAAAACAGCGGAGTTCAAGGACGTTGCCGGAGCTGCGGTGCTTAAGGATCTTATCAGTGCGCTTTCACAACACGGCTTTTCGGACATTACATCGGTCGACATAAGTGATCTGTCATCCATTGAAGCAATAATCAACGACCGAGTAAGACTTGTCGTCGGTTCACAGGCAGCAATGGATTATAAGCTTGATTGTGCCAAAAAGGTTTTGGAAGAACGCTACAAGACCGAAGAGGGTACGTTGAACCTCTCGCTGTTATCTACGGACGGAGGAAATAAAATGTACTTCCGTGAGCACGATATACACGACCTCAGCACCTACGATCAAACGGTTTCAAACGGTGAAATGATCGAAACCGATACGAGCGGAACCGGATCTGCAGATGAATCGGTCACACCTGATGTTGTATCGCTTCCGGTAGTCAGTTCTGATTCCGATTCTATCGAATAAACATGTATATTGTGTTTTTGTGGTGATATTTTTTAATTTACATACGAAAAAATGAAAAATACTCACTATAAATGTATTGAAATTTGTTTGTGTACATGTTAAAATACATTCGTATGATTGCGTATACTATGATTTTAAATAAAATTTCGAGAGGAATGGTTATAAAATGGCACTTGAGCTGGCTAAAGAAATCACTGATATAGTACAAATTAAAGTTATAGGTGTCGGCGGCGGCGGCGGAAACGCTATCAACCGCATGGTCGATGCTGGAATACAGGGTGTTGAATTTATTGCTGTCAATACCGACCGTATGGCACTTTACAACTCTAAGGCCGATCAGAAGATCCAGATCGGCGAAAAGCTTACCATGGGACAGGGCGCAGGTGCCGATCCCGAAAAAGGTCAGCGCGCTGCAGAGGAGTCCCGTGATGAGATCATTGCCGCTCTTAAGGGCACTGATATGATCTTTATTACCGCAGGTATGGGTGGTGGTACCGGTACCGGTGCTGCTCCTGTTGTTTCACAGATTGCAAAGGAACTCGATATCCTCACCGTTGGCGTTGTCACTAAGCCTTTTGCTTTTGAGGGTAAGCGCCGTATGGAGCAGGCCGAGCTTGGTATTGCTGCTCTTAAGGAGCACGTTGACAGCCTTATCGTTATTCCCAACGAGCGTCTTAAGTATGTTTCCGAGCAGAAGATAACCTTTGCTAACGCCTTTAATATTGCCGACGACGTTCTTAAGCAGGGCGTTCAGAGCATCTCCGAGCTTATTCAGATGCCCGCGCTTGTAAACCTTGACTTTGCCGACGTTACCGCCGTTATGAAGGATGCCGGTTATGCTCACATGGGCGTAGGTACCGCTACCGGACGCGACAAGGCTGAGGCTGCTGCCAACGCCGCTATCACAAGCCCGCTTATCGAAACTTCGATGAACGGTGCGATGGGTGTTATAATCAATATCACCGGTTCTCCCGATATCGGACTCGAAGAGGTTGAAACTGCTTCCTCGATCGTTTCGAACGCTGCTCACGAAGACGCAAACATCATTTGGGGTGCCACTATTGACGATACTCTTGAGGATGAAATCCGTGTCACCGTTGTTGCCACCGGTGCAAACGGAAGTGCTCCCAAGGCTTCGGTTACTGCTGCGTCGGCTTCCGCTGCCCTTGATGCTCTCAAGACCGCAGCTGCTGAGCCCGAAGAGGACGAAAGCGATCCTTACGATGACGTTTTTAGAATTCTCAACAGCAGCAACAGATAAATCTGATCAGAAATTAAGCCGACTTACAGTCGGCTTTTTCTTTTTGCTTCTTTGCGACGTTTGCTTATATAATACTCTGAACAACCGTAGATTTCTCGGGCGGCAAGTAAGATCAATCCCGCACCGAATATTTTGCTAAGCAGCCCGTTTTGTAACTTGGTTGCTAAAAAGTATCCCGGCAGACAGCCGCAAATTCCCCAGAGTATAAACTGCAGATTCTTTTTCAGGTCGATAACGTCCCTGCGCCAATAAATAATCAGCGATACGATTGCGATGGGAATAAAGAACAATAGATTGGTTCCCTGAGCTTTTATTTGCTCAACTCCCGCAAACAACGTCAAATAAATGATCAGAACGCCGCCTCCGCCCATTCCCATAGAACCGACGATTCCCGAGATAAGACCGGCAAGCGTAGCTGTCAGAATATCGTTCATCCTGCAACCATCCTTATTCCTGCCCACAACATGAAGGCCGAAAAAATAAGACGCAGAAGCTGTGGCTTTATCTTCTTCATTAACAAAGTTCCGATCATAGCACCGGCTATCCCTCCGGGAATGTATTTTAGTGACGGTATTATATCTACCGCTCCTCTTGAAAGATATATCAGAAATGAGACCAATGTCAGAGGGAATATGACGGATATAGCGTTTGACTGCGCTTCTTTTTGGTTATAGCCCGCTTTTTTTAACAGAGGTACGGCGATCATTCCTCCGCCTGCACCGAATAATCCGTTTACAAATCCGATTGAAGCACCGGCAATTGACTTTGCAATTTTTTTCAACGTTATCACCGATATTATTTATGCCCCAAATAAGAGCAAGAAATCGCGTTTATCCGCTTCTTTGTCTTGAAGCTCTGCGAAGAAAAAACGGCACCGTGTATCAATCGGTGCCGTTTTGGTAAATTAACTCGGTATCCCGCCCTGTCGTAAAGCGGATAATGATAACCTGCGTTCAGCAGGTGGGTACCCTCCCCACTGCTTTGTGCTCCCAACGTCCGTAAAAACGGGAGGTCTGCATACCCACAGCAGGAGACCGGGTTCCCTTAAATAAAGCTTGTAGGGTTATAGAATCCGCCGATACGCGAACAGGGCAGGACGTTAATTACTCTTCTATTTCGTAGTCTTCGCCGAGACGCTCGATAAATTCATCGCTTATACGCTGGAATTCCTCTTCGTCTTCGATTTCCTCGAAGAACTCCTCGCCGTCTTCTTCGACTACCTTCATAATGATGAGCTGTCCGTCGTTTTCTACCGAGGCCTGCGCTTCGTCAAAAACGGGGAGAAGAGCAACGTATCTGCCGTTGTCATCTTCGATGGCATCAAGGACTTCAAATTCAAATTCGTTTCCTTCGTCATCTCCGAGGGAGATGAAGTCATTTCCGAAATCGTATTCTCTGCTGTTGTCTGTCATAATTATTACCTCGCTGAATTTATTTGTTCCGTGTATATTTTATATCAAATATATAATTTAGTCAATAGGAATTGATGTCTTATTGTGTTAAAGAAGGTTGAACACAAGCATCATTATTATCCCCGGCGGTCCGAGAACTATCGACGAAATCAGTGAGTAGAGGTTAAGTGTCAGACCGAAGCCCAAATAGTGATTTGTTACGCACATTGCGGCGAGCAGCGCAAGACCTGTGGCTCCGGACGTCGTGAAAACCCTTACAGGTTTTTTTGTTACGCACGCGCATATAAAAGTGGCAAGAGCCGCGGCCGATAAAACGGATATCAACACGGTTTTAAGCATTGTTATACACTCCCGATATTAACTATTTAAATTTATGCGTCGGTTTTCGCTATATGATTAATATACGGTTAAAAAATAATTTTTCGGGAGATCGGAAAACAAAAAAACAGTGTGATCTTTCGGATCACACTGCATAATGGTTAAATATACGCCGATCAGATAAATGCGGCAACAACGTTGGAAGCAAGAACAAGGAGAAGAAAGCCGATGCAGATGTACTTGGTCCATCTTGCGAGCTTGGTTTCCATTGTTCTCGCCTGATTCTTCGAAAGGAAGGTATCGGCGGCACCCGAGATGGCTCCCGAGATTCCGGCGCGGCGACCCTGCTGAAGAAGAATTACAGCAATAATTACGAGTGAGAAAAGAATAAGAATTGAACCGACTATTATTTCAAAAACAGACATTTTGAATACCTCCGTATTAGTTGCGTGAAATCCTTAATATATTAACACAGCTATCAAGCTTTTGCAAGAGTTTTTTTACTTTTTGTTTAAGAAGCTTGGAATAAATTACCGTAATATCGGTGTTTTTTGCTGCGCATAATACTTTTGGCGATCGGATTTATTGAAAATTGCGTTTGCGTCTGTATCGCCGCCGCTTTATTTTCGGCCAAATCCGATGATAAAGCGGCTTGATTTTTTACAGCGTCAATTGTTCACCCTGTTCCTCGGGGAGCGGCAGGCTTCCGGCAGCAGGCAGATTTTTGGCGCGATAACGGTACGGCTTTACGAACATACCGTCTACATAATCGTCAACACCGATAACACGATGGGATTTTTTTAGCGACATAACGGCGACACCCTGAGTGTCCTTGGTCGTCTTTTCGGCCAAAAGGCTGCTGTGCAGAAGCAACATACGTCCGGAAGAGGAGCTGATAATAAACTCCGCATCTTCCTTTGCGTATCGAGCCGCGGCAAGAGTGAATTTCCCGCAGTAGGCGTTTATCAGCTTTTTGCGGTTCGTCTTGGTCTGATAGGCCTGCATACTTACCTTGGAGACCTTTCCGTTCTCGAAGAAGAAGAGCATACTGCCTTCGTACTTGCTGTCGGTAACAGCCATGTATATCGGATTTTCGCCTTCATCCATAGATAGCTTCGAAGGAATATAATCACCCATAACGCTTGCTTTGGTGTCGGAGAAGTCGTTGGCACGGGACTTGTATACCTGCTGTTTATCCGTAAAGAAAAGGAGCACTGCGGTATTTGAAGTCTCGACCGTCTGAACGATCTCGTCGTCTTCTTTGAGCTTGTGTTCACTGCTCATGTTAAGAGATTTCGGGGTGATTTTTTTGAAGTAACCGCTCTTGGTGAAGAAAAGTGTAACGGGGTAGTCGGGAATTTCTTCTTCCGGTGCGGCGTCATCCTCGGGCGAAGGATAGCAAAGCTGAGTGCGACGCGGCTTTGCGTATTTCTTTATGACTTCCTTCAGCTCGCCGATTATTACGTTCTTGACCTTGGCGGGACTTGAAAGAATGCCCTCCATCTCGGCGATATCTTCAACAAGCTTTTGAATATCCTTAGTACGGTTAAGAATGTATTCACGGTTGAGGTGACGCAGCTTGATCTCGGCAACGTAGTTTGCCTGAATCTTGTCTATTCCGAATCCGATCATAAGATTGGGAACAACCTCGGTCTCGGCTTCGGTCTGACGGATTATCTTGATTGCCTTGTCAATGTCGAGCAGTATTTTCTCGAGACCTTTGAGGAGGTGCAGGCGGTCCTTTGCTTTGGTGAGATCAAAATAGATACGGCGCCTTACGCACTCGGTTCTGAAAGCAATCCATTCCTGAAGAAGCTCGCTGACTCCGAGAACCTTAGGATATCCGCCGATAAGAACGTTAAAGTTGCAAGAAAACGTATCTTCGAGAGGAGTCATTTTGAAAAGCTTGTGCATGAGCTTTTCGGGGTCGACCGAACGCTTGAGATCGATGGTTATTTTGAGTCCGTCGAGACCTGTTTCGTCGCGTACGTCGTTTATTTCGGTTATCTTTTTTTCCTTTATGAGATCCGCTATTTTTTCGATAATAGCTTCGCTTGTCGTCGTGGGCGGTATCTGAGTAATATCGATGCAGTTGGCAGACTTATCGTATGAATATACCGAGCGAACCTTAAAACCGCCGCGTCCCGTGCGGTAAATGCTTTCGAGCAGATCACGGTCGTACACCAACAGACCGCCGCCTGCGAAATCAGGTGCGATCAGGGTATCGGATATGTTGTGATTGCTGTCCCTTATGAGAGCAATGGTGGTTTCGCACACCTCCTGCAGGTTAAAGGAGCAGATGTTACTTGCCATACCAACAGCAATGCCCGTGTTGTTATTAACGAGGACAGAAGGGAAGGTGACGGGTAAAAGTGTAGGCTCCACAAGGGTTGCGTCGTAGTTGTCAACAAATTCTACGGTATCCTTGTTGATGTCGGCAAAAAGCTCGTTGGCGATGGGCTCAAGCTTTGCTTCGGTGTAACGTGATGCGGCAGGTTGCATATCGCGTGAATACGCCTTACCGAAGTTGCCTTTTGAGTCAACATAAGGGTGCAAAAGTGTTTCGTTGCCCCTTGTCATTCGTACCATTGTTTCATATGCCGCCTGATCGCCGTGCGGATTGAGTTTCAGAACCTCTCCGACGATGGTAGCGGATTTTTTGCGCGTGTCACCCAGCAGTCCGATGCAGTACATTGCGTAAAGAAGCTTGCGGTGCGAGGGTTTGAAACCGTCGATTTCGGGAATGGCACGCGATACGATTACGCTCATTGCGTGAGGCATATAGTTTACTTCGAGGGTTTCGGTAATAGGCTGTTCAAGAATAAGGCCTTCACCGACGATTTCCGCATTTACTTCGGATGCGGACATAACCTTTTTAACGGTTTTGGTTTCTTTCTTTTTTGCCAAAATTATCACTCCGTATTATATATCGTCAAAAGACGTCTGCGTTATCGAGATATTCCGCTCCGTTGGTTGCAATGAATTCCTTGCGTCCCTGGAGATTATCGCCGAGCAGCAGATCAAACATTTCGGCCGTGCGTTGGGCATCGGTGGGCATTACCTTGATAAGCCTTCTTGTGGCAGGGTTCATTGTTGTGAGGCTCATCATATCTGCCTCGTTTTCACCAAGACCCTTTGAGCGCTGTATAGTGCATTTTACGTTGCCGATACGCTGCATTATTTCGGCCTTTTCGCTGTCACTGTAAGCGAAGTAGGTTTTATCTTTGGTCGTAATCTCGTAAAGGGGCGTCTCGGCGATAAATACCTTGCCCTCATCGATAAGCGTCGGCGTGAGACGGTAGAGCATAGTCAGAACGAGAGTCCTGATGTGGAAGCCGTCAACGTCGGCGTCGGTGCAGATTATGACCTTGTTGAAACGCAGATTCTGAAGATTGAAATTAGAAATATCCTTTGAGGTTTTGCTGCTCTTGACCTCAACGCCGCAACCCATTACGCGGATGAGATCGGTGATAATGGGACTCTTGAATATCGTTGAATATTCAGCCTTAAGACAGTTGAGTATTTTGCCTCGTATAGGCATAATGGCCTGAAAGTTGGGATCACGAGCCTGCATACAGGCACCCTTAGCAGAGTCACCTTCAACGATGAAGAGCTCGCGCTCGTTCGGATCGCGGCTTCTGCAGTCAGAGAATTTTTCGACGCGGTTGGTGATGTCGGTGGAGGACTGCATCGTGTTTTTGAGGTTAAGACGTTCTTTTTCGCTCTTTTCGCGGGATCTTTTGTTAATGAGCACCTGCTCTGCGATCTTATCCGCCTCAGCCTTGTTTTCTATAAAATAGACCTCAAGAGATCTGCGCAGGAAGTCGGTCATTGCTTCCTGAATGAATTTATTGTTGATAGCCTTTTTAGTCTGGTTTTCGTAGGACGTAACGGTTGAAAGAGACGAGATAACAAGGACGAGACATTCTTCTACGTCCTGAAACGTTATGCGGCTTTCATTCTTTTGATACTTGTTGTTGTTTTTGATATAGGCGTCAAGCTGTGACACGAAGGCACTGCGGGTAGCCTTCTCGGGAGCACCGCCGTATTCGAGCCAGCTTGAGTTATGGTAATACTCCTTGAGACGCGTCTTGTTGGAGAAACAAACCGAAGCAGTAATCTTTACACGGTATTCCGGCATATCCGCCCTGTCGCGTCCGCTGCGCTCGGTCTGCCAGAATTGGACCGAGGTGAGACCCTGGTCGGTGACGATTTCCTTTACGTAGTCTACGATACCGTTTTCATATTGGAATTCGTAGGTATCAAAGCTTTTGCCTACCTGATTTCTCAGGATGAATTTTACGTTACTGTTTACGACGGACTGACGCTTCAGTACGTCCATGTAGTATTCCAAAGGAACGTTGATGTCGGTAAATACCTTGATGTCCGGTTTCCACCTTGTGCAGGTGCCGGTATCGCGTCCGTTGTAGGGCTCCTTTTTAAGCCCTCCGACGTTTTCGCCGTGCTCGAAATGCAGTGAGTATTTATATCCGTCTCGTTTGATCACAACGTCCATATACTCGGATGAATACTGAGTTGAGCAAAGTCCGAGTCCGTTCAAGCCGAGAGAAAACTGATAGCTGCTTGCGTTGTCGTTGGTGTTGTATTTTCCTCCGGCGTACATCTCACAGTAGAGCAGTTCCCAGTTGTAACAGTTTTCTTTGGTGTTGAAATCAACGGGAGCGCCGCGCCCGAAATCCTGAACTTCAATTGAGTTATCGGCAAAACGGGTTACGATTATTTTGTTGCCGTATCCTTCACGCGCTTCGTCGATGGAGTTGGAGATAATTTCAAAGACGGAATGCTGACATCCTTCGATTCCGTCAGAACCGAAAATAACAGCGGGACGCAGTCTTACTCGGTCTGCGCCTTTGAGTGAAGATATGCTTTCGTTGGAATAGGTGCTTTTTTTAGCCATTCGGATCACACAGTCCTTTATTTGTTAATCATCTCAACTATTTTACACTATATATGGGGGTTAAGTCAAGTAAAATCACATTTTAAGGTATTTCTTGAGAATATGTGATTATAATGGTTGAAAAAAACAGAAATCATGGTAAAATATAAATATAAAATCGGCATTCGGGTGCAGATATGGGGTAATTTCTATGGATTCTAAAAGAGAACACACACATCACAATCTTACAATGCTCACCGACTTTTATGAGCTGACTATGTCAAACGGCTATCTCGCTAACGGTAAAGGTGACACTGTTGTTTATTTTGATATGTTCTATCGCAAAAAGCCCGATAACGGCGGCTTTGCCATCATGGCGGGACTTGAGCAGTTGATAGACTACATGAAAGAGATAACCTTCACCGAGGAGGACATTGAATATTTCAGAACTCTGAAGATGTTTGATGAGAATTTCCTTGAGTATCTGCGCAATTTCCGCTTTTCCTGCGATGTGTGGGCCGTTCCCGAGGGAACACCCATATTCCCGCACGAACCTATAGTTACTGTCCGCGGACCGATAATTCAGGCGCAGTTTATCGAAACGATGGTACTGCTTGCAATCAACCATCAGTCCCTTATCGCTACTAAGGCAAACCGTATTTCCCGTGCTGCAGAAGGAAGAGCGATCAGCGAGTTCGGTGCAAGACGTGCACAGGGCTATGATGCGTCGATATACGGAGCAAGAGCCGCGATAATCGGCGGATGTTCTTCGACTTCCTGTACGATTGCCGGACGCGATTTCGGAATTCCCGTTTCCGGCACTATGGCTCACAGCTGGATACAGTTTTTCGGTGACGAGCTTGAGGCGTTCAAAACGTATGCAAGGCAGTACCCTGATTCCTGTACGCTTCTTATCGATACCTACAACGTTATGAAATCGGGTCTTCCCAACGCTATACGCGCTTTTGACGAAGAACTCAAGCCTTTGGGCAAGAGACCCGTCGGTGTCAGGATAGACAGCGGAGACATAACATATCTCAGCAAGAAGATCAGAGCGAAGCTCGACGAAGCCGGATATCCCGACTGTAAGATCGTTGCCTCCAACTCTCTCGACGAGAATATAATAAGAGATATGCTGATACAAGGTGCAAAGGTTGACTGCTTCGGAGTAGGTGAGAGGCTTATAACCGCTGCATCCGATCCCGTGTTTGGCGGAGTCTACAAAATGTCCGGTGTGGAGGATGAATTCGGTAATATCCATCCCAGAATAAAAATCAGCGAAAATATCGAAAAATTAACCATCCCTTGCTTTAAGAGCGTATACCGTCTGTTTGACCGTGACAGCGGCAAGGCTATTGCTGACGTCATAACCTTGCATGACGAAACGATCGACGATACCAAGCCGTATGAAATATTCGATCCCGATCATACGTGGAAGAGAAAAACCGTTACCAATTTTATCGCAAAGCCGCTGCGCGAAAAAATATTCGATAACGGTGAGTGCGTTTACGAGTCTCCGGATATTATGTCGATACAAAATTATTGCCGTGAGCAGGTAGCCACGCTTTGGGATGAGGTTCTCAGATTTGAAAACCCGCACAAGTATTATGTTGATCTTTCACCTAAACTCTGGAACGAAAGACAGAAGCTTCTTTCGGAGTTTACCAAGAAATGAGGTAACTGAATGAAAAAGTTTTTCAGTGTTGCTGTTGCAGTTATTCTTTTGCTTTCTTTGACCGCTTGCGGTAAAGAAAACAGCGGACAGGCTTATAGCTATACTCCTTCAATGACCGATAGTGAGATTATTTTTGAACACGCAAAGAACGGAAAGGTTCCTGAAATAATATGTCACAGTCTTACCGATGAAACCGAGACTCTTGTCAGCGTTTCCCTGGGGATGAAGCGCAGCGATCTAGTTGAGATATTCGGTGAAGATAATCTGACCACTACGAAGGACAGCAAGTACAAAAAAGTTGCAACAGACGCTGCGCATTTCTATTTTGACGTTAACGACACTTCCGAGACGAAAGGGATTATTGCAATCGTCGTCTGGGATCCGATATACGGATTCGGTGTCACCAGTACCGCCGATGACGTAGAGGCAAGACTCGGAAAGTCGGTCAAGCGTTACAATACCGAGGAAGGGGAGCTTTTCTTCTTCCCGTACTCGAAGGGTGTAACGGCTGAGTGCGTAACGTATAATCAGGGAAAAAACACTCTTAGCTTCTATTTTGTTTCCGGAAGTATGTCGGCAACGGTACTGTCGGTTACGGCTGAATGGTGATCGGAATGGCGAGATTAAAACCCGAAGATGAATATAAGCAGGAGCTTTACAGAAAAGAGTATCTGCGCAATCCGCAGTTTGAAAAAGACGAGAAGTTTTTTAACAAGCTGAACTTTTGGTGGACGGTTTTCAGCGTTGCAGCAGCGGTTATAATGATCGTTTGCTTGTTTGCAAGCGGAAACGCCGCAGTAATTCTTATGCTGTTTTCTGCTATGATACCTATTACCGTAGCTTTCTGTATGTCTTTTGTCAAAAGCGGTATCAGGGGAATAATGTTCATTTCCATGATGGGCGGAATGGTTGCGCTTTTTGTTGCGCTGCTCCTGCTCAGAAATCCGGATTTTTCGTCCGGCACTATCTGGGCGCAGGGCTTTGTGCTTGTTCTTCTGGCGGCGGCTGCCGTACAGATAGCACTTTCCGTGTTCGTTTTTGTCAGCCGAAAGATAGGGGCTTACGTATCGGTAAGACGCCGTATCGAAAATCAGCTTAAGGGCAATTTCTGATTTCCATTGTTTTCAACAATTAAAAAAACCGTATCACCCAATAATAACATAGGTGATACGGTTGAAGAATTTGTTGAAATGGAAATTTGTTCTGCTTTACCTGCTCGGCGGTACAGGTTACGCGTTGATGGAAATCGTCTGGCGGGGATACAGCCATTGGTCGATGTTTTTGCTCGGAGGAGTCTGTTTTCTGATGGCGGGCCGCATATCGCATCTCCGAACGAACATCTTTATTAAAAGCCTTATATGCGGCAGTTGCATAACGGTTGCGGAGTTTTTTTGCGGTCTGGTTGTGAATCGCTTGCTCGGCTTAGAGGTGTGGGAT
Source organism: Clostridia bacterium (assembly GCA_017467405.1). Taxonomy (GTDB): domain Bacteria; phylum Bacillota; class Clostridia; order Oscillospirales; family Acutalibacteraceae; genus RGIG1913. The sequence continues at coordinate 690,985 of JAFTSH010000001.1, forward strand.
TATACACATCTTCCGTTTGACGTGCTGGGACAGATATGCCTGCCCTTTACGTTGCTTTGGATCGTTTTATCCGTTGCGGTGATACCGCTTTACTCAAAATTTGACTCCGAATTATCGGGTGCTCAGAAAATCCTTAACAAACCAGATGTTGTCAAGTTCAAAGCTTTTGCCGTTAAGATACTCGAGTATTCCGGAAGGCGTGCGGAAGTCGAATGATACCTTATATGAACAGAGGGCCTGATGGACAAACCCCTGTTTTTTGTCAGAGGCGTTCTTTCCGTATTTTCCGTCTCCTACGAGAGGGTGCCCGATTGAGGCCATATGAGCTCTTATCTGATGCGTGCGTCCGGTAAGAAGGTCTATTTCAAGAAGGGACATTTTGTCTTTTTCGGATATTACGGTATATCCAGTGCGGATGCTTCGTGAGCCTTCACGAGAGGTCTCGTGTATATATACACGGTTTTGGTCTTCGTTTTTTTCGAGGTATCCCGTGAGAATTCCCGATTTGGGACGCAGGACGCCGTGTACCAGACACATGTATTTTTTTGTTATCTCACGGTCCTTGAGCTTGCTGTTAAGAATTCGTAACGCTTCGGCGTTTTTGGCGGCTATGACGATTCCGCAGGTGTTGCGGTCTATTCTGTTTACCAGCGCAGGAGCGAACGAGTTTTCGGTCTCGGGATCGTATTCGCCCTTCTCAAAAAGGTATCTTTGAAGTCGCAGGATGAGCGTGTCGCGGAATTCCTTTCCGTCTGCGTGAACAAGCAGACCTTCTCGCTTGTTGAGAAGAACTATATTTTGATCCTCATACACAATGTCGATATTTCTCGAAGCGGAGTCAAACTCGTGTTTTTTGGACTTCTCGGTAAAGAACTCGTCGTTTATGTACATGTCGACTTTATCTCCGACCGAAAGTCTGAAGGATATTTGCGAACGTCCTCCGTTGACCTTTATTCTTTTCAGTCGGATGTACTTGTACATAAGTGCCTGAGGGAGATCCGGTACTGCTTTTGTGATAAATTTATCCAAACGTTGTCCGGAATCGTTTTCTGAAATAATAAAAGAACGCATTTTTTCACCAGGTTTTCATTTTTTTGAATTCGGGTATTTTATTATGATCGGTTATGTTGTATATTTATATATGACATATACTTAAAATAGTCATGAGAGGGGATTTGTGGTGCACGAAGGGCATCGTAACAGATTAAGAGAAAAGTTCAGAAGGGCAGGGGTTGAAGGGTTTGCTGATCACGAGATGCTTGAGCTGCTGCTTTTCAACTCAATTCCGAGAGCTAATACGAATGATACCGCTCATTTGCTTATGGAGCATTTCGGTTCGATTACCGCGGTGCTGGAAGCAGATGAGAGACAGTTGATGAGCATTAAGGGCATTGGACCGCGGAGCGCGCACCTTATCAAGCTTATCGGCGCTTTTACGCGTTTGTATATTGCCAGAAAGCACGAAGTCGGTAACGTATTGGACACGAAGGATAAAGTAGTTGATTTTATGTTACCTTATTATATCGGCGCTGTCAATGAGATTTTTTATTTAATTACGCTTGATAACAGTTTACAACTCATCAATTGCACTAAAATAAGTGAAGGTACACCAAACAGCGTAGATATTAATATCAGACGTGTTGTTGAGGTCGCGATAAAGGATAATGCATCGTCGGTTATACTTGTGCATAATCATCTTGTCGGTGGTTCTTTTCCTTCTGAGGCTGATATAAATACCACGGTTCAACTTGTTTCCACTATGAAAAGCATCGGGCTGAAGGTAATCGATCACGTCATTGTTGTTTTGAATGGTGAGTGCACGTCTTTAGCTACGTATGCAGGCTATCAATATATTTTCAAATAATAACATCCGAATACATACCACATAAAGAAGGATTCCTTTTGGAGTCCTTCGCTTATTGTGCGTTCATTTATAGCGTGTTTCGTCTTTACAATTAAAAATTTGTATGATACAATAGTTTACGCTTACAGATAGCGGAAGGAGGGGATTTGATGGACGCTTTCAAGCTTGTATCTCAGTACAAGCCCACGGGTGACCAGCCGCAGGCAATAAAGCTTCTTACGGAAGGTATACTCAGAGGAGATAAGGAGCAAACGCTGATGGGTGTTACCGGCTCCGGTAAGACCTTTACAATGGCAAACGTTATTGCCAACGTCAATCGTCCCACTCTTGTTCTCGCTCACAACAAGACCCTGGCGGCACAGCTTTGCTCCGAGTTCAAAGAGTTTTTCCCTGAAAACGCGGTTGAGTATTTTGTATCCTATTATGACTACTATCAGCCTGAAGCCTATATTCCAAACACGGATACTTATATCGAAAAGGATTCATCAATAAACGATGAGATCGAAAAGCTGCGCCATTCGGCAACATCGGCACTTTCCGAACGTCGTGACGTTATAATCGTTGCAAGCGTGTCCTGCATATACAGCCTTGGTGATCCTGAGGACTATCGCGGCATGGTAATTTCGTTGCGCCGAGGAATGGAAAAAAAGCGTGACGAGCTTATAAGAAGGCTCGTTGATATTCAGTACGAGCGCAACGATATTAATTTTGTGCGAGACAAATTCCGCGTAAGGGGAGATACGGTCGAGATTTTTCCCGCTTACTTTTCCGATACGGCTATACGGGTTGAATTTTTCGGCGATGAGATAGATGCAATAAAAGAGGTAAATCCTCTTACCGGAGAAATCAAATGTGATCTTTCTCACGTTGCCATCTATCCCGCTTCGCATTACGTAATATCTCCGCAAAAGTTGGAAAACGGTCTGAAAATGATCGAAGAAGAGATGCACGAGCGTGTGAAGTTTTTCACCGATAACGGCAAACTGATAGAGGCACAGCGAATTCAACAGCGCACCGAATATGATATGGAGATGCTGCGCGAGATTGGTATTTGCAAAGGCGTAGAAAACTATTCAAGGGTTCTTTCCGGTCGTGCACCCGGCAGTACGCCGGCTACGTTGCTCGATTATTTTCCCGACGATTTTCTTCTTATGGTTGACGAGTCACACGTTACTTTACCGCAGGTAAGGGGAATGTACGGCGGAGACAAATCGAGGAAGATGAATCTGATAGAATTCGGCTTCAGACTACCGTCTGCTTTGGACAACCGTCCGTTGAATTTTGATGAGTTTTATTCGCACGTCGGACAGGCTGTTTTCGTCAGCGCTACTCCGTCTGATTTTGAAAGAGAGCACTCCACTCAGGTGGTTGAGCAGATTATCAGGCCTACCGGTCTGATAGATCCTCTGATTACCGTTAAGCCGACCGAAGGTCAAATAGACGACGTCGTTTCAGAGATCAACGGAAGAATAGCTGTCAAGGAAAGAGTTCTTGTAACTACGCTGACCAAGAAGATGGCGGAGGATCTTACGGAATACCTTTCCGGCATCGGAATTAAGGTTGAATATATGCACCATGATGTCGATACCATAGAGAGAATGAAGCTTATACGCCGACTTCGTCTCGGAGAATTCGACGTCCTCGTAGGAATCAATCTTTTGAGAGAAGGCCTTGATATTCCCGAGGTTTCACTTATACTGATACTCGACGCAGACAAAGAGGGCTTTTTGAGAAGCGATACGTCCCTGATACAGACCGTGGGACGTGCCGCCCGAAATGACCACGGCGAGGTAATAATGTACGCCGACAGCGTAACGCCCTCGATGGAACGTGCGATTTCGGAGACGGTCAGAAGACGTGAGATCCAAAGCCGTTATAACGCGGAGCACGGTATAGTACCGCGGACGATCGTTAAAGAAGTCAGAGACGTTCTTGAGATATCGTCGCCTGTTCCGACTGACGGTAAAAAATCACCCAAGAGAATGACGAAGGCCGAGCGAGAAAAACTTATAGCACGCTTGACTGAGGAGATGCGTTCTGCTGCACGCATGCTCGAATTTGAACACGCAGCAAAGCTTCGTGACAGGATAAAAGAACTTCGCGAAATGAGGTAGGAAGATCTTAATGGCAAACGATAAAATTGTAATAAAAGGAGCTCGGGCTCACAATCTGAAAAACGTCGATCTGACTATCCCGAGAGATAAACTGGTTGTTTTTACCGGACTTTCAGGCTCCGGTAAATCTTCGCTTGCTTTTGACACCCTCTATGCGGAGGGACAGAGGAGATACGTGGAGTCTTTGTCTTCCTATGCAAGACAGTTCCTCGGACAGATGGAAAAGCCTGACGTGGATAGCATCGACGGACTTTCTCCCGCGATATCTATCGATCAGAAAACGACTTCGAAAAATCCGCGTTCAACCGTCGGAACGGTGACGGAGATATACGACTATCTGCGCTTGCTGTATGCAAGAATCGGTATTCCTCATTGCCCCGTTTGCGGCAGAGAAATATCCATGCAGACCGTGGATCAGATCGTCGACGCGGTGCTGAAGCTTGGAGAGGGTACCAGAATAATGGTGCTTGCACCCGTCGTTCGCGGTCGCAAGGGCGAGCATAAGAAGGAGTTTGAAAACGCCAGGAAGAGCGGATACGTGCGCGTACGGGCCGACGGCAATATGTACGAGCTTTCGGAAGAGATCAATCTTGACAAAAACGTAAAACACAATATCGAGATTGTTGTAGACAGGATAGTTGTCTCCGAAGACGTTCGTTCCCGTCTCTCGGAATCGGTGGAAACCGCAGTTTCGCTCACGGGAAGCCTTGTAATAATAAACGTAGTCGGCGGCGAAGACATGCTCTTTTCACAGAGCTATGCCTGTCCCGAACACGGAATCAGTATTCCTGAGCTTGAGCCAAGAATGTTTTCATTCAATAATCCGTTCGGTGCTTGTCCGAAGTGTACCGGTATCGGCGAATATCTTCGCGTTGACGAGGATCTTATCGTTCCCGATGACAGTCTTTCTTTGCCTCAGGGTGCCGTTAAGTGCTTCGGGTGGGGCGGAGGATATACGAACAGCATAGCAATGATGTATTACGAGGGACTCGCGAATGCATTTGGGTTTGATATCAACGCGCCGTTTGCAGAGATTCCGGATGAGGCTAAAAAGGCGATATTTTTCGGTACCAAGGGCAAAAAGCTTACGGTTAACCGTAAATACGAATTCGGCTCAGGAACCTATAAAACCGATTTTGAGGGTCTTGTGTATAATCTCGAGCGTCGTCACAGAGAAACTACCAGCGAGTTCTCCCGAATGGAGATCGAGAGCTATATGCGTTCTGTTCCTTGTCCCGAATGTCGCGGAAACAGACTGAAGCCCGAGTCGCTTTCCGTTACTGTCGGCGGTCTTAATGTTATGGAATTCACCGAGATGTCGGTCGTAAGAGAACTTGAGTTTATCGGTGAGCTCGATCTGACCGAAAGAGAGCACATGATAGCCGATCGAATACTTAAAGAAATAACCGACAGGCTTGAATTCTTGGCAAGCGTAGGTCTTGATTATCTGACTCTTTCGCGTTCGTCGGCCACGCTTTCCGGCGGTGAGAGTCAGCGCATACGCCTTGCGACGCAGATAGGATCTTCGCTTGTTGGAGTTCTGTATATTCTTGACGAGCCGAGTATCGGTCTGCATCAAAGAGATAACGATAAGCTGCTGGCAACCCTTAAAAGGCTTCGTGATCTCGGAAACACACTTGTCGTTGTTGAGCACGATACGGACACCATGCTCGCTGCAGATCATATAGTTGACATCGGTCCCGGAGCCGGTGTTCACGGCGGAAACGTCGTGTATTCGGGAGACGTCGAAGGACTGCTGAAATGTGACGCCTCGATAACCGGTGCTTATCTTTCGGGAAGGCGGAGTATTGACGTCCCCTCTGTGCGCCGTAAGGGCAAATCGCAATACGTCACTATCAAGGGTGCGGCCGAAAATAATCTGAAAAAGATTAACGTGAAGATTCCCCTCGGGAAATTTGTCTGCGTTACCGGTGTTTCAGGTTCAGGAAAGTCGTCGCTTATTAACGAGGTGCTGTATAAGCATCTTGCAGCACAAATTAATAAAGCGAGAACAATTCCGGGTAAGTTCAGCTCGATGGAAGGATTGGAATATATCGACAAGGTCATCAATATAGATCAGTCTCCCATTGGCCGTACGCCGAGATCAAATCCCGCGACCTATACCGGCGTTTTTAACGATATACGTGAGTTGTACTCAATGACGCCCGACGCCAAAATGCGCGGTTATTCAGCAGGACGTTTTTCTTTCAACGTTAAAGGCGGACGCTGTGAGGCCTGTGAGGGTGACGGAATCATCAAAATCGAAATGCACTTTTTGCCCGATATTTACGTGCCCTGCGAGGTCTGCAACGGAGCGAGATATAATCGCGAAACCCTTGAGGTCAAATACAAGGGAAAGAGCATTTCGGATATTCTTGAAATGACCATAGACGAGGCTACGGATTTCTTTGAGCCTGTGCCGAAGATATACCGCAAGTTGAAGACTCTCCGTGAGGTCGGTCTCGGTTATGTCAAGGTGGGTCAGCCTGCAACAACCCTTTCGGGCGGCGAGGCGCAGAGAGTAAAGCTCGCAACCGAGCTTTCAAGACGCTCTACGGGAAATACGCTGTATATTCTTGATGAGCCTACAACGGGACTTCACGCAGATGACGTCAGCAGGCTTATAGCCATTTTGCAGAAGCTGACGGATGGTGGAAACACCGTTGTGATTATTGAGCATAATCTTGACGTTATCAAGTGTTCGGATCATATAATAGATCTCGGTCCCGAAGGCGGAGACAGGGGCGGAATGGTCGTCTTTGAGGGTACTCCCGAAGAGATTGTGAAATGCGAGAAATCTTATACGGGCCATTACCTGAAACCTTTGCTTGATAACGAATATTAATTTACATTGTGTTCACGCAATTAGCCGCTTTTTATATTAAAATCAAAGCGGTATGATATATTGGAAGGTGCGGCAGATAAATGTTTGGTTACGTTCGGCATTATAAACCGCATATGCGCGTTTGTGAATACGAGTCTTACAAGTCGGTGTACTGCGCACTTTGCAAACAAATTGGCAAGGAATACGGCTTTCTTTCAAGATTTACTTTAAATTATGACTTCACGTTTCTCGCTCTGCTGGGGCTTGCGGTAGACCAAGACGAATGCAACTTTGAAAAAAAGAGCTGTGTTTGCAATCCGCTGAAAAAATGTATTTATTGCGTTTCTCGTTCGGACGTGCTTTCGTATTCATCAGCAATATCTATGCTGACGCTATATCATAAACTGCGCGATAGCGTTGCTGACAGCAGCTTTTTCAAAAGTCTTGTTCCGCGTTTTCTGCTTATGCTGTTTTCCGGAAAAGCAAAAAAAGCAGCGAAACTTTATCCGGTTCAGGCGGACGTTTTTGAACAGTGTATGAAAAAGCAGCGCGAACTCGAAGATGAAAAATGTCGGAGCATCGACAAAGCCGCTGATCCTACCGCTCTGATGCTGTCATCTGCATTTGAATTTTACGCCAAAGACGAAGCCTCACGGAGAATTCTCAAAAGATTGGGATATTGTCTGGGAAGATGGGTGTATCTGGCAGATGCCGCTGATGATCTGAAGGATGATATTAACAAAGGAAACTACAATCCGTTTGTTTTGGCTTGGGATATAAGAAGCGAAAACGATATCAAGTCGTGCGGAGACAGACTCTCTGAGGTGCTTGATATGTGTATCAGTGAGGTAAACGTTGCTTTTAATCTTCTTGACGTACAACGTTTTGCACCTATTGTTGAAAACATAATCCGCGAGGGGATGCCCTCTGTTCAAAAAACAGTGATTTTCGGAAAGGAAGCTAAAAATGAAAGATCCGTATGAAGTTTTGGGCGTTCAGAAAAGCGCTACCGACGAGGAGATAAAAACAGCATACAGAACTCTTGCTAAAAAATATCACCCGGATAATTATGCCGAAAATCCTCTTTCCGACCTTGCCGAGGAAAAGATGCGTGAGATCAACGACGCATATGATAACATAATGAATGAAAGACGCGGAGGACAAAAGGCGTCTTCGGCAAATGGCGGAGCGCAGTACGGAGCTTATAACGGCGGATATTCGGCGCGTTCCGAGTTTTCGGATATACGCAATCTTATTTCCTCCGGACGTATAGAAGACGCGCAGACTCTTCTGGACGGAGTTCCGCCCGAAAAGCGCAACGGTGAGTGGTATTTCCTCAATGGAACCGTTCTTTACAGACGCGGTTGGTTTGAGGACGCATACACAAGCTTTACAACAGCTTGCCGTCTGAATCCCGAAAATCCCGAATACAGAGCCGCCCTTAATCAGATTCAGAAGCAGCGATTTGGCGGAGGTTACAGAACGATGGGCGACGGTGCGTCATGCAACGCTTGCGACATATGTTCCGGACTTTTGTGTGCCGATTGTCTTTGCCGTTGCTTTGGCGGCGGATGCTAAAGGGTAAAGGGAGCGTTTGATCAAATGAAGAAAAGTCGCAGGCTTGCCGTATGCGCCGTTTTGTCGGCATTTTCCGTAGTGATAATGCTCTGTGCGTATTTTCCATATTTGACGTATGCCTTGCCGGCACTTGCGGGTCTGTTAATGCCTGTTGCGGTAATCGAAATAAACAAGAAATGGGCTTTTGGCTGCTTTTTATCAACTGCTTTGATTTCTCTGTTTATATGCGAGAAGGAGGCTGCCGTTCTTTTTGCTTTCTTTTTCGGTTGGTATCCGATACTTAAGAGTGGTCTGGAAAGATTGAGATCAAAATTTGTCGAGTATATTATAAAATTTGCGGTTTTTAACGTATCGCTTGTTGCTGCATATTCGATACTTATTTTCTTGTTTGATTTTTCTCTTGAGTCGCTTGGCTTTGAAGGAAAATTGACGCTTTCTCTGTTTGCGGCTCTGGGCAATGTCGTTTTCTTCGTGTACGATATTGGAGCAACAAGGGTCATTACGCTTTATATCAATAAATATCGTGATATAGTAAGAAAGCTGATTAAATGAGGGTGGAGAACGATGAGGATAGGTCACGGGTACGACGTACATCGTCTTGTTGAAAAAAGGGATCTTATTATCGGCGGAGTCAATATTCCCTTTATAAAGGGACTTGACGGTCATTCCGATGCCGACGTCTTGCTTCATGCGGTCTCCGATGCCTTATTGGGTGCTGCTGCACTCGGTGATATCGGAATACATTTCCCCGATACCGATGCAAAGTATCTCGGCGCAGACAGCAGATTATTACTGCGTGAAGTTGTTGGGTTGATACACAGTAAAGGTTATCGGGTCTCAAACGTCGACTGTACGGTAATTGCTCAGGCTCCAAAGCTCAAGGATTACATCGAAAAGATGATATCTAATATCGCGAGCGATTGCGAGATTGAGGTTGAGTGTGTTAACGTTAAGGCCACTACCGAAGAAAAAATGGGCTTTTCGGGACGTGGAGAGGGGATAGCCGCCCACGCTGTTTGTCTGATAGAAAACATATGAAAATTCCCGGTACTGAGTACCGGGTTTCTTTTTTGTGCAGTTACATGGTGCACACCTGTCCACCGTTATCGGCATAAGATGTAACAGAAAAGGATGGGTGATAATTATGACAGACAGTTATATTAACGTTTCTTCAATTACCTATGCAATAAAGGGCCGCGATCTTTTGCTTAGTCGCGGTATAAGGGCATATATTGAACGCACACCGGCACATATTGACCGTATGGGATGCGGCTATAGTATTTTTGTTAAAGGCGATGCCCAACGGGCAGAACAGATCCTTCGTAACGGCGGCATAAAGATTCTGTATAAAAGTGCGGGCGAAGAAAAATGATATATCTTGATAATGCCGCGACCACCTCTCCAAAACCGATACAGGTTGCGCGTGCGGTCGATATGGCGGTTAAAAATTTGAGTGCTAATCCGGGAAGGAGCGGTCACAGCACCTCCGCTGCGGCATCTGATGAGATATATTCAACCCGCAAAACAGTAGCGGAATTATTTGGATGCGACGCTCCCGAAAGGGTGGTTTTTACTCTCAACTGTACCCACGCATTAAATTACGTGATAAAAGGCGTTCTGAAAAAAGGAGATCACGTAATCGTTTCATCGGTTGAGCATAACGCCGTTATGCGTCCGGTCTATAAGATGTTTAAAGAGGGACTTATAACATACGACGAGGCTCAGGCTGTGTTTCTGGACGACGAGGCGACCGTTAAAAATTTCCGCAGTCTTATACGCAATAATACCAAAATGATAATCTGCACCGCAGCATCAAACGTAACCGGTCAGATGTTGCCGATCGGGAGTATAGGAAAGCTCTGCAGGGAACACGGGATATTGTTTACCGTCGATGCCGCACAGGCTGCGGGTGTGATTGATATCAATATCAACGAGCTTTGTATAGACTATCTTTGCTGTGCCGGTCACAAGGGGCTTTACGGTCCCATGGGAACGGGTATACTTGTAGCTGCAAGGGAAATTTCAGACACCTTGGTAGAGGGCGGCACGGGAAACCTATCTGCTATTCTCACACAACCGGACGAGCTGCCTGAACGGCTTGAAAGCGGCACGGTGAATCTTCCGGGCATAATCGGTCTTAAAAAGGGTATTGAGTTTGTAAAGGGCAGGGGTATCAATTCTATATACAGACACGAGCTGGGACTGATACAAAGAGCATATTCCGGATTAAGTCGTGATAGCCTTGTAAAATTATACACTCCGGTACCCAAGGCCGGACAGTTTGTGCCGGTGATGGTATTTAACGTGGGAGTGCTCGAAAGTTCAAAGACGGGTAAGCTTTTGAATTCGATGGGTGTTGCGGTGAGAACGGGGCTGCATTGTGCACCTTCAGCTCACAGAAGCATAGGAACTCTTGATTACGGTGCCGTAAGAATAAGTACGTCTGCTTTCAGCCGATCTGAAGAAATAGAGCGTTTTTTGAGCATTGTGCATACTATCGCGCGAAAATATTAGCATTATGTCAAAACTGAGTGTAGCCTTTGAAATATTAGTGTATAATTATTTAATTTATTTACTATTTTTTTATTGATTTACGCCTGAAATATGTTACAATTACTATGATAACAACGAGATTACAACGGAAGTTGAGGAAGATATATGCAGGCGTTTTTTGATCAGATGAAAACTCTTTGGCAACAGTTTGTCGGCGTTCTGCTTGGCTTTAGATTGAGCGATGCGATAGACATAATCGTTGTCGCTGTCATTATATACGGCGTGATTAAACTGCTCAGAGAAACAAGAGCGGCTATATTTATCAAGGGTATTGCTATCATTGTTATTATCAGAGTAATAGCTTTGATTCTTAATCTCGATACTATTAACTGGATGATGGAGGAAGTAATTTTTCAATACGGTATCTTTACGCTTCTGATCGTTTTTCAGCCTGAGCTTCGCAGGATCCTCGAAAGTCTCGGTCGCAGCAGTCTTACCGCTATTCGCGGAAATCTTTCGACAGATGAAAAAATACGTTTGAAGGTAGATGCAATAGACGCTGTATGTACATCATGCAGAAACATGTCAAACGCAAAGATTGGTGCGCTTATTGTTTTTGAACGTCAGGTGCTTCTCGGCGATGTTGTTTCAACGGGTACCGTAATAAATGCAAATCCATCGTCAGAAATGATTCAAAACGTTTTCTTTCCTAAAGCACCTCTTCACGACGGTGCCATGATAATCCGTGAAGGAAATATATTGGCGGCGGCATGTATTCTTCCTTTGACCTCGAAGGATGTCAACCGTGAGCTCGGAACCCGTCACCGCGCTGCAATAGGAATGAGCGAAAATTCCGATGCTGTCGTAGTTGTTGTATCAGAAGAAACGGGAACTATCTCGGTTGCATCTAACGGTACAATAAAGCGTGACTACAGTATTCCGATGCTTAAATCCGAACTTGAAAAGTCCCTCCTTGATATTAACGATGATGGGGATGCGGCGAATAATAAAAAGCAGTTTTGGAAAGGATGGTTTAAGAAATGAAAAAAATGACCTTCTCTTTCGGAAAGCTGTTTTACAACAATAGGTTTTCGTTGATATTTTCTATTGTAATGGCGGTGGTTATCTGGCTTTCGATTTCCATGACAGTAAGTCCTACCGTTAGCGACGTTCTCAGTGAGGTGCCGGTCAATATTCCTCTTGAAAACACCTCGTTCAGTAATCTTAAGGCGTTTGGAAACGAAACCGGTAAGGTTCAGGTCACAATTCAAGGAAAAAAGTACGTAACCAGCACTGCGGGAACGTCGGACGTTATCGTCAACGCAAACGTTGGTCAGATCGTTGGCCCCGGGCAGTATACACTTGAATTAACCGCTCAAAAAACCTCAAGTGCCGGAGATTTCGATATTATTTCAATTTCTCCGTCTACGGTCGTCGTAAGACTTGATTATGAAGTGAGTGTTGATTTTGACCTCGAGGTAGAGACGCCGGGTGTTACGGCTGCGTCCGACGATCTGTCGCTTCGCAGTTATATTGCCGATTCGTCAAAGAATAAGATAACGCTTACGGGTGCCAAGAGTGAGATTTCTCAGGTTAAGCGCGCTGTAGCGGTGAATAGTGAAACCCTCTTGGTTTCAAAGACAACTTCTTTCCCTTCGACGATACGTTTGTACGATGCTGACGGTGAAGAGATTGAGCTTTTGTACTCGTCTTTGAATTACAGCGACGTCGACATTATTGTTTCTGTTCAGAGACATAAGACCGTGCCGCTTACCGTTACCGTTCAGAATGGTCCGACCAAAACCCTGCCGTATACGATTTATGAGATCAGCGGCGGAGAAACAAAAGAGGTCGAGCAAATCAGCATCCTCGGAGAGACAACCGACGTCGATCCTATTACCGGAGTTTCGGTTGGTACGGTAGATTTTTCGAAGATCTCTTCGGAAGCGTCTTCGCTTAGCTTCGATTTTGAGTTCCCCGTCATTGAAGGCATTTCGTTTACAGAGTACAGCTCGGCAACGCCCGTGAGATTCAGGGTTGTTTTCGATTCGAAAAGATTGTACACCAAGACGTTTGACGTTGATGCGAAAAACATAATCTTTTCAAACGTTCCTGCCGGCAGTACCGCCGCTGCAGTTTCGTCCATAAAGGGTATTATGGTAATGTCGACAAGCACGACGGTCACGAAGAAGCTTACGGCCAATAATATCGTTGTAACGGTAGATTGTTCAAAACTTGCTGTTGGCACGAATTCGAGTGTTCCGGTGAGAATTTCATTTGCGGGATACGGCGATTGCTGGGCAGTAGGTGAGTATACGGTTTCAGTAAAGGTAAGCTGACAAATATTCTATCATATTAAGCGTTAAACGCACCGAAGTTTTTGCTTCGGTGCGTTTATGTGTAAATGTTATGTTGATATTATAAAAGCACCGTCCGAGCCGGACGGTGCTTACTACATATCAATTAGTCGTTGGTGTAGGGGAGAAGAGCGATGTTTCTTGCACGCTTGATAGCGGTGGTGAGCTCTCTCTGATGATATGCGCAGGTGCCGGTAACTCTGCGGGGCAGGATCTTGGCACGCTCAGAAATGTATCTGCGGAGTCTGGAGACATCCTTGTAGTCGATGACTTCAACCTTATCGACGCAGAAGTTGCAAACCTTTTTGCGTCCCTTGCGGTTCATGGGACGGGCAGGGCGTTCTGTCTTTTCCAAAACGAAAACCTCCTTACGATATTATAGATATTGATCTTTTGTAATCAGAACGGAAGATCGTCATCAGAATCGGTCATTTCCTGAAAATCAGTAAAACTGGCGTTGGAATACGACGGAGCCTGTGACTGCGAGTTGCCGTTCGAGGGGGCGGAAGAGGATCCGTCACGCTTTGAATCGGCAAAATGGACATTGTCCGCTATAACCTCGAAGACCTTTCGTTTCATTCCGTTCTTGTCTTCGTAGGTGCGGGTCTCAATTCGACCCTGAACAGCCATCATCTGACCTTTTGTGAAATAGCGGCAGACCATTTCGGCGGTTCTACCCCATGCCACGATGTCGATGAAATCGGTCTGACGCTCCTGTCCGGCACGGACATAGGAACGACTTACAGCAAGAGTAAAGTTGGTGACGGAGCTGTTTGCTGTACGCTTGAGCTCAGGGTCAGCGGTGAGCCTTCCCATAAGTACTGCTGTATTAAGCATTGGGTTTTTACCGTCCTTTCTTTTTGTTCTCGGCTAATTACTTTCTAATGGTCATAGCACGGAGAACGCCTTCGGTGATCTTAAACACACGGTCAAGCTCTGCGGGGAAATCCGCGTCGCTCTCGAAGTTAACGACATAGTAGTAGCCTTCGGGCTCATCGTCGATGGGATAAGCAAGCTTGCGTTTGCCCCACTCATCAACGCTGCCGAGTGTACCGTTCGCCTCGATCATGCCCTTGAACTTCTCGTAAAGGGGCTGAACAGCCTCTTCGCCGTTGGCAACAGAGAAGATCATGACGCATTCATACGAATTCTTAACTGACATTTTGCAGCACCTCCTTCTGGACTTAATGGTCCCCGTAAAGGGACAAGGAGCCGGCGACATGATATTTGCCGACAGCCTATAAATTATATCAGCATAAATATCTCTTGTCAACCTTTTTTTGCTGATAACAGGCATTAAAATCGGTGTTTACTACAACAATACGGCTATTACGTTGATAAGCAGTTGATAAACAGCGAAACAAACGAGTGGTGCCCAAACGGTCACACCGCCGCGTCTTGAGATTTCCTCGTGAATATCTTCCGTCTTGTCGTTGCTTTTAATGTTCTTTATGGTTTCAACACAATGCGTTTTGTAAAAGTAATTTCCGAAGAGTCCGAATATTACCATTGAAGCAGCGAGAAGGGCATAGCCGGCAAGTGCCAACAGCAAGATTGAAGGCGGGGTATCGGCTGGTATTGTAGGGTTAGTATAAATATTGGCGTAGTCGGTGTTCAGACTCGATAAGATATTCGAAAAAGGCGTCATCAGGGTAAATACCATAAGTTTTATGGCCAAGGCAAGGGAACCTAATCCGTAGCATTTTCTGTAAAAGAAGAAATACTCGGGTATCAAAAAAGCAAACCAGCTCCAGAAAACCTTGCGTCCGCCTTTTTTCATCTTAACAAATTTGGGGCAGTATGAGGCTGAATTCGGGCCCACAAAAGAGGATATCTCGATAATGGGAACGTCGTCCACCGATTCCTGTGCGGAAACACCGCCGAGAGGATCGTTGAAGGCAGGGGTATAGTCAGGACTATTTTCGTCATCCTCATCCGTTGCATATTCGGTTCGCTTTTTACCGAAAGGTGTTCCGCAGTTGGGACAAAAAAGGGTATCAGACGAGCTTACGGCTCCGCAATCGGGGCAGGTGATACCTACGCGGTCGTTCGGACCTGCATCGGTGCGGTCCGTTGCCGAATTGCGATTCTTTTGTTTGTCCCATTGATCGGGTGTATAGTGAGTATCCTGATATTTGCAATGTCCGAGACCGTTGTAACAATCACGGTGATGGGGAGCACCGCAAATCGGACAGACAACGACGTCGTCGTCTTCGAAAAATTTTGCGTAGCAGACGGGACAGATTTCTTTTTCGTATTTTTCATTCATAGATTTATCACCACGTTTGTAATTATCTTATCAAAGGCGGAGCAAAATTTCAATATAATGTGCGGTTTTAATTATTAATTTATTGTTAATTGAGAATCATTAGAAAGAATTATCTTTACTTTTCGTCCCGGTTAAATTATAATATAACAGTTAATAAACTAAAATGAGGTATTGTGTCATGCTGCAATTTGAAGAACAAAGACTGCGACTTGAAGATAACCGAGCTGAGCTTAAGGATCTCGGCGAGGCCTTGGGAATTGAAAAACTTAAAGAGGAGATTCCCAAACTCGAAAGCGATACGGCTGTCGATGGATTTTGGAATGACGTGGAGAATTCCCAGAAGGTACTGCAGAAGATAGCACAGATGAAGAATAAGGTTCAGTCCTATGAAAACCTCGTAAGTGATTTTGAGGATACGTTTACTCTCATAGAGCTTGCGGACGAGGAGGGCGACGAAAGTCTGATCGATGAGGTCGTATCGGGCGTTGACAGGGTTTTAAAAACCATGAGCGACATTCGCCTTACAACTCTTCTTTCCGGGGAATACGATTCAAAGAATGCAATTCTTAACTTCCACGCAGGTGCAGGCGGAACAGAGGCGCAGGATTGGGCCGAGATGCTCTTCAGAATGTATATGCATTGGGCCGACAGACACGGCTTCAAGTTTAAGACTCTTGACTATCTCGACGGTGAAGAAGCCGGTATGAAAAGCGCTTCCGTACTTGTCGAGGGTATGAACGTGTACGGTTATCTCAAGAGTGAAATGGGCGTTCACCGCCTTGTACGAGTTTCGCCCTTCGATTCAAGCGGAAGGCGTCACACTTCGTTTGCATCGCTTGAGGTTATGCCCGAAATTACCGACGATATAAAGGTTGAGGTGAGGCCGGAAGATCTTAAGGTCGATACTTACCGTTCAAGCGGCGCAGGCGGACAGCACGTCAACAAAACGGAATCCGCCATACGTATTACTCATATCCCCACCGGTATTATCGTTGCCTGTCAGAACGAGCGCAGCCAGCATCAGAATAGGGAAGTAGCGATGAGGATGCTCAAATCAAAACTGCTTGAGATCAAAGAGAGAGAGCATCTTGACAAGATCGAGGATATCAAGGGAGAGCAGAAGGAGATCGGTTGGGGTTCTCAGATACGCTCCTACGTATTTATGCCTTATACCCTCGCAAAGGACCATCGCACCGGATTTGAAATGGGTAATATTAACGCCGTTATGGACGGTGACATTGATGGATTTATCAACGCATATCTTAAAGCACAGAGCCTCGGTCAGCTTAAGAGCGGTTTGTCTGAGGATGTCTGACTTTAGGCAAGGAGTGACTAAGGTTTGGAGATAACCGTTAACGGTCTGAAAGTGAATTATGAGTCCGAAGGCAGCGGACAGGAAATTCTCATGCTTCACGGTTGGGGATCTTCACTTGATGCGTTCGTTCTTTTGCGCAGGCACCTTTCTCAAAAGTTCAGGGTAGTGTCGCTTGACTTTCCTGGCTTTGGTAAGAGCGATATGATTCCCGAGCCTTGGTCCGTTGCTGATTACGCGGATTTTACACTTGCTTTTTTGTCGGCTTTAGACCTGAAGGACCCTATCGTTATATGCCATTCATTCGGCGGACGCGTTGCTACCAAGCTGGTAGGTGAGGGAAGGCTGTCCCCACCCAAAATGGTTTTTCTCGATGCTGCGGGAATCAAGCATAAGCCGGGCCTTCGCTCTCGCGTGAGACAAGCGACCTTTAAGACGATAAGACGCGTGCTGACATCGGCTCCGTTAAAAAAGTCTTGTGAAGGGCTGCTCGTAAAAGCGAGAAATCATTTCGGATCCGCTGATTACAACAACGCGCCTCCGGTGCTCAGACGCACTCTCGTTCTTACCGTCAACGAGGATCTGAGAGGTTATATGCCCTCTATTAAAT
This sequence comes from Clostridia bacterium, assembly GCA_017467405.1. Taxonomy (GTDB): domain Bacteria; phylum Bacillota; class Clostridia; order Oscillospirales; family Acutalibacteraceae; genus RGIG1913. Next base: position 708,406 of record JAFTSH010000001.1, read on the forward strand.
GTCCTACGCTTTTGGTGTACGGAGAGAATGATACGGCGACTCCCGTGAGTGATGCCAAGATAATGGAACAGCTTATTCCCGATGCAGGTCTGTGTGTCATAAGAGGCGCGGGGCATTTCTCGTTTGTCGATCGACCCGGTGAGGTCATAGCTATACTTGACAGTTTTTTCGGAGGTTGAGCATTTGAACTGCGGCATTTTTGAGTGTATAAATATTTTGCTGATTTCGGCGTGTGCGGTTGTTTCTGCCACAAGACAGTATCATATGCTTCAGCAAAATTCATATTTTATATCGAGATATTTCGGATGGCTCAGGACATCGGGAGACGCGTTTCTTTGGGGATGTATGATAGTCGACGTTTTCGTTAAGGCTTTGCTTGTATTCATCCCCGGAATTCATCCTGCATTCCTCACCGGATACTGTGCGTTTTCGCTTTTCGTACTGGTTGTTCATACCCGTTCCGTTCAGAAAAAAGCTATTAAAAAGCTGGTTGTTACGGCGCGGGTGAAGCGTATGTATCTTACCGCCTCATTGCTTTGTCTTCTGGCGGGTGCAGCAACGCTCTTGTTTGATACCGTATGGGTTTACTTTATGGTGTTGTTGCTGATTTTTTCGTTCTCACCGATACTTTCGGTGCTTTCCGTTGTCGTCAACGAGCCGATCGAGAAGTCGGTCAGGACGTATTACATCAACGATGCCAAGAAAAAACTCAGATCAATGAACAATCTCACGGTTTTCGGCGTTACGGGCAGTTACGGTAAGACCAGCTCAAAATATGTACTTGAGAGAATTCTTTCGGAAAAATATAACGTTTGTATGACTCCCGGAAACCTTAATACGCCGCTGGGTGTCGTGAGGACAATACGTAAAAATCTTACTCCCGAGTGTAATGTTTTCATATGTGAGATGGGTGCTAAAAACATTGGAGACATCAAAGAAATATGCGACATTGTTCACCCCGATCTCGGTATCATTACTTCGGTTGGACCGCAGCATTTAAGCACGTTTAAGACGGTTGAAAACGTTGCGGCTACAAAGTTTGAACTTGCAGATGCGGTCGTTGAGTCCGGAGGCAAGGTTTTTCTCAATTCCGACAGTAAACCGATTGAAGAACGTGCGTCCTCGTATGCTTCAATTACCTACGGAGTAGAATCAAAGGCAGACGTTCGTGCCGAAAATATTACCTGCTCAAGAGAAGGATCTTCTTTTGACGTGTTTATCGGCGAAAGAAGCTTCAGGGTTTCAACCAAGCTGCTCGGAAAACATAACGTTCTCAACGTCTTGGGTGCTGTTGCTGCGGCTGACTATATGGGCGTTTCGGATGACAGAATAAAATTTGCACTTTCAAGGCTTGTTCCTATCGAACACAGGTTGCAGCTCAAACCGTTCCTTAACGGTTCAGTGCTTATCGATGATGCTTATAATTCAAATCCCGAGGGAAGCAAGGAAGCAGTTTCGGTACTCGGATCCTTCGAGGGAATGCAGAAGATAATCGTTACCCCGGGTATGGTTGAACTCGGTGAAAAGGAATACAGCGAGAATTATGATCTCGGTCTGAAAATTGCTGACGTTTGCGATCGTGTGCTGCTTGTTGGTGAAAAACGTGCAGTCCCCTTCGTTGATGCACTTACCGCGTCCGGATACGATATGTCAAAGGTTACCGTTTGTCCTTCGTTCAAGGATGCAATGAAGGTGCTTTCGGTTGAGTGCTCGCGTGATACCGCGGTGCTTTTTGAGAATGATCTTCCCGATAATTACGCGGGATGAATTACATTAAAATTTAAGTGAGGCGAGTCGTTTTGAAGATTAATGTCGGAGTTTTTATGGGCGGTAGTTCGGTTGAACACGAAATATCCATTATTTCCGCAGTACAAGCCATGAAATCGCTCGATACCGAGAAATACTGTATTGTGCCTGTCTATATTTCTAAGGACGGAAAGATGTATTCGGGCGAGGCCCTTACGGATCTTGAAACCTTCCGTAAAAAAGGCACGGTAGAAAATGTTTGTCGCAGAGTCGTTATAAGACGTGACGGCGATGGTGTGTTTATGTTCCACGCCGACGGCGGTTTCGGAAAGAGAAAGCCGATCTGCCGCATAGACATTGCGCTTCCCGTCGTTCACGGAACCAATTGTGAGGACGGAACTTTGCAGGGGTTTTTCGAGTTGCTTTCACTTCCGTATTGCGGCTGTGACGTTTTGTCTTCTTCGGTCGGAATGGATAAAGAGCTTTTCAAGTACATTGTTGCCGCAAAGGGTGTCCCCGTTTTGCCCTGCGTATGCTTCAGAGCACGCGAGTGGGTTTCGGAGCGCGAGGAGTTGACCGCTAAGATAAGAGAGTCTTTCGGTTTCCCCGTGATAGTAAAGCCGGCTAATCTCGGTTCCAGCGTCGGAATTAAAAAGGTTACGAGAGAAGAGGAGCTTCCGGAAGCGGTCGACTATGCCTGCTCGTTTGCAGACAAGATACTTGTCGAAAAGGCTGTTACCGCTCTGCGCGAGATCAACTGTTCCGTTCTCGGTGACTGCGACGAGGCAAAGGCCTCCGTTTGTGAAGAGCCGGTAATGTGCGATGAGATTCTTTCCTATGCCGATAAATATATGTCTTCGGGATCTTCCAAGGGTATGAGCTCCCTCAAACGCAAGCTTCCCGCGGATATAAGCGCGGAAAAGTCGGCCGAGATAGCCGATCTTTCGGTAAAGACCTTTAAGGCGTTGGGATGCTGCGGCGTTGTCAGAATAGATTATCTGATGGATACAGACGACAACGACAAGGTTTATGTCAATGAGATAAATACTATTCCGGGTTCGTTGGCGTTTTATCTTTGGGAGGCAAGCGGTATGAAGTACAGTGCGCTTCTCGATAAATTGATAGAGCTTGCATTCAGACGCAACCGCGAAAGAGAAAGACTTTCTTTCTCTTATGATACGGATATTCTTCAGTCAGCGTCGTTCGGAATCAAGGGAAGCAAAGGAAAGGCATAATCTGCCTTGTGACATATTTGATATGTTTGCTTGAGTTTTGGCTGTGAAATGATATAATCTTTTTTGAAAGGAGCGAGCCGTATGAAATCTTTCCGTTTACCGCCCGTGATCAGAAATGCGCTTCGCATGGCTTCGAAAATTGCATCAGCCGTCGGAAAGACTGTCAGGCCTTTTTTGAATAAGGGTCTCAAAAAGCTGTCTGCACTTTCGCTCCGTTTAATTAAAAGTATTAAAGGCTTTTTTGTACGCACAGGAAGGGATATCGGATATTCATATACGTCGTTTTCCGCTGTTATGAAAACGGACGGATTTGTTGCCGCCTTTTCTTACTTCTTCAAGAGTATTTGGCGGATGTTTTGCCTGCATAAAAAGTACTATCTCGGTGCAATTAATTATATCGTCATAATTGCATTCGTGCCCATTATGATCCTTTTGGTGAATTACTACGGTAATATGACGGTTGCGTTGAAGGTCACCTTTAACGGAAGTGACGTAGGTTATATATCCGAAGCCGAAACGTATGACGAAGCTTATGCTATGATGCAAAGCAGGATAATCGATGAAAACGATGCCGTTCTGACTAACGTCCCCATATACAGCATGGCGTTTGTTCCTGCCTCGGATCTTCTTGAGGCGGACGAACTTTGCGATAATATGATACTTTCTGCTTTTGACGAGATCTCTTATGCTGCCGGCTTGTACGCAGGTGACGAACTGCTCGGGGCGGTAGAAGAATCCGATTTGCTCGAGGACTATCTTGAGGACTATCTTGAGGAGTATCAAAACAAATATCCTGATTGTACCGTGTCTTTTGCAGATGCCGAGACCGTTGAGGGGTATTATCCTCTCGGAAGCATTATGACCGTTGATGAGATAGCGTATATTGTGACCCGGGAGCCTGAACTTCAGCAAATGACGTATATCGTCAAGGAGGGAGATACCTATACCTCTATTTCTACCACCTTTTCGATGACTGCCGAGAGACTGCTGGAGATCAACGGACTTCTTCCCGAGGTGGACGACGAATCCGATGATAAAAACAGCGGTAAAGACAAGCAAAACGATACCCCTGTGAATATTCTTGAAACGGTTTCCCCGCCGACGGCCGGAGATGTTCTTAAGGTTGAATACCTGAAGGACGTTCTCAGTATTAAGTATACATACGTTGAGGAATATATTTCTGCTATTCAGTACGAAACCGAAAACGTGGCGGATTCAACCCATTATATAGGATACTCAATTGTTGAACAGCGCGGTTCTGACGGCAGCGCCAATATAGTCGCCGAGGTGAGCTATGTTTACGGCGTTGAAACCGAGCGCAAAGTAATAAAGAACGTTACACTCGTTGAGCCTGTGAATGAGGTTATCGTTGTCGGAACCCGAGTCAGCAACTCGATGCAGTCTTCATCCGATTATTATTCGGCGAAGTACTATTTCCCCGTGAGACGTGTTCGCGGATGTTATATAAGTGCATATTACGGCGATAACCGTAATCATCTTGGCCTTGATATTGCTGCGCCCAAGGGCACCGATATATACGCAGCCGATACGGGCACCGTTGCAGCCGTCGGATATGAAAAGGGCGGATACGGTCATTATCTCAGGATCACACATTCAGACGGTTTTCAAACCTTTTACGCTCACTGTAGCCAGGTTCTGGTTAAGATCGGCGACCGTGTAGCCCGAGGTGACCTTGTTGCTTTCGTAGGCTCCACCGGCTATTCTACCGGAAATCATCTGCATTTTGAGGTGCGTTTGGGACGTGACAGGCTTGATCCGTCGCCATACCTGGGTCTCACAGGTTCCGGAACGTCTATACCCGGAAATGTAGATACCAATAAGGGCGAGGATAACAAGGACGAAGAAACCGATCTTCCTTCGGATTATTCATCTTCGCTTGAAGACGAAAGCAGCAACGTATCCGGTACAACGTCATCCAAGGTCGAAAAGCCTTCTGAACCGGAGGGCGGCGACGACAAGGATGATGAGGAAAACACCGGAAGCGACATAAGCGGAACTTCTTCCGAGGTTGAATCAACGCAGGAATCGGATAAAAAGAACGAAGGTCAGACGTAAAAACTGACGGTACATAAATTGAACGTATTACAAATAATCTGTGGCTTCCGTGGGTATTGGACACGGAAGCCTTTTTATATCGTTGATTGGTTCAAAAATCGTATTGATTATTCTTTGGTGCACAAAAGTAATATATTTCGTCCGGTTATCATATTATCTACCACGAAGAAAACTTGGGAAAAGAGGACGAAACGATGATGAATACAAGCATATATAGGGATATCGCAAACAGAACAGGCGGCAATATCTATATAGGTGTTGTCGGACCCGTAAGAACCGGAAAGTCAACCTTTATAAAAAAGTTTATGGATACCCTCGTTATTCCCAATATTGAGAGTGAGTACAGAAGGGAAAGAGCTAACGACGAACTTCCGCAATCGGCGGCCGGAAGAACAATTATGACTACGGAGCCCAAGTTTATTCCGGAAGAGGCGGTGGAAATTTCTCTTCCGGGTAATTCGGTGTTTAACGTGCGGCTGATAGACTGTGTAGGCTACATCGTTCCGAGTGCGTTGGGATATATAGAGAACGATCAACCGAGAATGGTAATGACGCCTTGGTATGATGATGAAATTCCCTTTAATATGGCGGCAGAGATAGGCACTCAAAAGGTTATTTCCGAGCATTCAACCATTGGCCTTGTTATAACAACTGACGGAAGTATAAGCGAGATACCCCGTGATGAATATGAGGAAGCCGAGGAAAGGGTGGTTTCTGAACTGAAATCCATCAACAAGCCCTTCGTTATGCTTCTTAACTGTATGTATCCGCAGTCTGCCAATGCTCAGGAGTTGGCAGAGCGTCTGAGCGAAAAGTATGACGTTCCGGTGTTGGCTGTAAGCTGTATGGATATGGATGAGGATGAAATAAGAGAGATCATTGCAAAGGTGCTTTTCGAGTTTCCTCTTACGGATATCTGCTTCAAGTTCCCGAGATGGGTATCTCGTCTCGAAGAAGGACATTGGCTTAAATCGGCGGTTTTTGAGGCAATCAGAACCCAGACGGCAGGGTTTACGAAGATTCGGCACGTAAATGAACATTGCCCGAGCCTGACACAGTGTGAATATATCAATGACGTATCTGTGGAAAGGGTAGATCTCGGAAAGGGCAGTGCCGTAGTAAGGACCGTGCTTGATTCCGATCTCTTCTACAAGATCCTTTCGGAGACAACCGGAATTGAAATAGACGACGAGCAGGAACTTATGAGCTGCATGGTACAGATGGCAGACATTAAGAAGAAGTATGAAAAATTCAGGTTTGCGCTTGAGGAGGTTGAATCGACGGGATACGGAATCGTTATGCCGTCAATCGAAGAACTTACGTTAGAGGAACCCGAGATCGTGCGTCAGGGGAACCAGTACGGCGTCAGGCTTAAGGCGGGTGCTCCTTCGATACATATGATGCGTGCCGACATCAAGACCGAGGTTTCACCGATAGTCGGCTCAGAGCGGCAGTCAGAGGATTTGGTCAAGTATCTTCTGACGGGATTTGAGGAGGATCCGACAAGCATCTGGGATTCTAATATTTTCGGAAAATCCCTTAATGAACTTGTTAATGAAGGATTACATTCAAAGCTTAATCATATGCCTTCCGATGCGCGCAGAAAACTTCGGGAAACGCTTGAGCGTGTAATAAACGAGGGTTGCAGCGGACTTATTTGCATAATTCTATAAAAATATATAATCAGTAATCGTAAAAACGGCAAGCAGATGCGTCTGACTCGCCGTTTTTACGTTTAGATTGATAATATATGATAAATTTCAAGCAATATTGAATTATTTTCTATTGTGCGAAGCTTTTTGTTGTGGTATAATTAATCAGTATCTTTCGGTCGTGATGTCAAAATAATTTCAGAAGGGTGAATGACAATGAAAACCGATATTGAAATTGCTCAAAGCGCAAAAATGCTTCCGATAACAGAGATCGCCAAGACTGCCGGTGTTCCAGAGGAATATCTCGAGCAGTACGGAAAGTATAAGGCAAAGGTTGATCTCAAGCTTCTGTCCGACAGTTCGCGAAAGGACGGTAAGCTCGTTCTTGTTACTGCGATTACTCCGACTCCTGCAGGAGAAGGAAAAACTACTACCTCTATCGGTCTTGCTGATGGCCTTAAGCGTATCGGTAAGAACGTTATTGCTGCTTTGCGTGAGCCCTCGCTCGGACCCGTTTTCGGTATCAAGGGCGGTGCTGCCGGTGGTGGATACGCACAGGTCGTTCCCATGGAGGATATAAATCTTCATTTCACCGGAGATTTTCATGCCATTGGTGCCGCAAACAATCTTCTTGCGGCTATGCTGGATAATCACATTCAGCAGGGAAATAGCCTCGGAATAGATCCCAGACGCATTACCTGGAAAAGATGCGTCGATATGAACGACCGTCAGTTGCGTTTTGTGGTCGACGGTCTCGGTGGTAAGATGAACGGCACTCCGCGTGAGGATGGCTTTGATATTACCGTTGCGTCTGAAATTATGGCTATTCTGTGTATGTCCTCTTCGGTCAGTGATCTCAAAGAAAGACTTTCCCGCATTGTTGTGGGTTACAGCTATAGCGGTGCTCCCGTTACCGCGGGTCAGCTCAAAGCGCACGGTGCTATGACTGCTCTGCTGAAGGATGCTATAAAACCCAATCTCGTACAGACGCTCGAAGGAACTCCTGCATTTGTTCACGGCGGACCCTTTGCCAACATTGCGCACGGATGTAATTCGGTTATGGCTACCAAGATGGCCCTGCGTCTCGGAGATTACGTTGTTACCGAAGCTGGCTTCGGTGCCGATCTCGGTGCAGAAAAATTCCTCGATATCAAGTGCCGTGCCGCCGGACTTCGTCCGTCTGCCGTAGTGGTGGTTGCTACCATCCGCGCGCTTAAAATGCACGGCGGCCTTTCAAAAACCGAGTTGGGAAATGAAGATCTCGTCGCTCTCGAAAAGGGCCTTCCGAATCTTCTCAGACATATATCCAATATGAAGGATGTGTACAAGCTTCCCGTAGTGGTGGCAGTAAACAGATTCCCGACCGATACCGACAGCGAGATTTCGCTCGTCATAGAAAAATGTCGCAATCTTGGTGTCAACGTTGCTCTGTCGACCGTGTGGGCCGAAGGCGGAAAGGGCGGCGAGGAGCTCGCCAAGGAGGTCGTAAGACTCTGTGAGGAGAAAAATGATTTCTCTTTCAGTTATAATGGAGACGACAGTGTATATGATAAAATTGATAAGGTCGTTACCCGCGTTTACGGCGGCGACGGAGCAGACTATACTCCTCAGGCGAGAAAGCAGCTTGACGAGATAGTTTCGCTTGGCTACGGCCATTATCCCGTTTGTATAGCAAAAACTCAGTACAGCTTTTCGGATGATCCCACAAAACTCGGTGCACCTTCCGGTTTCAAGGTTACGGTCAGAAATGCACGCGTTTCCGCAGGTGCCGGTTTTATCGTCATCCTCACCGGTGAAATAATGACCATGCCGGGACTTCCCAAGGTTCCTGCTGCCGAAAACATCGATGTCGATGAAAACGGAGTTATTACCGGCCTGTTCTGATAGTTCTTTCGGAGGCAGTTTTTAATGTTTAAAATCATAGAAAAAAGAAGATTAAACGATCAGATGACGCTGATGAGTATTGATGCGCCTTTTGTGGCTAAAAAAGCCAAAGCAGGACAGTTTATAATCATCAGAGTTAATGAAACGGGTGAGAGGATTCCTTTGACGGTTGCAGATTACGACCGCGAAAAAGGAAGCGTAACGATCATCTACCAAAAGGTTGGAAAAACAACCGGTCTTCTTGACACGCTTGAGGTCGGTGACAGCGTTCTCGATTTTGTCGGACCTCTCGGGCGTGCGTCAGAGTTGGAAGGAGTAAAAAACGCGGCTGTAATCGGCGGCGGTGCGGGATGCGCGATCGCTTATCCGCAGGCTAAAGCTCTATTTAATTCGGGAGCAACAGTTGATATGATCGCCGGCTTCAGGAATAAAGAGATAGTCATTCTTGAAGATGAAATGAGGGCAGTTTCAACGCGACTTTTCGTGATGACCGACGACGGCTCTAACGGTAACAATGGCTTTGTGACGGATGCACTGAGAAAACAGATCGAGTCCGGTGCGAAGTACGATCTGGTCGTTGCGATCGGTCCTTTGCCGATGATGAAAGCGGTTTGCGATCTCACCAAACAGTACGGCATTAAAACCGTTATAAGTCTTAATCCGATAATGATAGACGGTACGGGAATGTGCGGAGGTTGCCGTGTTACGGTTGACGGGAAAACAAGGTTTGCTTGTGTTGATGGACCCGATTTTGACGGGCATCTCGTTGATTTTGATGAGATAATTGCACGAAATAAAATGTACAGATCGGAAGAAGCCGATGCCCTCCATAGGCATCAGTGTATGATGGAGGGGATGTCCGAATGATAAACAAAAAAACTCCTATGCCGAGTCTTTCGGCCGAGGAAAGAATAAAGAGTTTCGACGAGGTTGCTCTCGGCTATACCGAGGAAATGGCCAAGTGTGAAGCTGACAGGTGTATCGAGTGCAAAAACAAGCCCTGTGTTTCCGCTTGCCCCGTTAACGTCAGAATTCCGGAGTTTATCTCGTCTATTAAAAAAGGCGATTATAAAACAGCGTACGAGATAATAAAGTCCACCAACTCCTTGCCGGCTGTATGCGGAAGGGTATGTCCGCAGGAAAAGCAGTGCGAATCAAGGTGCACGAGGGGAATAAAAGGTGAGCCCGTCGGAATAGGAAGGCTGGAAAGATTTGCCGCCGATTGGTATTTGAAGAATATCAAGGAGAAAGAAGAGCGCGTAGCCGAACCTAACGGTCATAAGGTTGCTGTCATCGGAAGCGGCCCCGCAGGACTTTCGTGCGCAGGAGATCTTGCGGCTCTCGGATATGAAGTAACCGTTTTTGAGGCTCTCCACGCCGCCGGCGGCGTTCTCATGTACGGTATACCCGAGTTCAGACTCCCGAAAAGCATAGTGCAAAGCGAAATCGAACAGCTCAAGAAAAAAGGCGTCCGATTTATGCTTGATATGGTCATCGGCAAGGTTCTTACCGTCGATGAGCTTTTTGAAAACGGGTACGAGGCCGTTTTTGTCGGTTCCGGAGCCGGATTACCTAATTTTATGAATATCCCCGGAGAGAGCGCTGCCGGTGTATACTCGGCCAACGAATTTCTCACTCGTATCAATCTGATGAAAGCGTATCGCGATGATTACGACACGCCCATCAAAAAATACAAGAAAATTGCTGTTGTAGGCGGCGGAAACGTCGCAATGGATGCTGCGCGTTGCGCAAAGCGCCTCGGTGCCGAGGAGGTTTATCTGATCTACCGTCGTTCCGAAGAGGAGATGCCTGCGAGAAACGAGGAGATAGAGCACGCCAAAGAGGAGCAGATAATTTTCAAAACCCTTACTAATCCCGTAAGGATAAATTCCGGCGAATCCGGCGTTGAGTCCGTTACCTGTGTGAGAATGGAGCTCGGAGAACCAGATGAGGGCGGAAGAAGATCTCCCGTGGCTGTTGAAGGCAGTGAATTTGATATTTCGGTTGATTGCGTAGTAATTGCTATCGGTAATTCACCTAATCCTCTTATCAGAACCACGACCGAGGGAATTGAGGTTAACCGAAAGGGTTGTCTTGTTGTCAACGAGGATTTGATGACAACGCGTGACGGCATATTTGCAGGCGGTGATGCAGTCAGCGGCGCAGCCACCGTAATACTTGCAATGGGCGCCGGTAAATCCGCTGCCGAAAGTATAGATAAATATATCAAATCAAAGCAATAATTCAGAAAACGTCCAATGTTAACCCATTGGGTTCCTAATGACAGTTTTGTTATCGGGAAAATATTTAAAGCCGTAAACACAGCCAGAGCCTCCCTCTCAGAGGGAGGCTTAAATAGTTCACCTGCAAGTGTGCGCACTTATTCACCGCCAAAAAGCGATACAAGAGAACAAAATCAAATAATTAACCGCCGAGCTTAACCGTAACAGTTGCTCTCGGCGGTGTGTTTATACTATCTTCCTTAAAGATAAATATAAGCTCCAATAGTATTGATTGTATCGTCATCATATTTAAGCCATCCATCGAGTATAGCCTGCTCGACAATATAGCCTCTTTCGATGTCAGGAGCCTGCTTGAACAAATTGTAAATATCATTTCGCAATGAAGTCAGCTTTGGGGTTAACTGCTCATTGTACGGTTTTTCCGCATCTCTATCAAAAATGACAACATTGGGAATGATCGAACCGCCTTTTTTTAGATAACCGTATTCAAGCAGCTTTTCAAGATAAGATTTCTCACATGCTTCAGTTCGTCCGCTGCATACCAACCATAACGTATATGCCTCCATCCAGTTTAAGTGGCTAGGAGTTTTTTCTTGAATGTTTTTGAAAAAGAATTTGAATTGACCGAAATCCACATCCTTTTTCACTTCGTTTTTATCATGTGAAAGATATCCATGTAGTCCAACAAATTTGGGCTTTTCCCAATCTATGGTTTCGTATCCGGTCAATATCCAAGCACCATCATCCGGTCGCGAGGGATAGGAATTATTGTACTCTTTAGAGGCCTTGTTCGTTTCTTTAGCGGAAAACTGTAACCAATCAAATGCACGTACGATCAAAGTCCATTTTGCTGCTTCATATCCCACGTAATCATAATTTACTTTTGATCCGTCCTCGTTAATATAAGCATCTATCAGTTCACAAATCTTGTCTGTCAACACTTTCTGAACTTTTTTGTTATTATCGTATTTTTGGCGTTGTTCTTCTTTGCTGATTATTTTAAATGCCGTTTGATACTTATTTTCGCTCTTGACAAGTAGCTGTTCACGAGTCAAAAACTCAAGCTCATCTTCCATATAAGGCAAAGCTGTGCCTATCTCAAGAGCCAGTTCCTCGGCGGTTTGCGGATTTTCATATGTCTCAAGAAAAATATTTTTATATAACAAATGTGTGATAATAGACCAAGGCTGTCCTTTCTTCCCATCCTTACCGTTCATAACAAAAGCTATTTGCTCGGGATTATAACTGCGTTTTCCAAATTCTCTTGCCATATCCATACCTTCTTTCAAAATTTGTCTTGCACGGAGAAGCCGAGACTTCACCGTATTCGTGGGAAGCGAGAGCGATTCTGCAATTTCACGAACATTTTTGTTTTCTATATAATAGGCAACGACGATGTTACGATAATCGCTTTTGATGAACGCCAGCTCGCGCCGAAGCAGAGCCATTTGCTCTGTATGTATCATTTCATCAAGGATATTTTCGCTTTCGTCTTCTATCTCATAATCGTTGATATCAGAACCGGTTACCGACTCGTTTCGATTATGCTTTTCCTTTGCCCATACTGCATAACGGTTTCGCGCGATCTGCCATATCCAAGCCGAAAAATTCATTGGGATCGTACCTTTATTCAATGGCGTTATTATCTGGAGCGCAATATCATGTGTCAGATCTTCAGCTTCAATATGGTTTCCCGTTTTTTTCAGGCAGAAGTAAAACAGCTTCTCCATATAGTTTTCGGCAAATTCATTGATAAGCCTATCACGCGTTTTGCTCGTTTGTTGCATTCTCTCTCCTCCTTTCATCCATATAGTGTGGCATTTTTGAATTTGGGTGCAATGGTTTATAAAAATTTATCATAAATTTGTGAATTAGTCTACACAAATGTAGTACTTGTCAAAAAAGAAGACAGAGAATGCGAAAAATCTCATCTTGTTTCTGTAGGTAGATGTGTGATCGTATCGTTTTTAAACTTTCATTCAGAATTTATACCATAAGTGTCGGGCATTTTTTTGCGGCTTCGGACATATATTTGTTTCGGAGTGATATTATTGAAGAAAAAAGAGAAATTTGACTACGAAAAACTATACACGTACCTGCTGAGTCAATCGGTTATAGCGCTTGTGCTGATTTGCGCTTTGCTTGTCGTAAAGTTTGCTTTTCCGAAAACGTATTCAGGCGTTTCCGAGTTTTACGTAAAAACCTTTCAGGATAAAACCTCTGCCGGAGAGGTGCTGAACGATAACAGCTCGACTGCCGCGCAGCAACAAGGATCTGCATCTTCCGACAGCGTTGTTGAAAAGGAAGACAAAGAGGAAGACGGACAATATTCGTCAATTGACTTAGGAGATGAATCAGATTCGTCATCATCTCAGATCAGCGGTGCGGTAACGGCACCTGTTGTCATGGTACAAAGCCCGGAAGATCGCGTAGAAACGAGTGCCGCAGTAAGTCCGGTAAAGGGGAGGATAACCTCCTATTTCAGCTCCCGTACGCACCCTCTGAGCGGTAGTGATTCTTTTCATTACGGCGTAGACATAGGAGCAGATAACGGAGATCCGATATTTGCGGTTCTTGACGGCACGGTGTGCGTTTCAAAATATGACAGCACCTACGGTTATTACGTAGTAATAGAGCACTCAAACGGAGTAAAGACTCTGTATGCCCATTGCAGTAAATTGCTTGTAGAGCGTGGCGAAAAGGTAACGAAGGGACAAAACGTTGCAAGGGTCGGAAGCACCGGCAACTCGACCGGACCTCATCTTCATTTTGAGCTGCTCGTAAACGGCGTTCGAATTGATCCCATGACGGTATTTAAGAATCTGGGATGCTGAAATTTTCCGATAAAAGAGGATCGGTCAGTGCCGATCCTCTCATGCTTATGATGCTTGCAGCGGTGCTGATTTTTGACGAGGGTATAGCTTCATTGTGTATGCTTGCCGCGATTATGATACACGAGTCGGGACATATGCTCGTAATGCGTATATTGGGCATAAAAATTGCCCGTGTGCGTATTTCCGGGCTGAATATAGGAATAATAAGGAAGACCGGGCAAAAAAAGCCTTGGGCTGAAATGCTCGTTTCTGCCGGAGGGATTTTCTTGAACTCCCTGTGTGTCGGTATGCTTTCGTTGATTTGTCCCAAAGACGCTTTAGCGTTGATATACGCAAATGTAACCGTGATATTGGCAAACATATTACCGATAGAAGGTTTGGACGGGGGAGATATTTACGAGCTCGTTTTGCAAAGTATCAGAAATCGCACGCTCAGAGCTTTTTGGATTGTGTTCAAAATACTGATTATAACGGTGGCCGTATCCGTATCGGTATTGCTAGCCGTTAAGTATAATAACCCCTCGTTGGGAATATTTTTGCTTTACGCTCTGTTTTCCGGGAGGATGAGTAAGCGCCTTGTTAAAAGATGAAGATTTGGTATATCGCGTAGCTTGCGGTGCCACCTTGCACAGAGAAAAACACCTCTCCGGAAGGATTGCCGTTGCAACGCTTTTGTGGTTGGCATGTACTGCTGCCCGCATATGGTTGAGACAGGTGTTGGGTGTATATTCAGCGGCAGTGTTCGGTTTGTCTTTCGGGGTGGAGTTGTTCATACTTACGCCGATGCTTTCCGGTGCGGTTACAACCGTCGGAGAAGCGGTGAAAGGGAATGACTGCGGTCTTCTTTGCAGGTTTGAGTATCCTTCTCAATACTTTTCATGCGTGTTTTCAAACCTGTTGTTTTGGGTGTATAATTTCATTTCAAACGGGATTTTCGCATTAATATATTTTTGCCTGAAATTATATGTCGGAGTATATGGAACCGTATCGTATATTTCGTCGTTGATACTGTTATTTACGTGGATTGCCGTATCGTTTGCAACGGTTATAAGAACGTCGTATTATTATATCGTTTCAGTCGGAATATATATGTTTCCGTCATCAGCCTTCGGCATGCTTCTGAAAGAGAATAAGATACCGTTAATCAGAATTATGCGTCTCTTTTTGAGGCTCTTTCCCCGAATACTGTCTTCCTTGATGATATTTACCGTTCCCGAAAATATGGCCGTAATATCCGCCGCCGTAATATTGCATTATAAAAGTGAAAAGCATCGCGGAAAAATCGGCGATGCTTTTCACTTTTGCGACCGGATCCGTAAGCCGAGTTCTGTTTTGACAGCCATCTTTCTATGCCGCAGGTTGCCCTGAAGCTAAAGCCACCTGTCGGAACACATCGGGCCGATGTATTGTTCCTGTCGGTGTTGCTTCGGATAGGGTTTACAGTACCCGACAGTCTCCCGCGGGTAGGTGAGCTCTTACCTCGCCTTTCCACCCTTACCGTACGAATACGGCGGTATATCTCTGTTGCACTCTCCCTGAGGTCGCCCTCGGCGGCCGTTAGCCGTTATCCTGCCCTGTGAAGCTCGGACTTTCCTCATGCGATTGCATGCGGCTGTCCGATCCGCTCGCAAGGGTATTTTAACACAAAAAGAAGGTTTGTCAATCTTTTTTACCGCCGAAGGTAAAAATAACCTGAAAATAAACGAAAATAGGCAAAAAAACTCTTGCAATAGAAAAGTCTCTGTGATATAATTATGCGGAAATTCACACGTGTAGCTATTTGAAGTATGGTGATCTTAATGATTTTGCTTCAAAGTTGACCTGCACGGCGGATGAAAACTTAAAGGAGGTTTCCAATCATGGGAGCAGTATCAATGAAGCAGCTTCTTGAGGCCGGTGTTCATTTCGGACATCAGACAAGACGCTGGAACCCGAAGATGGCACCGTACATCTTCACCGAGAGAAATGGTATTTATATCATCGATCTCCAGAAGACCGTAAAGAAACTCGATGAGGCTTACGCGTTCATCAATTCTATTGCGGCAGAAGGCAAGGATGTTCTCTTTGTCGGAACCAAAAAGCAGGCTCAGGATTCCATTAAGGAAGAGGCTGAGCGTTGCGGAATGCCTTACGTCAACGCACGTTGGCTCGGCGGTATGCTTACCAACTTCCGCACCATCAGACGCCGTATCGAAAGACTCAATCAGCTCAGAAAGATGTCTGAGGACGGCACCTTTGATCTCCTTCCCAAGAAAGAGGTCATCAAGCTCAACGCTGAGATCGAAAAGCTCGAGAAGTTCCTTGGCGGTATTCAGAACATGACCAAGGCTCCCGGCGCTCTCTTTATCGTTGACCCCAGAAAAGAGAAGATCGCTGTTTCCGAGGCCAAGAAGCTCCACATTCCCGTGGTTGCTATCGTTGACACCAACTGCGATCCCGATGAGATCGACTACGTTATCCCCGGTAACGACGATGCTATCCGCTCCGTCAAGCTTATTGCCGGCGCTATGGCTACTGCCGTTCTCGAGGCAAAGCAGGGTGCTGAGACTGCACCCGAGGCTGAGGAAGCCGCTAAGGTTGAAGAGACCGAAGAGGCAGCAGCCGAATAATCAAGATCCAATAAAATCGGATGCCCACCCAAATCGGGCGGGCATCTTTCAAAATTATGATAACGGAGGAAAAGTATTATGGCATTTACAGCTAAAGACGTACAGCTTCTGCGCGAAAAGACCGGCGTTGGCATGATGGACTGCAAAAAGGCTCTTGCCGAGACCGACGGTGATATGGACAAGGCAGTTGATATACTCAGAGAGAAGGGACTTGCTACCGCAACCAAGAAGGCCGGTAGAATTGCTTCCGAGGGTGTTGTCGCTGCTTACAACGACGGAAAGGTTGCCGCTCTTGCTGAGGTTAACTGCGAAACCAACTTTGTTGCTAAGGTTGATGCTTTCGTAGCGCTCGCCGGTAAGGTCGCCAAGACCGTTGCTCTTACCGATCCCGCTGATGTTGATGCTCTTCTTAAGGTTAAGGCTGCCGATTCGGACAGAACCGTTGAAGAAGAGGTTCAGGACGTATTCCTTGCAATCCGCGAGAACATGAAGGTTCGTCGTTTCGCCCGTTCCGAGGGTGCTGTCGCAACCTACATTCATGCCGGCGGTTCCGTTGGCGTTATGGTCAACTTTGACACCGATGAAGCAACTGCTGCTAACGAGGAGTTCGTTGCTATGGGTAAGGACGTTGCCATGCAGGTAGCAGCTATGAATCCTCTCTATCTTGATCCCGACGCTGTTCCTGCAGAGGTCGTTGCTCACGAGAAGGAGATTCAGGTCACCCAGATGAAGAATGATCCTAAGATGGCTAACAAGCCCGAGCAGGTTCTTGTTAAGATCGTTGAGGGTAAGATGGGCAAGTACTACTCTGAGGTCTGCCTTGCAAAGCAGGAGTTCGTTAAGGACGGATCCATGACCGTCGAAAAGTACGTTGAATCGGTCGCAAAGAAGCTCGGCGCTTCCATCAAGCTTGCCGGATTTACCCGTTTTGCTATGGGCGAAGGTCTGCAGAAGAAGGAAGAGAATTTCGCTGACGAGATCGCTTCGATGATCAAATAATTCAGGCTGAATTTCAAGAGTTCCGCATAACGATGTGGAACTCTTTTTTTATCGACTTTACTTTTTATTGACGTCCGAAGAGGTTGTAGTCTTGGAAGAACTCGGGCATTGTTTTCCTGCGTGGTCAATCGTGTAGTCTTTTTTTATAATAAGATCAGAAATTTTCACGAAGTCGTATCCGTTACTCTGAAGAGTTTCTATTATATTGGGAAGCGCTTCCGGCGTGTGAAGGGCGGCGTTGTGGAACAAAACTATACTGCCGGGCTTAACCTTTGACGTGACACGGTTATAAATCTGTTCTGCGGACAGATCCTTCCAATCAAGTGAATCAACGTCCCACTGAATCGTATACATTCCCAAAGAGGTTACCGTTTCGATTACCGTATTGTTATATGCGCCGTAAGGCGGTCGGATCAGAGTGGGGGAGACACCGGTAACGGACTTGATCTTTTCGTTGCAGGAGGTAATCTGCTCGGCAATCTGTTCCCTTGACAGATTTGTCAGATCCGGATGGGTATTTGAATGGTTCTGAATCTCGTGTCCTGCGTCAAAAAGAGCCTTGACGCTCTCGGGGTATTTATCTACCCAGTCTCCAACGACGAAAAATGTTGCCTTTATATCGTACTTTGCGAGTATATCAATCAGTTCCTGCGTGTCTTCGTTTCCCCAAGCTGCATCAAAACTTATTGAAACGACTTTCTCATTTTTTTCGACACTGTATATAGGTAACTGCCTTTTTGATGCTGATACCTCCGTAACGGGTGAGGTTTCACCGCGCAGAACGAAAAATATCAGAAGGATAAGTGCCAGAATTCCTGCAGTGATCATTATGATATGTTTCTTCTTAAGTACCATGTAACTCATATATTACACCTCTCATAATATGAAAAACCTCTCCGCCAGAATATATGACGGAGAGGTTTGTACATATGCGATACTGAAGGTTACTTAATATAAAGAGTAACGATCTTCTTGGGTGTGAGGGTGTATACCGCTTTTCCGTCGGCATAGAACGAACGCTGTTCTTCGTCCATCTTGGTGAGATAAATCTCGCCGGGAACGGTAACACTGACATCGGTGGTTTTTTCTGAAACGTTAAGAATACGGATGATTTTTCCGGTATCGTCTTCCGAGCGCTTTGTTGCGGTTACAAGAATTCCTTCGCCTTCGATCTTGAACGGCTGCTCGTTGTCACCGATAGAAACGTTGGGATATTCGTCGGGGAAGAAGAACAACTCGTTGATCTCGGTATCCTGTACGGCGGGTCTGCCTCCGCAGAATTTTTTGCCGTCGCAGGAATCGAATCCGTTAAGCAAAGGTGTGCGGAACTGAACAGACAGGTCGGGTATTCCGGCTTCTTCTGCTTTGCCTGAGTAGGGGAGAAGTGCAATTCGTCCGCCCATGGTACGTTTGCACTGATTTTCGGGGCATAGCCAGGCATCGGTCTTGCTTCCGATGTTGCCTCTGGCACGAAGAATCGTAAATGCGAGTGAACGTCTGTTGAGATGCTCGTATTCGTGGGCACCTTCGGTGAGAACGGCAAATCCTTTAGATCCTGCCTCAATTGCAGCAAAGGTGGAGTTAGGAAGAACTCTGGCGTGAACACCGGGGAAGAGAGCCTCTTCGCCGTGACGGACGATATCGAAGGGAATATCGGCAACGCTTTTGGCTGATGAAACGTCGGTATCAACAACGAGGCGCAGGCGATGATTTTCGGAAACGTTCGTGACCGTGTAACCTACCTCAAGCCAAGGCTGGCCTTTCTTGAGCGAAACGGTCAGAACTACGGTATTGAGGAGCTTTTCGGTGGTTCTTACGCCTGCATTATCGTCTGAAGAGGCGGGGAGCATCAGCTTGTAAGTAATATCACATGAAAAGGCGTAGTCGTTGTTCGCAGTGACGTTTACCTTGCCGGAAAGGCGCTTGGTAGTGATGGGAGCTGTATCTCCTGCGCCCTTGCGGTAGACGTATGCATCGCCGAAATCTCCGGTATCTTCAAGCCACAGGCAGTTATCGGTGTGCCTGCCGGTCTCTTTTTCGGTGAGGCTTACGCGACCCTTGGAGTCAACGGATACTGCAAGGTACTCGTTTTCCCACGAGGCGCTGTCGGCGCAAACAAGCTCCGTTTTGACCGCTTCTGCTTCGGCGCTTTTAACGAGGAAAGATTTGAAAGAATACGGAGCAATGTTTTCAACCCATACGTAAACGGTGTATTTGTCAACAATTATTGAACCGGGAAGGTTTATCGGGCTGAATACATCATAGTGGTAGTTGCTTTCCTTGTTGATAACTGCAAACTTTGCAGGATTACCGTCAACGTCTGTGATGCTGAGCGAATCAAGTCCTTCTTTGGGAGGCAGATAAACGTTAACTATCTCGACCGAAGAACGCGCTTTGTTTGATGTATTGGCAAAGGTGAGAACGAAATCATCGGGATTCTTACGGGCTACGGTGCTGTGGGTTGCGGCAGCGATCATGGCACGGCTTTCCATCTCTTTTGAAAACTCTGCCATCTCGGCGTAGCGGTTCTCCATATGGCTGTGAACCGCATCACAGCTGCATCCGCAGATAGAATCATGAGGATGATTAGCAATGAGGTTTTTCCAGAGATATTTCATGTGGTCAACAGGATATATCCCTTTCATACCTGAGGTTTCGAGCATCGTGTAAAGAGGCTCAAGGCAGTTTTCAAACTTGCTTTGTGTGCGCACGTTTGCAACCTTAAGGTAATGGCGTGAAGAGAAGGTGCTGGCAAGGATCTCCCAGTCGCTTCCGCCTCTGAGCTCTCCCTTGTGCTCAGGAAGCGCTACGTCGTTATCGTCAATATACTTTGCAACGTCTCTGACGTAGTCGTCGAGATTGTACTGGAGTATGTGTTTGCCTTCGCCGAGCTTGGGATCGATCTCTTTAATGATATCACAAAGATCGGGCTGAGGCTCGAGATGGTCAACGCCGTTTGTAAGAAGGAGATATGGAGTAAGGGCAACACCCTCAAAGATCTTTTCACAACGCTGAGCAAGCTTGAGAGCCTTCTCGGTATCGGCAGAAAAACGCTGTGCATTGTTATACCAGAAACACATATGTATCGCAAGCATACGTGTGCCGTCGGCGCCTTCCCAAATGAATTCACTGGGACGCTTTTCACGGTAAACGTTACCGTTTTCATCTTTCTTATAGATGCTGTAACCGCGTCCGAATACAAAGCCTTCCAATCCGAAGTTGTCGAGGATCTGAGGAAGCTGAGAAATGTTTCCGAATTGATCGGGGGCGTAACCCGTCTTACCGCAGGCGCCGAACTCACGTGCAACCTCTTTTCCTTTAAGAAGATTGCGCACGGTGGCTTCACCGCTGGTAAGATAGAAATCGTTTTGCAGATACCAAGGACCTACGACGATGCGGTGCTCCGAAATATGCTTTTTAAGGATTTCTTTGCGTCCGGGACGGATCTCAAGGTAGTCATCAAGGACAATCGTCTGTGCATCAAGATGGAAAATATACTCAGGATTGTTCTCGAGGATAACGAGAAGGTGATCGATAAGATCAACAAGCTTGATCTTGGATTTTTCAAGCGACATATACCATTCTCTGTCCCAGTGTGTGTGCGAAATAACGCATAATACTTTGTTCATTTTGGTTGCCTCCCGTCAATTTATTTGACTTACTGAAAGTATAGCAGAATTTGCGGTAAAATCAATAATATTATTCTAAAATGAGCTATCTTTTTTTAGATATTTACTATTGAAAATTCATTGTAACTGTGATATATTTAACAATATTATGCGAATAGGTTTCAGACGGAGGGAATCAGAATGTTTAATATTGCCATTATGGGCCACGGAACCGTCGGATCCGGCGTTGTTGAGGTTTTAACAAAGAATCATGCCGGTATTGCTGCCAAGGCAGCCAATGAGATTAATATAAAGTATATACTTGATATCCGTGATTTTCCGGATTTACCGTACTCGGATAAATTCATTAAGGATTTCGACATTATTCTTAACGATCCGGACGTACAAGTCGTCGTTGAGGTCATGGGCGGTCTTAATCCTGCATACGATTTTGTTAAGAAGTGCCTTCTTGCGGGAAAGAGCGTCGTAACCTCCAATAAGGAGCTTGTTGCCGCCAAGGGTGGAGAGCTTCTTGAAATCGCCAAGGAAAACAATCTCAATTTCCTTTTTGAGGCGAGCGTAGGCGGCGGAATACCTATTATCAGACCCATGTCGCAGTGCCTTGCCGCTAACGAGATAATCGAAATTCTCGGTATTCTTAACGGAACGACAAACTTCATTCTTACTAAAATGATAGATGAGGGAATGAGTTTTGACGACGCCCTTGTGCTTGCAAAGCAGCTTGGTTATGCTGAAGCAGATCCTTCTGCCGACGTCGAGGGAAAGGATGCCTGTCGCAAGATCTGTATTCTTGCTTCGCTTGCTTTCGGCCGTCACGTATATCCGTCGCAGGTTGCAACCGAAGGTATCACTAAGATCACTTCCGTTGACGTTGCGTACGCGGCTGCGTGGGGAGGCGTGATTAAGCTTATCGGTAAAGCCGTCAAGCTCGAAGACGGAAAGCTTGATTGCTGTGTTGCTCCTATGCTTGTCAAAAATGATAATCAGCTTTCCTCTGTCACAGACGTATTTAATGCTATCGTTGTAAGAGGAGATGCTACTGGAGACGTAATGTTCTACGGTAAGGGCGCAGGCAAGCTTCCTACCGCAAGTGCAGTCGTTGCTGACGTAATCGATTGTGTCAAACACGTCAGCGCCAGAAAGTATCTGTTCTGGGACGAAGGCTATACCGACTACGTAATAGATTCAGATCAGGGCGAAGCCGCAATGTACGTCCGTTGCAAAACGGCAGACAGTGCTGAGGCTGCTACCGTGATCCGCGATACCTTCGGTAACGTTGAGTTCCTTTTCTGTAAAGAAGCACCCGCTCACGAAATCACCTTTATTACCCCGAAGGGCAAGATCAGTGAGATCAATAAAAAACTTAAATCCCTCGGTGCGCTGCTTGAGGTTATCAAGACGATGCGCATCTGTGAGTGATTCATCGTTTGGAGGCTAATACATGCTCGTAGTACAAAAATTCGGCGGATCTTCCGTCGCGAACGCAGAACGTCTCGATTATGTTGCCGGTATTATCACCGAGTCATACCGAGCAGGTAACGACATGGTTGTTGTCGTTTCGGCACAGGGTGATACCACTGACGAACTTATCGAGAAGGCGATGGAGGTAAACCCCAACGCCTCAAAAAGAGAAATGGATATGCTGTTGACCGCAGGTGAGCAGATGTCAGCGTCGTTGCTCGCAATGGCGATAGAAAAAACAGGTTGTCCCGTTGTGTCGCTTGCAAGCTGGCAGATTCAGATTCATACCAACTCAAATCACGGTAATGCAAGGATCAAAAATATCGATACCGATAGATTGACTGCCGAACTTTCGAAGAAAAACATAATTATTGTTACCGGCTTCCAGGGCATCAACAGATTTGATGACATTACCACCCTTGGAAGAGGCGGTTCCGATACGTCGGCCGTTGCCCTTGCAGCCGCCTTGAAGGCAGACAAGTGCCAGATTTTCACCGACGTAGACGGTGTTTATACTGCAGACCCGAGAATCGTTAAGTCTGCAAAGAAACTCAACGAAATAACCTATGATGAGATGCTTGAACTTGCCACTCTCGGTGCAAAGGTTCTCCATAACCGTTCGGTAGAGATGGCAAAGAAATATAACGTAGAGCTTGAGGTTCTGTCCAGCATGAAGAGATGCGATGGAACGATAGTCAGGGAGGTAACCAGAATGGAAAAAATGCTTATCAGAGGCGTCGCCAAGGATGACGATGTAGCCCGTGTATCAATTGTTGGACTTAAGGATGAACCCGGTGTCGCTTTCAAAATCTTCTCTGTTCTGGGTCAGAAGAAGATTAACGTTGACATCATTCTTCAATCGATCGGCCGTGACGGCACCAAGGACATAACCTTTACCATCGATTCAGCTCAGCTTGAGGCTACCAAGGAGTGCCTCCAGCATATGGTTGATGCTGCTATGTGCAAGGAGATTCTTTGCGACAGCGACGTTGCCAAGATTTCTCTCGTCGGTGCAGGAATGGAAACCCATCCCGGTGTCGCATCTGCTATGTTTGAGGCTCTCTATACTGCCGGAATCAATATTCAGATGATCTCCACGAGTGAAATCAAGATTTCGGTTCTGATTGACAAGAAGTACTCGAAGGAAGCAATGGTTGCTGTTCACGACGCTTTCATTAAATAAGAAATTAAATTTTTACCGGTTCGGTTTTCCGAGCCGGTTTTTTATGTATTTATTGACAATAATATGCGGACGATATATAATAGTTGCAGATGAAACTATTTTCAGGAGCTTTTATATGCCGAAATTTATGAGAAAAATCAATATTATAAGCAGAGCGGCAAGTGTTTACCGTTCTGACAAGCTTGAAAGTGACATCCTCAGTGGATGCCATACAAGCTATATATTTGCAATATGCCGCAATCCCGGTATTACTCAGGATGAGTTGGTCAGGCATATTTGTACCAATAAAAGCACGGTTGCGCGTCACCTGGCTTATCTCGAGAAACACGGATATATAGAGCGTAGGGTTGATAAAAGCGACAGAAGGGCTCTCAACGTTTTTCCGACCGATAAGATGCTTGAAGTATTGCCTCGCATAAGAGAGATAATTTCAGCTTGGAATGAATATCTGGTTGAAGGATTGGACGAAAATGATATGGCTGTTTTTGTCGGTGTATTAGATAAACTTGCCGATAGAGCAAGTGCCTATATCGGAGAAAAGGTTGCGGAGGAATAAAATGAAGACGGTTTTAAAGTATCTGAAGCCTTTTGCGGGGCGTATGTCGGTAGGATTGTCCATTAAAATTTTCGGCACGATAATCGAGCTCGTATTGCCCTATATTCTCAGTCATATCTTGAAAAACGTCGTCCAGCGTGAAAGTATTGCTCAGATAATATATTGGGGAATACTGATGGTTGCCTGTTCGCTTACGGCCTGCATCTGCAATATAGTTGCTAACCGTATGGCGGCGCGTGTATCGCGGAATTTTTCTGAAAACGTTCGTCGTGATCTTTTTGCTAAAACGATGCGTCTTTCAGCAAGACAGACCGATAACTTTACTATTCCTTCGCTGGAATCCAGAATAACGACCGATACGTATAATGTACATAACTTTGTTGGAATGATGCAGAGAATGGGTGTGCGTGCGCCTATTTTACTTATAGGCGGAATATTAATAACGATGATTATGGACAGCTTTCTTGCGCTTGTAATGGTCGCCGTACTGCCGATAATCTTCGTTACTGTGTATTTGATCTCCCGGAGAGGAGTTCCGCTTTACACTAAGGTTCAGGGTTCTGTTGATAGAATGGTACGCGTGGTTCGTGAGGACTCTCAGGGTATCAGAGTAATTAAAGCCTTGTCTAAAACGGAATATGAGCATCGCAGATACGACAAGGTAAACGCGAATCTTTCGAAGGATGAAAAGCGCGCCGGAATTGTTATGGGAAGCGTAAATCCGATAATGTCCTTTTTAATGAATGCAGGTATCGTTGCCGTAATTGCATTGAGCGCTTCACGTGTTGCAGACGGAAGTTCCGACCCCGAAACCGTTGTTGCTTTCATGCAGTATTTTACTATCATTTCTATGGCTATGATGTCCGTGACGAGAATATTTGTCATGTATACCAAGTGTGCGGCTTCGGCAAAACGCATTTCAGAAGTGCTTGATACACCTGAGGATCTCACCGTTAAAGATCGTTCTGAATACCCAGACGTTGATACGGATTATCACATTATTTTCGACGGAGTTACCTTCTCGTATAACGGAAAACGTAATGACCTTGATAACATATGCTTCAGCATAAAAAAGGGTGGTTCTCTCGGTGTAATAGGTGCCACGGGAAGCGGAAAATCAACCTTGATTAAACTTCTTTTACGCTTTTATGACGTTGCGTCGGGAAAAATACTGATAAACGGCAGAGATATCCGCACTATGACGGAAACGGAAATATATCCGATGATTGGTACGGTTATGCAGCAGGATTTTCTCTTTGGCGGCAGTATAGAAGAAAACATACGGTTCGGCAGAGACGTAACGCACGAAGAGGTCGTATCAGCGGCGAAAATTGCTCAGGCTGATGAATTTATTTCGTGCTTCCCCGATGGATACGATCATCCGCTTTCGCAGAAAGGAACGAATATTTCGGGCGGACAGAAACAGCGTATACTGATAGCACGTGCCATTGCGCAGAAGCCTGAGATATTGATTCTTGATGACAGCTCGTCTGCACTTGACTATAAGACGGATGCCAACCTGCGCAGAGCTTTATCCGAGAATTTCTCGGAAACGACGGTTGTCACCGTGGCACAAAGGGTAAGCTCGGTAAAAAACTGTGATACGATAATTGTTCTTGACGAGGGCAAAGTGATAGGGATAGGTAAACACGAGGAGCTTTTGGAAAGCTGTTGTGAATACCGAGAGATAAGCGATTCGCAGATGGGAGGTGCTTTCGTTGAGTAGATCGCCCTTTGGAGGCGGACGGATGTCTGCATACGATAAGAATCGTCCGGCAAACGAAAAAATTGATAAAAAGACGGCGAAAGGTGTACTTAAGCGCCTTGGAGGTTACGTAATTAAGTATTGGCCGCTGTTTTTGATTGCCGTCGCATTGACATTTATCTCAAACCAGCTTTCGCTTTTAGGACCTCAATATTCGGGAGAAGCCATTGATGCGATATCTTCGCCTGACGGAGTTGATTTTGCAACCGTAAAAAGCAGTGTAATAAGTATGATAATTTGTTATGCCGCTTCAGCCGTTATGAGTTACGTACTTTCGGTTTTGATGATATATATCAGCCAGAAGATCGTATATACGATGCGAAAGCAGTTGTTTGAGAAGGTGATGTCACTTCCCGTAGGATATTTTGATACCCACGTCACCGGTGATATAATCAGCCGCATTTCTTATGACATTGACACGGTAAATTCATCTCTTTCGCATGACGTAGTTCAGGTTATGACGGGCTTGTATACGGTAATCGGCTCTCTTGTGTTTATGTGGCAGATTTCAAAACCGCTTATAGCTGTATTTGCGATTACTATACCCATTTCGCTGATTTTTACAAGGTACAGATCAAAGAAGGTAAGACCGCTGTTTCGCAAGCGTTCCCGTATGCTCGGTGAGCTGAACGGTTATGCAGAAGAAATGCTGTCGGGTTGTCGGACGATTCAGGCGTATAACCGCGAAGATGAGATCAGCGGACAGTTCAACGGTAAAAACAGCGATACCATGGATGCGTATTATAATGCTGAGTATTACGGCGCCGCGATGGGACCCTCTGTGAACTTTATAAACAATCTTTCGATCTCGCTTGTTATGATCTTCGGAGGAGTGTTGTATATGCTTTCTCAAAGCGGCACCGCTAAGGTCGGCTCAATGCTCTTCATAACCTTGGGCGGAGTGGCTCAGTTTGTTCAGTATTCGCGAAAATTTGCCGGTCCTATCAACGAATTCGCTAACATATACAACGAGTTCCAATCTGCTTTTTCGGCTGCTGAAAGGGTTTTCAGAATACTTGACGAAGCTCCGGAAACTCCAGATTGTGAAGATGCATATACCTTAAATGATGTAAAGGGCAACGTGAAGTTTGACGCCGTCAGCTTTGGTTACCTTCCGGATAAAACGATTTTGCGAGGCGTCTCGCTTTCTGCGCAGCAGGGAAAGACGATTGCAATTGTAGGACCTACCGGTGCAGGAAAGACAACGATCATAAATCTGTTGATGCGGTTTTACGATGTTAACGAAGGCAACATTTTTGTCGACGGTATTGAGAGCCGTATGATAACGCGTTCGTCTTTAAGGAAAGCATATACTATGGTGTTGCAGGATACGTGGCTCTTCCACGGGACGATATTTGAAAACATTGTTTACGGACGCGAGAATGCAACGGAAGAAGAGGTAAGAGCGGCAGCTAAGGCCGCAAGGATAGACAGCTATATCGATTCGCTGCCGGACGGCTACAATACCGTTCTGTCTGACGATGGTGTTAATATTTCAAAAGGGCAGAAGCAGTTGATAACCATAGCCCGCGCAATTATTGCACAGTCGCCGATGCTTATTCTTGATGAAGCAACGTCAAACGTTGATTCGCGCACCGAGATCAAGATACAAAAAGCAATGGGAGAATTGATGTCGGGTCGCACCTGTTTCGTTATCGCACACCGCCTTTCTACCATCAAAGAAGCCGATACAATCCTTGTGATTCAGGACGGTGTAATAACCGAGCAGGGAAGTCACGATGAATTGTTAGAAAAAAACGGCTTTTACAGTACCCTTTATAATTCACAGTTCAGTTAAAATGAAAACCTACCTGTTTTAGGTAGGTTTAATTTTTTTGAAAAAATTTTTAAGTATTACCCTGATTATTGATTGCATTCTGCGTAATCTCTGTATGTAAGCAAAAAACAAAGCTTAACAAATAAAAATCCATATAAAGGAGAGATAAAAATGAAAAACAAAAGATTCGCAAAATTACTTTCGGCAGTCTTTGCCGCTACGATCGGAATAGCAATACTTGGGGGATGCGTGGCTGAATCCGAGAACGCCAAACAACCTAGTGAGAGCACAACGATTACTGCGGGTATCGCAGGGGGAAAGCTTCTTATAAGTGTTAATCCCGAAATTGAGATTGAATATGATAAAAAGGGCGTTGTTGTTGAGATCG
The DNA here is from genome assembly GCA_017467405.1 of Clostridia bacterium. Lineage (GTDB taxonomy): Bacteria > Bacillota > Clostridia > Oscillospirales > Acutalibacteraceae > RGIG1913. Next base: position 736,443 of record JAFTSH010000001.1, read on the forward strand.
AAGGTGTCAACGATGACGGCAAAGAAATAGTTGCAAAATATTCGGATTTTGACGGTAAGGACTGCGAGACGGTTGTTAACGAAATAGTTAAACTGATTTACGATGCCGGTTACTTTGACACCACGGTAGCAGGAAATACCAGAAACATCGTTGTTAAGCTGGAGGAAGGCTCTTACTATCCCGAGGATAAATTCTTGGAAAACGTGGCACAGGGAGTACGCGATACAGTTCAGAAGCTCGAGATAGACTCCAAGCCTATGCTTGTTGAAGATACCGACTACAACCAAAACGGATATATCGGTCTCGATGAAGCAAAAGAAATCGTTCTTGCACAGGTGGGACTTGACGAGGCATCCTTTGTCGATAAGGAATATGAGCTTGACGACGGAAGATATGAGTTTGAGTTCACTGCAAACGGAGTAGAATACGAGTATGAGGTTGATGCACGCTCCGGCAAGGTGCTCGAAGCAGATAAAGAGCGCAACGACGATTGGGATGATAACGATAACGATGACGATGATAGAAACAAGACGAATAATACCGTGAGTTCTGCTGAGTACATCGGAATGGAAAAGGCTAAGAAGATCGCATTCGACAACGTTGGTATTAAAGAAACCGATGCAAAGGATCGTGACTATGACCTTGATGACGGTGTCTACGAAATAAATTTCAACTACGGCGGCCGTGAATATGAGTTTGATATCAATGCCCGCACGGGAAAGATCATCAAGAAAGAAAGCGAAAAAGAAGACTGATTAAATAGCACACAAAAAACAGAGTCGAAACTTCGACTCTGTTTTTTGCTTTGAATTACTTTAACCGCCAAGATAGGCCTTCTTGATTGCATCGCTTTCAGCAAGTTCTTTTCCCGTTCCGGAGAGAGAAACTCTGCCGGACTCAAGAACGTATGCACGGTTGGCGATCTTCAGCGCCATTTCGGCGTTTTGTTCAACCAGCAAAATGGTTGTTCCGGCCTCGTGCAGCTCTTTGATAATATCAAAAATCTGTTGTACGAGGATGGGGGCAAGTCCCATTGAAGGCTCGTCAAGCATCAGAAGCTTGGGCTTGCTCATAAGAGCTCGTCCCATTGCAAGCATCTGCTGCTCACCGCCGGAAAGCGTGCCGGCAATCTGATCTTTACGGTGCTTGAGGCGGGGGAAGCGCTGGAAGACATCATCAAGGCTATCCTTGATTTCGCCCTTAGGGCGTGAATATGCGCCCATTTCAAGGTTCTCGCGTACCGTCATCTGAAGAAATACGCGGCGTCCTTCGGGAACGTGAGCAAGTCCCTTTGATGCGAGCTTGTGAGTTTCGGTGCGGGTGATGTTTTCGCCCATAAAGGTAATGCTGCCCGTTTTTGAATGAAGAATTCCCGAAAGGGTTTTGAGGGTTGTTGATTTTCCGGCACCGTTTGCACCAATCAGTGCAACGATCTCATCCTCTTCGACAGAGAAAGAAACTCCGTGAAGCGCATGGATCTGTCCGTAATAGACGTTAAGGTCTTCTGCCTGCAGCATAATTGCCATCAGTCCTGCGCCTCCTTTTTCTTTCCGAGATAAGCCTCGATGACGGTGGGGTTCTTCTTGATCTCATCGGGTGATCCTTTTGCGATGATCTTACCGTAGTTAAGAACGCAAATGCCTTCGCATATACCCATAACGAGGCTCATATCGTGCTCAATCAGCATAATTGCAATATTGAAGGTGTCGCGAATACGCCTGATGTTCTCCATAAGCTCTGCGGTTTCGCTCGGGTTCATACCAGCTGCGGGCTCGTCGAGAAGAACTATGCTGGGATTTGTAGCAAGCGCACGGATGATCTCAAGGCGTCTCTGGGCACCATAGGGGAGCGAGCCTGCCTGAGCTTTGGCGAGATCTGCCATCGAGAAGAAGTCAAGCAGTTCAAGAGCGCGCTCGTTTGCGATCTTTTCAGCCTTAGAATATCCGAATCCGTGGGAAAGCGAAGAAAGGAAATTTTCCTTGACCGACATATGCATTCCGACCTTGACGTTGTCAATTACGGACATCTTGGAAAAGAGTCGGATGTTCTGGAAGGTACGTGCAATACCCATTCTGTTTACCTGTGCGGTAGTTTTGCCCGAGGTGCTGTAACCGTTAAGAAGTATATTTCCTCTGGTCGGCTTGTAAACGTTGGTGAGCAGATTAAAAACGGTCGTTTTACCTGCACCGTTAGGTCCAATAAGACCTGCGATTTCTGTGCGTCCGATGATGATCGAAAAATCATCAACAGCAGTAAGACCGCCGAAATCGATACCGAGGTGATTTACCTCAAGAACGGGAGGTTTATGGAGATCGCGCTCGGTTACCAGCGCATTGCTGGGATAGGGGACAAGCTTTGAGGAGTTATTATTTTCCATCGTTACTTAGCCTCCTTAACCGTTTTATCTTTGTTTTTCAGTCTGCTGATGATTTTGGGTATTGAAAGATTACCCTTAAGATCGGCAAACTTGGGGTTCGCATTCAGAATCATAATTACGATGAGAAGCACCGAATAGAGCAGCATGCGATAGTCGCTGAACTCTCTGAGCATCTCGGGGAGAGCACGGAGGATGATTGCAGCGATGATTGAACCGCGGACGCTGCCCATACCGCCGAGCACGACGATAACGAGAATCTCAATCGACATATTATAGTCGAATTTGCTGGCTGCGGCAAACGAGTTTCCGTGTCCGTAGAGAACACCGGCCATACCGGCAAAGAAAGCAGCAAGCACGAAAACGATGAGCTTATAATACGTTACGTTGATACCTATGCTTTCTGCAGCGATGCGATTATCGCGTATCGCCATAATACAGCGTCCGGCCTTCGACTTGCTGATATTCATCATTACGATTATAGTGACGAAGACGAGCACGATTGCATAGGGGAGAAGCTCTCCGACATCCTTGATGTAGATACCGTACTTGTTGGTATTAAGACCGATAGCTCCGTTAAATTCAAAGTCTGCGCTTTCGACCGTCATGTTGATGTTTGTGATAGCGTTTTTTACGATCTCACCGCACGCCAAGGTAACTATGGCAAGATAGTCGCCCTTAAGACGAAGTGCGGGAAGACCTATCACAAATCCGACGGCGGCAGCGGCAAGACCGCCGAGTATCATTGCTATCGGGAGTCTGATGTAAACGCTCGGGATGACGTTCGACATAAGAACCGAAGAGATACATCCCGTAAACAGTCCTACTGACATAAAGCAGGCGTGACCGAGCGAAAGCTCTCCCAAAAATCCGACAACGAGATTAAGCGAAACAGCGAGGACGATATAGCACGATACCGAGATAAGCATATTTGTAAGCTGTCTGCTCAGGTTGTCCGTATAGAGAAGGGAGGAAAAGATCGCGTAGATAGCAACGACTATGTAGATAGTTATGCTGTTTTTGGAGAAGAGTTTTTTCAAAACGTTGTTTTTCATAATTACACCTTCTCCTTAATATCTTTGCCGAGAAGTCCCGTCGGCTTAATAACGAGCATAAGCACGAGAACACCGAAGACGATTGCATCGGCCCACAGGGTAGAAATGTATGCCTGCGAGAATTTCTCGATTATACCGAGAATTATTCCGCCGAGCATTGCTCCGGGAATTGAGCCAATGCCGCCGAAAACCGCCGCGGTAAAGGCTTTGATTCCGGGCATTGCACCTGTTGTGGGCTTAATATAAACGTAAGAAGCTCCATAGAAAATGCCGGCGATGGCAGCAAGTGCAGAGCCGATAGCAAAGGTTATGGAGATCGTTCTGTTTACACTGATACCCATAAGCTCGGCGGCATCCTTATCTTCTGAAGATGCACGCATAGCTTTACCAAGCTTTGTGGTCTTTATAAAAAGAGTAAGGGCAATCATAATTACAGCAGTAATAACGAGTGTTGCGAGTGTAACGCCCTTTATCTGAACCCCCGCGAAAGCGAAATCGGGGAGATTGATTACCTGCGGAAAAGAAAGCTGCTCCGAACCGAAAATAAGCAGAGCGAGATTCTGAAGAAGGTAGCTCACACCGATAGCGGTGATGAGCACCGCCAAAGAAGGAGATTTTCTGAGAGGCTTGTATGCAAGGAATTCAATCAGAATTCCAAGTGCGGCACAGATAACCACACTGAGTATAAGTCCTACGACCGGAGGCAAGCTTGCCATCGAGACAGAAGCTATTACGGCATATGCGCCTACCATGATGACGTCGCCGTGAGCAAAGTTCAGCATCTTGGCAATACCGTAAACCATGGTATAACCAAGAGCAATAAGTGCGTAAATGCTGCCCAGACTCAGGCCGTCAATCAGCGTCTGTATGAAGGTTGTCATAACAGAACCGTCCTTTAATAAGATAATAAACTCCCGATGGGGATGAGGAGTTCAGCCCCATCGGGAGAAAACAAAAGCAATATTACAGGTTTTATTACTTCTCAGAGGTGTAAAGGGAAGCAACACCGTCGTGAATGATCATGGCCTTAGCAGCCTTGTTGGTTTCGCCGTCAGCGGTCCAGGTCATGGTTCCGGTAACACCTTTAACGGTGATCTGAGTCATAGCGGCAACCATCTTGGAGTTGAAATCGTCATCCTCGAAGTTGTCGGGAGTGATCTCGGCCTTCTTAAGAGCCTCGACAACTGCGTAAACAGCGTCGTATCCGTCAGCAGCGAACTGGTCGGGAGTTGCATTGAAGTTCTTCTTGTAAGAATCAACGAACTTCTTAACGTTTTCGGTGGTATCGTCAGCCGAGAACGGAGTAAGCATCATGACGTTTTCAGCATACTTGGTGTCGGAAACCTTGGTGAGAATTCCGTCAAGGCCGTCGCAACCGAACAAGGGAATGTCGGTGAGCTTGCCGTAAGCCTGAGTAAGGAAGGTCGAAGCTTCAGCAGCGTAGATGGGAATGAATACGAGCTCAGCACCCGAAGCCTTGATAGCGTTGATCTGGGTGGAGAAGTCGGTGTTGGTGCTCTTGGTAAAGGTGGTGGTCTCGACTATCTCGATTCCTCTCTTGGCGCACTGGGCTTTGAAGTTCTCGTAAAGACCGTTGCTGTAATCGAGGTCGCTCTGATAGAATACCGCAACCTTGGTAGCGAGCTTGTTATCAGCGATGTAGTCAGCAGAAACGGTACCCTGCTGAGGATCGTTGAAGCAAACGCGGAAAGCGCTGTCGTTACCGGTGATGGCGTCCTTGGCAGATGCCGAGGGGGAGAGAAGGAGGATTTCGTCAGCGATAGCAGCAGCCGAAACAGCAGTCATCTCGCCCGAAAGAACCGTGCCGAGGGAGATCTTCATTCCGTCGTCCATCAGCTTACCGTAAGCGGCGGTAGCGGAGTCAGGGTCACCCTGAGAATCCTGGAAATCGATGGTCAGCTTGAAGCCATTGACACCGCCGGCAGCGTTGATCTCTTCAATGGCGAGATTTACGCCGTTCTGGACGGAAGTGCCGTAGTTGGCGTAGTCACCGGTAAGGGGGCCGATACAGCCGAGCTTAAGCTCAACAAGGCCGTCTTCGCCGGGAGTAGCGCCGCCCTCTTTGTCAGCGGTACAACCGACAAAGCAGGTGAGAACCATGGCAAGTGCCATGATCAGGCTTGCAATTCTTGCAAACTTTTTCATAGTTTTCTACCTCATTTCAAAAATGTTATATCGAGCCTGAAAAGGCTAATAAACTACCCTTTAACCAAAAGCGGCGACCAATAGTAAGAATGAGTCGCCTTTAGGAAGATAAAAGCAAACATATGTCGAATTTATCCCTTATAACTTTTTACGATTTTATCATGGCAAAGCGCTTTTGTCAACATAATTTCTTTATTTTATATTTTAATGTATATGGTCACGGTTTGTGTCGCTCTGTTCGGATAACAAACGAAAGAGGTTTTGATAAGTTTTTGTCATTTTCTGTGCGGTCGTTTAACTAAGTTTGTTTAAATTTTCACATATAGCTGTGAAACTTGACAATTCAACGAGCAAACAATATAATTTATCTGTAATGTTGTTATCGTTAGCTGTTGTAAAGGTGAAAATATGCGTTTCTTCAGGATAAGAGGGATACATATCCCTCACAGGAAAAATACAGCTGCTATGTCGGCGGTGCGTATGTCTCCGCCGGTTAGTGTTACTATACCTATGTCTATGCACATAGGAGCACCTTGTTCTGCACTTGTCAGGGTTGGTGATACGGTTTCCGTCGGTGATGTCATTGCGCAACCGGGCGGTTACGTCAGTGCGCCTATTCATGCGAGTATATCCGGAAAGATAAAGGCAATCGGTGATTTTCTCCTTTCCAACGGGAACACCGTGCCTGCCGTAACCATTGAATCCGACGGAGAAATGCGGCTGAGCGAAAAGATATTACCGCCCGACGTTAATGACTATGAATCGTTTATTGAGGCTGTAAAGCAGAGCGGTGCAGTCGGACTCGGAGGAGCAGGATTCCCGACCTTTGTCAAGCTTTCGGTTAAGGATCTTGACAGTATCAAAACGGTTGTAATAAACGGGGCTGAATGTGAGCCGTATATTACGAGTGATACCAGGACCATGCTTGACCGTTCTGACGATATTCGTTTCGGAATAGAGCTTCTCGAGAAATATTTAGGTGTAAAGAGAATAATTATCGGTATCGAAAACAACAAGCGCGAGTGTGTTGATGAGATGAAACGCATCAATTCGGATGATCCGACCGTTTCGGTTGTCGCACTTCCCGCGAGTTATCCTCAAGGAGGAGAAAAGGTTCTTATACATAACACCGTAGGAGTTATAGTTCCCGAGGGAAAATTGCCCATTGACGTCGGTGTAATTGTTCTTAATTGCACGACTCTTGCGTTTATCGCAGCGTATATACGTACGGGAATACCTCTGGTTGAAAAATGCGTAACCGTTGACGGCTCGGCGGTAAAGGAGCCTAAAAACGTAATTGTGCCGATCGGAACGTCGATAGGTGACGTTTTTGATTTTGCGGGTGGATTTATCGAAGAGCCGAACAAGATACTTTACGGTGGCCCTATGATGGGAATTTCTGTTCCGAGTCTTTCGGATCCCGTTCTTAAAAACACGAACGCGCTAATTGCGTTTAATAAAAAGGATTCCGTTCTTCAGAAAACAACCCCGTGTATTCGTTGCGGAAGCTGCGTTTCTCATTGTCCGTTACATCTTGATCCGCGGGCAATCAGTAAGGCGGTTGAGGCCGAATCGACCGAAAAGCTTGAGAAGCTTAAGGTTAATATTTGTATGGAATGCGGATGCTGTTCATACGCTTGTCCTGCCGTGCAGCCGCTCGTGCAGCGCAACAGACTCGCAAAGGCCATGTTGAGAGCTAAGCAAGCCAAGCAGGCTGAGATTAAAAAGAAAATTCAGGACGAATCGGATAGTACGGGTAAGGAGAGTGAGAGCGATGACTGATCTTATGACCGTTTCTCCTTCGCCTCATATCAGAAGCGGACGCAGAACAACGCATATTATGCTTGACGTATGTATTGCGTTGCTTCCGTCTCTTGCCGTGGCGTGCTTTATGTTCGGTATGCGTGCACTTCTCGTTACCGCTGTGTGCGTGGTTGCCTGTATTGTTTCCGAGTTGGTATTTGAGCTTGTAACCAAAAGACCCGTCACCATTGGTGATCTTTCTGCGGTAGTTACCGGCCTCCTGATCGGTTTTAATCTTCCCGTTGATATCCCGCTTTGGCAGGCTGTTGTCGGTTGTATCGTGGCAATCGTGATAGTAAAGCAGCTTTTCGGCGGAATAGGTTGCAACTTTGCAAATCCCGCCATTACCGCGAGAATCGTTATGACCATTGCGTTTAGCGATACGATGACCGCGTTTACCCATAACGTTGATGCCGTTTCGGGTGCAACTCCGCTTGCGTCAGGTACAGCCGATTACGTCGATCTGTTTTTGGGCAGATGCGGCGGTGTCCTCGGTGAAACCTGCAAGGCTGCGCTTATACTCGGCGGCTTATATCTGATCTTCAGGAGAGTTATCACTTGGCATATACCGGTTGCATATATCGGTACGGTTTTTGTCTTTTCTTGGCTCGTCGGCGAGGATCCCGTATATCAGATTCTTTCAGGCGGATTGATGCTCGGTGCTGTTTTTATGGCAACCGACTATTCAACGTCGCCCAATAACCCGTGGGGAAAAATCATTTTCGGAATCGGCTGCGGACTTATTACTGCGGTTATTAGACTTTTCGGCAGCTATCACGAGGGTGTTTCGTTCGCCATACTTCTTATGAATATTCTTTGCCCCTACATCGACGGATGGACAGCTAAAAGGCCGCTCGGAGGTGTAAAGGAAAAATGAAAAATCCTTTTGTAAATAGCGTCGTGGTGCTTACTTCAATTTGTCTCATAGCCTCTGTCGTTTTAGCCGTTACGAATATGGTGACGGCACCCGTTATCGATGCGGCGCAAGAGGATGCGACCGCTCAGGCAATGAAAAGAGTACTTCCTGAAGCAAAGTCGTTCGTTGAAGTAATGCCCGACGGAGCAGCAGAAACAGTTAAGTCTGTCAATAAAGATACCGGCGGAAAGGGATACGTTGTCACTTTGTCAACTAAGTCTCAGTACAGCAAGAGCGATATGCAGATCGCAGTAGGTGTTTCTGCCGACGGAAAGATCGTCGATATCGAAATAACGAATTATGCCGAAACGAAGGACTTCGGAGAAGAATATCCGAAAGATTATATCGGCAAAGATGCGGATACACTGTCTTCTGTTGATAACGTAGCCGGTGTTACGTTTTCTTCGTCGGTGTTTAAGGATGCTCTGAATGACGCGTTAGAGGCATATACACTTGTCAGCGGAGAGGAGGAACGGGACGAAAATGAGTAAATGGAAAAATTTCATTAAGGGTATCGTTAAAGAAAACCCTGTATTTGTTCTCGTTCTCGGAACCTGTCCGACACTCGCCGTAACAACATCGGTAATTAATGCTCTCGGAATGGGTGCTGCGGCAGCCGTGGTATTGCTTGGTTCCAATATTGCCATTTCCGCTCTCAGAAATATTATACCTGATAAGGTGAGAATACCTGCTTACATAGTAATAATTGCAAGCTTCGTTACCGTTGTTGAGATGATAATGCACGCCTATATCCCTGACCTTTATTCGGCCCTCGGTGTATATCTTGCTCTCATCGTTGTAAACTGCATAATTCTCGGACGTGCCGAAATGTATGCGAACAAAAATACGGTTGTTGATTCTGCAATTGATGCCCTCGGTATGGGCGTCGGCTTTACACTTGCTTTGTTCCTTATGTCAACCATACGCGAGGTTTTCGGCTCGGGAAGCTTTTGCGGTATTACGATACCGTTTATTTCTGAGTATAAAATTTCGATACTGACAGATGCGCCCGGCGGATTCCTAGTTTTCGGCATCTTGATTGCCGCCGTTAACTATTTTACCGATGGCAAGGGTGTCAAAAAGAAGAACTTTGGTTGCGTAGGATGCCCGTCTGCTGCCGCGTGTAAGCAATTAGGTTGCACGGGAGAGGGGGATGTTGCAAATGTTTAAATCTCTTCTGATCGTTCTGATGACGGCCGTCCTCGTTAATAACTACGTTCTCAAGCAGTTCCTCGGAATTTGTCCTTTCCTCGGCGTTTCCAAAAAACTTGATCAGGCAGTCGGCATGGGCGTGTCGGTTACGTTTGTAATGCTGATGGCAACGGCTGTTACGTATCCGATACAGACTTTTTTGCTTGCACCGTTCGGACTTGAATACCTGCAGACTATTGTATTTATTCTGGTAATTGCTTCTCTTGTTCAGCTCGTTGAAATAGTGCTGAAAAAGTATATTCCCGCTCTCAGTCGTTCGTTGGGAGTATATTTGCCCCTGATAACCACCAACTGTGCCGTGCTTGGCGTTACGCTTAATAACGTGAGCGACGGATACGATTTCGTTACGTCTATGGTAAGCTCGCTGGGCTGCGGACTTGGATTTTTGCTTGCCATGGTTCTGTTTGCCGGTGTAAGATCAAGGCTTGAAGAGGCAAATCCTCCAAAGGCTTTTCAAGGTCTGCCGATCATCCTCACGGCTGCATCTATCGTTTCGCTTTCGTTTATGGGTTTTGACGGAATAATTGAAAATCTGTTTTCTTAAGGAGGTATCGCGTTGAGTGGTGTTATTATTGCTGTTGCAATTGTGACGGGAGTTGGCCTGCTTTGCTCTGCGGTACTTGTTGTTGCCTCAAAATTCATGACGGTCAGCGTCGATGAAAAAGAGTCGTTGATACGCGAGATTCTTCCGGGCGTAAACTGCGGAGCCTGCGGATATTCCGGCTGTGATATGTATGCAAAGGCTTTGGCATCCGACCCGTCGGTTGCGGTCAATCTCTGTATTCCCGGTGCCGATTCGGTGTCGCGTGAAATATCAACGATACTTGGTGTCAAGCACGAAGACGTTGTTGAAAAGGTAGCGGTGATGCGTTGTAACGGGGTTTGCGGTGCCAAAAAAGAAAAGCATCATTACGTAGGAATCGAAAGCTGCAGTGCCGCTAAACAGCTGTTCGGCGGTCAGGGCGCCTGCACTTACGGATGTATAGGATTCGGAGATTGTGCCGCTGCTTGTCCGGTAAATGCGATCGACGTGTTTAACGGTATTGCGCATATTGATGGACGCGACTGTATCGGATGCGGACTTTGCGTTTCAAAATGCCCTAACGGTGTCATTCGGGTAATACCCGCTGCATCAAAGGTGGTTGTTGTCTGCAGTAATCACGATAAGGGAGCCGCTGCACGAAAAAAGTGTGCAAACGGATGTATCGGATGCAAAAAATGTGAAACCAATTGCCCGTCCGAAGCAATTACAGTTACAGGTAATCTTGCTGAAATTGACTATAGCAAGTGTGATAATTGCGGGGCTTGTGTAAGTAACTGTCCGATAGGATGTATCGCATACGAAGACTCATCGTGCAGATATTATTAATACGTCATTTAATCAGAACCAGACAGTTTTAATGTCTGGTTTTGGTTTCAGGTTTAGGAATGTATATCCGTTTGTGTTGTTTAATCACAATTAGGCAGGTGTAAGCTTGAAAGAATACAGTATTATTCGTTCTTCGCGACGTACGGTTTGCGTGGAGGTCAATAGAACGGGCGTAATTATACGAGGACCGTTTAATCTTACGGATAATGAGGCCGAAAGAATATATCGCAGCAGGGAAGAGTGGATAATCAAAACCAAAGAAAAGTTTTCAGCGCGTCGGGATCCGTTTGAGATGAGTAACAGTGAAAAAGAGCAGCTGAGACGTCTTGCAAAAGAGTATATCCCGTCAAGAGTTACCGAGTACGCAAACCGATTTGGGTTTGAGTATACCAAAGTGCGCATAGGTTCTGCAAAAACGCGTTGGGGTAGTTGTTCCGCAAAAGGCACGCTGAGCTTTTCTCTGTATCTTATGAGATATCCCGTCGAATGTATCGATGCGGTGATTCTTCACGAGTTGGTGCATACGCGACAACGAAATCACAAAGCGGGATTTTATAATGAACTCCTGAGATTGATGCCTGACTATTACGAAAGAGTAAAGGTGCTTGGAAAATAACAAAACTGTAGGTAATCCAAATGCAAATATTGAAAATCTTTTGCGACGGTGGTATAATATAAAGCAATTTGATACAAAGGGTGTATGAATTATGACTAAGATAGATGTTTTTTCGGGATTTCTCGGTGCTGGTAAAACCACGCTTATATCCAAGCTCATCAAGGAAGCCTATGCAGGAGAAAAGCTGGTGCTCATTGAAAACGAGTTCGGTGAAATCGGCATAGACGGCGGATTTCTTAAAGATGCCGGAGTAGAGATAACCGAGATGAATTCAGGCTGCATATGCTGCTCGCTTGTCGGAGATTTCGGCCGTGCTCTTCAAAAGGTGCTTGTTGATTTTGCGCCCGATCGTATAATCATCGAGCCGTCTGGTGTCGGTAAGCTTAGTGACGTTATGCGTGCCGTGAAAGATGCCGGCGGTGACGCCGTTCTTAACGGTTTTACGACTGTGGTTGACGCCAAGAAATGCCGTATGTATATGAAGAATTTCGGTGAATTCTTTAACGATCAGGTTGAGAATGCCGGAACGATTATTCTCAGCCACACTGCACAGATAAGTGATCATAAGCTCGAGGAGTGCGTAGATTTGCTTCGTGAGCACAATAAAGACGCTGTTATTGTTACAACCGATTGGAATGAGCTTGACGGTAAGGCTTTGCTTTCTGCAATCGAGCGTGAGGATACGCTTGAGGCGCAGCTCCAACTGCTTCACGACGAAGAAATATGTCCCGAATGTGGTGGACATCATCACGGTCATCACGACCACGATCACGAAGACGGTGAGTGCTGCTGCCACGAGCATCATGAACACCATCATGAGCATCACCACGAGCACGATGATCATTGCGAGTGCGGATGCCACGATCATGAGCACCATGATGACGAGCACCACGACCACGATGAGGAATGTGCCTGCGGATGTCACGAACATCATCACGAGCATGACGAGGAATGTACCTGCGGATGCCATGATCACGATTACGAACACCATCATCACCACCATCATGCCGATGAGGTTTTCACAAGCTGGGGTAAGGAGACGACCGTAGGTTTTACTGCCGGGTTTATTAAAGATGCACTTGAGGCGTTGCTTGATGATGAAAAATACGGTATTGTTCTTCGTGCAAAGGGTATTGTGCCGTGTACCGATGGCGGATGGATTCATTTTGATTACGTGCCCGGTGAGCCCGATGTGCGCAAAGGCAGTGCCGGTGTTATCGGACGGCTTTGTGTAATCGGTTCAAAGCTTGACGAAAATGCACTTTCGGAGCTTTTCGGTATTTAAGAGGTGATTGAGATATGGAAATACCCGTATATCTGTTTACAGGTTTTTTAGAAGCCGGAAAGACCAGCTTTATACAGGAAACGCTTGAGGACAAGCGTTTTAACGGCGGTGAACGCACCCTCGTTCTGATGTGTGAAGACGGTGAGGTGGAATACGATCCTTCACGCTTTGCCGGAAAGAACGTCACTATCGTTCCGATCGAGAACGAATCGGAGCTGAACAGTGAATATCTTGCCGGATTAGCGTCAAAGTGCCGTGCAAAGCAGGTGTTGGTTGAATATAACGGTATGTGGATGCTCGACAGCCTTTACAGAGGTATGCCCGAAAACTGGGTTATATATCAGGAGATGTTCTTCGCGGATGCAAATACGATCCTCAGCTATAACGCCAATATGCGGCAGTTGGTTGTCGATAAGCTTACCAGTTGTGAAATAGCTATATTTAATCGCGCAAAGGCCGATTTTGATAAAATGGCGCTTCATAAACTCGTGCGCGGTGTTTCGAAACGCAGTGCTATCGCTTATGAGTATGAAGACGGAAGGGCAGAGCAGGACGACATTGAAGATCCGCTTCCGTTTGACATCAACGCACCTGTCGTTGAGATCAAGGATGCCGATTATGCCTTGTTTTATCGTGATCTTATGGACGAAATGGAGAAATACGACGGCAAGACAGTTTCGTTCAAAGGCCTGATTGCCTTTAATAAAAAACTTGCCAAGGGCGAATTCGTCGCCGGACGCCACGTTATGACCTGTTGCGTTGACGATATAAACTATTTCGGTATGATTTGCCGATCAGCTTCGACCGATGGGTTTGAAACGGGTGATTGGCTTATGATTACCGGTAAGCTTTCCGTTGAATATAACAAGCTTTACGGACAAAAAGGCCCCGTAATCAAGGTTATGTCTGCACAAAAAGCCGAGGCACCTGAAGAAGCTGTTGCAACCTTCTATTGATTTTATTTAGGGTGACGCTGTATGAAAATGCTTATTCAAAGGGTCAATAACGCTTCTGTAACGGTTGATGAACAGAAGATATCTGAAATAGGTAAAGGTCTTCTCGTTTTGGTCGGAATCGAGTCGGAAGATAATGAAGCTGTCGTTGATCGTTTGACACGAAAGCTCGTAGGACTCAGAATATTTGCCGACGGTGAGGGAAAAACCAATCTGTCACTTTCTGATGTTGGTGGAGAGCTGCTTATGGTATCACAGTTCACACTGTGTGCAGACTGTAAAAAAGGGTTTAGACCGTCGTTTACTGGTGCTGCGGCTCCGGATAAGGCTTTACACCTTTTTGACAGAGCTGTCGATTTTTGCCGCAAAAGTAACGTCAGAGTTTTTACGGGTGAGTTCGGTGCCGATATGAAGGTATCCCTTTTAAACGACGGCCCCTTCACCGTGATTCTCGACAGCCGAGATATATAGAATATTAAACGAAGCCGGACTTTTGTCCGGCTTTTGAAATAATTACCGCGTTTCTCCGTTTCGTATGCGGTCTAATGCGCTTTTTTCGAGTCTTGAAACCTGCGCCTGCGAGATACCTATCTCGTTAGCTACCTCAATTTGTGTCATTCCTGCGATAAAGCGTAGCGAAAGTATCTTTTTTTCTCGCTCGCCGAGTGCCGAAATAGATTCTCTTATGCACAGCTCGTCTATCCAATCCGAATCTCCGCCGTCACCTAACTGATCCATAACGTAAATTGTGTCTCCGCCGTCCGAATACACGGGCTCATACAGTGATACGGGCTCAACGATGCTTTCTAAAGCAAAAACGACGTCTTCACGTTGAACGTTCATATCCGAAGCAATCTCTTCTATGGTCGGTTCACGCTGAAGAGAGGCGATAAGTTTTTCCTTTGATTGCATTGCCCGGTACGCCGTGTCCCGCATACTTCTCGATACTCTTACTGCATTATTGTCGCGAAGATACCTTCTTATCTCACCGATTATCATTGGTACGGCATAGGTTGAAAAACGAACGTCAAGCGTCAAATCAAAATTATCGATCGCTTTTATCAGTCCTATGCATCCTACCTGAAACAGGTCGTCGGGATTTTCTCCTCTGTTTGAAAATCGTTGTATCGATGACAGTACCAATCTCAGATTGCCTTCGATAAGTTCGTTGCGCGCAGCATTGTCGCCTCCTCTTGCGAGCCTTAAAAGCTCAAGCTTCCTTTGTTCGGGTATTACCTTGATCTTCGAGGTATTCACACCGCAAATCTCAACTTTTCCGTATTGCATATACGCGCCCCTTTCCTCTTAAATTATTGCCTGAGGGCGGGTTGCGAATTCAGCAATAGGAAAATTTATAATTTTTTAACAATGAAATCTATACAAAACAGAAAAAGTGTGTTACAATGTCAACATTAACTTAACAGGAGTCAGATATGAATACTCAAGCATATGAAAAAATAATTGAACTTTTAACTCCTGCACTCGAAAAGTGCAAACTCTCGGCATTCGATCTCGGTGAGGACGAAAACAAAAAGAGAGCGTGGAAGAATGAGCGTCACGCAGTAATGGTTGATTATCTTGAGGACAAGCAGCAGTTTGTTCTTCTCGTGGCAGCCTTAGAGGACGGAGAGCCTTCAAGCACGTGGTCAACCTCTTCGGCGTGGCTCTTTACCGATTCCTCCGACGATCGCGACGTTCGTTCGATTGCGAGTGATTTTTCGGATTCCGTATGTGATCTTTCGGGTGTAAAAACCGTTGTGAGAGCTTCCGGTTCTTCCGTGGTTTCCGGTCCTTCGAAGGTCAAGGACGGCGAGGATATTACCCCTGAAGGTTTTGCTCAGAAGCTTCTTGCCGTATTTCCCTTCCTTAAAGAGACCTACGCTTCCGAAATTGCCGAAAAGGGCGAGTTCCTTTACGTTGATTTCTTCGAAAGATATGTAGTACCTGCCGTACGCGAGGTAATTGAAAAGAACGATCGCAAAAAGTGTGAAAAGCTTTTCGATATGTTCAATACCGTATATGTGTTCGGTACTGCAGAAACACGAGCAGCGCTTACGTTTGTAGTAATCGCAGGAGCGGTAGGCGGCGACGCGGAGCTTCGCAGCAGGGTAGACGGTTACGTCGAAAAGCACACCTATCTTCGCCTTGTTATGCCTCCCGTGTATAACCGCGCACAGAAGGCGGCAAAAAAGGCGGCAAATAAAAAGAACTGATTACAATTTATTCAGCGGCGGATTCTTCTGCCGCTTTTTTGTGAAGGTGAATTAAATGACTTCGGGATTTGAAAAGAAAAAGAGTGAAAAGGGATATAAATGGGCTGGAACGGCGTTGTCCGCTTTGGTTGTATTCTTGGTTGTGTTCGTTGCTTTGTTCATTTTTAAAGGTCCTTTCAGTAGCGGAAATCTTTCGGTATCCGGCCTTTGCGGCAATCTCTCTATGGGAGGGCGCGTTGCTGATTTTTCCGGTGAGGTTTACTATTCCGGCCAGGATGGAATTTATTCTGTGAATCAGAACGGCACCGCTACCAAGGTTGCCGACGGTAAGGCTTTGTCGCTTAACGTTGAAAAAAACTTTTTGTACTACGTTGAGAACGGCAAGCTGACCGTTCTCAAAAATATGGTATCTGCTTCTGTTCTTGCCGACGATTGTGCATCTGTCAGCGTCAACGGCAGCTGGATTTACTATACCGATTCAAAAGGTCAGCTTTATAAAATGACAACGTCCGGCACCGGTGTCAGAAGGATCGGCGACGTCGTTGTTAAGGGAACGTTTGCGGTTGATTCCGGTTATGTTTACTATACCGATGACCGCGGTCTCGTTAAGATCCGTACTAACGGACTTAAGGACACGGAGGTCATTCTCGCCGACGACTGTACGGGTTATTTTGCGTATTACAATTACGTAATCTACTATCAGACCGCTGAGGGTGTAAAGTCGATGAGTGCAGATAACGGTTCGGGAAAGACCCTGCGTTCCGACAGTCAGCTTTTCAACTACGGCAATAACAAGTTCGTATATTTGTCACAAGAAGGAATATGTGTAGTTGACAACGCAACCGATGCGCAGCAGGTAAAGGTTCTCAAGACTGAGACTGTTCCGACTGCACTGTATATCACTACGTCGGGAGTATGGTATGACACTGCAGACGGCACGCTTAAGTTTGTTGAATTTCCGTCGGCGGATTCAACCGATACGGAATCCGAAGCCTTGTCGGAAGTAAGTACGAGCGATGAAGCCGAAAGCGTTGTTTCTTCTGACTCGTCGGTGCTCTCATCCGTTGTCGAGTGAGGTTACAGGCTCGGCAAGAAAACCCGATTTGGTTTTGGTTTTAGAGGTGTTGCAATATGAAAATTTTGATAATGTCGGATTGTCACGCGAACGTTGACGCGCTTAATGCCGTATGGGCAAAGGAAGGCGACTGTGATTACATAGTTTTCGCAGGAGATATGGTTGACTATGGCTTTAATCCTCGTGAGTCCGTGCAGTGGTTTATGGAGCGAAAGGACAAGCTTTTTGCCGTAAGAGGAAACCACGACGGATATATTATCGAAGGAAGACATACCAACAAAGGGCCTTATGAACATCCGAGAAATTTTCAGGAGCTGATGTATTCACAGCTTACTGACGTTGAGTACGATTTCTTGGAGTCACTGCCTTTTGAACGTACGTTTACCATAGGTGATATCGATTTCTATATTTGCCATATGACCAGTGAACTGTCGGATATTAAGCCGTACGCCGAGTTGCAGATATCACAGTGGAACACCCGCGCTTTGTCGATGGAGCGGTTTGCAACAAAATTTCCCGAGGCGTCTTCGCCCAAAAGATGTATCGTATACGGCCATACTCATATACAGTGGATTGCGTCTGCGGGTCCAAACAGCTACGTAATGAATCCCGGAAGCCTTTCTTATCATTTCGGTAGCTTTGAGCCTGTGCGTTGCTCGGATTATATCGTGTATGAGGACGGAAATTTCGGTCTGAGGCACCTCGATTTTGATACCGAGCATCTTTACAAAAGGGCAGAGGAGTTTGAGGATCCCGAGGCAGCGCGACTTGCCCGCGCTTTCTTCCGTAAGGTTTGATTGAAAGGTAGTACGCAATATGAATTACTCAACTAAAGCAAAGGAATTGTTTCTTTCGGGACACAACTGTGCACAGGCTGTTTTTCTTGCTTTCAGCGATCTTACCGGACTTGATGAAACCGCTTCGCTTCGCCTCTCGGCCTCGTTTGGTGGCGGAATGGGAAAGCTGCGCGAGGTGTGCGGGGCAGTCAGTGGTATGTTTATGGTAGCCGGCCTTTTATACGGACCTGACGATCCAACCGATCAGTCGGCTAAATCCGAACACTACGCCAGGATACAATATCTTGCTTCAAAGTTCAGAGAAAATAACGGTAGTATAATTTGCCGTGATCTCCTTGGCTTGAGCAAACCCGACGGATGCGTACCGTCGGTGAGAACGAATGAATATTACAGCAAGCGTCCTTGTGCCGATCTTGTTTCGGATGCAGCGGAAATTCTTGAAAAATATATTTTTGAAAATCCGCCTAAGCATTAAAACGCCTTATATTTATATCCGAAACTGATTTTTACCGTAAGAGTTTCAAAAAAGAATATCACTGCTTTGAGTTCAAATTAAAACTTTTTAGAAAAAGATAAAAAAATCTCAACTTTAGTGTTGACAAACGCAACGGTTTTTGCTATAATCACACTTGCGCTTGCGAGGGTGGCGGAATAGGCAGACGCGCACGTTTGAGGGGCGTGTGTCTTAGACATACGGGTTCAAGTCCCGTTCCTCGCACCAAAACAACCTTTGTCCATCGGACAAAGGTTGTTTCTTTATCTGAAAATTGATTAAATAAACAGCCATAGGACTTGAAATTCCGGTGGCTGTTTAAAATTATTTGAACCTTTTTGACACGAAAAGCAACATTATATATGAAACCGGTTTTAATTCAGAGAAAGGAGGCACGTATGGAACGAGAATGCTTTGAAAAGCTTTTGGTAAGTTGCAGGGTAGTTGTTGAGAGATATATCAACTACCGTATGCCCAGCCGATTCGATGCGGACGACGTTATACAGGAAACTTATTTTGTTGCGTATAAAAACTTTGATAAATTAAAAAACGTTGATTTGTTTAAGTCGTGGCTGTTGTCAATTGCAAGAAATCAGTGTAATCTCTGGTACAGAAAGCACTATCGTGATGAATCTGAATTCTTGGACAAAATATACGATTATTTTGAGTCCGAAACGCTTTTAACAGAAGACGATATTTGCGGTATGTTGAACAGATTGCCATTTGAAACAGCACAGCTTTTTAAGATGGTTATGAGCGGCTATAAGCAAAGTGAAATTGCCGAACATTTTGGCATACCGATCGGTACGGTTAAAAGCAGAATATATAATGTGCGAAAACAGTTCCGATCATTATGTGCACCCGAAGAAATTTTAATGTTTATGAAAGGAAGAAAAATTATGCAAAAGAAGGATCACACTCATGGTTTCCCGATGGAAATGCCGCATCTGGTCATTAAAGAGAGCAATCGCCCGTTTGTTGAAATAAAGTTCGCCGATGAGTCGTTCATCATTCCGAAGATCGGAAACAAAAATTCCGAAGGCACATATCGGTATCCTGATAAGAAATTAGCGTTAGTGTCAACCTGCTATGTTCCCAAAGCCGCTGTTATACACGAGGCTGCCGGTGTAAAAGTTTGCAGAGAGACTTATAACGTAAAAGCGAACAGATTGTACAAAAACGAATGTGTTTGGTTTTCGCAACTGACGGATGAATATATCCGCGATCTCGGAACAATAGTTTGTGATTCGGAAGCAGATGACGATTTCCCCACTGAAATCCATACTTTTTTGGAAGAGGATTACGACGTAATCGTCAACGGAAACGACAGGGTTCACGGAAGACCGTTACTGATCAGAGAAAACCCGCCAAAAGTAAATGAAGACGGAAGCGTTTGCATCGATGAATATAATATCAGATACACGTTTGGGATGTATGACGTAACCATCGGAGCGCGGACCTTTGAAACGTTGAGATACCTTCTTCTTCAGAATCCCGACCTTGTTACCGAAAATTACGTAGATATTACCGGAAGACTTGTTTTGCTGCGGTGGTATGAATCGGCTGACAGTATGGAAAAAGACTGTAACGACGTCAACGACGATACACCTGTCATCAACCTTAACGGAAAGGAGTACGTACTGATAGAGGACAGAATCAGTCAGTACGCATTATAATAAACGCCCCGCATTTCGCGGGGCGTTTTGCTTGTGTCTTATATCAGGGAAGCATTATAAGAGCCATTATTCCGGCAAACGAAATTATTATAGAAATTATCTCGCGCTTGCTCGGCTTATTGGGCGTGAAGAAGCAGATTACAGTCGAGAAGATCATTACGCCTCCCGTTATCATGGGATACTGTGCCGAGGCCGGAAGATGGGCAAGAGCAATGAGCAACAGGTAATTTGCTACTCTGCCGAGCGCACCGTTGCCAAACATATTAAGAGCGGATTTTACGCTGATTTTAATTTTGGGGCCTCTTGTGAATAAAAGCATAATAGCGGTCATTACGACCGTGACGACAGCGCTGAGAATTGAATATCCCGCATCACTGGTCTTTTCATACGGTGCGGCTTGAAATATCTTTGCCAACACACCCGACATTCCGTTAAGAACGAATATACCGACGTAATATATAAGCCCGTTTTTGCTTTTGCCGCGTTCGAAGGTGAGAAATAATGAAACTGCGATTAGTACAAAGCAGACGCATTTCCCAATCGTGAGTGCTTCGTTGAAAAACAGAATGCCTGCAACGAAAGGCAGCGCCATGCCGCCGAGCATCGCAAAAATCGAGTAGAGTGACAGATTTATCTTTCCGAATGCCTTCATACTGCAAATCGCGTAAAGTAATCCGTTTAACGAACTAACAACGGACATCACAAGGGTGAAAAGCGTAAACTCAAATCGGAATTTATTAATTATCAAAAGTAATACAGTGCCTGCTAAACTTGAGCCGATGGTAAATATCAACGACGAACGCGTAGAGCTTCCGCATTCTTTTTCAAACTGTTGATTGAACAGAAATTGCATACTGAACATCAAGGATGCTATCGTTATTATTCCGTAATACAAAAAATCACCTTCCTGGCGGATATTATATAATAACTTTAGCCATAATTTAATGGTATTTTTCTATTAAATTATGTGAATTGGTTTTGTTTTGGGACTTTTTAAAGATTAATTTTGCATTAAATTATTTTTTCGGTTTCGCTTGCGTTGTTTTAACAAAGCAGATGTGTGCAAAATATAAGCGGGGGCGATGAAATGAAAAACCGCTTAAGAATAGTGTCCATCATACTTACTTGGTGCTTTTTGTTATCGATAGTTCGAATAATGCACATAATGACCGAGCCAAAGTACGCAGACGCAGAGGCATCACAGAGTTATGCAACGGTTGAGGTGGCCAAAAGCAGGGGTACGGTGTATGACGTTAATATGAAGCCGCTTACTAACACGACGTTCGGATACAGAGCCGCAGTGGTGGCCTCGCCTGAGGTGGTCACGCGCCTTTCGGAAATACTTGATGCAACGGGATTTGATGAGATAATGTCTATACTGAAGAAGGGGAAGCCAACCGTTGTTTCAACCAAATCATACTTTGAAGCAGAGGGAGCATACGTGCACGAGTACTACGACTATTATTCTGCGGGAACCGTTCTTTCGCCGCATATGCTGGGCTATCTTGACAGCGAGGGACACGGAGTTTGCGGTATCGAAAAGGCATTTGACGACCTGCTTTTTCCGAAAGGGGCATTAAAGGTTTCGTTTTGTCTCGACGCAAGAGGAACGGCTCTTGCGGGAATAGATCCGATCGTGACGGGTGAAGATGAATACAGCGTTACTGCGGGTGTTGTTACTACCCTCGATAAAACGGTTCAGCAGGTTGTTGAGGAAACGGCAGCTGCAATGCTTTCAAAAGGATCGGTAGTGGTGCTTGATGTGGGAAACGGCGAAATAAGGGCAAGCTGCAGCGTACCGTCGTTTTCCGTGACTAACGTTGGCGCGAGTCTCGGCTCGGATAATTCTCCGCTTGTAAACCGTTCTTTGGCGGCTTATAACGTCGGCTCGGTTTTCAAACTTTGCACAGCTGCCGCTGCGCTCGACTGCGGTATATCTGCATCGTGTGAATATACCTGTAAAGGATACGTTGATATCGGTGATACGCGTTATTGGTGTAATAATAAGACGGGACACGGCGTTCTCGATATGGATGGAGCTCTTCGTCGTTCCTGCAATACCTATTTTATAAAACTTGCTATGGATACCGGTGCCGGTAACGTATATACAACGGCTAAATCGTTTGGATTTGGCAGTAAGACAGAGTTGTGTGCAGGTGTTGTCGGCATCGCCGGAAACATGCCGGAGCTTCCCGAACTGCTTTCAAATAACGGAGCACTTGCGAATTTCGCCTTCGGTCAGGGAGAATTGTTGGCAACTCCTCTACAGGTGGCTTCAATGGTTGCCGCGATTTCGTGCGGCGGACTTTTGACACAGCCTTCGCTGATAAAAGGTACGGTAAACAGAGAAGGAGACGTAACTGCTTATTCAACGAATCGAACGGTCAGGGTTATAAAAAAATCAAGCGCGGAGCTTCTTAAAAGCATGATGGTCTCCGTGGTCACGGAAGGAACGGGAAAAAACGCTGCTGTGGAAGGAGTGACGATCGGAGGAAAAACCGCGACAGCGGAGACGGGGTGGTACGTCGACGGCGCCGAAATAACACAAGCCTGGTTTGCGGGCTTTTTCCCCGCTGAAGCACCAAGGTACGCAGTGGCGGTTCTTGCGGAAGGTGGTAGTTCAGGTGCGGCAAGCGCGGCGCCCGTTCTTGCGGCAATAGTGCAGAGATTGCGTGAAAAAGAATATATTTAGATTGTAATACGGCTTTTTATGTGTTAAAATCACCTTGGTGATTAAATGCTGTTATTTGCAGAAAACGTTTCAAAGTATTTCGGAGAACGCACGCTTTTCAGCGGTGTTGATCTTCGCATAGAAGACAAGGATGCAATCGGGCTCATCGGTACCAACGGTGTCGGTAAAACCACCTTGTTCAGAATACTTTCAGGAGAGGATACCGATTACAAAGGCATCGTGTCGCGAGCACGGGGCCTCAAAATCGGTTATACGAGTCAGCATGTCGCTAAAAGTGATACCGTTACAGCCTACGAGCATACTCTGAGTGTTTTCGCAGATCTTATTGAGATTGAAAATAAAATCGACGAATTGGCAAGGATGATGGAATACGATCATAGCAACGAAACGATTAATCGCTTTAACGTTTTGAGTGAACGTTTTGAACGTGAAGGCGGCTTAACGTTCCGCTCCAGAGCCCGCTCGGCTCTTCTCGGCCTTGGTTTTTCGGACGATGAACTAAGTAAACCCCTTTCTGCACTCAGTGGCGGACAAAAATCCAAGATAAGCCTTGCAAGGCTTCTTGTTTCGGGCGCAGATCTTCTCTTTCTCGATGAACCTACAAACCATCTTGACGTCAAATCGGCCACTTGGTTGGAAGAGTATCTGCTCTCTTTTCAGGGGGCTTACGTCGTTATTTCACACGACAGATATTTTCTCGATAAGGTTACGAATAAGACCGTAGAAATTGAGCACGGTACCGTGAAGATTTATACAGGCGGGTACACGGTGTACCAACAGAAAAAGCGTGAAGAACTCGAGAACGAAAAGAAGCACTACGCAGAAACCGTAAAGGAAATAAAGCGTATAGAAGGTATTATTGAACAGCAAAGACAGTGGTCACAGGAGCGTAATTATATAACCATTGCGCACAAGCAAAAATCTATTGATCGTCTCGAAAACGGACTTGTTCGTCCAGAGGAAGAGGAAAGGGGAGTGACCTTCAGATTTCCTGTAAAGTACTCCGGAGCACAGGAGGTATTGACCGTCAGAGGACTTAGCTGCGCATTTGGAAGCAATGTGTTGTTTTCTGATGCGGCCCTGACTCTGATGAAGGGGGATCGGGCTTTCTTGCTCGGCGCGAACGGATGTGGAAAGACTTCGCTTTTTAAAACCCTCATAGGCGAATATTCAAACGAGGGATATATTCGTTTCGGAGCCGGAATTACGGTAGGATACTTTGATCAGATACAGGACGGTCTCCATTTTGATAAGGACGTGCTGCATGAGCTCTGGGATGAATACCCAAATATGAGCGAGACCGAGGCAAGGACGTATCTCGGCGGTTTTCTTTTCAAAGGTCAGGACGTATTCAAGTCGGTAGCCGATCTGAGCGGCGGAGAGAGAGCAAGACTTGCCATTCTGAAGATTATGCTCTCGGGTGCAAATCTGCTTTTGCTTGATGAGCCGACGAATCATCTTGATATAAAATCCAAGGAAGCGCTCGAAACCGCACTTGAATCTTACGAGGGAACCCTTCTGATGATTTCCCACGACAGGTATTTTATAAACAAGCTGTCTACAAAGGTTTACGAGATAAATCGCAGGGGCATAACGGGGTTCAACGGAAACTACAACGATTACCTTGAAAAGCGCGTACCCGATGAAGAGCCGAAAAAGGCGGAAAAGACTCCCGGTGTCGGAGCTGTCAGTTATCGGGAACGTAAGGAAAGGGAGTCGCGCATAAAGAAATTAAAAGGGAAAATATCAAGAGATGAGGCTGCGGTGGACGCGGTGTCAGCTCGTATTGAGGAATTAAGGAGCAGGCTTTTGCTTGACGACGTTATGGCAGATTATCTGAAAATTTCTCAGATAAACACGGAACTGGAAAAAGCAGAGGCGGAGTTGGAAAGCAAAATGTCGGAGTGGGAAAACGATACGCTTGAGCTTTCTGAGATGCAAAGCGAATAATTATTTAATAATCATTGTGTGATTTCTTGGTTTTTACACCGATTTTTACATTTTGCTACAAAGATTTCACAGTTTGTTAAAAAAACTGTATAATTTAATCATTATCCTCTTGACTTTGTTAAAAAGTTAAATTATAATCTTTACATATTGTTGTGAGGAGTGTGCTTTATCGAGTTTAGAAATATTTCTGACGAGGTTCTGGTTGAGAAAGCCGGAATGGGTGGGGAGATTGAGTTTGCCGCCTTGTTTGCAAGATATGTATTTCTGATCAAAGCTCGTGCTTCTTTTTACAACACACCTGAGATTGAACAGGAAGATCTTGTTCAGGAGGGAACGATAGGTTTTATGAAGGCCGTCAAAGGGTTTACGCCCGATGGCGGGGCTTCGTTTCGTACATATGCAGGGCTCTGTATTGACCGCAGTATAATTTCCGCTGTTAAAAAGACTTTGGCCAAGAAACAGATACCGTTTGCTGCAAGGGTATCTATTGACGATGCAGAGTTTGAGAGTTCGGAAACGCCTGAAACCGTCGTTATTGCGCGGGATGAGATGCGTAAGCTGTTCTGCAGACTAAACAGCCTTCTTTCCGATTTCGAACGTACGGTTTTTCTTTTGTATGCCGACGGAGTCTGTTACTCGGAAATCGCGGACAAGCTCGGTGTGTCTGTTAAGTCAGTCGACAATGCTCTTCAGAGAGTTCGCCGCAAAATAAGCAATTGACGGTTTTAGCCGTTATATATGCCCCCGTAGCTCAAAGAGAGCGTTGGTAACAAAGGTGTCGGTGCAACTCCGTCCAAGGGCAAAAATAATTAAGCGAGGTATAAACAATGTTTGAAGACAAGACACTCGTCTGCAAAGAGTGCGGCGCTGAATTCGTATTCACCGCCGGTGAGCAGGAGTTCTACGATGCCAAGGGTTTCGTGAATGAGCCGCAGCGCTGCAAGGCCTGCCGCGATGCACGTAAGTCTGCTGCCAGACCCCCCAGAGAGATGTTCACTGCCACCTGTGCTGCTTGCGGTAAAGAGGCGACCGTCCCCTTCAAGCCCAGAGAGGATCGTCCCATCTACTGCAGCGAATGCTATGCAAAGATGAAGGAACAGCAGGCGTAAATTATATTTGCGTTTCGGCCGCACCAATGTAGGTGCGGCCTTCCTTTTTATTATAATATATTTTTTTACACGTTTTTGCGTTTTTTCTTTACAATCAGACCAAAATGTAGTAATATTATATGGACTATAAATTATAGTACTATTTGACGAAAGAGGAATTTTAATGGACAGCTTTTCTAAGAAGCCTGCCTATAAGCGTGTGCTTCTCAAGCTCAGCGGCGAGGCGCTTGCCGGAACACAGAAATCCGGTCTTGATTTTGACATAGTTTTAGAGGTTTGCAAAAGTATTAAAAAGTGTGTTGACTCTGGGGTTGAGGTCGGCATCGTTGTCGGCGGAGGTAACTTCTGGAGAGGACGCAGCAGCGGAAAGATGGACAGAACGCGTGCTGACCATATGGGAATGCTTGCAACGGTCATCAATGCGTTGGCTATTGAAGATGCTCTTCAGCAGCTTGGTGTTGATTGCAGAGCACAGACTGCCATTGCTATGCACGAAATAGCCGAGCCTTATATCCGCAACAAGGCCGTTTCTCACCTTAACAAGGGTAGGGTAGTCGTTTTTGGCTGCGGTACCGGAAGTCCATTCTTCTCAACGGATACCGGTGCAGCTCTTCGCGCCGTTGAGATTGAGGCTGACGTTATCCTTAAAGCGACCAACGTCGACGGTGTGTATGACAGCGACCCGAAGAAAAATCCAGATGCCAAAAAATACGACGAGATTTCTCACAACGAGGTTCTTGCTAAAGGACTTGGCGTTATGGATTCTACCGCTGCTTCGCTTTGCAGAGATAACAAGATGTCCATACTCGTGTTCAGTCTCGAGAATCCCGACAATATTTACAGAGCCGTTATGGGTGAAAACATCGGCACTGTTGTTAAATAATAATTTTTAAGGAGATGTAGTCATGAAAGAACTTATTAAAAACACCGAACAGAAAATGGAAAAGACGGTTTCTGTCCTTAAATCCGATTATGCTTCTGTCAGAGCAGGAAGAGCCAATCCCATGGTTCTCGATAAGATACTTGTAGATTATTACGGAGTTCCCACGGCTATAAATCAGATGGCGGTTGTTTCCGTTCCCGAGGCAAGACTTCTTCAGATTCAGCCCTACGACGCTACTTCTCTTAAGGCTATTGAAAAAGCAATCCAGTCTTCCGATCTCGGAATTAACCCCCAGAACGACGGACGTGTAATACGCCTTACCTTCCCGCAGCTTACCGAAGAGCGCCGTAAAGAGCTCAGCAAGGACGTTTCCAAGATGGCTGAGAATTCCAAGGTTGCCGTTCGTTCCGTCAGACGTGACGCAATGGAGAAGCTCAAAGCGATGAAGAAGAATTCAGAGATCACCGAGGACGATCAGAAGAAGGGCGAGGATGAGATTCAGAAGCTCACCGACAGGTTCTGCAAGGTGATCGACTCGGTTGCCGACGAGAAGACTAAAGAGATCCTTTCTATCTGAGTCGGTATGTCTGCTTCTGTCAGCGGCGCAATGCCGCGCCACATAGGAATTATAATGGACGGCAACGGACGCTGGGCAAAAAGGCGTCTGTTGCCCCGTAAAGCCGGTCATTCCGCAGGATCGCGAAAGTTTCAGGACATAGCAAGATATTGTAACAAAATAGGTATCGAGTGCCTCACGGTGTACGCTTTTTCCACCGAGAATTGGTCGCGTCCCAAGGAGGAAGTCGATGCTTTGATGGGCATTTTTCGCGACTATTTGAAGGATGCTAAGAATTTTGTTGATGAAAACATAAAGGTCAGGTTTATAGGAGACCGAAGCGTTTTGGAAGAGGATCTTCAGGCTTTGATGAAGGATGCCGAGGATGCTTCCGCCGAGGCGACGGGGCTTATGCTGAATATAGCAATAAATTACGGTGGTCACGACGAGATAGTTACAGCCGTAAACAAGGTTTTGGAGTCTGATAAAGACATCGGAAGAATTACGTCTGCTGATATTGAAAGAAATCTGTATACCTCTGATCAGCCTCCTGTAGATCTTATAATCAGACCGAGCGGAGAGTGCAGACTCTCCAATTTCCTCGTGTGGCAATCAGCGTACGCCGAGCTTTGGTTTTCTGATGTTCTT
Source organism: Clostridia bacterium (assembly GCA_017467405.1). Lineage (GTDB taxonomy): Bacteria > Bacillota > Clostridia > Oscillospirales > Acutalibacteraceae > RGIG1913. The sequence goes on from JAFTSH010000001.1 coordinate 764,284, forward strand.
TGGCCTGATTTCAGTACAGAGGACCTTGATAGAGCCATTAGTGATTTCGGGCGACGTCAAAGAAGATTTGGAGGAGTAAAAGAGTGAAGACTAGAATAATCAGCGGAGCAGTAGGGGTAATCGTCCTTGCTGCGGTGATATATTTCAGAAATATTCCGTACCTGTTGAACATCGTTTTGGCCTTGCTTTCCGCAATTGCGGCACATGAGCTTTTTGCTGCTAAGGGCCTTGCTTCCAATAAACCCTTAAGCGTGCTGGGTACTGTTGCCGCGGCTTTACCTCTGTTTTTGTCCTCTTCTTTCTTGGCCAAATGGGGGCTTTTGATGTTGTTTGTCTACGTTCTGCTACTGTTCCTTGTTATGATGAAGTACAAGGATTCGTTGCAGCTCGGAGACATCGCTTTCGCCTTTGCTTCCTCTCTGCTTCTTCCTACGGCGTTTTATTGTCTCATCGGAATCAATAATTTCAAAGAAACGCTTGACGGTGTTACCGACGGCGACGTTCTTTTCTTCATAATTCTTGCGGTTTGCGGAGCGTGGATTGCAGACACAGGCGCTTATTTTACAGGTATGCTTCTCGGAAAACACAAGCTTGCTCCCGTTATAAGTCCCAAAAAGACCATTGAAGGTTTTGTCGGCGGCATAGTTTTCAATATGCTTGTTTTTGCGCTTGCCGGTTTTATCTATACCAGAATCGATTCGGGCGTTGCCGTTAACTATCTGTTCCTCCTGGTGTTGGGAGCGTTGTCTGCGGTAATAGGTTGTATTGGCGATCTTTCCGCCTCCGTTATCAAGCGCAAGGCCGGAATTAAAGATTACGGAAAAATTATGCCGGGTCACGGCGGTGTAATGGACAGGTTCGACAGCTTTTTGATGGTCGTGCCTATGACGTACATCGTCATCAACAGCTTCTGGTCGGTTTGGCCTCTCATAATAAGAGGATAGGATTGAATATATTGAACAAGACGATTACCGTTCTCGGCTCAACGGGTTCAGTCGGTACACAGACTCTCGAGGTTGCCGAACACCTTGGGCTTCGCGTTGCGGCACTTGCGGCCGGAAAGAACGTCTCGCTCGTTGAGGAACAGATAAGGAAATTCAGACCTGACGTTGTTGCAATGTCGGACAAATCCGCTGCAGAGGATCTTAAGATCAGAGTAGCCGATCTTCCGGTGCATGTAACGTCGGGACAGGAGGCTGTCTGTGATGTTGCTGCGTATCATAAGTCAGACGTCGTTCTTAATTCGGTGACCGGTCTTGCTGGCCTTTTGCCTACTCTAAGTGCAATTGAGGCCGGTAAAAACATCGCAATCGCAAACAAGGAGCCGCTTGTTGCCGCCGGAAATATCGTTATGTCGGCCGCTTCGTCTAAAGGTGTAAGCGTATATCCCGTTGACAGTGAGCATTCAGCGATTTTTCAGTGTATTCGTGCCGCTTCACATAAAGAGGTTTCCAAGATAATACTTACTGCATCAGGCGGACCTTTTTTCGGAAAGGATAAAGAATATCTTTCTTCGGTTACAAAAGAAGAAGCGCTTTGCCATCCAACCTGGAATATGGGTAAAAAAATTACGGTTGATTGCGCGACCCTTATGAACAAGGGGCTCGAAATAATCGAGGCGATGCATTTGTTCGGTGTATCGGCCGATAATATAGAAGTGGTAATTCATCGTGAGAGTGTTATTCACTCTCTGGTCGAATTTTGCGATAACGGAGTACTTGCGCAGCTTGGCGTGCCGAGCATGAAGCTTCCCATTCAATATGCACTTACTTATCCCGACAGGGTTGTATCAGACGAGAGAAAGCTTTCGCTTACCGATTACGGCTCACTTTCGTTTTATAAACCGGATTATGATACTTTTATGTGTCTTGCTGCTTGTCGCGAAGCGGCGCGCAGGGGAGGAGTTGCACCTGCCGTTGTCAACGGTGTAAACGAAGTTGCGGTTGCACTTTTCCTTGAGGACCTAATAAGTTTTGCCGAAATCGGCGAATGTGTTTTCGAGTCTTTGAACGGAATTCCCGCGGTTGACAATCCCTCCCTCGAAGACGTGTTGGATGCTGACAGAGAAGCAAGGATCAAAACAGCCGAAAAATACAAAGGGTGATTTTTTGCAACAGCTATTATTATCTATCAAAGCTTTGACTGCGTCAGAGATTTGGGGCAACGTTTGGCCCTATCTGCTGGCGCTGCTCCTTTTTGCTTTGCTTGTGTCCATACATGAATTCGGTCACTTTTTCGTCGCGAAGCTTTGCGGGATAAAGGTTAATGAATTCGCTCTCGGCTTCGGCCCAAAACTGTTCAGCTTCGGTAAAAAGGAAACCAAATATTCACTCAGGCTTATACCTTTCGGTGGATTTTGCGCAATGGAAGGTGAAGACGAAGAAAGTACGGATGGCAGAGCATACTGCAATAAACCCGTTTATAAGCGAATTGCCGTCTGTGCAGCAGGCGCAATAAATAATCTTATCTTAGGATTTTTGCTTTTTGTGTTGCTTCTTTGTCTTTCGGGTGCCTTTGGAACAACCGTTGTTGCTAACTTTAACGAGGGTGCTACAAGCTGTCTTGAAGGCGGTCTTCAAGCCGAAGACAAAATTAAAGAAATTGACGGTCGCAAAATTTTTTGCCACCGCGATATTTCCTATATGCTCATTAACTCTGAGGACACTGTGGTCGATATAACCGTCGAACGTGACGGTAAAGAAATCGAACTTAAGAACGTTTCTTTCCCTTCACAGGAAATTGAGGGAAAAAGATATATCAGTCTTGATTTCAAGGTTTACGGTGTTAAGGTCAGTTGGGGAAACGCCTTGCAGGTTATCAAGGTAGCTGCTCTCGAGACCTTTTCGGCCGCACGACTTGTGTGGATGACGCTTATTGACATGATCGGTGGAAGATACGGCCTGAACGAAATGATGGGCCCCGTCGGTACGATCAGTGCCGTAGGTGAAGCCGCAAAGGCTAATCTTTCTTCGCTCGTCTATATGATGGCGATCATAACGGTAAACCTCGGAGTCTTCAATCTGATTCCGTTCCCCGCACTTGACGGCGGACGTATACTTTTGCTTGCGGTAGAAGGGGTTACAAGGAAGAAGATCCCTGAAAAATACGAATCGTGGATACACGCAGCCGGTCTTATGCTGCTGCTGTTGCTGATGCTCGTGGTGGGCGCAAACGATATCAAGAGACTGATAACCGGCAGGTGGAACTTATGAGAGATTCACGCAGAATACAAATGGGAAATCTCTTTATCGGCGGCGGAGAGCCGATTGCAGTTCAATCTATGCTCAGCGTTCGTGCAGACGACATCGAGGGTAACGTTTTACAAGCAAAAAGACTTGTTGACGCAGGGTGTGATATAATCAGAGTTGCCGTGCCGAAAAAAGAGAACGCCGTGCTCGTTTCTGCCCTTAGAATGGCCGTGAATTGCCCTATAGTTGCAGATATACATTTTGACAGCAAAATTGCCCTTGAAGCGATTGCGGCCGGTGCGGACAAAATACGCATAAATCCCGGCAACATCGGTTCTCCGGAACGCATCAAAGAGGTTGCCGATGCTTGCCGACTTAAGGGTATACCCATACGCGTAGGTGTTAATTCCGGCTCGGTAGAAAAAGAACTGCTTGCCAAATACGGTGGGCCTACCGCAATGGCGCTTGCGGAAAGTGCAGTGAATAATGCAAAAATTCTCGAAAAATTCGATTTTGAAGATATAGTTATTTCGATAAAATCATCGGACGTCAGAACTATGTACGATTCGTGTATGCTTGTATCCGATATGTGCGATTATCCGTTGCATCTCGGTGTAACCGAAGCCGGAACCGAAAGAATGGGAATGATAAGCTCCGCCGCCGGAACAGGAGGACTTTTGCTTGCCGGAATAGGTGACACGATACGCGTTTCCCTGACAGACGACCCCGTGAAGGAGGTCTATGCGGCAAGAGATATACTCGCGGCAATCGGTCTTGACGCTTCGCGTCCGAAGCTTGTTTCTTGCCCCACCTGCGGACGCACGCAAATTGACCTTATTCCTATTGCAAGAGAGGTAGAGGAACGCCTCAGAAGCATCCGAATCCCTATTAAGGTTGCCGTTATGGGATGTGCCGTTAACGGTCCTGGAGAAGCGAAAGAGGCTGACGTCGGTGTTGCGGGCGGAAACGGCGAGGGCCTTATATTCAGAAAAGGCGAAATCGTCCGCAAGGTTTCTGAAGACAGAATAATTGATGAATTGTTTGCTGAAATTGACAGTATAGTTAAAAATTTTGAACGGAACGGTAAAAATGGGTTGCAGTGATTTTTTAGAGCTGTTTGGTGAATACATAATAGACAAAAGTGCGATAAAGGCATTTAAAGCGTCGGAGATAACCGGGATGGTGTGCGTTGAATCAAAACGCGAGGTCACCGTCTCTGTGCTTTCGCGTTCGCTTATTGAGTGCCGTGACGTCGAAAAAGCGCAGGAATCGATTGCAGATTCTGCCGGACTTAACGGTTTCAGAATTGAAGTCAGATATAAAGATATTCCCATAGACGGAGAAGCCGTTAATAACGAAATACGGTGGATATGCAGTACGAACAGGATAATAGAAGGATATATTTCCGATGCAGATGTTTCGGTTCAGGGCAAAAAAATAGTTATTAATCTGAAAAACGGCGGTTTATCTTTGCTTACGGGAATTGATGTTTCAGGTAAGCTTTCAACCGCGATGAACGAAAAATTCGGAGAAGAGGGCTTTGTCGTTGAGTTTGCAGGGAAGACCGAGACCGACGAGCAGGAAATCGTTCATACGCTCGAAACTCCTGCTGTAGAGGCCAAGCCTGTAAAATCCGTTGCACAGACTTTTGACGTTACCGTTCCTCCTGAGGACGGTCTGCCTGTATATCTTTCAACCGCTAAGATTATTTTTGGTAACCGTATAAACGCTAAGCCGTTACCCCTGAAGGACGTTCTGCCGGATATGGGAAGTGTAACGGTCTGGGGCAAAATATTTGGGCTTAACGTGACCGAGACCCGTGATAAGCGTTCTGTAAGAGTTTCTTACAATATTACCGACCGCACGGGATCGTATATGATCAGCCATCGCCCTATTGATAAAAACAGCGGTGATTACAAAAAGGTTGATGAATTAAAAAACGGTCTTAACATTATTGTTCAGGGTAGGATCGACTATAACGAGTTTCTCCACGATAACGTAATCATACCTTATTCAATATCTTCCGTGCTCGGATATAAGAGGACGGATAAGTCTGACGTGAAGCGTGTTGAACTTCATATGCACACCAAAATGTCTTCGATGGACGGCGTAAATACCGCATCGGAGCTTATCAAGCGTGCGTCTGAATTCGGACATAAAGCCGTGGCGATAACAGACCACGGTGTAGTCCAGGCTTATCCCGAAATGATGAATACCTATGAGAGTCTCAAGGGCAAGCCTGAAGAGATAAAGGTTATCTACGGCGTAGAGGCATACGTGGTAAACGACAACGTTGACGCCGCAAGTGATAACGCTGTCGGCGGCTTTGAGCAGGAGTTTGTTGTCTTTGACGTCGAAACAACCGGATTGAGCGCGGCAAATGACAGACTTACCGAAATAGGTGCGTGCGTTCTCAGAAACGGTGAGGTATGTGAAAAATTCAACACCTTCGTAAATCCCGGTTTTTCGATCCCGCCTTCAATATCACAGCTTACCGGTATAACGGACGATATGGTGGCCGATGCTCCCCGAGAAGAAGAGGCGGTTCGTAATTTCCTTGATTTTGCGCAGGGAAGATGTCTCGTTGCACATAATGCAACCTTTGATATTTCTTTTATAAAGGCCGCCTGCCGCAGAAATTCAATGGTTTTTGACAATCCTTTTGTGGATTCGCTTCCGATCTGCAGATCGCTTCTTCCGACACTTAAAAAGCATAAGCTTGACGTCGTTGCCAAGGCTCTCGGTCTCAGAAGTTTTGAACATCACAGAGCCTATGACGATGCAGCCATTCTGGCCGAAATTTTTGCAAGGCTGCTTAATATGGTTACTGCAAGCAGCGGCTGTACCGAGCTTTCGGCGATCAATTCCTCTTTGGCAGGTGCCGACGTAAGAAAATTGCCTTCGAACCATTTTATCATTCTGGTCAGAAACATGACCGGACTTAAAAATCTGTACAAATTGGTTTCGTTGTCGCATCTTAATTATTTTTACCGTCATCCTATAATACCGAAGAGCGAGCTTGTAAAGTATCGCGAGGGACTGATATTCGGAAGTGCCTGCGAGGCAGGTGAACTGTTTAAGGCCGTCGTATCGGGCAGGGAAGACGATGAGCTTTGTGATATAGCCTCGTTTTATGATTATCTCGAGATCCAGCCTCTTGGGAATAATGCCTTTATGCTGCGTAACGGTACGGCGAAGACCGAAGACGATCTGAAGGAATATAACCGTACCATCATACGTATCGGTGAACAGCTCGGACTTCCCGTCGTTGCAACGGGAGACGTTCATTTTATGGATAAAGAGGACGAGTGTTACCGACGCGTGCTTATGACTGCACAGGATTTCTCGGATGCGGATCAACAGGCACCGCTGTATTTGAGGACAACCGAAGAAATGCTTGCTGAGTTTGATTATCTCGGCGAAGAAAAAGCTTTCGAGGTCGTCGTCAAAAACACGAATCTTATTGCTGATATGATAGATGATGACATCCGTCCTATACCGGTCGGAAACTTCCCGCCGACGATCGAGGGTTCGGATGATATTCTTGCGGATTCGTGCTGGAAACGCGCGAAAGAGGTGTACGGCGATCCGTTGCCCGAAATAGTTCGCGCACGACTTGACCGTGAGCTGAATTCGATCATCAAAAACGGATATTCAATAATGTACGTAACCGCTCAGAAGGTTGTTAAGTTCTCTGAGGATAACGGATTTCTCGTAGGAAGCCGAGGATCCGTTGGCTCATCGTTTGCCGCAACGATGGCGGGTATTTCGGAGGTTAATCCGCTTCATCCGCATTACGTGTGTCCCAAGTGCTGCCACAGTGAATTTATAATGAGCGGTGTTGGATCCGGGTTTGATCTTCCGCCTAAAGATTGTCCGCATTGCGGTACCCCGATGAATCGTGACGGCCATAATATTCCCTTTGAAACCTTCCTCGGTTTTGACGGAGATAAGGTTCCCGATATTGACCTTAACTTCTCGGGTGAGGTTCAGACGAGGGTGCATAAATATACCGAAGAGCTTTTCGGTCCGACAAACGTGTTTAAGGCAGGTACGATTTCAACCGTAGCGGAAAAAACCGCTTTCGGTTACGTTCTTAAGTACATAGAGAAATCGGGTACCGTGCTTAACCGTGCAGAAAAAGAAAGACTTGCCCTCGGATGTACCGATGTCAAGAGAACTACCGGACAGCACCCCGGAGGAATGGTCGTTGTTCCTGCTGACAAAGAGGTATATGACTTTTGTCCCGTTCAGCATCCCGCTGACAAGAGCGATTCAGACGTCATTACCACCCACTTCGATTTCCATTCTATCCACGACACGATCCTTAAGCTTGATCTGCTCGGACACGACGTTCCGACGATCTATCATTATCTTGAGGCGTTTACCGGAATTCCCGTCATGGACGTTTCGATGTCCGACGAAAAGGTAATGAGTCTCTTTAATTCTCCCGAGGCGCTAGGAGTTACGCCGGATGATATAGGCAGCGAGACGGGTACGTTGTCCCTTCCTGAGCTTGGTACGCCCTTTGTCCGTCAGATGCTTATAGAGTCCGACCCGAAGACCTTTACCGACCTTTTACAGATATCCGGTCTTTCACACGGTACCGACGTTTGGATTGGAAACGCACAGGATCTCATTAAAAACAAGACCTGTACTATCTCGGAGGTTATCGGAACGCGTGACAGCATCATGACTTATCTCCTTGACAAGGGATTGCAACCTAAATCTGCGTTCAAGATAATGGAGATCGTTCGTAAGGGCAAGGCCACCAAATTGCTTACCGAGGACCATATCAACGAGATGAAGACCTGCGGTGTTCCGCAGTGGTATATCGATTCCTGCATGAAGATCAAGTATATGTTCCCCAAGGCACACGCTGCCGCATATATGATCTCTGCTTTACGTCTCGGTTGGTACAAGGTGTACAGGCCCACTGAGTATTATGCAGCGTACTTCTCTGCGCGCGGAGAGGATTTCGATGCTAAGACGGCTCTTGCGGGCCTTCAGGCTGTAAAAGCCAAAATGAAGGATATCGAACGCAAGGGAAAAGAGGCTACCGCCAAGGAGCAGGCAACCTTTAACGTTTTGCAGATCATAAACGAGATGCTTGCAAGAGGGGTAAAGCTTCTTCCCGTTGATCTTTACAAATCTGCGGCGAGAATGTACAACGTCGAAGACGGTAAAATAAGATTGCCGCTCAACTCACTTGCGGGCGTTGGCGATACCGCCGCAATAGCTCTCGAAGACGCTGCGTCCAAGGGAAGATTTTTCTCTTGGGAGGATATTCAGGACAGAGCAGGGGTTTCCAAGACGGTTCTTGAGGCACTCGATGAGGTTCACGCTCTTGAGGGGATACCCAAGGCGATGCAGATGAGTTTTTTCGGCTAAAAAATGAAAATATTGAGTTAAATCATGGTTGACAAACTGTTATTGCTGTGATATAATCGATAAGCCGCGTATTCCGGGCTCAAGTGAGCTGTGTGCTCCGCCTGGCGAATAGCGAGTCTAAAAAAGGCAGGTTTAATGCAAATGTACGCGATTTTTGAAACCGGCGGAAAGCAGTATAAGGTCGAAAACGGTGATATCGTTTTTGTCGAAAAGCTTGACGTCAACGAAGAAGAGACTGTTGTTTTTGACAAGGTTCTCGCTGTGGGCGGAGACGTAAAGTTCAAGTCCGGCAGCCCCTATGTCAAGGGTTATACCGTTACCGGTACCGTCCTTAAGAACGGCAAGTCCAAGAAGGTGACCGTTTTCACTTACAAGCCCAAGAAGAACGAGAAGAGAAAGCTTGGTCACAGACAGCCCTACACCAAGATCCAGATCAGCTCGATCGATAAGGTTTCTGCTAAGAAGGAAGCCGAAGCTGACGCCGAATAATGACTCAGGTCAGCTTTTTGTATGACGGAGATCGCCTTTGCGGTTTTGAAGCAAAGGGACATACCGGTTTTTCACAAGCCGGCACCGATATTGTTTGCGCCGCTGTTTCGTCGGCGTTGTATATGGCGGCCAACACGGTCGTTGAGGTTATCGGAGCCGAATGCGATGAGCTTGATGTATCTGACGGATACATGAAACTTACCGTATGCGATGAGGATGTCTTCGTTTGTTCAGACACCCTTGAAGGACTTGAACTCCACATACAACAGCTTTCCGAACAGTATCCGGACGAAATACGACTAATACGGAGGAAAAGATAATGCTTAAGATCAATATCCAGCTTTTTGCTCATAAAAAGGGCGTCGGCTCCACCAAGAACGGACGCGATTCCGAATCCAAGAGACTCGGACTTAAAAAGGCCGACGGTCAGTTTGTCACTGCCGGTAATATTCTCATCCGTCAGCGCGGCACCCACATCCATCCCGGTAACAACGTTGGCCGCGGATCCGATGACACCCTTTTTGCCCTCATCGACGGCAAGGTAAAGTTCGAGCGCATCGGACGTGACCGCAAGCAGGTCAGCGTCTACGCAGTAGAGCAGTAACATAACCGCAAAAACTTCGGGCTTTTGTCCGGAGTTTTTTTGTAGAAAGAGGACGAATTATATGTTTGTCGATATTGCGAAAATAGAAATCAAAGCAGGTGACGGCGGAAACGGTGCTGTCAGTTTTCACCGCGAGAAGTTCGTTGCCGCCGGAGGACCCGATGGCGGTGACGGCGGCAAGGGCGGAGACGTCATTTTTAAGGTTGACGACAATCTCAACACCCTTGTCGATTTCAGGTATAAAAGGAAGTTTTTTGCCCAAAACGGAAGCAACGGCTACGGAGGTAAATGCTACGGTAAGAGTGGAGAAAGCCTCGTTATTAAGGTTCCGCGCGGCACTTTGATATTTGACGACGAAAACGGCCGTCTGATGGCAGATATGTCATCGGTCGATACTTTTGTTGCCGCAAAAGGCGGTAACGGAGGATGGGGAAATTCTCACTTTGCCACGTCAACCCGTCAGTGTCCGCGTTTTGCCAAAAGCGGTACTCCGGGCGTGAAATACACCGTAAGACTTGAACTCAAGCTGCTCGCCGACGTTGGACTCGTCGGATTTCCCAACGTCGGAAAATCCACGCTTATTTCGGTCGTCAGCGCAGCAAAGCCCAAAATTGCTAATTATCATTTCACAACACTCACTCCGACGCTTGGTGTTGTCAGAATTTCCGAGGGAACGTCCTTTGTTATGGCCGATATTCCGGGAATCATTGAAGGTGCAAGTGAGGGAGCCGGTCTTGGACATGACTTTTTGAGACACGTTGAGAGGTGTCGGTTGCTTGTTCACGTTGTCGACGCCTCGGGCTCGGAGGGACGCGACCCGATCGAGGATATCGAAAAGATCAATGCCGAGCTCGTAGGTTTTAATCCCGAACTTGCCGCGCGGCCTCAGATACTTGCGGCTAATAAATGTGACATGGCTGATGATGAACAACTCGCACCGATCCGTGCTTATGCGCGTGAACACGATCTTCCGATGTTTGAGATTTCTGCTCCCATCAGCGAAGGTACTCGTGAGCTTGTGAATTTCGTTGCTCAGGAATTGAGCAAGCTGCCCCCGATTACCGTGTACGAGCCTGAGGAATACATCCCCGAAGAGATCAAAACAGGACGTGAGTTCAGTATCAGACGTGAGGGCGACTTCTTTATCGTTGAGGCTCCCTGGCTTCTCAAGATTATGGCTTCGGTTAATATGGATGACTACGAGTCGCTGCAGTATTTTCAGCGTGTTCTCAGATCGAGCGGTATTATTGATGCGCTCATCGAGAAAGGCGTATCTGACGGCGATAGCGTCAGCATCTATGATTTTGAGTTTGATTATATGTCTTAACGGTGATTTGAATGAGACTGTATAACGATCAGGACTGCAACCCTAATTTGCTCAGTCCGTTGACACTCGCCTTTGTTGGAGACGCCGTGTACGGACTGTTGGTGAGAGAACGGCTTGTGCTTTCGGCCGAGCGTTCCGCAAATGATCTTCACCGTCTTTCGGTCGACCTCGTGCGTGCCGGCGCTCAGCATAATGCCGTTTTGAAGATAATTGATTGTCTGACGGAAAAGGAAGCTGAGATATATAAGCGCGGTAGGAATGCTCACGCAAATCATCTGCCAAAGAATGCCGATCCTGCTGAATATCACGCTGCAACTGGGCTTGAGACACTTTTCGGATACCTCTATCTTGACGGACAGAATGAGCGTATTCGTGAATTGTTTAATATAATTTGTGAATAATTGCATATAGTAATCTCACAGGAGTGAGATTATGAAGACAAAACTTACCGAGCATCTTACCGATATGGGATTTTTTCTCGTCGGTGGTGCTCTGTATGCGTTTGCAATAAATTTTTTTACCGCTCCGAATAACATTGCACCTGCAGGCGTTACCGGATTAGCGACCGTATTGAATTTCGTGTTTGACATTCCGATCGGAATAGCCATGCTTGCAATAAACGTACCGCTCGTATTGCTTGGTATCTTTTTTCTGGGAAGCAGATTTATGATCAAGACATGCGTCGCGACGGTCATATATTCGTTGCTTATCGATATCGGCAGTCTGGTTTTACCGCAATATAAGGGTGACCGCCTGCTTTCTGCAGTATACGGCGGTTTGATTTCCGGCTTTGCGCTTTCGCTTGCTTTCTGGCGCGGCGGAAGTACCGGAGGTACGGATATAATTGCGCGCCTTATGTATAACTACCGTCCGCAACTTTCGATGGGAAGAATAATACTTCTGCTGGATCTCGTGACGATCGGTATTGCCTCGTTTGTATACGGCGACGTTAACAGCGCTTTATATTCGCTTGTCGTCGCTTTTGCAGCAAGTACTATAATTGACAAGGTGCTGTACGGTAACGGCGGAGGAAAGCTGTTCTATATCGTTTCGAAAAACAGCTCTGAAATAGCCTCAAGGATTTTTTCGGAGATGGACAGGGGAGTTACCTATCTGAAAGCTGAGGGTGGATACACGCGCGGTGAGCAAAGAGTAATAATGTGCGCAGTGAGAAGAAATGAGCTTTTCGAGCTTAACCGTATAATTCGTGAAACCGACGAAAACGCCTTTACGATAGTCTGCGAAGCGGGCGAAATTCTCGGTTTTGGCTTTCAAACGGGCTATAGAATGTAAAAATCACGGAAAAAGATTGAATTTATTCGTTATATGTGATAATATAACAAATACGCAAGTAATATTAGAGGTGTAAAATATGTCAGGACATTCCAAGTGGAACAATATCAAGCGCAAAAAGGAAAAGACCGACGCCCAGAAGGCTAAGATTTTTACCAAAATGGGTCGTGAAATAGCCGTTATCGTTAAGGAAGGCGGACCTAATCCCGATGCTAACGCAAGACTTCGTGATGCTATCGCAAAAGCCAAGGCTAATAACATTCCTAACGATAACATTGAAAGAATAATCAAAAAAGCTGCCGGCGATACAGACGGAAAGGTATATGAGGAGCTTACATACGAGGGCTACGGACCCAGCGGCATTGCCGTTGTTGTCGAAACTCTTACCGATAACAGAAACAGAACCGCAGGAGATCTTCGTCACTACTTTGATAAGTTCGGCGGTAATCTCGGACAAAACGGTTCGGTTATGTTCATGTTCTCACGCAGCGGTGTAATTGTTATTGAGGCCGAGGGTCTTGACGAGGATACCGTGATGGAGGATGCTCTCGACGCGGGAGCCGATGATTTCTCGGCTGAGGGTGAGTTCTTTGAGATTCTGACCGCCCCCAACGATCTCGGTACCGTTACTAAGGCTCTTGAAGATAAAGGTTACTCGTTTGTTTCCTGCGAGGTAGCATATCTGCCTTCTACCAAGACCGCGCTTTCGGATGAGGACGCTGTCACAAATATGACTAAACTTCTTGACGCTCTTGAGGAGAACGATGACGTTCAGGGCGTTTGGCACAACTGGGAGAACGACGGAGAGTAATAACTCCGCACTATCCCGCAACGTCTATTTCGTTTACGGAAGGATGATACCGTGGAAAATTTTAACGATCTTTGCTTGGGTTGTATGAAAAATAATGGCGGTGAACATCGCTGCAGGTATTGCGGTTACTCTGACGATTATGTTCAGTCAGCCCCGTTGTTGCCGCTTAGGACATGGCTTGAAGATCGCTATCTGATCGGCAAGGCTGTCGAGCAGAACGGCGAAGGTGTTACCTACATAGGTTGGGATAACGTTCTAAAGGCCCCCGTCAGGATCAGAGAATTCTTGCCTTTGAGTATTGCAAGCAGAACTGAGGGGTCGCTTTCGGTTTTGCCCAATCCCGGAAGTGAGTACTATTTTAATGATTATCTCGCATCCTTTCAGTCGCTTGCAAGAGGTCTTGCGCGTATGCGTGAGTTACCCTCGCTTTTTCCCGTGTATGATATTTTCGAGGCTAACGGAACGGCGTATTACGTAAGTGAACACGTTGAAAATATTACCCTCTCGAATTTTCTCAAGCGCAACGGCGATATGCTCAGTTGGGATCAGGCCAAGACCGTTATGATGCCCGTTTTAAGTACCGTCAGTTCGCTTCATGATGCCGATATCTGCCACGGCGGTATTTCTCCGGAAACGCTGCTCGTATGCCGTGACGGCAAGATCAGACTCAGCGGATTCGGAATTCCTGAGGTACGTACTGCCAGAAGCGAGCTTGAGCCGGAGCTGTTTTCCGGATTCGCGGCCGCAGAACAGTACGGCGCTGACGAAAGGGTCACTCCTAAAGCGGACGTATATGCCTTTGGTGCGGTTCTTTACAGAACCCTGGTTGGTGTTTGTCCTCCTGATGCACCTTCGAGGATATCCGATGATAGATTAATGGTTCCCTCGAAGATTGCACAGGCACTTCCGGAAGCCGTAATTCAGGCGCTTACTCAATCACTTCAGATTATGCCGTCAGAGCGTATGTCGGGTGCTGATAAGTTCAGAATGCTTCTTACAGGCTCACAGACGGTTGCCAGAATGAGATCTTCCGAAATTTCACGAAAAGAAGGTGGAAATATGCAGGAATGGAATAATACTCCTCCCCGTAGAAAAAAGAAAAATAATAACGTTGCGTACGCAGTTTGTGCGCTTGTTATTACGGTCGCACTTGCACTGATTTTGTTGGTCGTTTTCTTCCTCAAAACCGGTGATGGTTCCGGAGATGACGTTTCGTCTGCTCCTACCGTTTCCAATGTTTCGACGACTGAGTCGACCGCAAATACTTCTAGCAGGAACAATCAGATATTTAACAATATGGTTCCTGATATAGAAAAAGCCAAATACGCCGATGTTCTCGAACAGTACGGCGCAGATTTTAATATTGTAATTGCCAGCGCAGAGTACTCGAGTGATTTTGCAAAGGGTACCATACTTACCCAGAGTCCCGCCAAGGATACCCTTCTTTATGAAAAAGACAGGGGAGACGACGGCAAGTATACAATTACCATTACAATGAGTCTCGGATCACAGACAACAACGATGCCCAACCTTTCGGGTCGTACCGAAGAGGAGGCTATTATCGAGTTGCTCAAGAAAGGCTTCGATATTTCCAACGTTGAGGTGCAGGAGAGATACGCTCCCGATGTTGCCTACAAGGCTATTGTCGATACCGAGCCTGCAGCCGGAACCAAGAATGTAGATAAGAATTCGAAGATAATCATCTATATTCAGAATACACCGCCTGTTAACAGTAACAGTACATCATCGGATACTCAATAAGTACCGTGCAAAAGCGCCAATGGCAATCTGATCGTTTGCCGTCGGCGCTTTTTTCTTGTATATGCATTGAATGTTTTATAATAACTGAAATTGTTGTTATTAAGCTTGATATTATATGATTTGTTGCTTTATAACGAAATAAAGATAATAAACAAAAAGGATAGGCAAAGAAAAATGGTTTAACTGATATATAGTTTGGGGTTGAAGTGCAAAAAATTAAATTGTGGGAATAAACTTCTTTAAATAAGATCTTAATGCGTCATCACAAACATACACATAAGTTCCGTATATTCCACGAGTCAACAGTACTCCGTATGTGTTGATAACAAACTGTTTCAATTCTTCGTCGGTTGAATTTCGTTTAACTTTGTTGTCGAAGAAGCGTTTCTTTTTAACTTGAATTTTATTTGTCGCAGTATCAAAGTACAGATCAGGTCCAATAACTACGGCAGCATAATTCAAATCTAATCCGGGGAGTGAGTAAATACTCCCCATTTCGTTTTTAGTTTGAGGATTATCAAGCCATCCACTAGTTTGAGTGTTCCACCATATGTCAATGCCGTCAATAGATATATCTGGTGTTTCAGGCGAGTTTTTAGCGGACCATTTCCATGCGTATCCACTGCATACTCTTGATAGACCCATCGTTTCTTCTTTTTTGCGTAATTCGTGTATCATATCGGAAAAAGAAAGGAACAGCTTGAAATCATAGTTATCAAATCTTTTGGGATCAACCGTTTTTTGATTTAAAACTGCGTGAATATAGGGAACATATTCGGCACCTGCACGAATACGCATCTGATCTTGAAGTTCAACCGGTCGAGTACCACACTCATTAATATCAAGACGCTGCGAAAAAATATCGGACGGTATATCCGAAGGAGAGGCGATTTGTTGTTTGTCATAAAGCAACACAAGACAGTCTGAGTTTTTAAGTAGCCAATCTAATTCGTCACATGTATCATCCAAACCAACGCGTGCATTTCCGTTACGGAAATGAGTCACATACATACCCAAATTTTTGTTTCTTCTCAAACGATGGGTTTCATCGCAAATGATAATATCATAGTGCTTTTTTGTGACATCAATAGGACGGAGTATATGTTTTCCTAAATCTTTAGATACACACCTGAATGTATTCTTGAGTGCGTTACGAGTGGCTGTATTAGAATATACCAAACCAATATTTTTTCCTGCGAAGTTCGGATTTGATTTTAGATGATAAAATAACGAAGACGCTATAACCGTTTTGCCGGTACCGGCATCACCTTCGATAAGAATAGGTCTTGAACCGGCATTACGGTTTCTTTGAGAATCGCTCGTATGAATAGCATTTACAATATTGGTAAGAGTTGCAATTTGTCCGTCTGTCAAGCTGGTATATGGAGAATATTTGTATTCCGGTCTGTTTAAAATGGCTTGGAATTGTTTATGACTTACAAGATTAATGTCCGCGAGCTTAGGCCATAGGTTGTCAAATCCTAATTCAAATTCATTTTTGCGGCGGTAAAATGTTTTTTCTCCCTGCTTACGGTTCCGAATATCAAACTTGCCGTCTATTTCCATCAATTTTACTAAAAGTCGTTCATAATGTTTTGCCGGCGTTTCTTCCATATGCTTGCCGGTTATAACGTGAATGCGCGAAAAATTAAATTTATAACAATGGTCGTCTTTGGTGTGATGTTGTTTTGTGCGGACGATAATATCGTTTGTTTCGCCAATATATACGTCTTTGCCGTTTTCCAATATATAGAGGTAGTGATAATTATAGGGGAAACGCCACGTACTATAATCAGGAGTTTTATAGTCATAAGTTGTAATTTCAAAATCTATATTTTTTGACATAATATTAATCCTTTAAATGTTCAAATTACAAATGCATTATACCAAATAGAGTGGAAAATTGCAACAATGGTGTATTGGAGTTAACTATTGAACTTGGTAAATAGCGGGATAAAACATGATAAAAACCAACGTTTTCGTTGGTTTCTCAAGAGTTTGAGGTTATTTCCGTTTGTTAGTGTTTTCTATGTCAAATTTTGATCCGCAGTAGACAAAGAAAGTGATGGAAGAATTTTATCAAATATGTGCTGGTGTGACTGTTAAGAACAATCATATTTTTAAATGTATTGACAGGATTCAACGTAGTATTGCAGACACGCTTTGGCAAAAGCCCCCCTTGCTTCTGCGTTATGTTATTCTGAATTTGTTGTTCTGTTGCACAAATTTTGGCCATTATTAAAAACGGAAAAAGAAGTGGACGAACTGTGGTCAAATGCCAATTTTCGAGTAGATTCGAATAAGATTCGAGTAGGCAAAAACCCGCATAAAATAAGGCTTTTTGAACATTTTGCTTTGTAGAATTTTTCGAATTTTGAACTATGTCCCAAACGGTACAGGAGTACCTGTTTCCGGCACTTTCGGGCCGTTTCCGCCCCTTTCCGCTCGAAAACAGATGCTTTCCGGCCGTCTTACCTCCACTGTTTCCGTGTGCTCCGTGCGTGGAAGTGGGATAAACTGTGGTCAAAAAGATACTCCCCCGATACGGTGAAACCACCGCATCGAGGGATTTTTTTCGTCTGTATGGTAACTCTGTTTGCCCCAAAAGTCAAGACCTTTCGGAACTATTTTCGATAACTGTTTTTCTGGCACATTTCGTTTATGGACTCAGCAAAAATAGAACGGGAATGCTTGTCTGGATTATCGTTTTTGTTTTTCTTGATGAGGTAATAACCAAGCAGTTCGTCCCACAACTTTTCTTTCTTTAGCCAGACAATTTTCTTTTCCAAACCAACAAAGCCTTTACCTTGAAATTCCCAAGAATAACAGTTGTTGTCTTTATTGAAACGAATATACTGTTGCTTGCCGTCATCGCAATTATATACGATTGCAAAGTCGCAGCTATGAATGATCGAAGAAGTCCAAGTGTTTACTTTTTTGATAGTTAGGACACGAGTGGAATCCTCACAATGCTTGTATCCGTACCGAGGTGCAACACGGTCAATGGCATTTCGTATGATAGTTCGGATTTCCTTTGGCTCAAAATCCTGTTCGTCGTCATTCACCTCGATGTTGATATCAAAGTCAAAGCCGATATTTGACTTCGTATCGTAAGTAATCATGTTGCGACTTGAACTGCCAACCGTTGTGAAGCTGAAGGTAAAATGATCTCTCACAAAGTCTTGAACTTCATAAAGGATTTGATACAATTCTTCCTTTATCGGCTTTGCTTCATTTCTTGTTACGTACCTAAAATCGTGCATTTGTTTAACTCCTAAAAACGTTCTCCCTAACCGACCATCTAACCTTCGTTAAATCGTTACATTATACTACGACAATTTTATTTGTAAAGGATTCTTTTTATAATTATATCAAAAAAGAACTTCAATCTCAAGGCGAAACAAATTCTGCCCCGCAGTAGACAAAGAAAAAGGGATTGAGAAAAGGCGGGAAAAATGATATAATGTTTACATCAAATTTGCAACGGAGAAATGTTATGGCTACAAGCAAAGAATACTTGGCTTTTATATTAGATCAGTTATCCGATGTAGAGGGCATCACTCACCGTCAAATGATGGGCGAATATATCATTTATATGAACGACAAGATTGCCGCCTATCTCTGCGATGATCGCCTGCTCGTCAAACCCGTACCGAGCGCGGTGCAGCTGATGCCGAATGCTACCTACGAGCCACCGTACAATGGCGCCAAAGATATGGTTCTGGTAGATAACGTTGACGATAGAGCGTTTCTCAAAGAACTGTTTGAAGCAATTTATCCCGAACTCCTTGCACCAAAGAAAAGGAAGTAAGGTAATGATTTGTGGAGGTATAGTTGATGAAAGTTAAGAATCCTATGCTTGTCGTAACAGACATAGACAAGTCGGTTGAATTTTATAAAAAAGTGTTTGGGCTTCACGTAATTATGGATTTCGGTGCAAACAAAACCTTGACCGGCGGGTTGGCATTACAAACTCTTGACACATGGCGAGAATTTATTGG
This sequence comes from Clostridia bacterium, assembly GCA_017467405.1. Taxonomy (GTDB): domain Bacteria; phylum Bacillota; class Clostridia; order Oscillospirales; family Acutalibacteraceae; genus RGIG1913. The sequence continues at coordinate 783,149 of JAFTSH010000001.1, forward strand.
TACTGATAATATTTCTTTCGGTAGCAATAGCTTTGAGCTTTATTTTGAAGAGGATGATTTTGATGCGTTCACCCAAAAGCTGAAAAAGTGTGATGTGGAATATGTGCATCCTATTAAGGAACATTCGTGGGGACAGCGAGTGGTTAGGATTTTCGATCCCGACAAGCACATTATTGAGATCGGTGAAAATATAAAAGTGGTTTGCAAACGATTTTTGGATAGTGGTATGACACCGGAACAGGTTGCAGAGCGCATGGATGTACCGATGAAATTCGTAAATGCTTGTATGCGTCAAACTCAAATATAGCTAACCGATAGCAACAGAGAGTTGCTTGTGGCTGAACGCGTAAAATGATATGATAAATGTATCATATACAAGGCGGTAAAAGATATGAAAACGAAAGATATCATTCTTGAACTTAGAACGAAAAACAGACTCTCGCAGGAGGAACTTGCGGAAAAGGTATTCGTCACCCGTCAGGCGGTCAGCCGTTGGGAGAACGGCGAAACGATCCCCAATACCGAAACGCTCAAGCTTCTATCCAAACTTTTTGAAGTGTCTATCAATACGCTTCTTGGTTCTCCTCAAAACTTGATCTGTCAGTGTTGCGGTATGCCGCTTGAGGATAGCAATATAAGCCGTGAAACCGACGGATTTTTCAACGAGGAATATTGCAAATGGTGCTATGCCGACGGCGAGTATATGTATCACGATATGGATGATCTGATCGAGGTCTGTGTGAAGAATATGGCAAGTGAAGCCTTCTCCTCGGAGCAGGCTCGCGCCTATTTGAAGGAAATGCTCCCAAAGCTCGACTATTGGAAGAAATATAAAAACCTTGACGATGGCGGAAAGTTTGAAGAATTCAAGCAGAAACTGATCGACGAGATCAACGCCCTCGGCGTGGAAGGTATGCCGAAGGTCGAAAAGCTCAATGCTCTTGTAGGCGGTTATGTTAACCTCGAATACCGTCTGCCCAACGGCAAAACCGTCAAATTCCTTGACGATAACGCCACCTATCTCGGAAATCAGCTTGAATGCGAATTCGGCGGAGACAGATGTTTTGGCATAGTCGCGAATATGGACTTCATCCTCATTTGCACCTACGAGGAAAACGGCGAAAATCCCGAGCTTGTGATCTATAAAAAGCGATAAAATCAGCCGATGAAGAATTTTGCAGAGAGTAATCTACAAGGAGGCGTTTATGGCAAAATACCCGATCAATAGAGAATTCTTTCCATTCTCTCATTTCTCGCCGCCCATCAGCGAGAAATTTCTCCGTATGGCTGTGCCGAATATGAAAACGCCGAAATACGTATACAAGGACAAAGAACTTGACGTGAGCCGTTACGAGATCAAAAGCTACGACGGCGAGAAGATCGAGTGCTTCTTGATGTCCCCGAAATCCGTCAAGGATAATGCGCCCTGCCTCATCTACATTCACGGCGGCGGTTTCGTGCTGGCGGCGGCAGGTTATCATTATAAAAACGCTATGAGATATGCGAAAGAGGTCGCCTGTAAGGTCTTATTCGTCAATTACCGACTCGCGCCAAAGCATCCGCATCCCGTATTCTTTGAGGATTGTTATGCGGCTATGTGCTGGGCTTATGACAATTCGGATTCGCTCGGCATTGATACCTCTCGCATTGGTATCGGAGGCGACAGCGCAGGCTCGACGCTTGCCGTTGGTGTTTGTATGATGGCAAGAGATCGTCAGCACCCGATAAAATTCGCCTTTCAGATGTTGCCGTATCCTTTCCTTGATGCTCGAAATAACAGCGAGTCCTGTAAGAAATATACTGACACGCCTATGTGGAATTCATCGCTTTCAGATCGAATCTCACCTATGACAAAGGTCGATAGAAAAGATCCCAACTACGTATATTATTCGCCTGTGGAAGCCGAGAGCTTTGAGGGGCTTCCTCCTGCATATATCGAAACAGCAGAATTTGATTGCCTTCACGATGATGGCATCCTTTATGCCGAAAAGCTCCGCGCAGCAGGCGTCGAGGTTACTTTGAATGAAACCAAAGGTACTATGCACGGCTTTGACATTATGCAAAAAGCCAAAACGACACAAAAGGCACTTGAAGCACGAATAAGGTTTATGAAAGAGCATATATAACGCTGATGTGACAGATAGTGTCGTGACTTGATCGGGCTTTGGCGATATAATGGGTTCACAAAGATAAGGAGGAACCATTATGACCTTTGGCCGAGGTCATGGATGGTATGGAAACGGTGGAAGAAATCTAACCTCTTCTGCCGTGGGTGCGGCCTGGTGCCGCGCCCTTTACCTTTTGCAAAAATAGTGTAAAATAGTATTGACTCTGACGTTACGTTATAATGTATACTCCCATTCGTGAGGTGAAGATATGAAACTACAGATCAAAGAATTTGCCGAGCTCACCGGTGTCAGCGTGCGCACACTGCATTATTATGATGAGATCGGTTTGCTGAAGCCCAGTTTTGTTGACGAGCAAAACGGCTATCGGTTTTATGACGAAGGCTCGCTGGAACGGATGCAGGAGATCTTGTTTTACCGTGAGTTGGATTTTTTCTTGAAAAGTATTGCGGAGATTCTTGCCTCGCCGAACTACGATAAACAAAAAGCACTTGCAGAGCAGAAGCGGTTGCTGACGTTGAAGAAGGATCGGCTCACACGGCTGATCGCAGCTCTGGAACAAGCAGAAAAAGGAGAGATTACAATGGGGGCATTTGACAACAGCGAATACGAGACTGCCCGTCAGCAGTACGAGGACGAGGCGAAGCAGCGTTGGGGCGGTACCGATGCTTACAAGGAGAGTCAGGTAAAGACTGCTGATTACTCTAAAGAAAAATGGAACGACGTTCTCGCCGGACTGAACGGTGTCTTTGCCGAGTTTGCGGAGTGCAAGAACTGCGGCAATAGCGCCGACAGCGAAACGGCACAGCGGCTCGTGAAGAAGTTGCAGGACTACATTACAGCGAATTTTTATCACTGCACTGATGATATCCTCGCAGGGCTCGGACAGATGTACATATGCGACGAGCGGTTCAAAAATAACATCGACAGCCACGGTGAAGGTACTGCGGAATTCGTTTCCGAAGCCATTAAAATGTATTGCAAGAAATAATCACAACCGCCATCAGGAATTCCGATGGCGGTTGGCTCGTCCTATTGAGATATTTTTAAAAACATGGTATAATGCAAAAAAAACAATAAGGGGGGCGAGTTATGAATGAACCGATCCGTCATCATTTTATACCTCAATTTATCTTGAAAAATTTCTGCTTCAGCAATCACGGTGAGGTTCGATATTATTGTAAAAAGAGAAACGTTGAGAGTGTAGCGAATACGCGTGATGTGTTCATGGAAAGAAATTTGTATAGAGATGAAATAAATTCGCCAAACGATCCTACGAAAATCGAACGTGATTTTGCTGAGTTCGAACGAGAAGTATCGCTGATTGTCAAAAGTAAACTACTGTCCGAGGACAAGATAATTCTCAACATGGAAGAGGATAGCAAGCTTCGTCTCTTTTTTTGCATTGATGGGTTTTCGTTCTGAAAGAGTGCGGACAAATTTCGAAAGAGGGCTTTGTAAAAACTCAAAAGATTTTTATTCGAGCTATCAAAGGGATGGTAATTTCTTGGATTTTTGGAAAAGAAATTTGGGGAATGCCGTAATGTGCAGATCGATTCAAGAAGTGTCCTATCATCCGGAAATCGACGAGCCGATAAAAGTATTTTTAATGCGAGATACGTTTGGGTACTTAGGAAGATATTTTGTTATTGCAGAAAGATGTGAAAGAAAAGATTTTATCATAGGTGATACTTATCCTGTGGTCGTAAGTGGCACTTTGCCAAACGGTGTTCCGTTAGAGTCGTATTCGATTTTTCCTCTTTCACCGGAAAGAATCTTAATGATGGTGTGTCGCGGTGCAGAAGGAACCCCGAGAGAGGTCTTGGGTTTTAGGCAAACGGTACTGACGATGCCGAAGATGAATGACGATGGAACGTATACCACACGCAAAAGAAAATTTTACGACGAGGAAGTAGAGTGCATCAACGAGATGATATTCAAAGAAGCACAAGCAGGAGTTGTCTTCAAAAATAGTTTTTAATATAGCAAAGAACGCCATCGGAGATTCCGGTGGCGTTGATTTTTCGCGGATTAAAATCTGCTCCACAGTAAACAAAGAAAAAATTTTTTCATTCTGACTGGACAAATGAAAAACACTGTGTTAAGATAGAGCACCCACGAGGCTGTGGAAAAAAACATACATTTGGAAAAAGCAAAGACCTATACATACATGTACAATACGAACTGATCGGGATGCAGACTGCACCCCTCGTTTCGTTGTGCGTGGATGTGTAGGTCTTTTTTGTTTTGCTACGGACGCCTGCAAAAATAAACATTTTGCAAACAATTAAAATTTCGGGTGTGCAAAGTGCTATTTTATTTCCTTGTATAAGTGAAGGAATCTTTTTTCAAACGCCAATACATAGACGCAAGCCTAAAAAATCTTTCAGGAGGTAAACAAAATGAAAAAATCGATCTACCAAAGCTACGATGACCTTCCGCTGTTTCTCAATGCGGAACTCATCGCCAAGGTGCTTGGCGTGGCACCATCATCGGCCTACGAGCTGATGCACGAGAAAGGATTCCCGGTCATCCGTGTGGGCAATCGCTTGATCGTGCCGAAAGAAAAATTCGGAGAGTGGGTGGACAGCCACTTCTCAAAGTGAAGGAGGAATGAAAAAAGATTACGGTGATGCCGTGTGAAGTACAACCGATATCCCAAGCGCGACGCGGTGAAAAATTATTTTCCGCTGCCGAATGAAATATTTTGTTTGGATCTCTCAGCAGGTGAGATTGCGGTGTACGCTTATCTAATGTACTGCGAGGACAGGACAACATTTCAGTGCCACCCGAGCTATAAGACTATCGGCTCGGCGGTTGGACTGAGCAAGAACACCGTGAAAAAGCATATCGACGGACTGATTGCCAAGCAACTCATCAGCACCGAGCCGACCACCGTCATTACCAAGAAAGGGCATAAGCATAACGGCACCTTGCTCTATACCATCCGCCCGATTCAGGAGGCGGTGGAGTACCACTATCAAAGGCAATTGGCACACTGTCAAGCGGAGATGTACCGACAAAAAGCACTCGAAAAACTGGAAAAATTCGACCGAATTCAATGGTCGAAAATCAAGCAGGTGAAAGAGTCGGTGTCGTAAACGACCCTCGACTCGCACCACAGCGGACGGCAACGCCGTCCGCACAAGGGTTTTCGGCATTTTGGAAAACGAAACGATTTGGGGTTGTGTGGAAGGGCTGTGGGTTGTGTTAGTAGACAAAAACCGTGAAAAGCACCGTGTTGTAAGGAAAATCATAGGCGCTGTGATAGGGGTTACAGCAAGAAAGGAGAATTATTATGGAAAAAAACAAGAAAATCAAGTTTCCGTTTTGGGTGACACCCAAAACGATGGAAACCGTCAAGGAAATGTACAAAGACGATGACTGCCGAAGTCAGTCAGAGTTCATTGAAAAAGCAATTCAGGCATACGTCGGTTACCTTCGGGCGGATAACAGTCCGGGGATGCTGCCGAACTATATGGTCTCTACGATGAAGGCAATCGTGGACAGCGGCGACACTCGAATGTGTAGAATGCTGTTCAAACTGGCGGTTGAGATGGCAATGATGATGAATATCCTTGCCGCCAACTGCGACGTTACGGAAGAATCGCTTTCAACTCTTCGCCAAAGCTGTGTAGAAGAAGTGAAACGAATCAACGGTACTCTTGGATTTGAAGATGCCTACCGTTGGCAGAAGGGGTGAGAAAGTTCTCAAAACTGTTTCAGCAAAGTCGCTGGATATTCGAAAAGAGTTGTGGTATGTTGTTGTGCTACAGAAAGGAGTGAGAACTATGGCAAACAGAAGACCTGCGGGTGACGGAATGGTTCGTCAGAAGAAGCGCGGTCAATGGGAAGGGCGCATCACCGTGGGACACAAGAGCGACGGCAAACCGATCTACCGTTATGTGTATGGCAAGACACAAAAGGAAACCCTTGAAAAACTGCATCAGCGCATCGAGGACTACCGCGGCGTGGAGCTCACCGAGGACAGCAAGATGACTCTCGGCGAGTGGCTCGACCGATGGATGAACGAGTATATGATCTTCACCGTTCGCGAGAGCACCTGGGACAACTACGCTTCGCTCATCCGCATGCACGTGAGACCTTACCTCGGTGATAAGCCGGTGGCGTTCATCACCACCGTCGACGTGCAGAGAATGTATAACAAAATTAAAAAGGGCGGTCGGATAGAGGCGCATCCGTTACGAGGACACGAACTCGCCGACAGCACGGTACGCAGCGTTCACATGATGCTCCATGAAGCGATGGACGCGGCGGGGAAGGAACGGCTGATTGTCAAGAACCCCACCGACGGCACGACCATCCCGAAAAACAATTACGCACCCAAGCAGATACTCACCGAAGCGCAGCTCGATAAATTCATGCGCATGGTGATGCAGGACGAGATGTGGCGCGACTTCTTCTACACCGAACTGACCCCACGGGGTTACGTCTCGGCGAGATCTGCGGTCTGCGGTGGTCGGACTTCGACGAAGCCACGGGACGGCTAAAGATATCGCGGACGGTGAAGAAAAAGAAAGGCGGCGGGGTGACCTGGGGCGACACCAAGACCGAAACGGGAACGCGCAACATTCTCCTGCCGCCGAGCACCGCAGAGGTACTGCGGGAGCGAAAGAAAAGGTTGATGAGCGAGTGGATCTTCCCGAATATCTACAGACCCGAGGAGGCGATGCATCCCGAGTATCCTTACAACCGCATGAAAACCTTGCTGAGGCAAGCGGAACTGCCGCTGACACGCTTTTTCACAATCTGCGTCACATCTTCGCCACCCACGCGCTGACAGGTGGCGTGGATGCCAAGACGCTGTCGCGTATCCTCGGGCACACCAACGCCAGCTTCACGCTGGATATCTACAGCCACATGACCGACACGATGCAGATGCAGGCGGCGGTGAGCATAGACCGCAAAATCGGCAAGACAGACGCGAAAATGCCTGCGGTAGGGCAAACACCCGAGGAGATGGCGAAACCGCCCGTAAACGCCCCGTGTGAGCCCGCAGAGCCGCATCCCGAGCCGACTCCGAGAAAGATCCGCAAATCCGGCACCGGATGCCTGTATCAGATCAATGACAACCTGTGGGAAGGCAGCTTCTTCCCAAGACTCCCCGGCGGCAAGCGGAAGAAATTCAACGTCTACGCTGAAACGAAAGAGCAGTGCGAAATCAAACTCGCCGAGATGATCGAAAGAGTGAAAGCGGAGATCGCGGAAGAAAAAGCAAAACGAAACGAGGGCGCCGAGTAACGGCGCCCTCAAAATTGGTATGCAGTAAACAAAGAAAAAGTATTAATCACTTGTGGCTCGTTGTTATGAGGTATAAGTGTGTTTTTAATTCATTGCATCTTGAATTGCTTTTACCAAGCACTCATCAACTTTTAGTTTTTTGGCGATTTGATCACAATTCGAAGCACCATCACATAATAGGTTAATAATCTGAACAATCTTTTTGAATGTAATACGGCTAAAACTAGGATCACTAGAAACGGAGTTGAGTTTAGCGAGGTTAAAGCGTATTTGTTTGCTTGACATTATTTTATTATTACTACAAAGAACATTTTTGTTGCTTTCCGTTGACTGCACATCTTCCTTAACTCGTTCATATTGCTTAAGATATAGTGTTTGGCCAAGCAAAGTGCAGATTTTTGTAATAATAATCTTACTTGATTTTCCGCTGGGAATTTCGAAAACTTTATCAATGAATATTTTTCCGATTGGCGAACTACGCAGTTCTTGATTATTGATATTGGAATCGGAAATTCGTTTTGAGGTCGCTTTCATATCATTAGAAAGCAGAATTTCTGCGATATTACACAAACAATTATAATCTTGAACCATACGCCATTCAGCAGGAATCCAACCAGTTCCGCACAACATACCAAATAACCCACCGGTTATGCACGCTATGGTGTCAGTATCGATTCCCACTGTATAAGCTGCCGTCTTGATTCCGAGAATGGGGTTGTTGGCATATTTCGAAACTAAGTATAATGCGGCTAAAACAGCGACATCTCCAGCACCATTTTCTTTATCAAAGCATTTTAATTCCGTTAAAACAGTGCTGTCATTTACCAACAAGCCTTTCTTTAGAGATTTGTCGATATATAAGAGTTTATCGATTATTGAATTAGTGCAGTTGCTCCACTCATTAAGATAGTTGTATTCAAAATTAAGGTTATTGTAATTATCCCAATCAGTTGGAAGAACATGTTCACGGAATCTTCCCCACACATTAACTCCATCTATGATGATGTTAATTAACTCTCCAAATTGCAAAATAGTTTCTTTGTGTAATATTACATTCAAAGCATAAGCATAACAAGTAGCGCCAAGAATAGCGCGCGGATGTCCGTGCGTAATGATACTGTTAGAGAAAACATCATCCATTAATTGCTCGGTATCAGAAAAATATGCATTTGCAATAACGTGGGGGAGTATTCGCATCGTAGCGCCATTGCCACCAGCACAAAAATAATCTCTGGCGTTTTTGCTTTTCCAAGGAGTATTATTTTCTTTGTATGTTTTGGCGGCTGTTTTTAATGCATTACCACCACCACGTTCGTACTTTAACCAATAAGGGAGTTCCTTGTGGGAAAAATAGTCTTTCCAATCATAACCAGAAATAAGACTGCGTGAAACAGCTAAAATCATTTGAGTGTCGTCGCTATATTCACCTGCTAAAATCATTTCGTTGTGATTCCAATAACGTCCGCCACTCCTTCTGTGCCAATCCACAAAATGACCTTGGCCCATCTGTAGGTTTTCGTTAGTATTTCTTGAACGGAATTCATACGGCCACCCTAAAGCGTCACCGATTGCAGAGGCAAGCAACGCGCCAGTACATTTTTCGCGTATTGACGGAATGTTACTCATAGTATTTCCTCCTTGTTATTCAAAAATGATGTTTCTGTGGGACGAACGCCCCGTCTAATCATATTGCTCCAATTAGTATTCAAAACATCCGGAGCAATATAAATTGGAATGTTGGGTTTTCCATAGGTTTTAATCATGGCATAAACCCGAGAAGCTATTTCCTCATTGCTAACAGCGATGCCACTAAAGAAACGATATGGGATATTATCTTTGATGAGAATTTCAGCTTGATCATCAGTTGGGCAACACTGTAACATATGTGGGGTTCTATTTCTTCCATATAGGGAAGGAGATTCATACAAATCTGGAATTTTGCTTTCATCACTTAGAATATGCGCTCCGCATTTTGTTGCAGCATTACAGGGACAAAATTTAAAGTCTCTTTCGTTTAAAATATCTAAGTTGATATATATTGTTATCCACTCGCGGAACACTAGGTCAGTATCTCTCTGTTGTGCTTTGCACAAATACCATGAATTAGGATATTCGATGGAACAACAGATATACTCTAACTCTCCGTCGTATCTCTCAGGATCTTTTTGATCTTTTATATCTGATCTAATGGCGGTAGATGAAGAAATGCCACTATCCGAAAGAAGGATATGTGTTAAATCTTTTAGCTTCGTGAAGTGGCAAAGGCGAGTCACATCACGATCTTTAAAATAGTCTACACTACTCATAACAGATCCTCTCCGTTGATTTCCTGGTAATTGCTCGAATCAACAGGAAACAGTCTTGATAATTGCTCATGGAACGACATAAACAGACCATATTTAGAACGAGTTGCTGCAACATATAGCAATTTCAGTTCATTTGCTAGAACGCCTTTTTCGTCGATAGTATTTTCAAGGACTTCAGGATCGGGATAAATGCCTTCGCATATAAAAGGTACAAAGACATTTTCGAACTCCAAACCTTTTGCCGCATGAAACGTACTTAGATAAACCCCTTTTACATTTGCAAAACCAGCGTGGTCCTTGTCAATAATATTAGCATTAATACCATTTCTGGATAATGCTAGACGCAATGAATCTATCGTAACTCGATTGCGACAAATAATTACGTTGGAGGATGTATGAACTAGTTCTTTGATTTGAGACAGCAACCATGTCGTTTCGTGTTCTTTGCTTAAAAACTCGACTAAAACGGGCTTCGGTCCATCCGCAACGTATTCTGCGGGGGAAACCATATCCTCTTTGCTATCCCAGTACTCACTGTCCGTAATATCTTTAGCAAACGAGGATATATTTGATGGGTTGCGGTAATTACGGTCGAAGCGCCAAACTTTATTATCTCTAATGTTGATACCCGAATCTCTCCAAGAAAGACGAGAACCGTAGATTTGCTGTGCAACATCTCCGAAAAACGAAAAAGAACCGTTGGAGTTTACTGCAGAAGTCAGTGCTTTGATCATCATAGGAGAAAAATCTTGTCCTTCATCAACAATAATGTGATCATAGCGACGTTGGTTAGTATCATCTAACAGTTCGTGGTATGTATAAAAGGCTAAGTCATCCCAATCGTACATATAGCCTTTATCAGCGCGAAGTTGTTTATATACTTCAAACACCTCGTAAAACCACTTTCGGTTTTCACGCCTAATATTAACTGAAGCGCGCCCTATACGTTCTGCAGATAAATAATCTTCCAAATTTGCAAAGCCAAAATTTTGGATAAATGTAATTTCATCAAAAAAAGTAGCACATGGGCGTTGAAGTGTTGACTCACTTGGATTTTTATCCTTCACAATAGAAAGTGCTTGTTCGATATAATCTTTTTTTAATTTTGGAGATAAAATACCATTATAAGATGGCATTTTACCGCGACTGTTAAGATAACCGCGTGCGAATTTATGAAAATTCTCAATTGTGATATTGCTCAAACGATGGTTGGTTATCTTTTCCATATATTGAACGAGAGCGCCGTTAAATGTTACAACTAGCACATTGGGGGAACTTGGAAGATTTGACAAGCCAATCGCTCTTAAAAGGGCCATTGTTGTCTTTCCGCTTCCGGCGGTGCCCAAAACAACAATATGTCCTTTTGCAGGTAAAGCTAATACTTCATTTTGTTTACCATCAGGATTTATATTTCCAAGCATTTTTTACCTCCGTTTTGCTACTGCGATAAATACCACGAAAAGCCGCAGAGTTCCTTCTGCGGCTTTGATTTTGCGGTCAAAACCGCGATTTTTGGTCCGAGTGACAGGGATCGAACCTGCGGCCTGATGGTCCCAAACCACCCGCGCTCCCAGCTGCGCCACACCCGGATATCTATTCAATTTTTCTTCTTTTTGCGTGGAAGTGGGACAAACTGTGGTCAAACTCAAAATCCACGCATTTTTGAGTTTTCAAAACAACCCGAAAGTCCGCATAAATAAAGGCGTTTCGGGACTTCAGTAAAAGTACGGCTGCAACTGCCGGGCACGCTCCCAAACCAGGCGCTCTACCGGGTGAGCTACACCTCGGAATATGTGGCTTTTGGTGCAGAAGCAGAAAAATTGTTTACTGTCGAATATTATATATCAATTTTAGTTAGCAGTCAACAGTTTGTGCATAATTTTTGTAAAGCAGTAGGGAAGTGTAACTTATCCACGAGTGATTTATATAGAAGTGATGTTTTTACATTGTATGTGTGATTATGAGGGATAAATAAATTCGAAAAAAATATTTTCAAGCGAAATAAAGGTTGACATGAAAAACGAATTGTGATATTATACTCCTTGCACACGGAGAGGTATCGAAGCGGTCATAACGAGGCGGTCTTGAAAACCGTTTGCCCAAAAGGCACATGGGTTCGAATCCCATCCTCTCCGCCAAAATGAAGTTAATAATGCCAAAACGGCGTTACCATGGAGAAGTACTCAAGTTGGTGACGAGGCGCCCCTGCTAAGGGCGTAGGTCGGCTAAACCCCGGCGCGAGGGTTCGAGTCCCTCCTTCTCCGCCAGAAAAACCTCCGATGCAAAGCATCGGAGGTTTTTCAACTAAATCCGTCCTTGCGGACGGCATAAATCCCACTCGCGCGGGATGAAATCACTTCGTGATGAAATCCGCCTGCGGCGGTAGAAAAAGGACGGATTTAATTTTATCTGAGGCAAAGCCGAAGATCTCATCAGCGTCAGCTGATTTCATCCTTGCGACAGCAAGGATTTCGTTTTAATTCGAGAGTTCAAATTTATACGCAAAACTGCGGAAATATCTTTTTCGTAGCTCATAGTCAAGGAACAACCGCAATCTTAATATAAGGTTGCGGTTATTTTCTTTTTGTGGTATAATAGAAACGGTACTAAATGTTTTCCATAGGTGTGATGTGAATGATACATAGCATGAAACTAAATCAGCGGCCGTTTGAACTAATGGCTCGCGGAGTAAAAAGTATTGAATTGCGACTAAACGACGAAAAGCGACAAAAAATTGTTGTCGGTGATACTATAAATTTTTATAACGTTGAAAACGAAAATGAACGTATCACGGCTAAAGTAATAAAGTTGCATTATTATCGCAGCTTTGTTGAGCTGTATGCTGACCTTCCTTTGGACAAGATCGGATATTCGTCAGATGAATTGTCTGCGGCTTCTCCGAAGGATATGGAAAAATACTATTCAGCAGAAAGGCAGGATAAATACGGTGTACTTGCTATTGAGGTTGAACTAATAAATGGATAGTAATATAATTACCGTTCGCGCGAGGTAGTAAAAATGATAACGGTTGTGATCCACAAGGCAGTTGAATCGGATTTTGAAAGAATGGACTTTTGCGTTTCCGAGAGAAGAAAAGAGAAAATCGATCGCTTAAAGCGCTGCGATGACAAGCTTCTTTCTTTGGCTGCTGAACTGTGTGTTTCTGCTGCCGCAAGGTTGTGCGGACTCGGAGCCTCACCGGTAAATTACGGCTATTACTCTTCCGGAGCGCCGTATCTCCTTGGAACCAACAAGCACATTTCTGTTTCTCATTCAGGTAAGTTTGCCGTCTGCTCGGTTGGTGACGTCGTTCACGGGACAGATATTGAGACGGAAAGCAGTAAAAATCAAGCTCGCCTTGCAGAGTTTCTGGGTACTGCGGAAGGCGTTGATCCTGTGTTAGATTGGTGCGCACGCGAAAGCTTCGTAAAAATGCTTACGACAGGAATAGAGGATATCAGGAAAGTCAGGTTTGACGGTTGCAGGTGCTGTTTTACGGAGACGGGCAGGGGAGCACATATAAAGTCTTTTGATATTGAGGGCGGAAAGCTTTGTGTGGCGTGTCCTACTGACGAAGACATTGAATTATTGTATATATAACTATATTGATGGAGGATACATATGGATTACCTTGGAAAGAACATACCTAAGCTCGGCTTTGGTCTTATGCGCCTGCCGATGAACGGTGAAGAAATAGACATGGAGCAAAGCAAGGCAATGGTGGACAGATTTATGTCTGCCGGATTCAATTACTTTGACACTGCCTACGGATATATCAACGGAAAATCCGAAAAGGCCGTCAAGACGTTGCTTACAGATCGTTATCCCCGCGATAGCTTTATTCTCGCTACAAAACTACCCGCATGGGCCGGTGTTAAAACGGCAGAAGAAGCTAAGGCGATGTTCTACACGTCACTTGAGCGAACGGGCGCGGGGTACTTTGATTTCTATCTTATGCATAACTGTGGCGAAAACCGCACGAAGTGCTTTGATGACTTCGGAATATGGGAATTTGCGCTGAAGCTTCGTCAAGAGGGACTCATAAAACACCTCGGATTTTCGTTCCACGATAAGGCGGATGTGCTTGATCAGATGCTGAATGAACATCCCGAAATGGAATTCGTTCAGTTGCAGATCAACTATGCAGATTGGCAAAGTGCAACGGTGCAGTCTCAGAAGTGTTACGAGGTAGCAATGAAGCATAATAAGCCGGTTATCATTATGGAGCCGGTAAAAGGAGGTCTGCTTGCATCGCCGCCAAAGGCGGTTTGCGACGTTTTCGCTGAGCTTGATCCGTCCGCTTCTGCGGCTTCGTGGGCAATGCGATACGCGGGATCTCTTGACGGCATAATTACCGTTTTAAGCGGAATGTCAAACATGGAGCAGGTTGAAGATAATCTCAAGACGATGTCTGATTTCAAGCCTCTTGACGAAAGAGAACGGGCTGCGATGCAAAAAGCTTCCGATATAATTCTTTCGGCAGATACCGTGCCATGCACTTCATGCAGATATTGTACAGAGGTCTGCCCGAAAAACATTGAGGTGCCGGGGATACTCGCCTCACTGAACAGCTACATATCTTACGAAAATTTGCCCTGTGCCGAACATTCGTATGAGTTCGCAACAAGAGACGGGGGTACGGCTGATAAGTGCATATCCTGCAAAAAATGCGAAGCTGTATGTCCTCAGCATATCGACATCTCAGAACAACTGAAACGCACGAGAATCGTTCTCGGCGTTTGACGGGATAAAATTAACACCGCCTTCGGAAGTACCGAGGGCGGTGTTTTTCGTAATTTATTACGGGCGGATTCTGTCGCGGTCGCGGGGGAAGGCGGTTGCCTGCTTGATGTTATCAAGTCCGAGAAGATTCTGAACGATTCGCTCGAGTCCGAGACCCATGCCGCCGTGAGGAGGCATACCGTATTTGTGCATGGTGAGATAGTCTTCGAAGTCGTCGATGTTCATTCCGCGTTTCTTCATCTTTTCGACCTGAGCGGCATAGTCGTGTATACGCTGTCCGCCGGTTGTGACCTCAAGACCGTTGAGAAGCATATCGTAGCTGAGCGTGTATTTGGGATCGGCGGGATCGTCAAGAGCATAGAAGGGACGCTTGACAGAGGGATAGTGTGTTACGAAGACGACGGGGCAGCCGTATTCTTTGTTGAAATACTCGCCGAGCCATTTTTCCTCTTCGGGGGCAAAGTCGGGCTCAATGAGTGCCTGCTGGCCCTGTGCGCCGGGATGGTGCTCTGCAAAGAGTTTCTTGGCGTCGGTGAATCTGATCTTGGGGAATCTATCAAGCTTGGGAAGACGTCCGCCCTTGCCGAGATACATCTCAAGTTCAGGAGCATATTCCTCGTTGAGAAGATCGAACATATAGCTGAACATTCTTGCTTCAAGCTCCATCAGATCTTCAAACGAATCAATAAAGCCCATTTCGAGATCAAGACCCTGGAATTCGTTGATGTGACGGTTCGTGCTGTACTTTTCAGCGCGGAAAACGGGTCCGACCGTGTAGGCCTTCTGGAAGACGCCGACCATGATCTGCTTATACATCTGAGGGCTCTGGTTAAGGAAGGCCTTCTGTCCGAAGTATTCTACCTCAAACATATCGGCGCCGCCTTCGGCACCCTCGGATACGAGCTTCGGAGGAATAAACTCGGTAAAGCCTTCGGATCTGAGGAAGGAATGGAAGGCGTGAAGTACGCCGTCTGCAATCTTAAGGATAGCTCTGACCTTGGGATTTCTGAGAGAAATAACCCTGTTATCAAGTAAAGTGTTGAGATTGAGCTTGTCAATCTTGCGGTCGTTGCTGATCTCGATAGGGGGGACCTCGGCTTTACCGGAAATGCGGGTCATCTCGTCAATACGGATATCAAATCCGAGTCTGCTGCGCTCCTCGGCAACGATTGTTCCGTTGATGATGACGCATTCCTCAACGCCAAAGTCTTTGATGTCACAGGCGGATTTACCTTCTTCCCAGATGCACTGGAAAACGTGTCTGGCCGAGCGGACGTTTACAAAAGCGAAACCGCTCATCTCCTTTATACGGTGAAGGGTGCCTTTGACGGTAACCTTGTCACCGTCCTTGATGCTACCGTCTGCAAAACCAGCAATTATATATGCAATATCACGGGTGTCGATTTTTTTGGCATGATCGAGAAATTCCATTTTCATTACCTCTGTTATTAAAGATTTTTGAGCTCTTCGGTGAGCACTTTGTTTACGGTATCGGGCTTTGCTTTGCCCTTGAGAGCCTTCATTGTCTGGCCGACAAAGAAGCCTGTTACCTTGGTCTGTCCGGCCTTGTACTGCTCGACAGTCTTGGGATTAGCGGCGAAAACGCTCTTGATCGTTTCGCGTATAAGGTCGGTATCATCGACCTGTTCGAGATTATTTTCAACAATGTACTTTTCAACGTCGAAGTCGCCATCGGCAAAGAACATTGCTTCAAATACCGTTTTTCCGGTCTGTCGGTTGATTCTGTCCGAAAGAACGATTCCGATAAACCGGGCGAACTTTTCGGGAGAAAGGGTGATGTTCTCGGGAAGAACACCACGCTCGTTCATAAAGTACATTATCTGGCTGAGTATCCAGTAAACTGTTTCTTTTGGATTGCCGCAAAGCTCGGTAGTTTTCTCAAAGAGGGAGGCAAGATGCTTGGAAGAGGTGATTATCTCTGCATCGGCTTTTGCCATTCCAAAATCAGCAACGTATCTTTCGAGCTTTTCGTGTGCAAACTCGGGCTGCGCATCGGTGAGTTCTTTTATCATCTCCTCACTGATGCTGATGGGAGGAATATCGGGCTCGGGGAAGTAGCGGTAATCCTGTGCGTTTTCCTTTGATCGCATTGCGAGACTCTTTCCCTTGTTATCATCCCAGCGTCTGGTTTCCTGAACGACGGTACCTCCGCTTTCAAGGAGCTCAATCTGGCGCTGTGACTCAAAGGCGATGGCACGCTCGATAGCCTTGAAAGAGTTGATGTTTTTCATCTCAGTTCTGGTGCCGAATTCGCTGCTGCCGTAGGGGCGAACCGAGAGGTTAACATCAGCTCTCATTGAGCCTTCTTCCATCTTAACGTCCGAAATTCCGAGATACTCAAAACTCGACTTGAGCTTAGCAAGGTAAGCTACAACCTCTTCAGCGCTTCTGAAATCGGGTTCGGAAACTATTTCAATAAGGGGAACTCCGCAACGGTTGTAGTCGGGGAAGGTGGCATCACCGTAAGGAGAGTGGATCAGTTTTCCGGCGTCCTCCTCCATATGGATCTCGTGAATTCTGATTGATTTGCTGACGCCTGATGGTGTGGTGATATCAACGTGACCGTCACGGGCAAAGGGGAGATAGAGCTGAGAAATCTGATACGCCTTGGGAAGGTCGGGATAGAAATAGTTTTTGCGGTCAAATTTGTTGTATCTCGTAATATCACAGTTAAGAGCAATACCTGCTTTAACAGCATATTCAAGTACCTTTTCATTAAGCACGGGAAGAGTACCCGGCATACCGGTGCAAACAGGACAACAATGCGTATTGGGTGCGCCGCCGAACTCGGTGGTGCAGGAACAGAAGATTTTCGTTTTGGTCGAAAGCTCGACGTGGACTTCAAGTCCCATTACTATTTCCCAGTTCATCTTACTTCACCTCCGGTCTTGCTTTATGGAATTCGGTCGCCTGCTGATAGGCGTAACCGGCGTTAAGAACTGTTGTCTCGCTGAGTCTCTGTCCGAGCAGCTGAAGACCGACGGGCATTCCGTTGTTATCAAAGCCGCAAGGAACCGAAAGTCCGGGGAGACCTGCGATATTAGCAGAAACGGTGTATACGTCTGAAAGATACATCTTCAGAGGATCGCTGAGGCTTTTTCCTATCTCGGGTGCGGTAGTCGGCGTGACAGGGGAGAGTATCAGATCATAATCAGCAAAGATGCGATCGAAATGATCCTTGATGATCGACTTGACCTTAAGTGCTTTTCTGTAATAAGCATCGTAATAACCCGAGGAAAGAACGAAGGTTCCGAGGAGTATTCTCTTTTTGACCTCATCGCCGAAGCCTTCGCTTCTGGTTGCGTTATAGAGATCGGTAAGTCCATCGTAATTGCTGCTGCGGAAGCCGTATTTAACACCGTCAAATCTCGAAAGGTTTGAGCTTGCTTCGGCTGCGGCAATGATGTAATAGGCGGGTATAACGTAGTCAAGGAAAGGCAGACTGATTTCTTCAACAACGGCACCGAGTGATCTGAGGACTTCAGCGGCCTCTTTTACTTTGGCAGATACTTGAGGATCAAGTCCTTCGTTAAAGCATTCTGTGGGAACTCCGATCTTCATACCCTTTATATCTCCTGTCAGAGAGGTGAGATATTCAGGATATTCAACGTCAAGAGAGGTGCCGTCGGCAACGTCCTTGCCACGTATCACGTCCATAATAGCCGCACAGTCAGCAACGTCCTTCGCAACGGGGCCTATCTGATCCAATGAAGAAGCATACGCAATCAAACCGAATCTCGATACGGTGCCGTACGTGGGTTTGAAACCGGTTACACCGCAGTAAGAGGCAGGCTGACGGATACTTCCGCCCGTATCGGAACCTAACGCACACACAGCCTCGCCGGAAGCGACGGCCGCTGCCGAACCACCGGAGGAACCGCCGGGCACCTTGCTCGTATCCCACGGATTGAGGGTAGCACCGTAGAAAGAGGTTTCAGAGGTCGATCCCATTGCAAACTCATCCATATTCAGCTTGCCGATAACGATTGCTCCCGCTGCTTCAAGCTTCTCAACGACGGTAGCGTTATATACGGGAGAAAAGTCTCCGAGAATTTTCGAGGCGCAGGAAGTTTTTACACCCTTGGTGCAGATGTTGTCCTTGATAGAAATGGGAACACCGGCGAGGGGAGAGGTGAGTTCTCCGCTATCAATTTTATTCTGGATTTCCTCAGCCTTTTGGAGCGCCTGCTCACGGCATACGGTAATGTACGCGTTGATCTTACCGTCGGTTGCATCAATAGCGTTAAGAACGGCATTAACGGCATCAGCGCAGGTGATCTCTTTGTTTTTGATTGCTCTTGCAATTTCAAGAGCGGTCATTGTAGTTATCTCCATTTTGATCACCTCATTCAACTGTTTTGGGAACAATGACGGTTTCGTCCGTGCGCTCAGGAGCATTACTCAGAAGAAGTTCTCTGTCATATGAGGGTTTGACGTCATCTTCGCGCATTACGTTGGTGATGTTGAAAACATGGGAAAGCGGCTCGACACCGTCGGTGTCAAGTCTGTTAAGTACGTCCATGTAGTCAATTACTGCACCGAGTTCGCTTTGCATTTTTTCGGTTTGTGCTTCGTCGAGCTTGATTCTCGAAAGCTCGGCAACGTAGCCTACAAGTTCTTTGGTTACCTGCATTTCTATACCTCCGCGTTAAAATTAAAAGGACCGACTTCTGTCCCGTTACAGGGACGGAAATCGATCCGCGGTACCACCCAGATTAGCAGCGTGCTGCTCACTCACGAACGCAATGCGTTCAACGGCTGTAACGGGCCTGCCCGTCCGGTTCTAATAAGCTGATCGCCTTTCTTCCGGAAACTCAGGGATGTTTTTTGGCAGTTGCTCCGTGCTGCATTCGCACCAACAGCAGCTCTCTTTGACGGTTACATAAAGCCTACTCGTCCCATCACGGTCGTTTACTTATACATTAATTATATACACCCTCGGCTCAAAGTCAACATTTTTTTATAAAGTAACGGCAAATTTTCCTTTTAACAGGCCCGTGAACTGTAACTGAATGCACATGGTTTCATATTATGATATTGAAGTTTAGCCTTCAAATACGTATTTAGGAGGAAACATAATGTCAGAAAACGGTCAGGAAAGATGTTTCAAAGACGCCGTTTGCATAGATGCGGGCCGTGTGTACGATTCTTGCTGTGACAGAGATTGTCTTGAGGATCTGGCGGTGCTGTTTTGTGAATCGGATCAGGAGCGAATAAATAACGCGGTGGGTGTACGGGCAAAATCTGCGGAGATAAACAGCGTTTATATTGACGTTGAACCCGAAACCTTTAATAAAGGTTACTATTCTGTTGACATAACCTTCTACTTTACCGTTAAAGTGGACGTTATAACGGCAATCGGGGCACCGCCCGTTACCGTAACCGGTATAACATATTTCGATAAAAAGGTGATCCTGTACGGAAGCGAAGGAAGTGCGAAGATATATTCAAGCGATTTCGTCGGCGATGATCCCGACGAACAGCTTCCCGTGTCTGCAAATCTTCCCAAAGCCGTCGTTCAAACCGTCGATCCGATAGTGCTTGCATACGAATTGAAAAAGCATCCCGTCAAGTGCTGCTGCCGAAAGATTCCCAGATGCGTCGAATCGCGCGCAGGTGTCAGCGGCATAGGTAACGGTTGCAACGACAGTACGCTCTTTGTTACGCTCGGACTGTTTACGGTCGTGCAGTTGATACGCAACGTTCAGATGCTTGTGCCTGTATACGATTTCTGCATACCGCAGAAGGAATGCACAACGACATGTGACAGTCCTTGTGACAGGTTCAGCAAGATTAAATTCCCGACGAATGAGTTCTTTCCGCCTACGGAGCTTTCTGACGGTACCGATTCAGGATGTACCGCTTGCGATTGACGGAAAAGAGAATATCCGCCCATCGGAGGGCGGATATTTTTTTATTAAAATTGGTTTTTTGCCTTGTTATTTCACGGTAAATAATGTATAATTCCATATAATATAGTGTAAAATGCCGTAAGTTGGACTTATGTTTCTTTTTTATCGGAGGAAGTCGAATGGCTATGGTTGAAAAACTTATTAAAAACAGAGATCTGCAGTTATCTTCGACCGCAAGAAAACGGATCGAAATGTTGCTCGATGAAGCCTCTTTCGTTGAGATCGGTGCTTTTCATGAAAGCGGAGGTAAGGCGGCAGAAGTAATTACCGGATACGGCACCGTCTACGGTATGCCGGTTTACGTCTTTGCGCAGAATCCGGAAATTGACGGTGGTGCAATGAGTGTTGCTCATGCCGCGAAAATTTCCGCCATTTATGATTTGGCGTTTAAGACGGGCTCTCCCGTGGTTGGAATCTTCGACTCAATAGGAGCAAGACTTGACGACGGTATGGGTGTTCTTTCTGCCCTCAGCGATCTTTTACTGAAAAGCAACAATCTTTCGGGTGTTGTTCCGCAGATAGCAGTTCTTTCCGGAGTATGTGCCGCCAGTTCGGCTATGCTTGCAACAGCTTCCGACATTCTGGTTATGACCGAAGATGCCGAACTGTTTCTTAATCCTCCCTTTAACAGTGTTAAAGGAAATTCAGGGTCGGCGTACGACGCCGTAAAAAACGGAACTGCCCATATTTTGTCGGAGAGCGACGAAGACGCTATGCAAAAGGTAAGACAGCTTCTTTCGATGCTTCCTGATAATAATATCTCACCCGTGATGCCAACAGAGCCCGTCTTGCCTGAGGGCGGTTGTCCGTACTGCGACCTGATCGACGCAGGAAGTGACGTCGTGTTTGGTGACGGCTTCGGAGAGTTTGCTACAACGGCGATGGCGCGCATCAACGGAGCGTCGTGCGGAGTGGTTAACTGCAAAACGGGAGAAGACGGATTGCTTGACGGTGACAGTTGCTCGAAGATTACGCGTTTCGTCCGTTTCTGCGATGCTTTTTCCATTCCCGTTGTAACCCTTGCCGACGTTGCAGGTTTCGCTGAGGATGATGGAAGCGAACTTAAGACTGCTGTCGCTCTTTCACACGCATACAGCGAGGCTACGACCGTTAAAATCAGCGTCATTACCGAGCGTGCGTACGGTCCTGCTTTCGTTGCACTGTGCGGTAAGGCTGCTAACGCGGATCTTGTTTTGGCGTTTCCCCATTCGATTGTTTCTCCGGTCGATCCCATTACGGCTGCTTCCGTTGTTTACAGTGAGCGTATTGCGGCAGGTGAGAGCAGAGAAGAACTTGAACGGGAATATATAACCGAAAAAGCGTCTGCTTTTGCTGCTGCTCGTGTCGGCGCGGTCGACGATATAATACTTCCGAAAGAAATCAGAACAAAAGTTGCTTGTGCACTTTCGATGCTTTCTTCCAAGAGAGTAGAGACTCTTCCGAAAAAACATTCAAATATGCCGCTTTGACCCAGGAGGAATATATAAAATGAAAAATCTCAGAATAACCGTAAACGGTAGAACCTATGACGTTCAGGTAGAAGAGGTCGGCGCAACCGCCGCTGCAGTTCCTGCTGCTCCGGCTCCCGTCGTTGCTGCAGCTCCTGCAGTAGCCCCTGCGCCTGTTGAATCAGCCCCCGCAGCGGCACCGGCTGCTACTGCTGCCCCGTCTGCAGGTGCTCAGACTATTGACAGTCCGATGCCGGGATCCATTGTTTCCGTTAACGTTTCTGCAGGAGACGTTGTTAAAAAGGGTCAGGTCCTTGTTGTTCTTGAAGCAATGAAGATGGAAAATGAGATCTGCGCTCCGACTGACGGAACGGTTGATGCCGTCTGTGTCAGCAAGGGTGACAGTGTTAATCCCGGACAGACCCTCGTATCGTTAAAATAATCATCACAGGAGATGCAATATGGCACGAATCGGTATTACTGAAACCGTACTCCGCGATGCTCATCAGTCGCTGATCGCAACGAGGATGACGACGGAAGAGATGCTTCCGGCGCTTGACAGACTTGACAAGGTTGGTTTCCATTCACTTGAGTGTTGGGGAGGCGCGACCTTCGACGCTTGTCTTCGCTTTCTTGATGAGGATCCTTGGCACAGACTCAGAACAATTAAAGATCATTGCCCCAACACCCCGTTGCAGATGCTTTTCCGTGGTCAGAATATGCTTGGCTACAGACACTATGCCGATGACGTAGTCGAGTATTTTGTACAGAAGTCCATTGCAAACGGAATCAATATAATCAGAATTTTCGATGCGTTGAATGATATACGCAATCTTCAGACTTCGATCAATGCGACGAAAAAAGAAAACGGACATATTCAGGCTACGATATCCTATACCACCGGTCCGGTTTTCGATACTGAATACTACACTAATTACGCAAAGCAGCTTGAAGAATGCGGTGCCGACTCGGTTTGTCTTAAGGATATGGCGGGTCTTCTCACACCGTATACTACCTATGAACTCGTGAAGGCTCTGAAAGAGACGGTTAAGGTACCTGTTCAGGTGCACTCACATTACACTTCGGGACTTGCCTCCATGGTACTGATGAAGGCTATTGAGGCAGGTGCAGATGTTGTTGATACGGCGCTTTCGCCCCTTTCGCTCGGAACCTCGCATCCTGCGACCGAATCAATGGTTGCCGCTTTGCAGGGTACCGAATACGACACGGGACTTGATCTCGTTGCACTTGATGATATTGCAAAGCATTTTGAAACCCTCAGATCTCAATATCTTGAGCGCGGACTTCTTAATCCCGTCGTTATGGGATGTAACGCTAACGCACTGATTTATCAGGTTCCCGGCGGTATGCTTTCGAATCTGGTATCTCAGCTGAAGCAGGCGGGTCAGGAAGACAAGCTCAACGACGTACTCGCGGAAGTTCCCAACGTACGAAAGGACTGCGGATATCCTCCGCTTGTCACACCCTCTTCGCAGATCGTCGGAACACAGGCTGTTTATAACGTTATTCTCGGAGAGAGATATAAGACGGTCACTAAGGAGTTCAAGGGTATCGTCAAGGGTGAATACGGCAGAACTCCTGTGCCTATCGATCCCGAGTTCAGAAAATCGATTATCGGAGAAGAAACTCCGATCGATTGTCGTCCTGCCGATCTGATTGAACCCGAGCTTGATCTGCTCAGGGGCGAAATACCTGAGTTTTTAGAGCAGGATGAGGACGTTCTTTCGTACGCACAGTTCGGACAGGTCGCGGTGAGGTTCTTTGAGAAGCGCCGTAATCTCAAATACGGAATTGACGGCGATCACGTTGATATGAAGAACAAGATTCATCCCGTCTGATAAAGGAGTTCTTTATTATGGTACGCAGTATGACAGGCTTCGGCAGAGCCGAATCTAACCAAAGCGGAAGAAATATTTCGGTTGAGATACGTGCGGTCAATCACAGGTATCTTGAGTTTTCATGCAGAGTTCCCAGAAGCTACGGCTTTTTGGAAGAACGCCTTAAGAATCTTGTCCAGCAGAGTGTCGCAAGAGGTAAGGTGGATATGTACGTGTCCATCGAACAGCCGCAAGACGCCTGTGTGACCGTTTCGGTCAATCACCCCTTGGCAGAGGGTTACGTAAAGGCACTTAAAGAGATTGCGGAAACGTACGGTCTTTCCGGTCTTCCGACTGCCGAAAGCCTTGCACGTCTTCCCGACGTCCTCAGCGTTTCAAAGGAGCCCGAAGACGAGGACTCCGTATGGAACGACGTAATGCTTGTTGCTAAAGAGGCTATCGAGGCATTCAACGCTATGAGATCAAGAGAGGGCGAGCGCCTTGTTGAAGATGTTCGTTCGCGTCTTGTGACTATTCTTGACGACGTCGCTTTCGTAGAACAACGTTCTCCCGAAACCGTGTCGGAATACCGTTCTCGCCTTGAGTCGCGTATAAGAGAGTTATTGGGTGACCATGAGGTTGATGAACAGCGTCTTTTGACCGAGACTGCCGTTTTTGCCGACAGGATTGCCGTTGCAGAAGAAACCGTACGACTCAGGAGTCACATCGTCGAGCTCGAGGGGCTTTTTGATGAGAAAGCAGCCGTAGGACGTCGTATGGATTTCATCGTTCAGGAGATGAACCGAGAGGCAAATACTACCGGTTCTAAATGCCTTGATGCCGAGATAACCAAGCACGTTGTGAACATTAAATCCGAAATCGAAAAGATCAGAGAACAGATACAGAACATCGAATAGGAGTTTTTATGAAACTTATAAACATCGGCTTCGGCAATATGGTCTCGTCTGACAGAATTGTTGCGATTGTCAGCCCTGAATCGGCTCCGATCAAGAGAATAGTACAAGAAGCCAAAGAAAAGGGTATTTTAATCGATGCAACCCACGGACGCCGCACGAGAGCCGTTATTATTACCGATTGCAGTCATATAATTCTTACATATCTGCAGTCTGAAACGGTTGCTAACCGTCTCGGCGGTGACGCTGATTACGGAATGGATGAGGAGAATTTTGAAGATGAGTAAAGGCAAGCTTTTTATTCTTTCGGGTCCTTCCGGATCCGGCAAGGACGCCGTGCGCTCAGGTGTTTTCAAAAAACTTCCTCAGCTTAAGTTTTCTATTTCCTGCACGACGAGAAATCCGAGGAACATTCCTTCCGAAGACGAAAAATACCGTTTTGTTTCACGTGACGAATTCGAGAATATGATCCGTAATGATCAGTTGCTTGAGTACGCAGAGTTTTGCGGGAATTTTTACGGTACGCCGCGTCCTCCTATTGAGGAGTGGATTGATGCAGGCTTCAACGTTTTGGTAGAGATAGACGTCGTCGGTCAGAAGCAAATTGCCGAAAAAATGTTCGAAGCCGTGAGCATATTTATTATGCCCCCGTCACTCGCTGTTCTTCGCAAGCGACTCGAAAAACGCCAGACGGAAGACGTCGACGTTCTCGAGAGGCGACTTGGCGAAGCGGTTCGCGAGATAAAGTGCGCAGTGCGCTACGACTATATTGTTATCAACGACGCTCTTGAAGAGGCTGTTGATGACGTATGTGAAATCATTTCGGGTAAAATACCCGTTGACGAAAATAAAAATAATATAATTTATGAGGTGCTTAACAATGCTTAATCCCGCACTCGGCGATCTCATCGCCAAATACGACAGCAGATACGATCTCGTGGCCGACGTTGCCAAGAGAGCGCGCAAGATCAGCCGCAAGGCCGAAAACAGCGGAGTAATCCTTGAGGAGAAGCCTGTAACTATCGCTCTCGAGGAGATAAATAAAGAAACTCCTGCTGAATCCGAAATGTAATTTCGAAACTTTTTGAAAGGGGGTTTGTCTTAATGAGTAATGGTTTGCTTGCGGCTGTCGCAGTCGAAAACACCGTTTTCCATTTTGACAGGCCCTATGATTATTTAGTCCCGCCGGAGCTTTCCGACGATTGTGTACCCGGTGTCAGGGTGCTGGTCAGTTTCGGCAACTGTAAGCGTCAGGGTGTCGTTCTTGAGGTGCGTCAAGGTTCCGCATCTGAAGGTATTAAGCTGAAGAGTATTATTTCCGTCCTGGATGATTCTCCGATTTACACCAAAGAAATGATCCTGCTTGCTCAATGGCTCAAGGATCAGACGTTTTGCACGCTTTTTGATGCTTTTCGCGCTATGATTCCTACGGGAATTTATTACAGTCTCTCGCAGACCTACGTTTTGTCATCTGATTGCAATACCGATCTGATGACCGAGCCTGAGCGTCAGATTGCCGAATATCTTTCTGTTCATACGGAAGGCAGGACTGCGGATGATATTTTTGATGCACTTTCACTACCGAGACGTGTATCGGTCATATCGTCGATGCTTCGTAAGGGATTAATTTCTGAGATTGATTCCGTAAAGCGGGCTATCGGTGATGCACATATCCGAACGGTAACGCTTTCAGAAAACTTTGATCCTGAGTGCAAGCTTACTCCTAAGCAGCGAGAAATTACCGATCTTTTGACCGAAATCGGCGGTGCATCCGTTAAGGAAATATGCTATTTTACAGGCATAGGCGAGAGTGTTATACGGACTCTTGAAAAGAGAGGAATACTGAAATCTGTTTTTGAAGAGGTTTACAGAGATCCCTATGACGAGCTCACTCCTGCGGGTCCGGATAAAAAACACGTATTAAGCGACGAGCAGGCTGCTGCCTATAACGGACTTGTTTCTGATTATGAAACAGGTGAAGGCAGGGTGTCGTTGCTCTACGGTGTTACCGGCAGCGGTAAGACCGGTATTTATATGAAGCTTATCGACCGAGCGGTTGAAGACGGCAAAAACGTAATCGTAATGGTGCCTGAAATATCTTTGACGCCGCAGACTTTAGCATTATTCAGGGCAAGATATGGCAAAAAAACTGCCGTCTTTCACAGCGGCTTGTCGATGGGTCAGCGCCTTGACGAGTTCAAGCGCGTGAAACGCGGAGAAGCGAGTATAGCTATCGGCACGCGTTCGGCCGTTTTTGCTCCGTTTGACAGTGTCGGGCTCATAATTATTGACGAGGAGCAGGAACACACCTACAAATCCGAGTCTTCTCCGAGATACGATGCTCGTGACGTCGCGAGATTCAGAGCAAAGTATCATAATTCTTTGCTTGTTCTTGTTTCTGCGACACCGAGCATCGAAAGCCTTGCTGCCGCAAAAAACGGGAAAATCGGACTTTATACCGTTAAAAACCGATACGGCAATGCCGTTCTTCCGGAGGTTACCGTCGTAAATATGGCCGATGAGGTCGCCTGCGGCAACTCATCAACCTTCAGTTCTCAGCTTATTGATATGCTTGGTGAAAACCTTGTCAACGGTAAGCAATCGATTTTATTATTGAACCGACGTGGTTATAATACATTTGTATCATGCCGTAAATGCGGACACGTTGTTACCTGTCCGAGTTGCAGCATTTCGATGACGTACCATACCGCCAACCGTCGGTTGATGTGTCATTATTGCGGCTACAGTGAACAGTTCAAGGCGAAATGTCCTCAGTGCGGCGAAGATAACATAAGATATGCCGGAACCGGAACGCAGAAGGCCGAGGAAGAACTGAAAAATCTCCTCCCTGACGCAAACATTCTCAGGGTGGATGCAGACACGACCATGACGAAGTTTGCCCACGAGCGGCTTTTATCAGATTTTTCGGCCGGCAAATACGATATTCTGATCGGAACGCAGATGGTGGCAAAAGGACTCGACTTTCCTAATGTTACCCTCGTAGGCGTGCTTAACGCCGATTCTGTGATGCGGGCAGGTGATTTCAGGGGAAGTGAAAAGGGATTTGACCTTCTTACCCAGGTCATCGGGCGTTCGGGAAGAGGCGACGTAAAGGGTAAAGCGGTTATTCAGACCATGACACCCGATGATCCGATAATTAAAATGGCGCAGGAGCAGAACGTCGAGGCTTTCTATGAAAACGAGATTGCCGTGCGACGTCTGATGACGTATCCTCCGTATTGCGATATCTGTATGATAGGTGTGACGGGTGTTGACGAGTCTGCGGTTGAAAATGCCGCACAACGATTTTCGCTGATGTTGCGCGAGCGTCTTTCGGGTGATTATGCCGATCAGAAGTGTATAGTACTCGGACCTTCACCGGCCTTTATAAAAAAAGTTAGCGGCCGCTACCGTTACAGATTAATGATCAAGTGCAGGTCATCCGCGCGTTTCAGAAAGATGATAAGCGAATTGCTTGTATCGTTCGGGGCGGATCCTACGCTTAAGGGAATTACAACGTTTGCGGATATTAATCCGGAGAATATTATTTGATTCAGGTGATTTAAATGGCAGTCAGAAACATAGTTAAGGAAGGCGATCCCGTTCTGCGCAGTATCAGCAGACCCGTTACGCAGTTTGATGAGCGTTTGTCGGTATTGATTGATGACATGATAGATACGATGCACCGTGCAGACGGATGCGGTCTTGCGGCACCGCAGGTCGGAATACTGCGTCGCGTTGTCGTTATTGACGTTGGCGAAGGTCCGCTGATTCTTGTTAATCCTGAAATAATTGAAACCTCGGGTGAGCAGTTGGAATCTGAGGGCTGTCTTTCTTGTCCCGGTCAATACGGTGTTGTAAAGCGTCCTGCAGTTGTTAAAGTCAGGGCACAGGGTAGAGACGGCGCTTACTACACAATGGTCGGCGACGGTCTTCTCGCCCGTGCGTTTTGTCACGAAATTGATCATCTTGACGGTATTATTTTCAAAGATAAGGTAATAACGTTGCATAAAGACGGAGAGTAATATGAAAATTGTTTTTATGGGCACACCCGATTTTGCAGTGCCCGCTCTCAAAAGGTTGGCAACGTCCGGCAAGCACGACGTTGTAGGCGTGGTTTGCCAACCTGATAAGCCGGTAGGCCGTAAGCAGATACTCACACCGCCTGCTGTAAAGATACTTGCTCTCGAGCTCGGTCTTGACGTATTCCAGCCGCAAAGTCTCAAAACAGAAGACTCGTTAAAACTCATACAATCCCTTGATCCGGAAATAATAGTTGTTGCGGCATACGGAAAAATTCTTCCCGAAAGTATTTTGCTGCTTCCGAAACACGGGTGTATATGTCTGCACGGATCGTTGCTTCCCAAGTATCGCGGTGCTGCGCCGATACAGCGTGCCGTAATCGACGGCGAGAAAATAACCGGTATAACCGTGATGCAGATGGATAAGGGAATCGACACCGGAGATATCATATCAACGAGCGAGGTTGAGATAGGTGAAGCCGAAACTGCAGGCGAGCTTTTTGACCGATTGGCTGATCTCAGCGCCGAGATTATCCTCCCGGCTCTTGATGCAATCGAAAACGGTACTGCTACACGCACACCTCAAAATGACGAGCTTTCTTCGTATGCTGCGATGCTTTCAAAGAGCGAGGGGATGATTGATTGGAGCAAAGGCTCCGACGTTGTCTTTAATCATATAAGAGGCATGAACCCCTGGCCTGTCGCATATACAGTTTTAGGCGAGAAAACCCTCAAGGTATTTTCTGCGGAAAAAGCAGGTTCTTGTGACGGTGCACCCGGCGAGATAGTGGACACTGTCGGCGGTATTACGGTTGCTTGCGGCGATGGATCGGGACTCATATTAAAAGAGGTTCAGCTTGAAGGCTCAAGACGAATGACAGCTGAAGAATTACTCAGGGGACACAGAACAGAGAAGGGAACTGTTCTGAAAGGAATTTGATCAGATGTTTTTAAGCTACTATTATTTCGAATACTATATTTTCATGATACCTGCGATTATTCTCGTTTTTGCAGCACAGATCATGGTTCAATCGCGCTATAAAAAATATTCGTCCGTAGGTAACTCGCGTTCGATGACCGGCGCGCAGATGGCAGAGTATCTTTTAAGACAGAACGGTGTTACCGACGTGGCGATCACCTTAACGGGCGGTCAGATGTCCGACCATTTCGATCCGCGAAGTAAAACGATCGCCCTTTCGCAAGAGGTTTTCAACGGAACGTCGGTTGCGGCGGTTTGTATTGCCGCTCATGAGGCAGGACATGCTGTTCAGCACGCTACCGGCTATTTTCCGCTGAGGATCAGAAGTTTTATTATTCCGATAAGTAACATCGGTTCGCGTATTAGCATACCGTTGATAATCATCGGAGGTCTTTTGGATTTTCCCGTTTTAGTAAACGTTGCAATTATTTTCTTTGCTCTTTCTGCATTTTTGCAGTTTATTACACTTCCTGTTGAATTTAATGCAAGCAGACGCGCGATCTCGGTTATCAGCGGCAGCGGAATGTTTTCTGAAGCAGACGTGACCGGATCCCGAAAAATGCTTTCAGCCGCAGCTATGACTTACGTCGCTGCTTTCGCACAAAGTCTGCTTTCGCTTTTGTACTACGTGTTAAGATTTACAAACAATCGGAGGAGATAAAATGCCTGATGCGAGGTCAACAGCATTAAAGGTGCTTAATAAAGTTGAGCGAGACGGCGCTTATTCAAATATAGAGCTGTCTTCAGCCCTTTCGCAATCAGGCCTTGACGGGCGCGATTCTGCCTTTTGTTCTGCACTCGTGAGGGGTGTGCTTGAGCGCAGGGTTACGCTCGACTACATAATCTCTCGTCACTCATCGGTGAAAATTAAAAAGATCGCGCCGGTTGTGCTCGACATTTTGAGAATGGGTGTTTATCAGATCTTTTTTATGGATAAGGTGCCTGAAAATGCCGCTGTTTTTGAGTCGGTTGAGCTTGCGAAGAAATACGCAAAAAGATCCTCTGGCTTTATCAACGGCGTTTTAAGGGGAATTATCCGTGACGAAAGCGCGTTCGCGTTACCTGACGGTAACGGTATTGAACCGCTTTGCGTCAGATATTCGATTTCGCCTTCTTTGGCCCGATTGCTGAGTTCGGCATACGGTGATGACGCTGAAAAATTTCTGGAGGCTTCCTTTGGAAAACCGCCGCTCGACATACGTGTCAATACGTTAAAGACGTCGGCCGACGAGCTTGCGGCTTCTTTTGCTGACAGTGGTGTTAAGGCAATACGCAGTGACGATCTTCGTGATATGCTTATTCTTGAAACCTCCGGTGCTCCTGATACCTTACCTGGTTTTGCTGAAGGACTTTTTCACGTGCAGGACAAGGCTTCACAGCTTTGCTGTCTGGCTCTTTCTCCTAAGCCCGGCGAAAGGGTACTCGATATATGTGCTGCTCCGGGAGGAAAATCCTTTACCTTGGCCGAAATGATGAATGGCGAGGGAAGAATCGTTTCGTGTGATATACACAGTCATCGCACTGCGTTAATTCGTTCAGGAGCCAAAAGACTCGGAATTAATTGTATTCAGGCTACGGTAAACGACGCTACCGTTGGCAATCCGCAGCTTGGTGAATTTGATAAGGTTCTCTGTGACGTTCCGTGCTCGGGCTTTGGCGTTATACGCCGCAAACCCGAAATACGCTACAAAAATGCAGACGAGCTTTCTGACCTCTACTTATTACAACGTATTATTCTGAAAAAGACCTCCGAGCGTGTTAGAAAGGGCGGTATACTCGTTTATTCCACCTGTACGCTTAACCCTGCCGAAAATCAGGACGCAGTCAACGGGTTTCTTTCGGAAAATAAAGACTTTGAGCTTGTGCCCCTCTTTGGTGAAGGGGAATGTATGAAGACCTTTTTTACACATATCGACGGCACCGACGGATTTTTTGCCGCAAAGCTAATGCGAAAAGAGTGATCAATTGTCAAAGATCGATATAAAATCGCTTACCTTCGATGAGCTTCTTAACGAGATTAAAGCGATGGGACAACCGACGTATAAAGCCAAGCAAATCAGCTCCTGGCTTGCGCGCGGCGTTACAAATTTCGACGAAATGACCGATCAATCCAAGCTTTTTCGCGCTCAGATGGAAGAAAAGTTTCAAATCTGTAACTTAATTGTGGAAAAAAGACTTGTATCTGCCATTGATAATACAGTAAAATATCTATACAAGCTCAATGACGGCGAGTTTGTCGAGTCGGTAGTAATGCAGTATCATCACGGCTATACCATCTGCATTTCCACGCAGGTCGGTTGTCGGATGGGTTGCTCCTTTTGTGCGACAGGCATGGAAGGGTTGGCAAGAAACCTTACTCCCGCTGAAATGATCTCGCAGATAACCGAGGCCGAGCGCGATCTTAAAATCAGAATATCAAATATCGTTCTGATGGGTATGGGAGAGCCTCTTGACAATTATGATAACGTCCTTAAGTTTCTCAGAATCGTTTCTTCTCCCGAGAGCCTCAATATAGGAATGAGACATATATCCCTTTCGACCTGTGGCGTGGTCAATAAGATTGATGACCTTGCTGCAGAAAATCTCCAGCTTACCTTGTCGGTATCTTTACACGCGCCTAACGATGAGATACGCTCGCAAATGATGCCGATTAACAAGCGATGGGGAATTGATGAGTTGCTATCGGCCTGTAAGCGTTATACAAAGACTACAGGTCGCAGGATATCTTTTGAATATGCAATGGTTGACGGTGTAAACGACTCAAGAGAAAACGCCGTTCAGTTAGCTTCCAAGCTAAAAGGAATGCTGTGTCACGTCAATCTGATACCCGTTAATCCTGTTGATGGAACCGGATACAGAGAAAGTCGTGCCGACAGAATTAAATCTTTTATTGATATCCTCGGTCACAGCGGTATTACTGCCACGGTGCGCAGAACGCTGGGTTCCGATATAAACGCTTCGTGCGGACAGCTTCGTCGCGGAGTAAAGAGAGGAGGAGATGCGTAATATGATGATCGCAAGCAAGACTGATATCGGGCGAATGCGTCGCTCAAACCAGGATGCGTATGCGTCAGGCGAGTTGACGGGCGGTGTCGCCTGGGCTGTTGTTTGCGACGGAATGGGCGGTGCGAACGGAGGAAATATCGCGAGCGCCAATGCCGTCAAGATCGTTTCTGAACGCATTGCCTCTAATTTCAGAATCGGAATGTCTTCGTCGTCTGTCAAAAATATGCTTGTTTCCGCCATCAGCGCGGCCAATATTTACGTTTTTGATATGGCCAAAAACGTTGAAGCCCTTTCAGGAATGGGAACGACGATAGTTGCGGCTATCGTATGTGAATCGGTGCTTTACGTTGCTCACGCAGGTGACAGCCGGTGCTACGTTATCTCCGATAATGATATGTCGCAGGTTACAACCGATCACTCGATCGTTCAGATGATGCTTGAAGCCGGACAAATAACGGCTGATGAAGCTAAAATCCATCCGAAGAAGAACGTTATAACAAGAGCGCTTGGTGTGGATGAGCTTATTGACGTTGATTTTAACGTTGTTGATCTTTCACAGACAGACAAAATTCTTATCTGCACCGACGGACTCACAAACTTCCTCGAGCATGACGATATTCTGAAGGTAATCGAAGATAATAACTTCTATGAATATCCCGAGAAGTTGATAGACGGTGCTAACGAAAACGGTGGCGGTGACAACATAACCGTTGTTGTCATATCGCAGTAAATACAAGGAGAACGAGATATGGATAAGTACATTGGTAAGCGTCTCGACGGACGTTATGAAATCCAGGAGATCCTCGGTGTAGGCGGAATGGCTGTTGTTTACAAGGCCTACGATACGCTGAACGACCGTGTTGTCGCCATAAAAATCCTGAAGGATGAGTGGCTGACGAATGATGATTTCAGACGCAGATTCAAAAACGAATCAAAGGCTATTGCCGTTCTTTCTCATTCGAATATTGTAAAGATCTACGACGTTAATCTCGGAGATCTTATTCAGTACATCGTCATGGAATTCGTTGACGGCATTACGCTTAAAGAGTACATTGAACAGCAGCAGTGCCTTAAATGGAAAGAGGCCGTTCATTTCACACTTCAGATTCTCCGTGCTCTGCAGCATGCCCATGACAAGGGAATCGTTCACCGCGATATTAAGCCGCAGAACATTATTCTTCTTCCCGACGGCACCATCAAGGTTACCGACTTTGGTATTGCGCGTTTTTCGAGAAGCGAACATCGCACGATGACCGATAAGGCCATCGGCTCGGTTCACTATATCAGTCCCGAGCAGGCAAGGGGAGACGTAACGGACGATAAGACAGACATCTATTCTGTCGGCGTAATGCTCTATGAAATGCTTACAGGCAGGGTTCCGTTTGACGCTGATACCGCAGTATCGGTTGCAATTATGCAGATGCAGAATGAGCCCGTTGCGCCGAGCAAGCTTAACCCCAACATACCCGAGGGCCTTGAGCAGATAACACTGCGTGCTATGCAGAAGACTCCCGATTTCCGCTATCAGTCGGCTGCGGAGATGCTCAACGACATTGAGAGGTTCAGGCTTAACCCTGCTTTGACGTTTGACTATTCAAACAGATATTTTGTTGACAACTCTCCCACTAAATATGTCCCGGGAATGCGTAGCGGCGGCACGAGAGTTCCTCCTACGGTAGACGGATTTAATACGAGTATTTCTCTCGGTAACCCCGCAGAAAGCGCTGATATCCTGATGGGAGAAGATATTGACGAGGAAGATTACGAGCAGAGCCGTAAATCTCCTATCGTTCCTATCCTTTTCGGCGTCACCGCAGCTATTGTTATCGTTCTGATTATTCTTCTCGTTGTGTTCTGGGGACGCTTCTTCGGTTCAACCGGTGATACCATCGAATGTCCCAAAATCGTCGGTATGAACTACAACGAGGCTGTTGAGCAGTATCCCGGCTTTGAGATAAGGCAGACCGGCACCGAGTACAGTGAGGAGTATGAGAGCGGAGTAATTATTTCTCAGAATCCTACCGTCGGTAAGCAGATGAAGGGTAACAAGGAAATCAAGGTTGTCGTCAGTCTCGGACCTAAATCGTTCGAAATGAGTTCTTGGGCAAATACAAAGCTTGAGGTAGTGCAAACCTATCTTAAAAATCAGGGAATTGAATCAACCGCTACCTATGAATACAACGATAATATTGCAAGCGGATTCGTTATCCGTACGGATCCTGCCAGCGGTGATACCGTTGCTACGGGAAGCACAGTAATAATTTACGTCAGCAAGGGTCCTGCACCCAAGTTCGTTACCGTTCCCAATCTTGTAGGTCTTCCTGAGGATCAGGCAAAGACAAAGGTCGAAGGTGAAGGACTTACACTCGGCACTACGATTTATCAGAGCAGTACTACCTATCCGAACGGATACGTTATCAATCAGAATCTTAAGGCGAATTCTTCTGCAAACAAGGGTTCTGAACTCATTCTGACCGTCAGTTGCGGATTGCCTATTAACGTAAACGTTGACTACGGAACACTTTCTGTAAGCAGGGTTCAGGTAGTTTGTGACACGATACAGGTTTGTGAGCTTACTAAAAAAGCTACGCTGACAATTTCCCGTGAGTATTTCCTTGCAAACGATATAAGCAAGAATGAAGTAACGGTTCTCCTTCGCAACGAAGAAGGCGTTTCGATCGCAGAATATAAGCTCAATTTCAAAGATCTTACTGCGACGCTTATTAAATCGTACGCTCCCGTTGCCGATACCTCAAATACCGCAAGCGAAAATAACGCACAGGAACAGTGATAGTTGAGAAATTATGCTGAAGGAAAAACAAAAAGGCATAATAATTAAAAGCATAGCCGGCTTCTATTATATTGAAGCCGGCGCTTCGGTTTTTGAATGCCGAGCCAAAGGGCGGTTCAGAATCGGCGGCAAGGAGCCTTTGACGGGTGATAATGTTTTCTTTGAAATTTTACAGGATGGCAAGGGCGTCGTCAGCGAGATAGTCGATCGTAAAAACGAGCTCGTAAGGCCTCCGTTGGCAAATATTGAAAGATTATATATTGTAATGTCTATGGAATCTCCAAGGCCTAATCTGCTTGTAACCGATAAATTGATAGCCATAGCAGAAGAGAGAGAAATCGAGCCCGTAATTGTTCTCAACAAATGTGATCTCGCCGATTTCACTGAAATCAACGATATATATTCAACCGCAGGCTTTGAAACTCACGTCGTTTCCTGCAAGGACGGTACGGGCATAGAGCAACTCAGAAAATCTTTTTGCCGCGGCATAAACGCTTTTACAGGTAACTCCGGAGTAGGTAAGTCTTCCATTATGAATCTTATCGACCCCTCTCTTGCGTTGAAGACGGGGGAGATCAGCCAAAAATTAGGCAGAGGAAGACATACGACACGCTGCTCGGAATTGTTTTCGCTCGGTGATGGAGTTTACCTTGCAGATACAGCCGGATTTTCTTCCGTTGAGCTTGCCGGAAGCGAGTCTGTTCCTAAAGAAAATCTTGCTTTTGATTTCAGAGAGTTTGCTCCCGCACTCGGAAGATGCAGGTTTACCTCCTGCTCACACACCGGCGACAAGGGATGTGCCGTTGCCGAGCTCGTTGACGCAGGTATCATTCCGCTATCGAGATACGAGAACTATAAACTGCTTTATAATGACGTAAAGGATGTTAAGGAATGGGAAAAGTAGCTCGTTGTGTCATTATCGCGGGCGGATTACTTGAAGATCCGGAATATATATCTGCTTTTGTCACAGACGACGATTTTGTTATTTGTGCAGACAGCGGAAGACTGCACGCAGAACGGATGAATATTCTGCCGGACCTAATTGTCGGCGATTTTGATTCGTCGGAGCCCCTCGAATTTCACCCGTGTGAGGTCATAACGCTTCCAACCAAAAAGGATGACACCGACACGGGATTCGCCCTCAAAACGGCGATTAAACGCGGATTTCAAAAAGTTATTATTCTGTGTGCTTGCGGCGGAAGGCTGGATCACACTTATGCAAATCTTCAGCTTTTGGCATATGCATGTTCTCATGGCTGTGATGCTGAAATAATTGACGAGAAATCGGTCATCACTATGATTTCATCGAATGACAGCCTTCATCTCAGCGCCGACAACGGAAGGATTTTTTCGGTTTTTTCTTACTCGGATAAATGTACCGTTTCGATAAGCGGTGTTCATTATCCGCTTACAGATTCTGTCCTGGAGAACTCTTTTCCTCTCGGAATCAGTAACGAGATAGAGGCCGAATGTGCACAGATAACGGTCAAAACCGGTTTTTTGCTCGTTATTCAGAACAGGAAAATATAAATCACACTTTTTCACCGCCCGAGTATACTGTTATTGTCAGCAGTATGAAAGGCGGTGCTTTTTATGAGATCAAAGGGCGGTGTATTGGGATGCGCGGCGGTTGCGTTCGGTGCAGGCCTGGTTCTGGCAGGAATCTGTCCGTCCGAACTGTTAATTACCATTCTGGCGGTCGCCCTGATCGTCACTGGCTTTTCATATCTGAAGCGTTAAGGAGGTTATTTCGGTATGCAGGTTGTAATTGTAAAGAGTCCGAAATTTCTGCGGGGATTTCTCCGTGCCGTTTTCAGGATGAAAAAGTCGGAGGAATAAACACCGCGCGGCGTGACATTTAATGTCACGTCTTTTTTTGTAATAGTCGGCATATTATTTGAATAGATATTAATCGAAGGCGAAAGGAGAGAAAAAATTATGAGTTTGAGTATTTCAAAAAATAATCTGACGGTCAGAAAAGAGCTTTTCTCGCAAATAATTGAGCACCCGGTAGACTTGGAGTTTATTCTTCCGGATTACTGCATGGATATCGCACGAATACTAAAGTGCAAGGGTAATGCAAAAATTATTTCAAAATCACTTGTTTCCGGACAGCTGATACTTGGCGGTACGGTGTCGTTTAATATTATATACATAGACTCTGACGACGGAAATATTAAAAGCTATCAAACAACGAGTAATTTCACTCACGAGCTTGAGGTTCCGCAGGAATGTGACGGGGGAGATATTTGCGTGAACGCCTCGGTCGATTACATGAACTGCAGAACCGTAACCTCAAGAAAGCTTGATGTCCACGGTGCCGTAAGCATAAACGTCCGTATACTTAAAAATTGTGATACTGACGTTGTGACTAAGCCGTCGGAAAAGCATATACAGACACTTTCTCAAAAACTCGTTATGACGAAAGTGCTGTCGGTTACCGAAAGATCCGTCATAATCAACGAAGAGATTGAGGCAGGACCCAACCTCTCGGGGCTTCAAAGCGTTATCAGAAGTGACGGATGTGCCGTTTTTGGCGAGTGCAAGACGGTCACCAACAAGGCGATTGTCAAGGGCACCTTGGGAGTGCGTATGCTATGTTCCTGCGCAAAGGGAGAACTTAAAAAGAACGAGATCAGCATCCCGTTTTCTCAGGTGCTCGATGCACCCGGTGTCGATGACCAGTGCGAATGTGACGTATCACTTGATATAGTTTCGTTGGAAGCGAGAACACGCACGGGAATGGACGGTGAATGCAAATCCATATCAGTTTCAGCTTCAATATGTATCACGTTGACCGTAACAAAGACACACGAGGAAACGATCGTTACGGACGCTTTTTCGACCGAATATGATTCCGAAACGGTAACCGATGATATTCTGATTAAAACACGCAGCGGAAACGTTTCAGATAATTTCGTAGCAAATTGCAGGGTTGATTTCCCTGAACCGATAGTTTCCATTGCCGATGTCTGGTGTGAGGCAAAATACGAAGGTTATAAGTATGAGGAAGGCACGCTTTCTGTTTCCGGTATGTTGTTTACCGAGATGATTGCATTTACACAGGATGCGTCACCCGTATTTATCGAAAAGGCTTCTGAATTTACTCACGTATTGCGTATCGGCACGACAGAAGGAAACGTTGACGTGAGACCCAAACTCGTTCCTGTTGCTGCTGCGTATACCATTACGGATGCAACCTCTGCAGAAATACGTGCGGAAATTCAAATATTAATGCCTGTTTATACAGCGCAAACCGTTTGTGTCGTAACCGATATTGAGGCCGATACGAACAAGAAAAAGACGGTTGATAAAGACATATCTCTGGTAGTTTACTTTGCCAGAAAAGGTGAATCAATATGGCAGATAGCCCGCAGATACAACACGTCCTCTGAGTCGATAA
Source organism: Clostridia bacterium (assembly GCA_017467405.1). Lineage (GTDB taxonomy): Bacteria > Bacillota > Clostridia > Oscillospirales > Acutalibacteraceae > RGIG1913. Next base: position 821,920 of record JAFTSH010000001.1, read on the forward strand.
ATTCAGCAAACGAGCTCAGCGGTATTACTCTTGAAAGCGACCGTATGCTGTTGATACCGATTGTCTGAAAAGGTTAGAATTACAGACAGCCCTACAAAATGATGCAGGGCTGTCTGTTTTTTTGAATATTTTGTTCTTGCTGATTTCAGCTTTCCATGTCGCTGCCGATTTCGGAAATAACACTTTCGACAGTAGAGGTTGTACTGCTGATTGCATCGGTAAGTCCATTGCCGCTCGAAGTGATGTCACTCGATGCTGCTTTATTGCTGCTTGTATCGCTAAGGGTACCGGCATTATCGCTGCATCCGCAAAGACAAAGCATGATCATCAGTACGACAGACGTTAAAATAAACAGTTTTTTCATTCGTATCCTCCTTAACGGTTAGTACATCATTATTTTGTATTTTATCTTCAAAAATATTCAAATTTTAAATTAGTAATTGAAATAATAGTCACTTACACTTATAATTATATAAAACAAAACGAACGGAATGATTAAAATGTCTTACGAAAGAGCAAGAGATCACCTTGAAAGGTTAGGGTATGCTGACAGAATACAGTTGTTTGATGTGTCAAGTGCGACTGTTGAATTGGCGGCAGCTGCGCTTGGTTGCGAGCCCGGTCACATCGCAAAATCGCTTGCATTTTCAGTATCTGATTCACCTGTGATGATTCTTGCAGCAGGTAACGTAAAGATTGATAATTCAAAATACAAGCACTTTTTCGGACAAAAAGCCAAGATGCTTTCGTACGAAGACACTGAGCTTCTTACCGGACACGCTGTGGGCGGTGTTTGCCCCTTTGGAGTTAACGACGGAGTCAGGGTCTATGCTGATATCTCGCTGAAAAATTTCGACACCGTTTATCCGGCCTGTGGCACCTCAAACAGTGCTGTGAAGTTTACGCCGCAAGAACTTTTTGAAGCGTCTTTATCAATTGAATGGATCGACGTTTGTAAACCGAGAGATTAACGGGAGCTGTAATTTATGGCAGGTAATAAAAATCAGAAGCTTAAGTTGTTATATTTACTCGATATTCTCGCTCATAAAAGTGATGAGGAAAATCCTTTGAGTGCTCTTGAAATCTGCGAGCTGCTCAATGAAGTCGGAATAACGGCAGAAAGAAAATCGATATACAAGGATATTTCCGTAATAAGAGATTTCGGATATGACATAATCGCGACCAAGACACCTAAAGCGGGCTTTTTTATGTCACAGCGTGAGTTTGAATTACCTGAGGTCAGATTGCTGATGGACGCGGTTCAGTCTGCGAGCTTTATAACACCCAAAAAGACGCACGAGCTTATACAAAAGCTTAATACTCTTGTGAGCGAAAAGCAGGCTCTCGTCCTTCAGAATCAAATTTACGTTGACAGCAGGATCAAGCACGGCAACGAGGAAATATACTATAATATCGACAACATTAACACGGCTATCTCAAAGGGTTGTAAAATAACGTTTAAGTATATACGCAGGCAGATCGATCTGAAAACGAAAGCGCGTTCGGAAACGAAGGTTTTCACCGTCAGTCCATATGCGTTGCTTTGGTCGAATGATCATTATTATCTTATCAGCAATAATGAGAAATATGACGATCTTATGCACCTGAGAGTCGATAGAATGAAGGGCGTCACTCTGCTCGAAGATGTTCCTGTGCGCCATTTTTCGGAGGTTTCCGACTATAAGAAATCATTTGATACTGCTGATTATGCAAATAAAACCTTCAATATGTTTGGAGGCGAAGTCAAAACGGTTGAAATCCGGTGCGCAAACAGTATGCTCGAGGAAGTTTTCGACCGTTTCGGACCCGAAGTTCCAATCAGAATGAGCGGTGCAGACCATTTCGTCTTCAGAATCAATGCCATGTTAAGCGAAGGTCTCGTTTCGTGGATCATCAGTTTCGGACTTGTTGAGGTAATTGCACCGATCGAACTCAGAAGAATGGTGACCGAAAGGGTCAAACGCCTTACAGAGGTCTATAAAGTTTAATAACACTAAAAAAGAAGCCAAGTCGAATATTGGCTTCTTTTCATATTTATAATTATGTATCTTTTTTGGTTGCCTTGATTTTTGAAAGCGGATTAGAGTCAGCCGCGCGTTCTAACTGCTTTTCAGACAGATGCGTATAAATTTCGGTCGTTCCGAGATTTTCGTGTCCGAGTATGTCTTTAAGCACGCGTATGTCAACGTTTCCGTGTTGATACATCAGCGTTGCGGCGGTATGACGCAGTTTATGGGTTGATAAACCTTGTCCGCCCAGGCCGGCTTTGTCTAAGGTTTCATACACGATATGCTGAACCGTTTTATTGCTTATTCTTTTGCCGAGTCGACTCAAAAAAAGTGCACTCTTGTCTTTTACAACGGTGATGTCTTTTGCTCTGACCGGAAGGTAAGCAGTTATAGCCGATTCACAGGCGTCGTTGAGATAAACAATTCGCTCTTTATTACCTTTACCGGTAACCTTGATCGTGTTATCACGAATATCCTGCAGATTCAGTCCGCACAGTTCCGAAAGACGCATTCCGCAGTTAAGAAAAAGAGTGAGTATACAGTAGTCGCGCTCTTTGTGCGCGCCGTCAACAGCGTTAAGCAACGCGATGCTTTGATCAAGCGAAAGATATTTAGGCAGGCTTTTCTTCGGTTTCGGTGTGTCAAGTTGCTCCATCGGATCGCTGTCGAGCTTGTTTACCTTTAACGTAAGATATTTGAAGTAACCCCGTAATGAACTGCACTTACGTGCGCGCGTCTTTGCATTGTTGCTTCTCTCGGAGCCGCAATAGGTCAAAAATTCATATGCGTCGATAAGCGTGACGGTCTTTATTAGCTCAATGTCAACATCAGAAATGCTGATGTCCTCAAAATCAGTATCAGGGGAGGGGAGGAGCCCTCTGCTCATTTTAAGAAACCTGAAGAAGGTGCGAAGATCAAGATAATACTCATCAACCGTCTTTTCGGATTTACCTTTTACAGTCTGTAGATATACGAGAAATTCGCGGATTATCGGAGGAACGCTTTGTAATTCTGTATGTTTCATAATTCTCCTTTTGTGAAACTGTTTCACAAGTGTTTTTTCTGATCAACTTAATTATTGTATAATAATATGACGTCGCAAACGGGTACAACGCGTTTCTGTTGGGTTGAACGCTTTACTTTGATATTATGCAGGTCTACCGGTGCACATGTTTAAAATACCGCTGAAATACAAGTTTCAAAGCTTATACACTGCTCAAGGTAGCATTTAACATAATTATATATATTGAACGAATGATTATCAAGTAAAATAATAAATTTGCATCTGAAAACGGCGGAAATGCAGACGATAGAAAATTTCCCGATGATGGCCCGTCGTTTCAAAAATTTCTATCGGACGGAAAAATAATAGTTGTGTACGTACAATGGAGTATGCCGAGAAAAACAGAAAATTCGTAACTGAGTTGGAACGTATCAGATTATACGCTTAAGATATTGATTATAATATAAATTCTCGTTAGTCATTAACAGCACGAGTTCAGGCTGAAAGCGTTAAAATCACGTAAGGTATCTGAATACCCTTATTTAATCCGTTTTACGCTCCCCTTAATTGCGCAAAATATTGATTTTGTATAATTAGTATACTTGATTCAGGGGCGTTTGTCAAGAGAAAAATCGTTCTCCCCTGTTTGAAAGCCTTTAAGAAAATGAACAGACCGCTCGTGATGAACGGTCTGTTTTTTAATTAGAGGGTTATCTTGTGGAATACTTTTTTTCCTTTTTTGATAATGATGTGTCCTTTTTCGAAGGAACTCTTGTTTACGTCAGAGTGTACAGATGCAACCTTTTCTCCGTCAACAGAGATACCACCCTGTTCTATAAGACGTCGTGCTTCGCCTCTTGAGGATGCAAGTCCGGATACTACGAGAATATCTATTACCGAAATCTTATCATCGGTAAAGCTATCGTCAGAAATTGCGGTTGACGGCATATCAGCGCTTTCACCGGTGCCGGAAAATACGGCTTTGGCCGCGGCTTCGCATTTCTTGGCCTCTTCTTCGCCGTGAACGAGAGCTGTAAGCTCGTATGCGAGGATCTCCTTTGCTCGGTTAAGCTGACTTCCCTGCCAGCCGTCCATCTCTTCAATTTGCTCGAGCGGCAGGAACGTGAGCATTTTGATGCACTTAAGAACGTCCGCGTCGTCCACGTTTCTCCAATACTGATAGAAATCGTAAGGCGAGGTCTTTTCGGGATCCAACCACACTGCACCAGAAGCGGTTTTGCCCATCTTCTTTCCCTCGCTGTTAAGCAACAGGGTTATTGTCATTGCATAGGCGTCTTCGCCAAGCTTTTTACGGATGAGCTCCGTACCGCCGAGCATATTGCTCCACTGATCGTCTCCACCGAACTGCATATTGCAACCGTATTTCTGGTGTAATACGTAGAAATCGTAGCTCTGCATTATCATATAGTTGAACTCAAGGAAGCTGAGTCCTTTTTCCATACGCTGTTTATAGCATTCGGCGGTGAGCATCTTGTTTACGCTGAAGCAGGTTCCGACGTCTCTGAGCAGTTCAACGTAATTAAGACCGAGCAACCAATCGGCATTATTGACCATCAGTGCCTTTCCTTCTGAAAAATCAATAAATCTGCTCATCTGCTTTTTGAAACACTCACAGTTGTGTTTTATATCGTCAACCGTGAGCATTTTTCTGAGATCGCTTCTTCCGGAGGGATCACCTATCATACCGGTTCCGCCACCAAGAAGCGCAATAGGCTTATTACCGGCCATCTGCAAACGTTTCATAAGGCAAAGTGCCATAAAGTGACCTACGTGAAGGCTGTCTGCAGTGGGGTCAAATCCTATATAAAAGGTTGCCTTTCCGTTGTTGACAAGTTCTTTGATTTCTTCCTCGTCGGTGACCTGTGCAATCAGTCCGCGAGCCTTAAGTTCATCATAAATAGTCATTTGTTTTCTCCTCCTAAAAGCTCACGTGATGCCGCAAGCGTTGATTCGGTAATTATATCTCCCCCGATTATTCTTGCGAGCTCGTGGCATCTGCCGTCAAAGTCAAGGGTATTAACTGTCGTTTTGGTTGATTGGTTATCTGATTTTTTCTCAATGAGCATATGTGTGTCTGCACAGCAAGCGATCTGAGCAAGATGTGTCACGCATATAACCTGCCGTGATGCAGACGCCGAACGAAGCTTGCGCCCGATTTTTTGTGCTGCTCTTCCGCTGGTTCCGGTATCAATCTCATCAAAAATCAAGGTGCCGACGTCATCAAAACCCGATAAGACGTTTTTGATGGCCAACATTATTCTTGAGAGCTCACCGCCCGAAGCGATTTTAGCCAGCGGCTTTGGCAGCTCACCGGGATTGGCCGATATGAGAAACTCGATGTTGTCAACGCCGTTTTCATCCACGCTTCGACGCTTGAAATCAACCTCAAAGCGAACGTTCGGCATATCCAGCTCCGAAAGCTCTTTTGAAACTTTTTCGGAAAACCTCGTCGCGCAAGCCTTTCTTTTATCTGAAAGCAGATCGGCTAACTCGTGAGTTTTTGCTTTAAGCTGCGCAAATTTCTCTTTCAGCCTGACGATTTCATCATCGGTGATTTCAGCACCTTCAAGCTCTGATTTTGCCGACTCAAGATAGCGCAGCATCTCACCTTCGTCGCTACCGTATTTTTTTGATAAACGATATAGCTTGTCAAGGCGTTCTTCGACCTCTTCAAGCTCTTTCGGATCAAATTCAAGATCAAGTGCAAGCGGACGAAGTTCCGAAGAAATATCGCTTAGTTCAAGTGAGAGACTGCTTAAACGTGATGACAGATCTTTTAGCCTGTCAGAGTACATTTCAACGCCTGAAAGCTGTGAAACGGCACCTTCAATAGACTGAACGGCACCCTGAGAGTATCCGTCTTCGTCACCTTCAAGTGCTGAAAGACAACTGTTAAGCGCAGAAGCGATTTTCTCAGAGTTAAGAAGCAGGTTTTTTCGGTTTGTGAGAGCATCCCACTCCCCTGCCGTTATCCCGGCTGATTCGAGTTCGTTTATGCAAAAACGAAGATAATCAGCTCTTTGAGCCTTTTCAGCGCGGTTTTTGATCAGGCTTTCGATGTGTGAATAAAGCGACTTCAACTCAAAATAAGAGCTTTTGAATTTATCAAGATCGTTCTTCAGGTCGCCCATCAGATCGATAAACTTATAGTGCTCGTCCGGATTAAGCAGTGCCTGGCTGTCGTGCTGACCGTGAATGTTTATCAAGGCTTGTCCGAGTTCCTTGAGTGACGCGGTTGCCGCGGGATATCCGTTTACACGGCAATTGTTCTTACCATCCGGTGTCATTCGACGCTGAATAAGAATATTGCCGTCGTCACAGCCGTAACCAAGATTTTTGAGAAGTTCAACAGCCTCCTCGCCGGGATCCTCAAACAGAGCAGAGACGTATGCGCTTGATGCACCGGTACGGATCAGCTCGCGAGAGGTGCGCTGTCCTAAAACTGCGTTGATCGAGTCAATGAGTATCGATTTACCTGCGCCGGTTTCACCGGTAAGGACGTTAAATCCCGGTGAAAAATCAACGTCAACTGATTCGATGACCGCGATATTTTCGATATGAAGATTTCTTAACACAACGGTCACCTCCGATATTGATTAGTCAGAATTTAGTTAATTATTGAGCATTGCAGATATATCCCCTGCAATTTGCTCGGCGGCCTGCTGATTGCGGGCGATCACAAGAATGGTATCGTCACCTGCCAACGTGCCTATTACGCCCGGAAAATGCATTTTATCGAGCGCTGCGCAAGCGGCGTTTGCCATGCCGGTATGGCAGAATATCACGACGTCGTTTACCGCGTAGTCAACTGAAATTGCTGCGGAAAGGAAAATATTCATATACTCGACACGAATCTCTACGGATTCTTTGGGCGGCATATAGCGATAAACACCGTTACTGTCCTTTCCCTTTACAAGTGAGAGCTCTTTGATATCGCGCGAAACGGTTGCCTGCGTTACGTCATAACCGCTTTTTTGCAGCATATCCTGAAGCTCCTCCTGCGTAGTTACAGGGTTATCGGCGATTATTTCCAATATCTTCACAAGTCTTTTCTTTTTCATCTCTTTACGTCCTTTTGCCCATTATTTTATTATTAAGGATCTCACAAAACGACTCGTTTTTAATCCTGATAAATCTCGCGGTAACATTCGGTGAGCCAGTAACGGTAACCTCCGCTCCGGTTATTCTGACAGCGTCTTCACCGTCTGAGGTGAGGTATACGTCACGTTCGGAATTTGCATACCTTGCATGGACGCAGATCTTTGAATCGTGGCGCAGAACTACGGGTCTGGTAAGCAAAGAATGCGGGCAGATCGGTGTGACCGTTATGCAGTCGATCGACGGATCGATGGCGGGGCCTCCGGCGGAGAGTGAATATGCGGTCGAGCCCGTCGGCGTGGAGATTATAAGCCCGTCACCTCTAAAGGACAGCAATTCTTTTCCGTCACAAGTAACGTCAACGTCTACTATTTGCGACATAACACCCTTTGAGATTACCGCGTCATTAAGGCAACAATATTTGCGGTCATCCACGGTTGCTTCAAGAGTCATGCGCTCCTCAATATAGTAATTTCCGTCAAAGTAATCGGAAAGCCGCGCGAGCTCGTTACATTCCAACGCCGCCATAAACCCCAGCCTACCGCTGTTTATGCCTAAAACGGGTTTTCCGTAAAGAGCGGCAACTTTGGCGGTATGAAGTATTGTACCGTCACCGCCGACTGCAAAAATCAGATCGCTTTCAGAAAACAGCGCTTCGTGAGACGCTGCGGTATATCCAAGACCGAGAGAAGCGACTTCACTATCGGCAATGATCTTATTAACTCCGTATTTGGAGAGAATAACGCGCAATTCAGCCAACACTTCTCGGGTTGGCTGTGAAAGTGTTTTGATTACGGCTGAAGCGGTCACTGTTATTCCTCCTTAATATCAAGATTTGTGTGTGATCTTTCAACTACCTCGCGCGGAGCAGCATCGGCAAGATACTGCGGCTCGTCTGAAAATTTGATGTATGCGAGATATTCGATATTACCCTTTGGACCTTTAATCGGTGAATAATCAAGACCTACTACCGAAAATCCGCACTCGAGCATAAAGGACGTTATTCCTTCGACGACTTCAATATGAACCTCGGGGTCGCGCACAACGCCGTTTTTTCCTACCTTGCCCTTCCCTGCCTCGAACTGCGGCTTAATAAGGCATACGCAGGACGCGTCGTCCTTAAGAAGATTGCGCAGTACGGGTAATATTATTTTAAGCGAAATGAAGGAAACGTCTACGCTGGCAAAGTCAAGAGGATCCGGAATCTGCTCTTTCGTTACGTATCTGAAGTTAGTGCGTTCGAGATTGATAACTCGCTCGTCGCAACGAAGCTTCCAGGCCAACTGACCGTAACCGACGTCAATTGCATATACCTTTTCGGCGCCGTTCATCAGCATACAGTCGGTGAAACCACCGGTCGAGGCGCCGATGTCGGCGCAAATCATGCCGTCAAGCGAAATACCATAAACCGACATTGCCTTTTCGAGCTTGAGGCCTCCCCTGCTGACGTACTTAAGTGCTGCGCCGCGGATTTCGACCTTGTCGTCGGGCCTTATCTGCATTCCCGACTTGTCGGCCTTTTGACCGTTTACAAAAACGCATCCTGACATTATCAAAGCCTGTGCCTTTTCTCGTGATTCGGCACCGTTTAATTCAAGCACAACGGCGTCCAGACGCTTCTTTTCGGTCAAAGGTTACACTCCTTTTTAATAATAGCAATCATTGATTCTGCATCAAGATTATTAGCGGCCAGCAGGCTTTTTACCGATGCATGGGTTACAAAACCGTGTTTTAACGTTACTGCCGTTACTCTGCCTTCAAAAGCAGCGCAAAAACGTTCAGATATTGAGCCGTGAGATATGCTTTCCTCGAAGAAAAAGACTTTACCCGAGCAGTTGTTTTTGATAGTTTCGGTATCAAGTGGAACGATTTTGTTTATTTTAATTATTTTAACATATATTTTTTCTTTTTCAAGTATTCTCACCGCTTTTATAGCTTCTGCGGTGATACGACCGTAGGTAATCAGTGTAGCAATACATTGCTCTGAGGGTTTAATGATATCTATATCATCACTTGAAGACTGATAATTCGAGAATACATCGTCTTCAACGCCTCTGGGATACCTGATTGCCGTGATACCGCTGTTGTCAGCAACAGCTTTTCTGAGTGCAATACGGACGTCACTGAAGCACGCCGGTGAATATACCGCAATACCCGGGATTGACGAAAGAAAAGAAACGTCAAAAACACCGTGGTGCGTCTCGCCGTCTTCTCCTACAAGACCGGCCCTGTCAACGCCGATTATTACAGGCCTTTTTTGAAGTGCGGCATCGTGAATAAGCTCATCGTATGCGCGCTGTAAAAATGATGAATAGACAGCAAATACGGGAATAACGCCCTTAGCTGCAAGGCCGGCTGCAAAGGTCACTGCGTGTTCCTCTGCAATACCTACGTCAAAAAAACGCTCCAGATAGCGCCGTCTGAAGCACTCGAGTGACGTGCCCATCCCCATCGCAGCTGTTATTGCGCATATATTCTTGTTTTGATCTGATAATACGCACAGCTCGTCGGCAAAGACATCGGAAAACGTAGTCTTTTCTGAGATTTGTGCACCTTTCTCGGGAGAAAAGGGTGCAACGGAATGATAAAAATCCGGCGTCGTTTCGGCTTTTTCGTAGCCTTTGCCCTTTTTGGTTATTACGTGTATCAGTACCGGCTTATTCTTAACCATCTGAGCACTTTTAAAAACGTCACATAGTTTTGTGAGATCGTGCCCGTCAACGGGACCAAAATAGGAAAATCCTATGTCCTCAAACATATTGCTGTGATATATTGCGTTTTTAAAAAACTTCTTTATACGGTATACGGAATTTCTAAGCGGTTTTCCTATCAAAGGGATACGAATCAAGAAGTTTTCGAGACGTGATTTGAATTTGAGATAGGAAGGCCTCGACCGCATTACAGCCAGGTGTCTGGCAATACCGCCGACGTTGCGTGAGATCGACATTTTGTTGTCGTTGACAACAATGATGAGATTTGCAGAAGTTCTTCCTGCGTTATTCAGCCCCTCAAATGCGAGTCCGCTCGAAAGTGATCCGTCACCTATTATTGCAACCGTATAGCTTGGATCGTTCGAAAGGCGCTTCGCCTCAGCGACGCCCAAGGCAAGCGAGATAGAGTTGCTGCTGTGACCGGTTTTAAAAAGATCGTGCTCGCTTTCATCGGGATTGGAGAAGCCGGAAAGGCCGCCTTCTTTTCGGAGTGTGTGAAAACGTGAATATCTGCCCGTTAGAAGCTTATGAGTGTAGGTCTGGTGACTGACGTCAAATATAAAATTATCCGACGGAGAGCTGAAAGAACGGTGTAAAGCAACGGTAAGCTCTACGCATCCAAGGTTTGAAGCAAGGTGACCGCCGTTCTTTGAAACGGTATCTATTATCGTTTCTCTGATCTCTTTACACAGCGCAGAAAGCTCCGCTTGGGGAATATTTTTCAGGTCTTCGGGAGAAGAAATCGAAGATAATAAACTGATTTCCATATCAATTCTTTCTGTTTAACAGCATATCTGCAAGTCCGCAAAGCGCATCAGCACTTTCGCCGTACACGCAACGAAGACTATTCTTTGCTTTTTCGGTAAGCTCACTTGCAAGAGCAAAAGCACCCTCGACCCCGAGAAGTGTTGCATAGGTAGTCTTACAGTTTGCGGCGTCACTGCCGATTGGTTTGCCGAGAATCTTCTCGTCGCCGGTAATATCGAGTATGTCATCAACGATCTGAAATACTCTGCCGATGTTGTGAGCGTATTCAGTTGCAGCCTTAAGCGCTTTTACATCAGCGTTGGCAGAGATACATCCCATTCTGGCGGCACATATTATCATTCGTCCGGTCTTGCCGAAGTGCATCTCTTTTAAAGTGCTTTCGCTGATTTCTTTTCCTTCGGTCAAGAGGTCAATCACCTGACCGCCGACCATTCCCTCAGCGCCGCTTGCGAAAGCAAGCTCGTTTATGCACTTAATAACGTTTTCGGGTGAGATAAATCTCAAGTCAGCTTTTGAAGCAGTTTCAAAAGCCAATGAGAGTAAGGCGTCGCCGGCAAGAAGTGCAATATCCACTCCGAAAGCGACGTGGCAGGACGGCTTACCTCTTCTGAGATCGTCGTTATCCATGCACGGAAGATCGTCGTGTATCAGAGAATAGGTGTGTATCATTTCGATCGCGCACGCAAAAGGCATCGCGGCATTTTGATCTGTCAGACCGTTAATTCGAGCAAATTCAAGAACAAGCGCAGGTCTTATTCTTTTGCCGCCGTTCATAAGACTGTAACGCATGGCGTCAAATACGCTGTGGCTGTATTCACCGCCGTCTGCAACGCGAGCCTCAAGTGAAGACGAAACCTCGGCGCTGTATTTTTTGAGCATTTCCGACGTAGTCATATCATGCCTCTTTCTTCGTTATTTTCAGTTCGGCTTCCTTGAGCATTTCTCCGCAATCGGCAAGAAGGGTTACTCCCTCGGAATAAAGCTCAATACTCTCCTCAAGCTTAACGTCGGGATCCTGAAGCAGAGCTATAATTTCATTCAACCTTTTTACAGACTCATCAAAACTTGCTTTCATTATACATATTCCTTTCACTTACGACGCATTTTAGCGCACCGTCGATGAGACGGACGTCAATCGCGTCACCAATGTTGAGATCAGAAGCACTATTCAGGCTGTTACCGTCTTTGGAAACGATCGCGTATCCGCGTTGCATAACCTTTACGGGACTCAACGATTCAAGCGACGTTGCCGTCCTGAAAAGCTCCTGCTTCTTTTTGTCAAGGCAGGATTTGAACACGGCTTCGAGTCTTTCGGCACAACGTTCGAGCTGCTCGCCGTACTTCCCGAAAAACTTCGACGGATCCGAAAGATAGATATTTTTTGATAAATAATCGAGTTGAAGCTTGCAGTAGTTAAGTTTGGAGTTTATTGCCGACAGCAGTGAATTGTTGAAGGAATCAATCAATTTCAACAACTCTGTTCTGTCGGGTGTGGCACTTTCTGCTGCCGCAGACGGAGTAGGTGCCCGCAGATCGGCAACAAAGTCACAGATGGTAAAATCTGTTTCGTGTCCAACGGCCGAAATGATCGGTGTGTTACACGAAGAAATGCGTCTGGCGAGCGCTTCGTTGTTGAAGGCAGAGAGATCTTCAGAAGAACCCCCTCCCCTGCCGATAATGATTACGTCCGCAGCGCACTCGGTATCAGCAAATTCAAGTGCACGGCAGAGCGAAGCAGGAGCTTCAGGACCCTGAACGAGGGACGGAACCAATATCAGCTCGGCATACGGCCACCTTTTTGACAGTACGTTGATAATATCGTGAATAGCTGCACCGGTATCAGACGTTATTGCGCAGATGCGCTTCGGATAACGCGGTAAGGGCTTTTTAAGTTGGGGGTCAAAGAGTCCCTCTGCAGAGAGTTTTGCTTTAAGTCGCTCAAAAGCAACGTGCTCAGAACCGATTCCGTCGGGCTGCATATCAGCACAGTACAACTGGCATTGGCCGTCTTTCTCGTAGATAGAGATTTTGCCCCGGCAAATTACCCTCATGCCGTTTTGAAGAGCAAACCGAAGCCTTCTTGCCGAACTGTCGAACATTACGCATCTGACAGAGGATTCGTTATCCTTCAGCGAAAAATACATATGTCCCGAGGATCTGATACTGATATTTGAAAGCTCTCCGCAAACGAAAACGTTTTGCAGCATAGCGGCTCCGTCAAGAACGGATTTGGTTACACGATTCAGCTGTGTTACCGTAATAAAAAGATCTGAAGTCATCAGATTACCTCCGAGTGATGTAAAGAGGCTAAATAAGCAATTCCGACTGCGTTATCACCGGATAAATGCTTCGGACCGAATACAGCGTCGTAACGTTCGGTAAAATCTTTTCTGAGACTGCTGTTGGCCGAAACTCCTCCGGAAAACACAACCGGAAGATCACCATATGCTAAAAGTAATCTCTCAAGCATTTGTGAGATAGAGATGCGTATATACTCAATACACGTTGCGGCGACGTTTTCGGGGTCTTCTTCCTTGTCAAGCATTTGTTTACATATGTTTTCTATACCGGACAGACAGCAGTTTCCGTCTTTGACGGCAGCACGGAGCCCTTTTTTCGGTGTTCCTTTCGCAGCCATTTCATCAAGCTTCGGACCCGCGGGAAAAGGAAGACCGAGCATTACTCCTACCCTATCGATCGCCTGACCGGCTTTTAGATCAAGTGACTGTGAAATAATTTTGCAGTTAAAAATACGTTTCTTATCAGGCGTCACCAGGACGGCTTCCGTAGTTCCTCCCGAAATATGAAACGCAATAAACTCGGTACCGACGAGATCATACCGTCCCGAACCGAGAGCAACGGCAGCAATATGGCCGGCTTGATGTGAAAAACGATACAACGGAAGTTTCATGGCCGCAGCAACGGCAGAAGAAGCCGAAACTCCGGCAAGAAAGCAGGGCATATACGATCCCTCAATATCACGAGGTGTGTTGGAAACACCGATTGCGTTAATCTCATCGGTAAAGTCGCAAAAAAGCTCGTCTATCAACAAAGGTATATTTCTCGTATGCTGAAACAAGGCTTCGCTCTGTCTTAGACCAAGCTCGCCGGGTTTAACTTCAAGCAGCTTTCGTTTTGAGAACACGTTTTCGGGAGTATACAAAGCAGTTGAAGTCGTATAGTTGCTTGTATCAAAGCCTAAATAAGCGGTCATTTTTGCTCAATAGAACGTGCAATTCCGCCGAGAACACCGTTTATGTAACCCGAGTCGTCTGTGCCTGCAAATTTCTTTGCAAGCTCTACAGCTTCGTTTATTGAAACACTGACGGGTATACTGTCTTCGAAAAGCATCTCATAGCACGCAAGACGCATCAAGGACAGACCGACACGGGAAACTCTTTGAAGCTTCCACGTTTTGCAGTTGTCTGAAATTTTCTGATCAATTTCCTCAAGGTTTTTAAAAACCCCGTTAACCAGCTTCGTGATGAACTCGTCCTCTTCGAAATCACGCGCTTGCTTTGCGTCTTCGATTATTTCGGGTATGGGTTCGTCCTTAAAACTCTTTTCAAACACAAGCAAAAATGCCTGTTCTCTCGCTTCTGTTCTTTTCATTTTACATTCCTCTTAAATCCAAATAACCCTTCACTGCAAGGGTGAAGGGTTTTATGTTGTACTTATCGATTCGCCGAAAGGCTGATTTCAATGTCCGCAACCGTGACGTTCACCTTTGCCACGGGTCTGTTCGTCATATTCATAATTGCATACCTGACGTTCTGCTGGACGTCTGCAACAACATCTCTGAGCTTCGCATCGGCCTTAAGACGAATATATACGTCTACGATGATTGACTTGTCAGGCGCATACGACACCTTGACGCCTCCGAGCAGTTTGTCACCTGACATTGCGCTTTTGATCGACAGAGTCGCAGGTGCCATATCGGCAACCCCGTCAACGTCCTTTGCGGCAACGGTAGCGATCTTTGCGATTACATCTTCAGATATTTTCAAACCGCCGACCTTATCGTTCTTTTCGATATTCATATAATCTGCCTCCTTATACATCCGTCAAGCAGTGATTCGGACACTTAATAATACCGTTAAACGGCTTTTAAGTAATTATATCACATTTTTTGATTTTAACAACTAATTTACCTCAAGTATTTTAATATTTTCTAAAGAAATACCCGTTTGTGACATGACAATGTCCTGAATTTGGACGGTTTCGCTTCCCAAAAGCCCTTCGGTGCGAACAATAATGCTGACGTTTGAACCGTTTACGATGGCAATACACTCGTTAAAACCTTTTGCTTTTAGTAGCGTTTCTATATTGGCTTCATACTCTACGGATTTAGCAAGCTGATTTAACGACGTTTCGGCTGCCTTTTTGCTCTCATCGCTTGACTTCAAATCAGATATTATTTCATTCAACGAATCCTTTTCATTTTCTCTCGCTTCTTCTCTTTCTTTTCGTGCATTTATAAAATAATTATCCTTTTGGGCTGTAACCGATGAAACGTTTGCACCGACGAACTGTGCCGATCCCAGGTATTCTTCACCCGTATCCTGAGGTGCGTCAACCGACTTATCTGATGCTGACATTTGCCAATTAAGATATACTGCAGCGGACAGTGCAAGCACGAGCACGCAAAGCACGACGGCCTTTTTGCCGATTACAAAACTTTTCTTCATTAAAATCTCTCCTTAACGCTTTCTTTGTGTAATATATATTTTATCTTTGGGAATATCCAGCACGGCAGCTACCGCATCGCGCACGGCCGTTTTTACCGCTTCGTCTTCACCGCCATCGCATACTACAACAACGCCGTTGATCGAAGGTGTCAGTATTGCGGTTGTAACGAGTGCTTCGTCTCCTGCGTCGTTAATTATTTTTGAGTAGCTTTTTTCGTTCGAATTTTTTTCAGAATAACCGTTTTCGTTTTGCTCCGTTTCGGTTGACTTGTTTTCATCGTAAACGTAAATATATTCTTCCGATGCGGCCAGCGTTACGGCTATATTACATTTCCCTGCTCCGTCTATCTTTGAGACTATTCTTTCTAACTTTTCTTCAAGGTAATCTGCGTATTCAGTTACGGAAAACTGTGAAGCGTTATGTTCGGAGGAATTGTCCGTTGGAAAATAATCTGAAAGAAATATTATGATTATTCCTGCAAGCCCTATAAAGATCGCAATATTTATCCCTTTTTTACCCTTAAAAAGCTTCTTTATTCCTTCCGGTATATTCACTATTCCTCCACCTCTTTAATAATTATCTGTGCCTCACCGCCAAAATGCTCGTTCACCGCACCAAAGACTGAGTCGCGTTCCGAAATATGCTCATTGTCAAGCCAAATTGTTATGACGCAATCAACGATAGTTTCATTTTCCGTTTTTAATTCCAGATTTATATCGTTTATTACAAACTCTTTATCGGCAAGGAGTGCCGTTATTTCGCGCTCCATTTCATTCTCTGTAAGCGAAAGAACGTTTTCTTCGTTGTATATTTCACTGTCAAAAGCGTTACCGACAGGCAAGGTAAACTCGGAAGAAATGTCCGAAAAATCAGCACCGGCGAGAGGAACGGCAAAACAGCAGATGATAAAGAGCCCCGTGATATATCTTACGGTTCTTTCCCAACCTACGGGTGAAAGAATATTGATCATACCTCCTCCGATAAGCGCAAAAGAAACCGAGAGGCAGATATCCTTCAAATCGCTCATTTTCCTATTCCTCCGGCCAGATAAACGGCAGCAAGTGAAACTACAAAAGATATAAATACGCAGACCATTACCGAGCTCATAACCGATACCGTTTCACCTGCCGACTTGAGCAAACGCGAGATGCCTGACAATCCGAACAGATCTGCTGCGATGGCCGAAATACTCATTACAATCCGATACAGGATCAGTTCGGTAAATATCGGTAACATGATTATGCAAACGGCTATAACGCCGTATAGGCCGATTCCCGTGCCTATAAGAGAGGCTGACGTTTTAATTGAGTTATACGCTTCGGCGACAGATCCTCCGACAACGGGAATTGAAGTGGAAATTATGTATCTGCCCGTCTTTGTCAAAAATGAATCGGAAGCCGCTCCCGCTATCGTGCGGAAATTCATTACGGAAGAAAAAATCGTCATAACAACGCCAAGCAGCCATTTTACCGATTTACTTATACTCTCCGAAAAACGCGTAATACCTTCCTGAGAGCTTGATACGCTTCCTGCAACGTTTAACGCCAGCACCATGCCGCAAGCAGGTGTAATAATCTTATATGAGACGGTTGTGACGACCTCCGAAACCAATATCGTGCCGTTGCCGTACGCCGCTGCTGTGGCTGTTTTTCCGCACATTATAAGAGCAGAGCAATATACGGGAACGAAGCCGTTGATAAAATAACCGACTAAAGTTACCGTTTCGCCTGCACGATACATCGTCTTCGAAAGCGGAACAACGAGTATGCAACAAATAATAGCCGAGCATAGATACGTATACACGTGATTGTTATTATTAAGCGTTATCAGCGCTGTTTCATATACGGAACAAAATATAATTAAAACGAACAGTGATATCAGCACACCGACGGGAGCGGTAAACGATTCGTTAAAGGCGTCAATTACGATACTTATAATGCCTTCCTCAGATATATTAAGAACCGAAAGAGGACTTTCGGAACTTACGCCAACATCTTCAAGCTTTTCAGCCGCGTTTTCCGGAAGATATTCTTCAAGGGAATCTGCGTCGGTCTTTTCCGTCACCGCTTCATTGGTTGAATCATCGACGGCAAGCACCTGCAACGTCGGAGCTAAAAGTATAAACAGAAACGAGATTATAAATATATTTATTAGTTTCCTGCCTTTTATCATACGTCCTCCGGATTATTCGATCAGTGACATAACCGCTCTGATGATCTCGTTCAGAAAAGGAAGCGTCATCAGAACAACCGCTACCTTTCCGGCGATCGTTACCTGCGTTGAAAGTGCTTTTTGACCGCTATCGGTACAAATATCTGACGAAATCGTCGAAAGATAACACACACCGAGTGCTTTTAAGGCGACGGAAATATATTCACTCGAAATATCGGTGTAAGAAAACATCTTCTCAACCGTCGCAACCAACGGACCGACAGAAGATAATATTACGACCGATACCACACCTGCTGCGAGGATAGGCAACAACCTTTCAATCGGCGAAGAGATATTTCGAAGCAAGGATGCGGCTATGCAAGCGGCAAGAACAAAAGCAGATACTGACAATATATTCATTTCGTTACAGTCCAAACAGGCTTTTGATTTCGGTAAAAAGTCCGCTGATCTCATGCGCAACCATAGAAAGCACAACGATTAATCCGGCAATAGTCGTCAACATTGCCTGGTCTTCCCTGCCGGCTCTCGTCAACAGTTGGTTCAGTACCGCTACGATTATACCTATGGCGGCAATTTTAAAAATAAGATCAACATCCATTTATTTCACCCGTCATATTAACATTAATGCCAAAACAGCACTTCCGCAGAAAGAAAGAGACGAGAACACCTTAATTTTTGAAGGAAGCAACTCTTTTTCTTCTGAAAATCGTTTTTCAAAATACTCAAGATGTCTTTCGCAGTTTTCCAGTTGTCCCTCTCTGTCGGTTGTACCAAGGTAAGCGAAAAAGCTTAAAATATGCTCCTTGTCCTCCTGTGAAAAGCGCGTATCGTCCAACGCTTCTCTCGAGCTTCCGAGTTCTTTTACGGTAAGCTTTTTGTCCTGAAGCTTTTTAACAAACGGAAGCTCAGATGCAAGCGATGAGTCGTTTATACCGGAAACGATCCTTGAAATCTCATCGCTCGAATAACGGCAACTGTCCTTGACGATATGTAAAAAGCAACAAACTGCCTCTAATTCACTGCACTGCCGACGCAGCGATGAGCTTTTCAGCAGAGCTGCGCAGACCGAGGCTGCGAGGATCAGTATAACTCCCATCAATTTCACGCTTTTCACCGCCAACCGTGATTATTTCTTCAATCCGTGAGTCAGCACCTCTTCCGCTTAACAGTACCGTCTTTTTAAAAGCACCCGTTGCTGTAAGTCGGCGATATATTGCTCCCGATACGAGCTCGTTCCGATTTCCGCAATGTATACTCGTAATGAAAACAACCCCGCTGTTTACAGAAGCTGCAATCGCTTCCGCCTCTTGCTCGCTGCCAGTCTCATCACAGATAATCACATCAGGTGCCATACAACGTGTTGCGATCTCAATTCCCTCTGATTTTTTAATACCCGTTATTATATCGGTTGAATATCCGAGATCGTTTTGAGGTATACCTCTGCTTGCGGCAGCGATTTCATTGCGTTCGTCGACAACGCAGACCTTTATGTATTTACCCGTAAATCCTTTGGAAAACTGCCTTGCGATATCACGGAGAATCGTCGTTTTTCCGCTTGCCGGAGGTCCTGCAATGATCGTTCCGCATATACCGTTTTTAAAAACACTCATTATCTTGTTTGCGGCACCGGGCACTTGGCGCGAAATTCTGATATTTAACGAGGTTATCTCCTCGAAACCGCTTATCTTACCGTCGGCTCCGTAAACCGCTCTGCCGCAAATTCCGACCCTGTGACCGCACGAGAGTGTGACAAATCCCTTTAACAGCTCCTCTGTGTGCGCGTGAACGGTGTTTCCGCAGGCATTAAGATACGTTTCCTTGAGTTCTGAGTCCGATACCGTTATCAAGCCGCTTCGCATTATTCTTGCTATATTTCCCATCTCCGTCAGCATAACCTGCTCAGAAGCGGTTGAAAGCATAATGGGATTACCCGATCGCAGGCGTATTTCATATATCTCCTCGGTTATATATTCCGGTAAGCTTCCGAGTACTGTTCTAAGACGCTTCGGTAGTATTTCGGCTGCCTTTATAAAGCGAGTATCGTTGTTCATACAGGATGTCCTTTCGTTTGATAGTAATACATATGGCAGATTGTCCTGTTTTAGAACATCGAAAGATCACCAAAAAGAAAAGCGACACCGCTTACTACACGGTGTCGTCATTCGGTTAATCAGATCAGAGGCTGATATTGTTCTCCCTTCAGGGCTGAAATTACCGTAGGAAGAATCAGCGAAAAATCTGCAACTATAGAGGTAGGCTTTCCGATATGGTCATCCTGTTGCAGAGGCACCATGAATATTCCCTTCATATCCATCAGTGTGCCGATGTTTTTTGCTGATGCGGAAAGACCGTCGTTCGTGGCCGTACAAACGACAACCGGTCTTCCGTTTCGCATGGTTGCTTTTGCCGCCATCGTAACAGACGTGTCGGTTATAGCGTTAGCAATTTTAGCTATTGTATTTCCGGTTGCAGGAGCAATCACAAGAATATCGAGTAATTTTTTTGGACCGATCGGTTCTGCAAGCTTAATCGTATCAATTATATCCTTTCCGGTTATGTCATATATTTTAGACTTTATCTCTTTTGCAGTACCGAAGCGCGTATCGGTAGAGGAAGCATTCTCGGACATTATGGGAATTACGCAAGCCCCGTGCTGCACAAGATTTTGCATTTGCGGCAACGCTTTTGAGAAGGTACAGTAGGAACCGCACATAGCAAAACCGATTTTTACTCCGTCAAGCATTGATTTCACCACCGTAAAGTCTTAATACTGTTTTGGCAATTGCTTCTCCGGATGATAAAGGAAAGTATCTTCCGGGCAACGCCTTGGCAAAAACGTATTTAATATTTAGTTCGTTTACTGCTTTAATATCAGCCGATCCTGGCGCTGAAGCCAGATCAATCAATAAGCACATTTCTTTCAGCTCTTTAAGTAGATTATAGTCAAACACTTTCGCGGGAACGGTTGAAAAAATAAGATCAAATCGGTTGGCGTTTTTTGCTATCTCAGATGTATTTATATATTTGGCACCCGAAAGCTCAATTTCCGCCATATCACGGTTCTTTCTTGCACTGACTGTCAGATCGGAAGTATATTCTTTCAGTAGCCGTCTTAGTTGCTTCCCTATTCTGCCGTTTCCTACGATAAGCACGTTACTGTCTGATATTGATCTGTTGATCGAGTTAACCGCCTCTGAAATCGCCGCCTCTGCCGTAAGTTCTGCGTTTCTTATTACCAGCCACTCGTCGTCCAATAGATCAGTATATATACATTTTTCTGAAATCAGAGCAGATTTGCCTCCGCCGTATACCCTTTTACCGATAAGCATTTCAGAAAGCTTTTCGAGCGACGGTAAATCTTTTGAATACGGTGCAAAAAGCTCACCGTTACTTACGACGGGTGTCGGTAGAATTACCGCATCGCTTTCACGTATTAAATCTTCAAGCGAGTGTTTAGAACAGATTCTTTGGTCATTTTTCAGATCAAAACCATATAATCTCGCTGTAACATCTCGGCTTTTAAGATAATCATACACACCAAACATCCGTTCATCTCCGCCGAGAAGGAGAAAAACGGTGTCGTTATTGCACATAAAAACACCTCCGCCATTCACTGTTACATTCTATGAATGGTCGGAGGTGTATGTTCGTCCTCAAATCAAGGATAAAAGTTTTTCGCGAGTATTCAGTTCGGGATCAATCATTACAAGTTCAAGAAGTCGCTCGAGCGTATCACCGATCTTTTTACCCGAAACTCCTGAAGCGGCAATATCCTTACCCGTTACGTCAAGCATATTTATTTCAAACGCTTCCCTGTTCTTCAATATCTCCGAAAGCATCTCTTGACAATCGGAAACGTCTTCGCCCAAAACTATGCCGCGAAGCAACAGACAGTTTTTATACAGTCCGTTGGTAATGCGAAGCCGTTTTTTAATCTCAAAACGAGTTTCGGGAAGTGGTGAGTTCAGTTCCTTTTGGTATATAACCGACTCTTCACGTACTTTCTTTGAGGTCTTCAGAGCCGTGCACATATTTTCCGCGTCAGCATCGCAAAGATATGCCAGCGTCGCAAAGACGCTCCCCTCGTTATTTGGTACTGATCTCAATATTCCCAAATTACCATTTACCGAGGTTATGCCAAAACGGCTGAGCGCACCCGTCTGTATGAGAATTTTTATAATGTTCGGATTTTGGCCGCAGAGAGTCAAATACAACTCTTTGCATATTCTTTCACTGCTAACGTTTGAGAGCCTCTCGGACATGGAAACGGCCGCCGCCAGTGTATTCTCTTCTATCGAGAAATCAAGCTTCGACGCAAACCTGAACGCGCGCATGATTCTCAGCGCGTCCTCGTGAAAACGCTTTTGCGGATCACCTACGCATTTGATTATACGTGATTTCAAATCATCGGTTCCGCTGTACAGATCAATTAATCCTCTTTTGGGATTATACGCCATGGCATTTACGGTAAAATCACGTCTTGCGACGTCCTCTTCAATACTTAATACGGGTGTCACCTTGTCGGGATGTCGGCTGTCCGTGTAGTTCCCGTCGTTTCTGAACCGGGTTACTTCGATGGGATTACCGTCGATTACAACCGTGACCGTACCGTGTTTTATACCCGTATCGTATACTTTGGTAAAAATAGATTTAATATCCTCAGGAGAAGCCGATGAAGCAACGTCAACGTCGCCACCATTCAGTCCGAGCAATGCGTCTCGGACACATCCTCCGACAGCCCAGGCCTCAAAGCCGTTTGCTTCAATTATATCTAAACATTTGACAGCATAATCGGGTAAAACAATCTTCATGCTGCTTTTACCTCCAAAATTTAAGATAAAAATACGATTTTGCTATTTATTTTATCAGAGAAAAGCAATATAATATAGAAAAACACTCGTAGAAGAGGTTCTGTATGAAACAACTTACCAAAGAAGATCTTTTATTGAAAAACATAAAAAGAATCCATATGATTGGAATCGGCGGTTCGGGAATGTTTCCCCTCGCTCAGATACTCCACAGCAAGGGATATAAGCTTTCGGGATCGGACAACAATGAATCGGACATTCTCGCAAAGGTACGCAAGCTCGGAATACCCGTTTCGATGGGACACAATCCGGAAAACATCGGCGACGCCGAGCTCGTGGTTTATTCTGCAGCGATTATGAAGGACAATCCCGAGCTTGTTGCCGCTTCAGAGCGCGGTATCCCAACTTTGGAGCGTTCTTTCCTGTTAGGATACGTAACGCGTATGTTTGATAACGTTACCGGCGTATGCGGCACCCACGGTAAAACAACCGTAACCTCGATGATAACTCAGATACTCATGGAATCAGACAAGGATCCGTCTGCCGTTATAGGAGGTTATTTGAAGGCGATTGAAGGATACGGACGTGCCGGAAAAAGCGACATTATGGTGTGCGAATCCTGCGAATTCGTTGATACGTTTCTTAAGCTGTCGCCCGATACGGCGTTAATATTAAACATAGATTGCGATCATCTTGATTATTTTAAGACGATGGACAATATGAAGCGCTCCTTCAGAAGGTTTGCTTCGATGGCCAAAAAGGTTATCTACAACGGAGATGACGAAAACACCTGTGAAACCGTTAGAGACCTTACTTCCGATATTATAACATTCGGATGGAGCGAAAACAACGATTATTATCCTCAAAATATAATAATTCACAAAGGAATACGTGTTGAATTCGATTTAATGTACCGAAAAGAAAAGCTTTGCAACGTCGAATTGTCTGTTCCCGGCCGACATAATATTTTGAATGCTGTTGCCGCAGCCGCGGCCGCGATCGATCTCGGTGCGGATATTAACAGCGTAGTTAGCGGATTGCGTAATTTTAAGGGCGCAGGAAGACGCTTTGAAATTTTAGCAGAAAAAGACGGAATAGTTTTTGCGGACGATTACGCTCACCACCCGGCTGAGCTTGAGGTTACCCTCTCTACAGCGATGGAAATGGGCTTCAAAAAGGTGTGGGCGGTTTTTCAGCCTTTTACCTATTCCCGTACAAGTATGTTACTTGATGAATTTGCTGCTGCGCTTCAGATTCCTGACCGTGTAGTTATGAGCAAAATTATGGGCTCGAGAGAAATAAATACGTATAACGTCTACACTTCGGATCTTGCTGCGCTCATTCCAGGAGCCGTCTGGTTTAATGAATTTGAGGAAATCGCAGACTACGTTGTAAAGAATGCAGAACCCGGTGATCTGGTCATAACCCTTGGGTGCGGTGATATATATAAAGCCGCCCGTATGATGATCGCTCAATACGATGAATAACTTAATCACCCCTCCGCAAAATACGGATGGGGTGATTTTTTTGAAAAACAAAAAACAGAAGCCAAGCACAAAAGAAAAAAACAGACGTACCGAAGAAATAGAAATGCAAGGCCTCGGAGCGTTCAGAACGCAGGCAATCAGTCAGCCTGATTCAAAAAGCGAATTAACCAATATTGCTATGCCGAGCGAAAACAACGTTGCAAGAGCGAGAAACTGGGTAAACGAAAACAAAAAATAAGGAAAGTCCGCGATACAAAACGTATCGCGGACCGCTTGTTATTTGTCGTCTTTATTATTGTTGGAATTATCGTTATACTTCATAACGTTTTCGATGACGGATCTGGGGACCATTTTGCCGTTTTCATAAACATATTCCGGAAGCGAGGGATCCTCGATGCTCTTACCGATATTTTTGAACGGGCTCGAATCGGTACCGTCGTTTATTACTGCATCAGCCGTCTGCGAGGGATTAGCCTTATAATAAGGATCAATTATATATTTTCTTACTACCGGGAATGAAAGAAAACTGATTGTGTATCCACACAGAACGGGAAGTAAAAAGGCGATATAGAAAAACAGAATCGGATACAGAACGGGCTGACTTGCAAAGGTCCAGAACATTACGACGGCAATGCCGATGTATACAACAAGTGCGACCGTAGCAATAAGATTTCTTACAAGTCCGAGAAACGCCAGAAAAACAGCATTCTTGAATATCTGAGTGAATTTCAGCTTAAGCGTTACGCACATCATATAGACGTAGTACTGAGCAAAGAGATATATAATCAGAAACGCAAGTGAAACATAATACAGAATAGTCTGAATCACACCCTGAGAAGCGCTCTGGTAGTAAAGACCGCAAGCATTACCTATCAAAAGCAAAAGGATGTATCCGACAACGGAAAAAGCGAGCGACTGCGAAAAATTCTTCTTAACGGCGTCGCGGAAATCCTTCCAGACGAATACCGGAACACCGCGTCCGAAATCACGGGTGATCTTAGTGATACCTGCAAGCACGGGACCGAACAGTGAGAACGGAGCAAGTGAAAGCAAGGTGTAGAAATACCAGGGAGAAGTTCCTCCTATGTGCTTGAACAAGAACCACCACAGCATTCCCGACAGAACGAGCAACGGTATTGAAAAGGCAACAAAAAGCAGATTAACCGTGATCATGCTCCAGAACTTTCTGAAAAGTATTGCCCAATATTCAAAGAAAGGATGCATCTCTCCCCCGCGGCTTACACCCGGGCCTTCTTTCTTAAAACTGTTGGAAACGCCGTTAAACAATCCCATTACTTTGCACCTCTTAAATATTACCTTAGCAATCGGCTTGTCTTTAACGAATTTATTTGTATTCGCATTGACAAAAGACTTATTTTGACCGACTGACAGTAAATTTTACTTTCTACACGAAATCAAACACACCGGAAAAACACACGTAAAGTGCTGAACCCACAGCCGATGCGGCGAGAATCAAAACTAAAAATAAAATCGACCTTGCAAGAAAGGATTTATACTCAAAAAACAGATCGTCACACTTTTTTCCCAAAAACTGCATAAGGAGCTTGAGCGAAAAAGAAACCGTACCGCGAAACGCAAAAGCGTTGGCATAAGCGAAAATAACGGTAGGCAAAAACATAACCGAAAAAGAGAAAAGTGCTCCCTTCATACCGTATGAAGAATACATAACGGCATAAACGGCCCCCGTACGCGCTCCTTCAAAAAGCATATACGCGAAGGATAATATCTCTCCGGGAACGAACAGTCCCAGCATAACGGAAAAGAAATACGCCGTAAGCATATACAAAATATATGCCGAGAATATCTGCCAAAACCTGAAATCGCTGATACCGAAGACAAGCTTCGTTACCGAGGAATATGCATAATCCGAAGCAAAACCAACGTCAAATCTGATCAGCAAAGCACCGAGCAGAATTCCCGACGCATAAAATGCAAGCAATATAACGGTACGAATATCTGTCTTGAAATAGTCGGAAAACAATCCCCAAAAAGCAGAAGTCCTTTTCATATCATCATTCCTTAACTATCAAGTTATAGGAAATTGTATGAAACATCGGACAAGAATATGCTTGTTAGCCGATCTTAGAAAGCTCGTCGGCGCGCCTTACACAAGCCGAAAATCCTGCCTTGAGTGACTTGTCAAATCCCGTTTCTTCGAAGGCTTCAAGAGCAGCCTGAGTAGTTCCGTTGGGTGAAGTCACCATCCTTCTCAGATCAGCAGCAGAGAGCCCACTGTTAAGAAGCATTTCTGCGGCACCAATCATTGTCTGTGCCGTCAAAAACAAGGCATCGGATTCGGACATACCCTCTTTTTCCCCACAGGAAGATAATACTTCTGCGATTTTGAAAAAATAGGCCGGGCCGCTTCCTGAAAGCGCGGTTACAACCGAAAACAAATCCTCCGGAACAACAACCGTTTTTCCGGAAGCGTCGAATATTCCCTTGACAAAATCAAACTCATCACTGCTTACCTCATCTGAAGAGGTTAGTGCCGAAGCTCCGCAACCAACCATAAGCGGCGTATTGGGCATAATTCTGACGATCTTTGTTTTTTCGCCGAGACGTCTTTTGAAGAAATCGATCTTCAACCCAGCACAAACGGTAACAAAAACCTTATCGTTGCAGTCAATATTCTTTATTTCGTCAAGAACCGAAGGACAAATTTGCGGTTTTACCGTTAAGAAAACGTAATCACAATTATCTGCCAACTCTACGGCAGATTTACAACAAGTTACGTTAAGCGAAGAAAACTTATCGTATGCGTTGGTTGAAACGTCAAATATACTTACGTTTTCGGATTTCACGTAACCCGAATTAATTATTCCGGAGATTATCGCCTTTGCAATATTACCGGCGCCTATAAAGCCAACCTTCAGATCATTCACGGGCAAAACCTCCTCGTCTGACGTTAAATATTATTATAATACAGAAACGTAATTTATCAAGTGTTTTCGCCCAAATTTGACCTAATGATTTATCACATCCCCAAATAAAATCCGTAACCCGTATCGTACCGCCGACACGGGTTACGGATTATTTGTTTCGTATGATTATCTGAGCAACACCGCTCCGCCAATATCACGCAAAGGCGTATCGACGAGTGAAAAAATCTCTACTCCCCTGCTGCTGCAAAAATCACGTATATATTCATGATCAGTATGATCCTCAATCCTCCCGAAAAAACCCAATACCTTTTCCGAAAGCTTTACCGAAGCGCCTCCGATAAAACCGTAATCAAAGCCGTCAAGAAGGATGCCACCGGGGTTGATGAGTAACGTGTTGATTTTATACTTTGTCGCGTTATAAATACCCTTATCCGACGTTATAATGGATTCAGAATCAACAACGCAGACACTGCAACGCGAATACCCCTGCTTTTGGTCGATGACGGTAAACCCCGATGAAATCAAATACTCAATAACGGTTTGGGGTACGTTCGTACGACAGCAAACGGCATAGTTACCTACGAGCGCAATATTAAGCTTTGTTTCAATCGGATAACCTTCCGTTATATCACCGACGCAAACGAGCTCAGCTCCCGAATCGATCAGCTGATACGCTACGCTCGAGTCAGCGTTTGAAGCAAGAAAAATCTTATCATCAACGGGTAAGAAAAACAAATCGGGATGTGAGCCTACGGAGGTTGAAAAGCCTTCAGTGGGCTTCATGGCTATGCACCTGATACCTAAATTCTCTAACGATTTTATGATATCCTTTTCTTTTTCCGAAACGATACAAAGCTCTGCTTTATTTAAGGGGAGATTGGGTTTCATATTCGTAAAAGCTCTTTTGAATAATAATATTGTCAGCTCACAAAATATCACAGGTGATTATACATGAGTCTGATAAGATGTAATTTAAAGTGTCATTATAACAAAGACGATTACTGCACGCTTGACCGTATCGTGGGCATTAACAGAAAACAGGGTATTTGCCTGCATCAGACGGTTACGGAACCTTCGGAAAACAACCTATCAAACGATAACTGCCGCAATAGCTTCACGGATATTCCGCACGCCAATGATCTGAACGTTGTCGGGCAACTTCAGTTTTTCGATTGATTTAAGATTGTGATACGGAACTATACATTTCTCAAAACCGAGACGGGCGGCCTCCGCTACCCTGCTCGCCGAGTGTCCTACGCCGCGTATTTCACCCGACAGACCTATCTCTCCAAACGCAATGGTTGAGTCGCCTACCGCAGTATCCTTAAGACTTGACACGATCGAGAGTGCTACCGAAAGGTCAGCGGCCGGCTCGTCAAGGCGCAGACCTCCGACTACGTTAACGTATGCGTCGTACGTTCCGAGGAAGAATCCGCAACGTTTTTCAAGCACGGCAAGCAGCATACTGATGCGGTTATAATCAACACCGGTCGACATTCTTCTCGGATTCCCGAAAACGGTTTTGGAAACGAGCCCTTGTATTTCCGCAAGAATAGGTCTGCTGCCTTCCATTACGCAAGCTACACAAGTACCTGGTACGCCCTTCGGGCGTCCTGCGAGGAGCATTTCTGAGGGATTTTCAACCTGTGAGAGACCAACGTCAAGCATTTCGAAAACGCCGATCTCATTCGTTGATCCGAAACGGTTTTTAACAGCCCTGAGAATTCTGTAGGAAAGGTTTCTCTCGCCTTCAAAGTACAGAACGGTGTCAACGATATGCTCAAGAACCTTCGGTCCCGCGATCGCGCCGTCTTTATTTACGTGACCAACTATAAGAATCGGAATATCAAGAGATTTGGCACATCTGAGCAGAGCAGAGGTACATTCGCGAACCTGCGGCACGCTTCCGGCTGCAGAGGAAATCGCTGAAAGCGTCATTGTCTGGATCGAGTCAATCATAACTATATCCGGCTTTTCTGAACGTATGTACTCTACGACGGACTCGACGTCAATCTCGCTCATTACCGAAAGCGAAGGCGTAGTTACGCCGAGACGGCCTGCACGAAGCTTTATCTGTCTGCAGGATTCCTCGCCGGATACATATAAAACCGAGTGATCGGCACCGAGATACTCGCATATTTGAAGCAATATGGTAGACTTTCCGATTCCCGGATCGCCGCCGAGAAGCACGACTGAGCCTTTAACTATTCCTCCGCCTAAAACACGATCCAACTCAGCAAGACCGGTCTTGTACCGTATTTCACTGTCCTGCGTGATCTCGTCAAGGCGCTTTGCTCCTGCAAAAGAACGTGACACAGAGGTTGCACAGGCTGCCTGAGCGACCTGAGAAATTATCTCTTCGTTTAAGGTGTTCCACTCACCGCAGCCCGGACACTGACCCTGCCAACGAAGCGACTCGTGTCCGCACTCGGTACAAATGTAAGCTTTTCTGACCTTTGCCATTTAACCACTTTCCCTGCTTTCATCTTTGATATACTCAATTATACCACAGAAAATTGAAAATGCAATTTCAGACTGATATTTAGAGTCCTTTAATTTGGACAGTTCGTTGCTATTGGACAAAAATCCGCATTCAACCATTATTGCCGGGTGTTTTGCAGTGTGCAATAAATATATTTCAGAGCCGGATTTTTTTATCTTTCTTTTGTTATCCGCCTGCAAAGAGGTCGCAATACTGCTCTGTACGCGTTCGGCAAGAGCCTCGCTTTCTTTTGCGTTCGGTGAATAAAAGACCTGTGCGCCCCAATATTTAGCCTGTGAGAACTTGTTTTGATGTATGCTTATCAGAATTGCGTCATCGTAAGAATCGAGGAGCTTCGCACGGTTTTTCAGATCGGTCGATTTCTTTTGTCTGATCGTTACGGCACCCTCGTCGCTGATCAAATCGTCACTGTTGCGTGTCATAACGGTATTGAATCCGGCCAAAGACAGGATTTCGTTCAGATATTTTGCAATGGCGAGATTTATTCCCTTTTCGGCCGTGCCGTCGGCTGCTACCGCTCCCCCGTCTATACCTCCGTGTCCTGCATCTACGACTATTACGGGAAATTCCCGCGCTTCTATAGCCGTCGGAGTACTGTTACGGGCTAAGGTAATCAAAGATGATGATATTCCGCCGATTATAAGGGAAGCAGACAGTATCAGTGACGCTATTTTTAAACCTGCTTTACTACGTAACATAAAAACACCTCTGCACAATAATACGCTGTACAGAGGTGAAATATAAAGCTTATGCGCCTTTTTTCTTTCCGGTGATCTTGATTAAACCGTAAAGGAAATCGGCGTTTGAAAATCCCGCAAGATATGAAAGCCACGCGACTACAGGCATCAGAAGAGTCAACGCCGCAGAACCGAGCACGGCAACCAGAGAAATTTCGTTCAAGCTGAGCGCGGTAGGCAGAATCATGAGATTAAGCGCATAAAACTGCGAATTGATTATCCTGTAGAGAAGCAAGACAAGTGAATTGTTATTTTCAGCAAGCTTACATACTATAAGAACGATAGCGGAAATAAAGGAAGGAATTGCCGTAATAAGTCCTGCCCAAAGTCCTTTGAGGGGTGTTTTGGGTCCTTTGTCGAACAAATACCTGTTATGATCTCTTGAACCGATGGTATAGCACGCCTGAATTATAAGGGCAAAATACATACCGCCGCAGCAAAGCTGGGCAATGAGAAATCCAATGCGTGAATAGAACGCAAACAAGAAGAAAATCGATACAAAGGTACAAAAGAGAACGCTTGTGAACCATCTAACATAAAGAGAAACGGTTAATTTTTCACTATTCATGAATTTTTTCCTTCCAAAATCAGAACTTTCGTTTAAGAGCGGTATTGACTCCGACTATTCCTCCCGAACAGGCAAACAGTACGACGAGAACGAGACGGACTAACACCAAAACGGAAAACGCAGCTGCACCGAGCAGGAGACCTGCTATGTAGTAAACGCCAAACGTAAGAATGCCCGACACGGCACCGCAAACCAATCCCTTGTTACGCACGAGTCTCGCATAGACGAAACCCGACACGAAGGACCCGATGCAAAGGGCACCCGAGGATATCACGTTCAAAACGGTGGCAGAGGCGTCGCGGTAAAGCAAGACCCAGGCAGCAATAAGCAGAACAATCATACAAACCGCCGTTCCGACGCCAAATGAAATCAAAAGCTTTTTTAACGACACGCCGCTTGCGGCATTTTCACGCGCAGCATTATTTTTCATATTAAAGCCCTCCCGACAATACTGTTAAATAATATTATCGGAGGGGCTTGAATATTCTTATTCGTGGACGGTCAGATTCTGAGAAACTGCACTTCTGGCAATGCGAAGCTTTGTTCTGTCGGGACCGGTCTCAACGATGAATGAATCGTCCTTTATAGCAACTATACGAGCGTAAAGTCCGGAAATTGTGATTATATCATCACCGATCTGAATGCTCTCGCGCATCTCCTTCTCTTTCTTCTGCTGTTTCTTCTGAGGACGGATCATCAGAAAATACATCAAAGCGATAAGAAGCACGATCCAGATGATCATACCCCAGGTTCCGATGCCGCCTGCACCGGAAGTCTGTGACGATGCAGCAAGAAGTATAGTGTTGAAAGAAAACATTTTTATATCCTCCTAAATTAACTCTTAGATGATTATATCCTCAAATTGTGAACAATGCAAGAATAATTTAACAAATATTCATATCCTTTTTGATACGAGTGGCAAAGTCTTCGCCTTAAACTCAGAAAAACACCCGTTATCAAGCGATTCTCTTATATCCTCCATAAGTTTATTGTAGAAATAGAGGTTATGAAGCACGGCAAGCCTCATGCCAAGCATCTCACCGCTTTTGAGCAGATGTCGAATGTACGCACGCGAGTGTTTGCGGCAAGCGGGACAGTCACACTGCTCGTCAAGAGGCAAAAGATCGTTTTCGTACTTCTTGTTATTGATATTGATAATTCCGGAACGAGTAAATATATGTCCGTGACGTGCGTTGCGGCTGGGCATTACACAGTCGAAAAGATCGACACCGCGAGAAACGCCTTCAATTATATTTGCCGGAGTACCTACACCCATAAGATAACGCGGTTTATCAGCAGGCATAAAGGGCTCTACAGCTTCGATAACTCCATACATTTCTTCCGCAGTCTCACCAACGGCAAGACCGCCAATTGCATATCCGTCAAGGTCAAGCTTGGCTATCTGCTTCATGTTTTCCACACGTATATCGTGATAAACTGAGCCCTGATTGATGCCAAACAGCATCTGAGCAGGATTTATCGTTCCGGGCGCAGCGTTAAGCTCGGCCATCTTTTCGGCGCATCTTTTAAGCCACCGCACCGTGCGCTCGGCGGAATCGAGTGCGTATTTATATTCGGCGGGGTTCTCAACGCATTCATCAAAGGCCATGGCAATAGTTGAGCCGAGATTCGATTGAATGGTCATGCTTTCCTCCGGACCCATGAAAATTTCACGTCCGTCGATATGACAATTAAAGGTTACGCCTTCCTCTTTGATCTTTCTGAGTTTCGCGAGTGAGAAGACCTGAAAACCGCCGCTGTCGGTCAGAATCGGACCCTGCCAACCCGTAAAGCGATGCAACCCTCCGAGTTCACGTATGAGTTTGTCGCCCGGTCTTACGTGTAAATGATAGGTATTACAAAGCTGAACCTGGCACCTGATGTCAACAAGATCATATGATGAAACAGCACCTTTTATCGCGCCGCAGGTAGCAACGTTCATAAAAGCAGGAGTCTGAACGGTACCGTGCACGGTAGTAAACTCGCCTCTGCGTGCCCTTCCTTCTCTTTTAAGTAATTTGTACATCTGTTTCCTCCGGATCAATAAATAAACATTGCGTCGCCAAATGAGAAAAATCTATACTTTTCTCTCACGGCGGTGTCGTACGCTGCGAGCGTATTGTTCCTGCCTGCAAATGCAGACACAAGCATAATAAGCGTGCTCTCGGGCAGGTGAAAATTCGTAATCAAGGCATCCATACACCTGAACTTGTAGCCGGGATAAATAAATATGCTCGTCCAACCGTCAGCCTCTCTGATTTCTTCCGAGTCACAAAGTCCTGCTACGCTTTCTACGGTACGGCAGCTTGTGGTTCCCACGCAGATAACGCGTCCGCCCGAACGCTTGGTGCGGTTTATGAGTTCAGCCGTTTCCGCCGGCATATGATAATGCTCCGAATGCATCTTATGTGCGGTTATCTCATCCTCTTTTACGGGGCGGAAGGTCCCGAGTCCTACGTGCAGGGTAACGTATCCAATATTTACACCTTTCGAACGAATCTTTTCGAGTATTTCAGGAGTAAAATGAAGACCTGCTGTAGGAGCGGCGGCAGAACCTATATGCTTTGAATAAACCGTCTGATAGCGTTCGCGATCCTTGAGCTCTTCGTGTATATAATGCGGAAGCGGCATCTGACCGATCTCGTCGAGAAGTGCAAAAAAGCTTCCCTGCGGGCAATTAAACTCAACGATGCGGTTGCCGTCGTCCTTTACCTCTTTAACCGTACAGGACATTTTGCCGTTAAAATCAAAGGTTCTGCCTACTTTGGCCTTCTTTCCCGGTCCGACAATAACCTCCCACGTGGTGCCCTCTATCTGATTAAGGAGCAAAAACTCGGCTGTCGATCCCGTATCGGTCCTTGTACCGTAAATACGTGCAGGCAGTACCCTCGTATCGTTCAGAATAAGGCAATCGCCCGCATTGAGTTTGTCAACGATATCAGTAAATACACCGTGAGAAACGTCACCAGTTTCTTTGTTAAAAAGCATCAATCTTGAGCTGTCACGCGGCTCAATCGGGTGCTGTGCGATCAATTCTTCAGGCAGATTGTAATAAAAGTCACTTTTTTTCATGAAAACTCCTTGAAATTTGTATAAAAGATTATTTGACAAACCGGTCATACAATGTTATCATATGTATAACTTAATAAACAACAGATAGAGGCGCGGCAAAGATCAGTACCGCACCGGAGGCTGCCAGGCCGATGACGGTGTGGAAAAGGCGATGTCGCCGAAGGGGATGCGCGGCAAGCTTCCGCCTGGTTTTGCGGTTAAGAGCCGTACAACTGTCATCATTTATTTGATGGAGAACTATCTTCAGTCTTTAAGACTGTCTGTTCCCTATTATATTACAATGATGACCGGTATTCAACCGGTTTTTTTATTAGTTTTCAATTCTTTGGAGGTTTATTTATGAAAAAATACAACGTTGGAATAATCGGCGCGACCGGTATGGTAGGACAGCGCTTTGCTACTCTTCTCGAGAATCATCCCTGGTTCAACGTCACCGTCCTTGCTGCCAGCGGACGTTCGGCCGGCAAGACCTACAGCGAGGCTGTAAGCGGCCGTTGGGCTATGCAAAAGGATATCCCCGCTTCTATGGCGTCTATGATCGTATACGACGCTGTTGCCGATATGGAGAAGGTTGCTTCAATGGCAGACTTCGTCTTCTGTGCGGTTGACATGAAGAAAGATGAGATCAAGGCATTCGAAGAGGCTTATGCCAAGCTTGAGTGTCCCGTTGTTTCAAACAACAGTGCTCACCGTCATACCCCCGACGTTCCCATGGTCATCCCCGAGATCAATTCCGATCACACCGAGATCATTCACGCACAGAGAAAGCGTCTCGGCACGAAGCGAGGATTCATTGCCGTTAAATCCAACTGCTCACTTCAGAGCTACGTGCCTGCACTTTATCCCCTTTCTGACTACGGCGTTGACAAGGTTCTCGTCTGCACATATCAGGCAATCTCCGGTGCGGGTAAAACCTTCGAAAGATGGCCCGAAATGGTCGATAACGTGATTCCTTACATCGGCGGAGAGGAAGAAAAATCCGAGGTCGAGCCACTCAAGATTTGGGGAAAGGTTGAAGGTGATAAGATCGTTCCGGCTACCTCTCCCGCGTTTACTGCACAGTGTCTCAGAGTTCCCGTTTCCGACGGACATATGGCTGCTGTCTTCGTAAGCTTTAAGAACAAACCCTCTAAGGAAGAAATTCTTAAGAAATGGGCAGACTTCAGCGGTGAGCCCCAGAAGCTCGAGCTTCCCAGCGCTCCCAAGCAGTTCCTTCACTATTTCGAGGAAGACAATATGCCCCAGACCAAACTGAACAGAAATCTCGAAAACGGTATGGCTGTTTCGACCGGACGTCTCAGAGAGGACAGCCAGTACGATTACAAGTTTGTTTGCCTCTCGCACAATACCCTCAGAGGTGCAGCAGGCGGTGCGGTGCTTCTCGCAGAGCTTCTCTGCGCCCAGGGATATATGGATTGATTATCCCATAACATTAATTGATACCCACTGAAAGGCGGTAAAACTATGATCAACACTATTTTCACAGGAGCAGCAGTCGCTATCGTTACTCCGATGAAGTACGACGGAAGTGTAAATTTTGATAAGCTCGCAGAGTTGGTCGATTATCAGATAGCAAACGGAACAGATGCTATCGTTGCTTGCGGAACAACAGGCGAATCCCCCACACTCAACCACGCGGAACACGTTGACGTAATTAAAGAAACCATTGCCGCGGCAGCCGGAAGAGTTCCCGTGATTGCCGGAACCGGAAGCAACGACACCTCTTATGCAATCGAGCTCTCGAAAGAAGCAGAAAAGCTCGGTGCCGATGCTCTGCTTATGGTAACGCCATACTACAACAAGGCTTCACAGGAAGGTCTTTACAGACACTATACTGCCGTAGCTGACAGCGTAGATACCCCCATAATTCTTTATAACGTTCCCTCCAGAACCGGCACCAAGATCGGCCTTGAAACCTACAAGAGGCTCGGAGAGCACAAGAACATCGTAGCTGCCAAGGAAGCGACCGGCGATATTTCCTTTATTGCCAACGTTGCGGCCGAGTGCAGAGACACTCTCGATATTTACTCCGGCAACGACGATCAGATAGTTCCCATACTTTCTCTGGGCGGTAAGGGTGTAATCTCTGTCCTCTCTAACGTTGCGCCTCAGGAGACCCACGACATATGCGCCGCGTTTTTTGAGGGTGATTTCAAAAGAAGTCTTGATCTTCAGTTTAAGTATCTTGATCTTGTTCACGCTCTTTTCTGTGACGTCAATCCCATATGTGTCAAGGAAGCGATGAATCAGCTCGGTTATGATGTCGGTGAATGCAGACTTCCTCTTTGCGAAACATCCAAGGCGAATAAGGAATACATTGCAAAGGCGCTTAAAGAGGCCGGATTAGTAAAATAAACAACCGGAAGTGTGAAATATAATGACAAGAATTATTCTTAGCGGATGCGGAGGAAAAATGGGACGCGTTATCACACGTCTCGTTAAAGAAGGCTTTCCCGAGTGCACGATTTCTGCAGGTGTAGACCCGATGTGTACTGATGACCTCGGTTATCCAGTATATTCTTCTTTCAAAGACCTTGGTCCCGATGTCGGTGACGTAATAGTTGATTTTTCAGTTGTTTCCGTTCTTGGTGAAATGCTTGATTTTGCTGTCTCAACCGAAACTCCCGCCGTAATATGTACCACAGGCTATAACGATTGTCAGCTTCTCGATATTTCGGAAACCTCGAAAAAGGTTGCAATTTTCAGAAGCGGAAATATGTCTCTCGGAATTAACCTGATAATCAAGCTTGCCGAAACCGCAACGAAGGTATTGGGCGAGAACTTTGATATTGAGGTTATTGAGGCACATCACAATCAGAAGATTGATGCGCCCAGCGGAACGGCACTTATGATCGCTGATGCCATCTCGAACGCCTCTCCCCTTGCGCTCAACTATGAGTTTGATCGTCACTCCAAGAGGATGAAGCGTCCCAAGAACGAGATCGGAAT
Source organism: Clostridia bacterium (assembly GCA_017467405.1). Taxonomy (GTDB): domain Bacteria; phylum Bacillota; class Clostridia; order Oscillospirales; family Acutalibacteraceae; genus RGIG1913. The sequence goes on from JAFTSH010000001.1 coordinate 858,421, forward strand.
TCATTCAATTCGCGGAGGCACGATTGTAGGAGAACATGAAATTGTTTTTGCGGGACACGACGAGGTAATCAGAATCTCTCATTCGGCCGCATCTAAAGAGGTTTTTGCGGAAGGTGCTGTCAATGCAGCGATCTACCTTGCGGGAAAAGCTCCCGGATCGTACGATATGAACGATCTGCTCAAATCAAAATAATTATTTTAAGCCGACTCAAACGAGCCGGCTTATTTTAATCAAAAAGACCGACATCCAAAATGATGTCGGTCAAAATTTTTACTAATCAAGCCAAGCAGCACAATCAGCATCGGTCGGCATCTTCCAATCACCGCGCGGGCTGAGACCTACCGAGCCAATCTTGGGCGCATCGGGTGTGCAGGTACGTTTGAATTGACTTGCGAAAAATCTCTTAATAAAAAGTGTAAGCCAATGATCAATAGTATTCCTGTCGTATTTGCCCTCAAATGCTTTCGAAGCAAGGAAAAGTATCTTTTCTTTTGACGCACCCGTACGCACAAAGTAATACAGGAAGAAATCGTGCAGCTCGTACGGTCCGATTCTATCCTCGGTCTTCTGAACGATTTTACCGTTCTCGTCGGGAGGAAGCAGTTCAGGGCTCACGGGAGTGTCGAGAATATCCTTCAGCACTCCGGAAGTATGAGCGTCACATTGGGTAGAAACGTAGGAAACAAGATATTTGACGAGAGTTTTGGGAATTCCGGCGTTTACACCGTACATACTCATGTGATCGCCGTTGTACGTGCACCAGCCCATTGCAGCTTCACTGAGATCTCCCGTTCCTACGAGTATTGCACCCTCAGCATTTGCAACGTCCATGAGTATCTGTGTGCGTTCGCGCGCCTGAGCGTTTTCATACGTAACGTCACGAACTTCGGGATTGTGACCTATATCCCTGAAATGTCCGAGAACGGCGTCGCTGATTGATATCTCACGCATAGAAGCTCCGATAGACGAAATGAGCTCGAGTGCATTGTTGTAGGTTCGACCCGTTGTACCGAATCCGGGCATTGTGATACCTATTATATTAAGCATAGGAAGTCCTAAAAGCTCCATAGTCTTTGCTGCAACAAGCAGCGCAAGCGTAGAGTCAAGCCCTCCCGAAATGCCGATCACGAGCTTTTTGAGACCCGTGTGCTCAAGTCTCTTGGCAAGTCCTGCCGTCTGGATGTTGAATATCTCCTCGCATCTTTTTTCGCGAAGCGAAGGATCAGAGGGCACGAACGGGGTAGGATCGACAAACCTGTCAAAATCAACGGGGCTGAACCTTGATACTTTACAATCGATCAGCTTGTAATCATCGGAAAATTGAAGCGAATTATCCGAAAAGCTGCTGTTTACAGCTCTGTATCGGTTAAGTCTTTGAACGTCAACACAGGCAAAAGTCAACTCGCTGCGGCGGCTGAAGCGCTTTCCGCGGGCAAGCAACGCTCCGTTTTCGTACACAAGAGCTTCACCTGCAAAAACAAGATCAGTAGTCGATTCAGTAACGCCTGCACCGGAGTGAACGTAGCCACACACGGAAGCAGCGCTGTTAACCGAAAGAAGTCTCTCGTTATAATCGTTTTTCCCTACAACGTCGGCAACGGCGGAAGGATTAAGAATAAGGTTAGCGCCGGAAACAGCCATAATTGAACCCGGCGTTATAGCAGCACAAGCATCCTGTCCGATCTCTATACCTGCAACTGCATCGTTGCCGAGCCCGAAAAGAAGCTTTCCGAAAGGCACGGTATATCCGCATATATCAACTTCGCAATCAAGAACGTCAACACCCGACGTAAACCAGCGTTTCTCTGAAAGTCCGTCAAAATTGGCCAGATACGCCTTCGGTACAACTCCCATGATCTTTCCCTTGTTAAGAACAACGGCACAGTTATAGAGCTTATATCCGCACCTGACGGGCATACCAACAACGACCGCCGTATCAAAAGCCATCGTGTGCTTCAGAATATCGATCAACGCCTTTTGAGAAGCAGAAATCAGTTCCTCCTGAAAGAAAAGATCGGCGCAAGTATATCCCGTAAGCGAAAGCTCCGGAAAGACAACTAAGCCCGCGCCTTCAGCGGCAGCGAGCGTGATACACTTTTTTATCTCTTCCTTATTAAAATCAGGATTGGCAACCTTCAGAACGGGTACTGCTGCGGCTACCTTAAAAAAGCCATAGTCATTCACTAAAATCGGCTCCTTCAAAAACGGGATGTGTTACGGTTGATTCCGGCCTGAGCCCACGCGGAACGCACGGATCGCTGCGGACGAACGGAAACTATTCTGTAGGAATCACGGCTGTTATCGCCGAGATAGTCATATACTGCCGCAGAAATAACAGCTAACAGCTCATCATCGATCTCATCGTAACCTGAAGAGTCCGGTGCGCTTGCAACAGAAGAAACCGATTTTTGATTTTCGGCACTTCTGTTTCTGAAAAAGCTCACAAGCAACACTAAAATCAGCAAAGCGGCCAAAACAAGACAAAAGTCAGTTGCAGTCACTCCTGATGTGCGCACAAGATCGAAGGCTGAAACAAGTGTACTCAACATTTAATCCACCCATTATTCCAAAATTCTGATTACAGTTATTATATACCCATAACGGTATTATTTCAACCAAAATTTGATATTATCACTCAATTATGACCTCACACGAGGGCAACGTGCGTATTCCTACCGAAACGCAGGCGCCTTCTCCGAAGACCGCGTTCATACCGGATACGTACTTTTCAAGCAGATTTACAGGTACAACCGCCTGAATCGTTCCTGCAAAACCACCGCCATGTACGCGTGAAGCTCCCTGCCCTGCCAAAATCCGTTCGGACAGTGCCAACGCAAGGCTGACTGCCTGATTTGAGGTATCATTCGGCGAGTATACGTTCTGGAGAAATTTGAAGGATGAGTTTCCTGATGCGTTTACAGCGCGGATATATTCGCTAACGTCACCTGAGGCGGCGGCGTTTTTAACCGCAAGGACGCGTTCCTCTTCTGCGAAGAAGTGTATCGCGCGAAGTACCGCTCTGTCTGAGCACTTGCTGCGCACATCGGAAAGAGAACCGTAAAACTCGTCCGGTGAAACCTCGCGGAGATATTCCTTGCCGAAATAATTGGCAACAGAGTGCATTTCGGATGTTACAGCGGCATAGTCATCGGTAAGGTCTCCGTGGCTGCTGTGGGTATTTGTTATGCAGAGGGTGTAGCCGGCTCCCTCGAGATCGAGAAGCATTTTTTCGGCAATCGGCGCTTTGGGATCGGAAAAATCTATATACGAAAAACCGCCGAAAGCGCACGATATCTGATCAAGCAGACCGCATGGTTTTCCGAAATATACGTTTTCAGCGTATTGACCCACGATTGCCTCTGTCATCAGATCAACGGGAGCCGTATTATAAAGCGCGCCCATTATTTCGCATATCAGTATTTCAAACGCAGCCGAAGATGAAAGTCCGCTTCCGCCGGGAATATTGCTGTCCGTAACGGCGTCGAAGCCACCGACCGAAACCCCTCTTTCCTTAAGTCCGGCAGTCACACCGCGTATAAGAGCCTGTGAACTTCCCTTTTCGTCGGTGTGAATCTCGAGATCGTCAATATCGACAACACACTCCGGATAACCGGGAGAGATCAGACGTACGATCGAATCACAACGCGGAGAAACCGCGGCGATAAGATCGAGATGAACGCTTCCTCCGACTGCCATTCCGTGCTGATGATCAGTATGATTACCAACTACCTCGGTACGTCCGGATACGCTGAAATAACGCACGCATCTGTCAACGCCGAAATACTCACGAAAAGATGACGACAGCTTTGAGTATCTTTCCTTTTGATGTTGCAAATCGTAGCTACGGTAAAGCTTATCCTGTGTAAATCTTCTGGTTTCCATTATAAAATCAGCTCCAAGAAAAAGCCGGAGGGTTTTCCTCCGGCCGTTATTGTTTTAGAGAATGTTGACCAAGGATTGAATACCGTCGGGAAGATCTGTAACATCGCAGGATACGGTGAAAACAAACTTTGTGTTAGATTCCTCGGCGACAACAGAGAGTCTGTCGAAGAAGTGCATCAGATCGTTGTAGTCAGCACCGCCGATCTTGAGCGTAGCATCAACGAACAGATCGGTTATATCGTGATCGGAAGCGGCTATTCCGCAAATAAAGGAATAGAGCTCGTCGTATGTGGAAATGCCGTATACATCGGTGTCGATGAGACGGGCTTTGTAGTTAAGATCATAGGTAAGCTTAAGTCCCTTTTCAAGGCAAACAACATTACCCTTGCTGACTTCGACAGCTTCATTTACCATCGAAATGAGTTTCTTGGTTTTTCCGGAACCTTTGTTACCGACAATTACGTTTATCATAATAGACCTCCGTTTTTGCGCATTTATGGAGTGCGCACACCAGATTCTTTGCCGATCAGACGAGACGAGCCTCAAGAGCGGCTTTTTGTTCTTCATAACCGGGCTTACCGAGCAGAGCGAACATATTCTTCTTATAGCTTTCGACACCGGGCTGATCAAAGGGGTTTACACCCAAAAGATAACCGGAAATACCGCAAGCCTTCTCGAAGAAGTAAACAAGGTAACCGAACTCGTACTCGTCAGCCTTGGGAACAGAAAGCACCAGGTTGGGTACTCCGCCGTCGTTGTGAGCAAGTATCGTGCCTTGGAAAGCCTTGTGATTTACGTAGGACAACTTTTTGCCGGCAAGGAAATTGAGACCGTCTCCGTCATTCTCTTCGGCTGTGATTACAACGTCCCTGTCGCAGTTATCGATCTGGATAACCGTTTCAAAAAGCATCCTTACGCCCTGCTGAATATACTGTCCCAGCGAATGGAGATCGGTGGAGAATGTAACAGACGCCGGGAAAATACCTTTATTATCCTTGCCTTCGCTCTCGCCGTAAAGCTGCTTAAACCATTCGGCAAACATCGTGCAGCGCGGTTCGTACGAAACAAGAAGTTCCACAGACATACCTTTGCGGTACAGAATATTTCTGAGAGCAGCATATCTGTAGCAATCGTTTACAGAAAGATCGTCGCTGAGGAAGGCCTCGCGTGCATCGGCTGCGCCCTTCATCATAGCGTCAATATCAGCACCGGAAACCGCAATCGGAAGAAGACCTACGGCGGTCAGAACGGAATAACGGCCGCCGATATCGTCGGCAATCACGAACGACTCATAACCTTCATTGTCGGCAAGCTGCTTAAGCGTACCGCGAGCCTTGTCGGTTGTGCAGTAGATTCGTTTTCTTGCCTCATCTTCACCGTATCGGTCGATGAGCAACTTACGGAATACTCTGAAAGCTATTGCAGGTTCAGTAGTAGTACCGGATTTTGAAATAACGTTTACAGAGAAATCACGGCCGTCACAGAGGGAAATAAGCTCGTCAAGTGCAGTTCCGCTTATTGAATTACCCGCAAAATAGATATCAGGCGTATCCTTCTTCAGATTATTGTAAAGAGGCGATTTGACAAATTCGATCGCGGCACGTGCGCCGAGATAAGATCCGCCGATTCCGATAACAATCAGAACCTCGCTGTTACTCCTGATACGTGCGGCGGCAGCCTTGATTCTTTCGAACTCATCTTTGTCATAGTTAACGGGCAAATCGCGCCAACCGAGAAAGTCGGCACCAAGTCCGGTTCCATCGGTCAAAGTACGGTGTGCCGCAGAAACCTGCGCCTGCATCGCCGAAAGCTCGTGCTCGCCTATAAATTGTCTCGCATATTTATCGTTTAACTTTACTGCCATGAACAGGCCTCCTGTGTTTTTCTATATTTTATCAAACATAACGAAATTTTGCAATATCTGTACCGTATTTTTTAATATTTTTTTACAAACCTACCAGTGATTTTATTAAACGAATCAGTACCGTGCCTAAAGTAAGTTTATCTACTGATTGCGTTGCAGTAATTTTATAGTTACCTATTACACTGTCGCCAAGCTTTATGGTAACAGACCCGAGCATGTCACCTTTTTTCACGGGTGCGTTTATCTCTTCGCATAACTTAACTTCACAAGCTATCCCCTTTTCCTCACCTTTTTTTAATATTACGGGTTTAATACTTTCTGTAACGGTTTCCACACAGTCTTCCTTTCCGCCGTTTACCTTTACGGGCTTTATCAGTGAGGTGTCGATCTGCGGTACCGTAACACACCAGTTTGCAAATCCGTAGTTAAGCATCTTTTTGGCGCCGTTAAATCGCTCGTTGCTTGTAGAGCCGCTCATAACCACCGCTACAAGTTCCATGCCGTTTTTTTCTGCCGTCGCCGAAAGACAGTATCCGGCCTGCGAAGTCGTGCCGGTTTTCAGTCCGGTCGTACCGTCATAAAACCTTGCTAATTTATTCGTGTTTACAAGCTGCGTTTCACCGTTTCGAAGATAGTCGATCCATATTTGTGTGTATTCTTTTATCATTTCATGCTTTATCAGCTCCCTCGACATCACCGCAACGTCATACGCGGTAGTTAAGTGTCCTTCGGCATCAAGACCCGTACAGTTAACGAAGACCGTGTTCTTCATTCCGAGCTCGGATGCTCTCGCGTTCATCATAGAAACGAATTCTTCGACGCTTCCCGCAACGTGCTCAGCGAGGGCAACGCAGGCGTCGTTTGCCGACGCGACGGCCGTTGCCTTCAGCATTTCGTGAACGGTCATCGTTTCGCCCTCTTCAAGCCAGATCTGCGACCCGCCCATAGACGCAGCGGTTGCGCTCGCCGTCACGGTTTCTTCTTTGGTTATTTTGCCCGCCTCAAGCGCTTCAACAATGAGAAGAAGACTCATAATTTTTGTTATCGAGGCAGGTGCAAGCTTATCGTCTTTATTTTGCTCAAAAAGTATCTTTCCGGTTGAAACCTCCATCAGAACAGCAGATTTTGCGTTTACGTTCAAAGAGTCTGCTGAGGCAGGTATATCTTCTTTTAAGGTTTCTGCCGTCTCATAAGTTGTAAAAAGATCTCCCGTAACGCTTTCAGACGCAATCCTTACCTTGAGTGAAGACATAGCCGACTGAATTTCCTCGGCACTTACCGATACGGTAGTTACAGCTAACGCAAGTATTACACACACGATCAACGTCAAAATTCTTTTCAAAATTTACACCCCCAATAGCTTTACATTAATGTTTATGTCATAAGCATGCACAAATGAACAAAAGTGCTTGAATTTTTGATATCGGAAGATAAAAACAAGCACGCATCGGCTGGTTGGTAGCCATGCGTACTTGTTTATAAGAATATTTTAACTTACAAATAAAAAGGTTGAAGTTTATGCGCGGAGAAGTTAAAATGTAGAGTGAACGGAGTGAAACCATGAAGATACACTTTTCCACACTCGGCTGTAAAGTCAATCAATACGAATCCTTTGCAATGCGCGCTGCGTTTGAATCTAACGGTCACGTTGGTACGGAAGATCCGCACGAAGCAGACGTTATAGTCGTAAATTCCTGTACGGTAACGGCGGAAAGCAACCGCAAAACGCGACAGCTTGTCAGAAAAATGCGACGCAGCAATCCGAACGCCTGCATTGTTCTTACTGGTTGTATGCCTCAGGCCTTCCCAAAAGATGCCGAGATTATTAACGAAGCCGATATCGTTACCGGTAACAAGGACAATAACCGCGTTCCCGAAATGGTATACAAATTTTTATCTGACAGCAAGAGAACCGTAGATATCAATCAGCACCGCGCAGGCGAAGCGTTCGTTAGCTCCACCGTCGGAGATTTTCACGAGCGTACACGCGCCTATGTCAAGGTCGAAGATGGCTGCGACAGATTTTGCACGTACTGCATTATTCCTAAGGCGCGAGGCCGTGTCAGGTCCAAATCTCCCGATGACATTCGCAGCGAAGCCGCCGCACTTTCTGCGTCAGGATACAAGGAACTCGTTCTTGTCGGTATAAATCTATCCGACTACGGTAAGGAGATTGGCCTGAATATGTGCGATGCCGTTGATGCCGCTAACGTTCAAGGAATTGAGCGAATACGTTTGGGATCGCTTGAGCCTGATCAGATTACGGACAAAATGATCTCACATCTTTCGTCGATAAAAGAATTCTGTCCGCAGTTTCACCTCTCTCTACAATCCGGTTGTGACAGAACGCTGCGAAGAATGAACAGACACTACGATTCATCTTTTTATCGCAATCTCGTTACAAGACTCAGAAACGGGTTTGAAAACTGTTCGATAACTACCGATATAATGGTTGGGTTTGCGGGTGAAACAGATGAAGATTTTGAAGACTCTTTGAAATTCGTAGATGAAATCGGATTTGCCAAGTCACACGTTTTCGCATATTCAAGGCGCGCAGGTACTCCAGCGGCAACGTATCCGGATCAAGTGCCCGAGTCGGTCAAGCGCACGAGAAGTGCCAAAATGATCGAGACAACGGTTAAGTCTACCGAAAATTTTCTCAAATCTCAAATCGGACTTGTTTGTCCCGTGCTGTTTGAGGGCAAGTGCGAAGACTCAACCTATGAAGGCTACGCGCCAAACTACACCCCCGTGAGAGTACGCAGCGACAAAAACATTTCCGGATTGTCGTTACGGGTAAAAATAACCGACTCGACGGACACATACTGTACAGGCGTAATTACAGAATAACGAAAATCCCTGCCGAGCAGGGATTTTCTATTTATCATAACTTATTTTTTGTCGATTATTCCTCCGCCGACTACGTATTCGCCATCGTAGAACACGACGGACTGTCCGGCGGCAGGTGCTCTCTGAGGAGTCTCAAATTCAACCAAGACTCTTCCGTCATCCAAAGGTGAAATTTTTGCAGGAGCTTCCTTATGAGCATATCTGATACGTGCACGTACGTTCACTGTACTATCGAGCTTATCGAAAGGAATGAAATTCACGTTCCGTGCGACAAGAGTGTTTACAAACAGCTCCTCTCCCCTGCACAGCACGACCTTATTCTCCTCGGGAATTTTGTCCAAAACGTACCACGGAGCCTCGGAGCTTATACCGAGCCCCTTACGCTGACCTACCGTATAGCTGACGATGCCCTTATGCTCGGCAACGTAGTTCCCGTTTGTGTCAACAAAGTCGCCGGAAGGAAAATCGTACTTACACCAACTTTTAAGAAAAGCGCTGTAGTCTCCGTCCTTAACAAAGCAGATATCCTGACTGTCACCCTTGGAAAACACGGGTAATCCCGCTTCCTTGGCAATTTTTCTCGACTCTTCTTTCGTCAGCTCGCCAAGAGGTAATACAGTTGAAGCCAGCTGTTCCTGTGACAATGAATATAAGACGTAGCTCTGATCCTTTGATAGGTCAACCGCCTTGCGAAGAAGATAGCGTCCGTCAGAATTCCTTTCGATCCTTGCATAGTGACCGGTAGCAATCTTATCGTACCCCAGACTTAACGCTGTTTCGCGGAAGATACCGAACTTTATATATTTATTGCATACTATACAAGGATTTGGAGTCTCTCCCTTGAGATACGTATCGGCAAAATTATCAATAACGGTTGATGCAAAGTCAGAGCTCATATCGGGGCAATAAAAAGGAATTGAGAGATGCCGTGCAACGGATCGTGCGTCTTTGACGTCATCAGATTCGGGACATTCGGCCGTTCTGTCAGAAAGCTGACACGGATCAAACAACCGCATCATCATTCCTGCGACGTTATATCCCATGTTTTTGAGTAAAAACGCCGCCACCGAGCTGTCAACACCGCCGCTCATTGCCACCATTACGTTTGTATTGTTACTCATATCTTCTGCTTCCTCATTATTGATCCCGGGACATATTCAACATCCGAAGGGAGCAACACCGTCATTTCGGGATGATTGGCGGTATCAATTTCGGTACCGTCGGGCAAATACATACGTTCTACAATATACTTTACGGGGCGCTTTCCGGGAGAAACGATCTCAAGTACGTCGCCTTTATTGAACTTGTTTTTTTCCGTTACCGTAATCATTCCGTCGTCAAAAGACGTTATAACACCTGTTTCGAGATAATCGCGTATGTATCCACCGCAATCATAGCACTGCTGGCCTTTTGCCTGTCCGAAATAAAAGCCCGTTGAATAGGGACGATGGCTGACAGAGCACAGCTCGGGCAAAATCCAGTCCGGCAATTCAAACGCATCAGGAGCAGAAACGTACGCATCAATGGCGGCACGGTAAGCGTTAGCCGTCATCGCAGTATAATACGCCGATTTTGCACGCCCCTCAATCTTGAAGGAATCTATTCCTGCTTCAACAAGCTGAGGAATATATTCAGCCATGCAAAGATCGTGTGAATTAAAAATATAACTTCCGCCCTCGTCCTCAAGAACGGGGAAATATTCACCGGGACGCTTTTCTTCCATCAAACTGTATTTCCAACGGCAGGGTTGAGCGCAATCTCCTCTCACCGAGCTTCGATCGGTCATATAATCAGACAAAAGGCATCTTCCCGAGAAAGAAACACAAATCGCGCCGTGCACGAAAGCCTCAAGCTCAAGCTCACGCGGCGTCTTACTCCGTATTTCAGCAATCTGCTCAAAAGACAGTTCGCGGGAAAGTATTACCCTTTTCGCGCCCAGCTCATAGAACATCCTTGCCGCTGCGTGATTAAAGACGCCGGTCTGAACGGAAATGTGCGTCTCAAGTCCGGGGGCTTTTTTCTTCACAACGTCAAGACCGCCGATATCGGAGACAATGACCGCATCGGCACCGATTTCGTAAAGATACGGCGCAAAATCGGAGAGTGCGTTAATATCGTCGTTGCTGAGCAGACTGTTGCACGCAACAAATACGCGCACGTTATTACTGTGCGCGTATTCAACGGCTTGTGCAAGCTCATCCGAATCAAAATTCTTCGGTGCAGAGCGCATACCGAATCGCTTTCCCGAGAGATAAACGGCGTCTGCTCCGTATTGAACGGCAGTACGCAGTTTTTCGGTATCTCCGGCAGGACAAAGCAATTCCGGAGTTGGAAAAGATCGCTTTATCAATTGATATTCCTCTGTTAACTGTATTTTTTAATGATAGCCTGATGTTCCTTGTAGGTCTTGCTGTAATAGATTTTTCCTTCGCTTGAGTAGAAATAATAATAGTCAAAATTTCTGTTGTACTCAAGGACGGCCTTGATGGAGGACTGCGTGGGACTGCATATCGGTCCGGGAGGCAGGCCTTCATATCCGTTAGCATAGGTGTTATAGAACATCGTAGCGTCTCCGTGTGTCTTTGAATAAACGACCGTAGGATCAGAACCGAGGAATTTAGGCTCGGTCGTCCAATTGAGTCGGTTAATAAACACGGCAGCTACCTTCTGCTTTTCGGCGTCGGACAAACCGTTAGCCTCTTCTTCGACAATCGAAGCGAGCGTCAGAACATCGTGCCAGCTCCACCCCATGTTCGCCGCAGCCTGACGCATTTCAAGGGTAAACATTTCTTCCATGCGATCAAGCATCTTCTGAACGACCATCTTTCCCGTGCTGTTAGAGTAGAATTGATAGGTATCGGGATAGATATAGCCCTCTAGTCTGTAATAAATCTTTTGATTTATCGGTGCTGAGGCAAAAAGGTCAGACTCATACTCCTCGTTACGTATTGCGTATATGAACTCACTTGCGTCACAGACGCCCTTTTCCTGCAGCTTAAGGGCAATCTCGTCTATCGAGAGTCCTTCCTTAATTGTTATATTAACGACGTCCTTAAATTCGGTCTGTGTACGAAGCTCAGCAAAAATATCTTCATATCCCATCGTATCCTTGAAGACGTGCAATCCGTATTGAATCGTCGTATCGGGCTTCTTTAACTTGATGTACGCCTTACAGATAAGACTGCTCTTTATGATGTCTTCTTCACCGAGAGCCTCGATTACGTCGTACAGCGTGTCGCCTTTATCAACGTATATCTCGATTTCACGCGGATCACCGGGTGTTCCTTTACCGAGACCGTAAACGTCCTGTGCAACGGTAATGATCGTTGTGGAAAGCAAAATAATAACCAAAGCCATTAGGCCGACCCAAATCAACGACTTTGCCCATTTGGGAAAACGCTTTTTGCGGGCTCTTTTGCTTTTTTGGCCCGACGGATCGCGTCTACTGACACGCAGCTGCTCGTCCTCGGGAAGCATATTTACGTCGACGCGCTTCGTCGCGGCAATCTCCCAATTATCAGAGAAAGAAAACATATCTTCCGCAGGTGACGAATCGGTATTGAAATCCGATGCTACGGACGCAGGTTCGGAAGACACAGCATCACCCGAGACCGAAAAGTTCGGATCTTCTTCAAAGCTCGGCATTAATTCAAATCCGGAATCATCCGACAACGAGAACCTCTTGTCATCGCTCATATCAGTACCTCCGTTTACAAAAGTATGCTCTTTCTTATTCTCTCTGCCTCATCAAATCCGGCAAAATATCTCACAACCTCAAGGCCGAATTCAATTGCGGCACCTGCCCCGCAAGCGGTAATAACATTACCGTCCGTTGCAGTTTTACCGTCTCCTGGTTCAGCACCGTGCAGCTCGCTCTCAAATCCGGGATAGCACACTGCTTTTTTACCGTCCAGCATCCCAAGATGTCCAAGAACTGAAGGTGCGGCACAAATTGCGGCGACGAGTCCGCCGTTGTCATAGGTCTTTTTGAGTAAGCTTGTGACGATTTCAGACGCCTCAAGGTTAATCGTTCCGGGCATTCCGCCGGGAAGAATAACACCCTCAGGTGTTTCGTCGCTGAGTTCATTTCCCACCAGATCAGCAACGACGGTTATGCCGTGAGAGCCTGTCACCGATCTTTTGTCAACACCGACGGTGCGAACGTCAAGTCCGCCCCTGCGCATAATATCGAGAGCCGCGATAGCTTCCGTTTCTTCGAAGCCCTCGGCAAGAAACATATATATCATTGTTATCTCCTTCGTTAAACGATCTTATCAATCTCATCCATAACGAGTCCAAATATTTCGTTGACCGACAGCGGCTGATCGTCCTTCGCGCAGCATATCTTTATCCACCCCTGGTGCTCGGCGGCAAAATCGGCAGCCTTACGGCAATAGGACAGATAATCACGGTTGCGTTCATGGATATCTTTTTTATTATCATCTCCGCTATACCGTCCGGTCATAAGCTTTTGCGAAGCCTCGATCGGCATATCAAGAAAAATAACGGCATCAGGCTGCGGAATGGCAACCTTGCTGTACTCAACGTCTGCAAGCCAGGAGAGATACGATTCCCACTCTGATTCGGGTAACTTCGACATCTGATGTATCATATTGGAGGTCGTATAGCGTGCCGCCACGATTATACTTCCGTTCTCATACTTGTCCTTCCAATAACGCTTATACCCGGCAAATCTGTCAACCGTAAAGAAGAGAGAAGCCGCATAGCAATTAACATCGGAAGGATCCGTGCCGAATTCTCCGTTCAGATAAGATTTTATCATCGCGCTTGAATCGGCGTCATAGGTGGGAAAAGAGACCTCCTCGGAGGAAAATCCTCTGTCTTTCAGGGCTTGTGCAACGAGGGGTGCCTGCGTTGACTTGCCGCACCCGTCGAGTCCCTCGATAACAATAAGCTTACCCTTCATCACGCCTGCTCCGAACTTTTGAATTTTCTTCTGACCTCAGCGATCTTGCCGCAGGTCATTTTTCCTTCGGGACATCCGCCTCTGATGCACGGTGGGCCACTGCGCTTGAACAGCTCGGGTGCAACATCCTTGACAAGCTGTAACATCTGGGTCGCTACCTCGCGGATCTCCCACTGTGCTCTGTTACAGCATCTGTGTGAGAAGAAGTTATACAGTGAGCGAGCGTTCATCGTGACTATCATCTTGGTCGTACAGGCGTTTGGCAAAACGAAGCGTGCGTCTTCAATAGCCATCTTTTCGGCGGGGCGTTCTGCTTTTTCGGGATCCATTCCGTTTGCTACAAGCTCATCAACGTGCTTCTTCTTCAGTATCGCCGTAAGCTTTTCGTAATGCTCCTGATCCTCGGCCATAGCCATAAGATACATCTCCTTGGCCTCGGGGACAGCCTCTATTTCGGGAGGCAACACAAACTCAAACTGGGACTCCTTGACGTATCTTTGGCTCTGCACGCTGAAAGAGGCAATTCTATGCCTTGTAATCTGAGCGAGAAGCGCTCTGCTGACACCTTCAATTCCAAAGGTGAACGATGCGTGCTCAATAGGACTTTCGTGACCGATCTCTGCGAGCATGTCTACAAAACGTGCCGCATTCTCATCGGTAAGTCCCTCATAAATATTTTCAATTCCTGCAGCTGAATAACAAAGCTTAGCGGCCGAAGCCACTACCTTTTCGGGATTGGGCGTATGCGCCAGTAACGTAACCTTCGCCATTTTGAACGCCTCCATGTATAATATTATGTAATATTATATCAAAACGCCGATACATATTCAAGCCCGTTATTTAAGAAACGCCACGACTTTTCTGTCAAAGTAAATTATTACCTCGAATTTTTACACACTAACGCAAGAAAATATTATCGGTGATATAAGATGAAAAAACTGAAAACAGCAACGGCTTTTCTTCTGATATTTACCCTTATTGCCGTTTTCATAATTCCGGTTTCCGCCAAAAACGGAAGTTATACCGTTCAGCAGGGTGATACGATGTGGAAAATAGCAAAGCGATATAACGTCTCTCCGAAAGAATTGATAAAAGCTAATCCGCAGGTCGATAACCCGTCACTGATATTTCCCGGACAAAGTATTTATCTCCCCGAGACGGATGATATTACAGAGCTTGAAAACGAAGTTATAAATTCCGTCAACCGCTTGCGCGTTAAAAGCGGGCTGTCGCCTCTGAAACAGAATTTAACGTTATGTAAAGCCGCAAGAGCCAAATCAACTGATATGATCGAAAGCGATTACTTCGCACATCAGTCTCCTACTCTCGGCTCACCCTTTACTATGATGCAAAGCTTCGGAATAGTATTTTCAGCTGCCGGAGAAAACATCGCACACGGACAAACCGGCGCCGATGAAGTGATGGAGGATTGGATGAATTCTCCCGGGCATAAAGCAAATATAATGAGTGACATTTATAATCAGATAGGCGTCGGTGTAGCAAAGGCCGATAACGGAACCTATTATTTCACGCAGCTTTTTATTAAGAGTATTTAATCAAAAACCCGGACGTTGTAATGTCCGGGAATTTTTATTTTCTGTTTCTTCTGTAATCAAGAAAGCTTTCAAGAATAAGGGTTGCGGCAACGGCATCGACAACCTGCTTGCGTTTTTTGCCGTGCTTTCCTGTTTCAGAAAGGATTCCGTGTGCCATTACGGTCGTACAGCGCTCGTCCCACAGAACGGTCTCGATACCCGTAACAGACGATATGCGTTCTGCTGTCGCGGCACATTTTTCTGCACGTTCTCCCCTGCTTCCATCCATATTTACGGGATGTCCGACAACGATCATATCGGGTGATTTCTCAAGAATGATCTCGCAGATCCTGTTCAACAAACGCTCGGGAGATTTTTCGTTAATTACTGTCAGCGGAGAAGCAATCAGCTCATCCTTTTCACAAAGAGCAACGCCCGTGCGGCTCTCGCCGAGATCAAGAGCAATAATTTTCATACAACACCACTTAAAACATTTGATTTATTAAGATAATTATATTATCTCCGTCTATAGTTTTCAAGTATTTTTCATTATCAAGCAATATCAGTATTGAAAAAAGTCAAAACGTGTTATAAAATATTCATAACAGCGCTTTAGACTGCTAAAAAATTGAGGTGTTTATATGGTTTCAGTACCCGTTGATGCAATGGAAAAAGAATACGTCTACAAAACGACCGAGCAAGGCGACGTCAAGCTTCTTTTCTACCCTCCTACCGTTAAAAAGAGGACGCCTGCACCCGTTTTCGTTATCATTCCCGGAGGTGGATGGAATGCAAGCGTCCCGATCGATATGTACAACTTTGCGCTTTCATCCTGCGTCGCCCTCCGCGCCGAAGGATTTGCCGTTGCAAGTCTTTCTTACCGTAACCACAAGCAACACGGTGTAAATATGATTCAGATACTTTCGGACATATTTGACGGAGCCGGATTCCTGTCAAAGTATGCAGACGTGCTGGAAATAGATCCGCAAAGAATGTATACGAGCGGTCACTCGGCAGGCGGTCACCTTGCGCTTATGCTCTCGTACTCACCGTCGGATTTTCTTTCCGAACACCGTGATTATTCCGACTGTGACTTTAACGTTGTCGCGACGGCACCTATGTCACCTCCCACGATGCTTTCAAAATCCAGACCTCTTGATTATATGTCTTTCGACGTTGAATATCTCTTCGAAAATCTTTCCGAAGAAGACTATCTTCGTTGCAGTCCCGAATATATGGCTGTAAACGGCAAACCGGTTCCTTCGCAAATTTCGGTCGGTTCTTTGGACGATCTCGTGTTCCCCTCAAACGGAATCCGCTTGCATGAAAAGCTGACCGAGCTCAACGTGTACTCGGAATTAATTGTTTCTGAAGGTGGAGGACACTGTTTTGAACCTAAAGGAAGCGCTCCGTCAGTACCCGACAGACCGGCTGTGCTTGACGAGCTGACAAGGTTTATCATTTCCTTTGAAAAATAAATCAAAAGAGGTGTAAAAATGACAGGAAAATTCAGAACTAAATGTCCGTCTTGCGGTGAGGTATACGATCTGACCGCCGTATCCCCCTGCAAGAAATGCGGGACAGCCCTTGCTCCTTTAGGCGGAATGATTAAACTGTACCGAATGGGCAGCCCGATCGGTATAGCCGCCGGTTTCGGAATATATATAAACGGCCAGCCCTTCGGACATATTGGTAACAAACAAACCGTTTACCTTTCTCTCCCCTTTGGTGCCCACAACGTTCACATCACCTGCGGAATGACGCGCAGATGCAACGACATAATCGTTAATCTCACTCCCGAGACACCGATCGGTTATCTTAAAACCAGCATACGCCCGGGTTTCTGGACTAACAGTATCGATATCACCCCTGCAATGCCGCAGGATGTGCCCGACTGATAATACCGTAGTGCAATAGAACCTAATAATTAACCGCCGAGAGCGACCAAACGGCTGCTCTCGGCGGTGCTTTTACTTTATAATTTCTTCAATTTCGTTCCTGATAAAATCAAATCTCGAATGTGAAATATCCTTCATACAGCGCTGAACCATACTTTCCGCGTCTTTAACAATCCATATTGTAGTTGTAGGATAGTCAAAATCCGGGTTGGCAAGAATGGAAGTATGCCTTTTTTCTCTTGGCATTTCAGGAAAACCCCATGCATCGTTTATGCCATATGCTCCATTGTCCAAGCCGTCATAGTAGCTATCAGCCTTTTGGGCATTTTCCAATGCCGATTTAATGCAACGTATAGCGTTATCCGCATCATTCAGTGCCGCAAAATGGTTAGCCATATGGGTATATGCCAAAGAAACCGTTATTGCTTTACTAAGATAATCTTGATTTTCATAAAAAATCTCGTACATTTTCGGTATCTTTTCAAGCATGGTAATAGCTTGTTCGTGCGTAAAAAATTGTTTACCATCAACTGCAAGTGTAGTAATTAAATAGATGCTATCACATAAATAACCAAAGCTCTTTTGAATATTATAATGCAGATTATAGATCTTTTCTTTTCCCTGTGCCAACATTAAATCAAAATCATCCTTGGAAAACATCAAATTTGGAACAGATTCTGCGATTTTTAACGCTTCTTCACGTTTTCCTTGGTGTAAATAAATACGGCACAAATGACCTTCGGCACAGTTCTTCAAATATGCGTCTTTAGTTCCTTCGCGAACTCGCTCATAAAGCGCAATTCTTTCTTTCAACCGACTATTGAGTGTTTCCTGCTCTCCGTCATAGTCAAGAGCGTCCGCAAGATTTGACATGAGTTGATACGAAGAAGGAAATTCCGCAAGTCCAAGCCTATAAGCATTTACGGATTCTTTTTTACTGCATTTTGATGCTTCAATAATAATCTTGTCAATTTTTTCTTCCCGCACGGACAAATCGATTCCGAGCAGAACATCAGCAGACACTCCAAAGATCCGACACAAAAGCGGTATTTGGCTGATATCGGGCGAATTTCTGTCACATTCCCATCCGGAAACAGCTGCCGAGGTTAAATTAAGCATTTCGGCAAGTTGCTCTTGCGTCATGTCATGCTCGTGCCGCAGTTTTTTAATAATCGATCCTATTGACATTGTTTTTCTCCTTGGAAATTAGATTTCGGTACCGTTGAGAACATTATATATCACGACGTTGTTTTTTACAGTTAGTATTCGTGTAACGCAATTAAAGTTTTACTTGAGATTTCAATGTTCACTATATAGGAGAATGTTTTATTAAAATATTTCACGTTCTTTTTATACCCATAAGTGCAGTGCTCATTTAGAAAAAAAGACGAGAATTTTCAACAATTCTTCGTCCTTTTCCTACCAAAGGGTAACGTATTTCTATTAGTGTCCTTAAGAACGCAACTCCGCGGCAAGGACTTTTTCTATGCAAATCACAATGCAACGACGTTGCTCCACGCACGCTTACCGTCTGCGTTAACTACCTCAACACGAACCCACTTTTCATTTTTCTTAATTGTATATTCAAAATGCGTCAGATCTTCACCGCGCAAAACGCGGTCGGGAGTCCAGGCGAGATTAGAAAGAACGCCGATAATACTGCAGGGAGAGCACTCGACAATAACCTTGCCGTCAAACCTGACCTGCAAATCGGGACCCTGCGAAGCGTAATAATCGCCTTTTTTAATAGCTTCGATAAGCGCTTCATCGCTCAGTTCATCAGCCTTTACCATTATCCAACCTTTACGGTTGTCGCTGCCATCAAAATAGTGCGCGTCATCCGTTGCAAAAAGATTAAAATAAATCCCCGCATTGGCACAAACATCAACGAAGTAGTCTGAATACGCCCTCAGGCTTTGATGCGCCTCTGATACGGCGTTGTAGATCTCCGTAGCTGCAAATCCGCTGAGCTCCGCAGCATCACGCACGGTATTAAGAGACCAGTCGGGATGCGCCAGAACCGCTATACCGCCGGCTTCCTTTATCTTGTCGATAACCTGCTGACGTGTAGACGTGTTGGGAATCTGCGGGTCGTGCTTCATTCCTATTCCGAGAATATGCATTACTCCCGAAATAGTCTCAGCACCCATATTGTACTCACAACCCGAAAGAATCTTTAATCCGGCAAGCTCCTGACTGCTTCCGAATTTCCAGTGATCTGTCAGAGCGATTGCATCGTACCCGTCAGCCTTATACTCTGCAGCAACGTCCTCAGGCGCCTTCCTGCCATCTGAAATGGTCGTGTGTATATGGAGACCGAGTTTGTAATACTTATTTCCTTGTTCGTCGACAATCATTTGGTAATCTTCCTTTCAAAAACGTATAACGTTATCGTTATATATAAAACTTATAAGTGCTCCTCTTTATCGTTTGGTGCACTGTCAATAGACTTCCTGAAAACGAAAAAGCGCTGATAAAGATACTCCGCAACAAAGTTTATTATCATGGTACCGATTTCCACAAGATACTCATTTACCGGTCCTTGCGGTGCCGCAAGTTCTGCCGTCCACCAGGTGGAAAGCGGAGTAAACACGAGATAAAACGCAGCAACCTTAAGCATTGCTATCGGAATATTATTCGCTGAATGAAATGTAAATTTACGGTTCAGGGTAAAGTTCCAGACAACAGAAAGTATAAGCGATAATAAATGTGAAAGCCACGGTGTCAGCCCTGCAATCTCAGCAAACAAGGTGAAGCTTCCTATTTGAATAACGCCTGCACTCACCGAAAACAGTGTGAATTTTACCGTTCTGAGCAGTTCTTTCTTCTTTTCCGTCACTGTCATTCTTCTTTCTCGTTATTGTTAAAGTTTATTTTCTGAGCGACGACGGCGTATAGCCGGGCATCTTAAGTGGTGCGTTGGCAGCAAAGGTTGTCCCCCATTCGCGCACGAAATCATCAACGCCCTGAATCAATATCTCTTTTGTGTACGGTTCCTTTTCAAGCGTAAAACGAACCTGGCTGTTTCTCTCCCCATCATATAAGGGCTGTGAACACGGATAAAACAAAATAGGTGCCTGTACGATTTGATAGTAATACAGTGGAACGTCCTCTACACCGTGGTGCGAAACCTGACACATATCACTTTTCAAGTAACTGCCGAAAACGGATAATAACCAATACGCTCCGTCATCACCGACGTCACCCGTAAACATTGCACTGTAATTATCGTCGTACAGTCTTGTCACAACGCTCGTATTATTAAAGTCACCGCCACCCTTGCTGTCTGTTTTGTACAGATCGTAGGGCGAATAGAGAACCTCAAGTTTAAGGTTGCAGAAATTAAACTCCATACCCGTATAAAGAGCCAGCGTTTTGGCACCGTTGAACGAGGCGACGTCTGTTGCAAAACTTTCAGAACTCAGATATCCTGTATTACCGTCAAAGTTATAACTGTTTTTGTTAAGAGGCGCCACCGCTACATATTCCAACGTGATCTGATCAGCCATGTTCCTTGCAAAATACTGAAAGGTCGGGTAATGATCATTATGAGAATGAGTCAGCACCCACGCGCGAACCAGAGGCTTGCCGGATCCGCTGTGATTCTTCTTCAGATACTCAATCATTTTGCTTGCATGATTGTTCTTGTTATTCGGTCCGCCGTCGTAAATAATGTAAGAACCGTCGGTAAGCTGAACGATGTAGGCCATTCCGTTAACGTTCACGGCATCCTTCACCTGATATACACTGCACTTTTTATCGCCCTTCAAATTTTCGGGCACTAAAGGCGGCAAGCCGTCGGCACCTTTTTCCGAAAGAACGATATTCATCTCCTTCAGCTTGCTCAACCAATAAACGTGAACCAACGACGAGCCGTTTGTGAAGGTAGTAAATTTGTTTCCCGTCTTATCCGAGGTGCTGTAGATGGTGAAGCCGGCTTCGGTATAATACGAACACGCGGTAAGAAAATCTTTTTCGGATCTGTTTTTATATGTATATAAACAAGAATTATCCCAGCAGGTATAAACGACGCCGTTCGTTCTGTATTTATCGGGAAGTGAAAGCTTCAGCGGTTTTTCGCCTTTTCTTGCCGACATCACGACGCTGAAGCTATCTATAATCACGATCTTACCGTCGGTGCTCTTATAGCAAACGTCTACTGCGTGCGAATCATTCAGGTCGCGCAGATCAATAACAACCTTCAGCGAAACAATGCCTTTATTATCTTTACAGGACGAATTCTTAAAAATCGGATTTCCGGAATCAACTCTGTATCCCGCCTCACCCGTCTCGCCTTTAACCTTTATCTTGGCATTATAGACAACGTAATCGCTATGGCTTTTGGACATATCCACAAGGTTGTCCCAATATGCTCCCGACTGGACAAACTTCGTACCGTCGTCGCTCGGATCGTTTGAAAAAGACAAACTGTCAAAACTGACGCTGCTGACGATTTCTTTTTTATCATCCCATGCGGTAATGTTCAGTTGTCCGTGCATACCTTCATCAGACGCGTTGTCCGAATCCGCATCCGACAACGTATTTGATGCTTCAGAGTTGCTTGTTGATATATCCGTATTCTTTGATCCGCTAAAATCCGACTTGGTCCCACAGGCAACAAAGGTGACCAAGAGAGCTATCACAATAAGAAGCGCCACGAAACGGGTTTTCATAATGTCAGAACCTTTCATACATTGGTTTTTGTTATTAGATCTTATTGATAGTAATATCCTTAAAGTTATCTAACACAAGAACATCTTCTTTGCATTCAAGGAAATATTCCCTGTTATCTGCACATATCCTGTCACCACACAAATTAGTGGCTTTCACGGCAGGGGCAAGCATGTGTATTCTAACCTTGTCACATATGTAGTTGAAATTCGAAATGCTGAAATTATCCATGTGCGATTCAAGCATCAAGGCTTTACGGGGAACCGACTTTGTTCCGCCAAAAAGCCTTCAGGAGCTGACAGCACGGGATAACAGGTGAAGTTTTCGATGTGTATATCGCTGATCTTACCAACGCCGTTTGGATAATCACTTTCATTGAAAAGAGGAGTTCGGCAATATCTCGCCGCATCGGCGTTAATTGCATAACAACGGAATCCGCTGAAAACATTCTTGAAACGGATATTTTTTATTTCAGGCGTAAGACTCAGCATTCTTATGATCGTGTGGCAGCTTTCGGTAAAAATGTTTTCAAAGGTAATATCTTCGATCGTATCACGGCACAAGTCGAGGTTTTCCACACGCTCAATCGAATCGTCTGCATTTAATGCAATCATATCGTCATTTGTTTGACCGTAGGATAAGGCTCTTATATTTTTAACCTTTCCGTGTCTGACGTCACCGCCAAAGTGCAGACCGTCCTGATTGGCGCCGAACGAATCGCAAAGAAAATCAATGTTTTCAATTTGGAAATTGTGTACCTTACAAAGACGAACGTAATACGTAACCGTATTGGTGAGCATCATATCCCGAAGCTCCAGCTGAACCAATTTTTAAGGTTTGCGAAATCAAATATATACCCTGCGGTACGGTAACGGTACTCGCTCCTGCGTCCAAGGCTCCTGGAAGGCAAAATAATCATCGTGAATTCCATCACCATAAGCGCCAAACTCCAAAACAGATATTTTCATTTTAACGTTTCCTTTTTGTTTCATCACACAACTAAACGTGGCTTTAATAAAACCGGTCTGAAAACCTGATTTTTTTAATTTATTATAACATCTTCATATTTACCGTCAACAGAATAACGTCTTATACCGTCAAAATCCGTTGATGATACATATACTTCATCGTCTGAACCAACAAACAATTCGTTATAACCACTTAATTCAGCAATTTTTTCTATAGTTAGGTTGTAAATATTAAAGCGGTAAATAATTTCGGTAGAAACTGAAGCATCTGCCTTGCCATCAGCACGTAAAAAAGCATATTTGTCGTATGCAATAAGTTCGCGTATTGCACCTTTAAAGTTATAGCTTATCAATGAGGAATTTTCATATTTATAAATATGTATTTCCGACTCTTTATTCATTTCATCTTTTGAAACAAGCGTAATATATTTAGAGTTGAAATTTACATAACATGAATATTCTTCATATATCTCAGCTTCCAACTCAAATCTGCCAAGCAAATTTATTTGTTCACTTTCGATGCTATATCCATAAATGCTGTATTCATTGTCTTTCTTTGTAATAAAATTCAATTTTCCTTCTACTATTCCACAAGCAAAAACTTCGTTTGCCACCGTCTTTTGTTTACCCGTATCCGGCGATATCATAACTACATCTTTGACGAGTGTATCATTGTCTCCGATTTCGACATATATAACATCATCAACGACATAGTAATTATATATTCTTTCTACACTTATCGTGGCTATCTTTTTACTTTTTTGGGTCACTAAATCATATTCAAAAAATTCAAATCCCGATGAAATACCGTCATCATAATAAAACAGTTTGTCATTATACACATGAGTGCCATAGCTATAAGAGAGGGTTGTTATTTTGTGTTTTCCTTTTGTATCTATTACGTACAAATCAAAACCGAAATTATGTTTCACGAAGCAGACAACATCGTTGGTGATAGACAAACATCCCCCGGTGGTAATGTTGTTATAATTCAATTTGATCGTATCTTGCTTTACGTAAACTTGATTTTTATCACAAGAACAAAGCGTAAGCAGCGTAATGATAACTAATGCAATACAAATAATTCTTTTTGACATCCAATCACCGCCTTGGGTATATTGTATGCTTGTGTTAAGTTGGGGACAAATCTACACCCTGGCTCCCTCTGACGAGGGAGCTGTCAGCGAAGCTGACTGAGGGAGAGAAAACTACCCCTCCGTCAAAACTTCGTTTTGCCACCTCCCCTGACAAGTGGAGGTACCCATTTTCAACTTGTGGCAGTCATTTCCACAAGTTGTAAATTCCGCATAACAACAAGTTTTTTCTTATATTTAATATAACATTTTTTATTATTATTTTCAAGTTATATATGTAAATAGAGTTATCCCGAAAATACGAGATAACTCTTTTTTGATGGTATGACAAAAATCATACCGAAACATTGAAAATCATACCAAAGAAAATGCAGTTAAATACTTTGTTTTTAAGCAGTAAATCTGCCGAAAGTATGACGGCTATTCCTGCCTTGTCTTTGTCGGAGTCACTTCAACCTTATTTCAATATAATGATTTTTTGGTAAACCTATATCACAAGCATTTTTGTAAATCTCTTTGGCTGTTTGAATCTCGCCGTTATAAATAAAAGCATTTATTGCAGAATTTATACCAACAACGGATTGTTTATGCATATCAAATGGTGTCACAAAACTTCGCCACTCACCAATTAAATAGCCGTTAGTAGTTTTAGGATGTGATAAACCGTCAAATAGATTGTCACATAAACTCTTTAATTCTATTTTATCAAACGATGAAAACCTCGACACAAGCGAAAGATATATAACTTTATAAAACTGATATTCGGGTGTGTGTTTCACTTTTTGAAGGAACTTTTCAAAGTTTAACTTTGCAGACTCAAGGTTGCAATGTGTATGAGATAAAATAGGATTTTTGTATAATGCGGCTCTATGAGCGTTAAACTCCACAAAATAATTATTACTATCAAGATTTTGCTCAAAAGCTTCTCTATATAGCGTCCACCAAAAATCAGAATAGCCATCTTTTTCAAGGGTTAATCTTTGTGTTGCATCACAAACCAACCAATATAAATAACGACAATTTTCAGACTTAATATGCTCATAAAAAGTTTGATGATTACACATTAGAGCATAACCATCTTTAATCAGGGCATAGTTATCAGAAATATTCCAGTAGCAAAAGCCTATATCTTCAAATTCAGAAACTTCACTATTTTCCACAACAGCTTTCAGGTAATGGATTAGTTGTAAATCTTTTTCTTTCTCTTCAGATGTCATAGCAAAACGTTGTCCTGTAGCCTTTAATTCGATAAAACGTTTTTTTATCTGCTCATCCATATAAATATCACCATACGCTTATATCATATCTTGTTACACATATTTTACCAAAGTATCTATGGGATTACAAGTCTTGTAAAATTAGGCATTTTGTGGTATAATATATATGCAAAATGATATACTGGATTATATTAAAACCGCTACAAGAGAAACTCGTAGTGGCTAATTTTGTCCCTATTGTACCTCAACCATAGCATAAAGGCGGCAATAAATCAACGGCTTGCCGTTGTATATCATCAATTCCGCAAGGAATTGCATATCATCAAAACGAAGTTTTGTATATCATCATTGCGAAAGTTTTTTGATACAAGCTAAATCGTGATGATATACAGTCCTAACGGACTGATGATATACCATTGCTTTTGCAATGGATAAAAAAATACTTGTTCCGAAGAACGAGTATTTTTTGGGTAGTTTGAACTTAATGACACGAATTAAATGTGCCTGAAAATCTGATTTTCTTTTGCAAATTTCAGCAATTATATTTGCACAAAAGATAATATTTCAAAATACAAAGAAAGTAGTAAAAGCGGTATTCCAAGAATATATGTCATCCTTTTCTCCGCCACTTTATCTCTTCCCGTATCCTGAACTGAATAAAACATTATAATCATAAAACAAATCGGTAGACATAAAGGCAGAAAAAGCACGGTAGAAATTCCATTGCTTAAAACATATCTAAAAGCATCAACAACTACAAGATCTAGCACAATAGAACATCCGCAGAAAATTAGTGCTTTATTCATATTGTTGGGTAACTGATCCTTAAAACACTTTTGCAAAACCTTGATAACTATAGGAACAAATAATAGACGTAAATAAATATGTAGAATTGCATCAATAACAAAAGTTTTTATCGTTAAGGAGAGAACACCAAGTAGAATCAAAATTGCTGCAGTTGCAATAATAGCCCAAGTAATTGTATTACGTTTTTTCGTCTCAGACATATAATCACCACCTTTTTGTATTATAGCATAAAAGCGGTGGAGGCGCAAGATTTAGTGAAATCGTGCTGACGCACAGTGAAATCAAAGGCTATGCCTTTGGTGAAATCGAAACCTTGCGGTTTCGGTGAAATTAAATCCGTCCCTAACCCGACGAAATCGGATTTCACCGCGAAGCGATTTCACCCATCGAAGATGGATTTATCCCGTCCGTTAGGACGGATTTAGTTGAAAAAAGTCCTGTTCTTTCGAACAGGACTTTTTTCTGGGACCGACACTCAAAATGGAACCGGTCTAAAAACCTGATTTTCTTTATTTTCTCTTATTAATTTCTTTAACTAAACTGCGGTTTGCGTTCCAAACCGTAATTTCAAAATTTTCTCCCGAAATTATTACTCTTGATAATCGTTTTGCACCTACTCCTAATCTAGATGGTATGTATTCAACATTTTTAATCTCGTTATATTCAAGATAACCATTTGTTTTGTTATGTCTTGAATTTATTCTTGTTTCGGCACTAAAATAATACAATTTATCTTCTGATAAAACACATAAAATTTTCCCAAAAACAAACTTATTTAAAATTGCCAACAAAATAAATGGCGAAAAGCAAGTTATTAGTATACCACTATTTAACAAATTATCAAGAAAGTTTTTTATATCAAAAAGAGAGTAAATAGTATAACCCGCAACAACAATAAACAGACCAACAAGAATTGCATCAAAGTATTGCTCTCTGATTTTTTTACCGTCTATATCTTTTGCAACTAAATTTTTATTGTTTCTTGGCATTAATTATCACCGCCTTAGGTGTATTATAGCATAAAAGCGGCAAAGCCGCAATAATTATTCATTATTCATCAGCGCAAGCGACTTCAATATTCATTATTCATTCGAAAATCCGTTCACTCTTAATGAATAATGAATGATGAAAAATGAATAGTGAATAATCCAAACAAAAATCCGTCCACTTTCGTGAACGGATTTTTGTTTGGGACCGACACTCAAAATGGAACCGGTCTTAAACACTTGATTTTACCGGGTTGGGGCCCGGATTTCTTTTTTCTGATATAATTATAGCATAAAAAGGGCCTTTTTGCAAGAAAAAATTGCAAAAAGCTTATTTTTTATGCGGCATTTTTATCACAAGGAAAAGAAGCCATAATTTCATAGCCACCCTTGATACAAATTTGCAAATTGTTATCTTGGGTAACTCGAATAGACGTCACCATTCGACGAATAAAGCCGTCATTAAATTCAGGAATGACGACCATATCTTCCGTTAAATGTTTTTCTATACGCTCCATTTCTTTTCTAGCTTTTTCATTATGATTCAGCTGTTCTAAAATATTCTCTTTTTTCTCTCGTAGAACACGAAGTTGCTCATTACATTCACCGATCGCCGCATCATATTTCTCTCTATTTGATTTGAATTTAACTGCGAGTTCTGAAAGTTCATCAATACGTCCCATGGCATCTGATATTGCCATCTCGATAACATACAGCTCATTTGAGTGTTCGTCTCCGGCAGCCGCATAGATCATTCTGCTTTTCAAAACTTCATATCCGTTTTCTCTCTTTGCTAACACCGAAGATAATGCTTCACAAATAGTTTTCTTCAGAAGCTCCTCTTCCAAGCCTTTAGAATTACTGCAGTACTTGTCTCCATTTTCAAGGCGACTAATGCAGCGCCAGTAGTAGTGGGCTCCATCTTTTTTCTTATGATACTTTCTGCGGTAATGGCTTCCGCATTCAGCACATACTAACAGTTCTGATAAAGCGTGCTTGCCGCTATATCGACCACGGCCTGAAATCGAATCTTCGGACTTGCTTCTTTGAGCATTACGTCGTGCCATTTCAGACTGTGCGGCATAATACACACTTCTCGAAATAATTTGTGGATGATCATCAATAACAAGATATTTTGTTTTTTTGCCATTATTGATTTTCTTTCGTTTACTGATGCAATCAACACAATACGTTTTTTGATGCATAACATCTCCACAATACTTTTCATTCTGTAGCATAGTGGTAATGAGCTTTGGTTGCCACTCGGTCTTTCCGCGATAAGTCTTTACACCGTTCTTTTCAAGTTCTGCTTTGATTTGTCCTGCGCTCTTTCCATCAAGAAACATTTGAAAAATCGAACGAACGACTTTTGCTTCCTCTTCAACAATATATACCTCTTTGGTCACCTTATCACGACGATAACCGAACATATTCATATTACAGCAGTAAGTGCCATTCTCCATTCGTTTACTAATGCCCCATTTTACATTAGCACTAATGTTTTCACTCTCAGACTGAGCCATAACACTGTATATACCGATGTATGTTTCGCTGTCTTCTTTTAAGGAGTTAATGTTTTGCTCTTCAAAATAGATTGCAATACCCATTGCCTTCAGCTTACGAACAAAAGAAAGACTATCAACGATATTTCTTGCAAAACGAGAGACCGACTTAGTCAGGATCATATCGATTTTCCCTTTTTCGCAATCCCTAATCATTCTAAGAAAGTTTTCTCTCTTCTTAACTAATGTTCCGGTAATGCCCTCATCCGCGTATACATCAACAAATTCCCAATCAGGATTCTCAGAAATATGTTTTGTATAATACTCCATTTGAGCGCGATAACTGTTCATTTGATCCTCACTATCAGTTGAAACACGACAGTAAGCAGCAACTTTAATTTTTTTGCCATAAGCAACTCTTGATGTTTTTGACTCATCAGCAGGAATCTTGGTGATAATTTTCTTTCTTTCGTTATCCATTACTCTCAACCTCCAAATTCCCAATTGTTCTACCATTTATGAAATTGACATTTATATTGCCATCAGCTAAAACAACAATAGAAGTTACTATTTTTTTGATTAACTTCATATCCAATTTATCCGTTTTGGGTTTGTACTCATGCAAAAAGTCGTAAAGCACATCACTTACACTTTTTGATGGATCTAATTCCATATTATCGAACTTATCTGATGCAATCTCATAAATCATTTTCTTCGTAGGATGAAACATCGGATTTTCTTGGGAAATATCCTGTTTAACCTGTCGCTCTTTAAGATTGATTTCTCGTGTGTTTATCGCCGGCTGTATGTCGCTTTTATACAAAACTCTGTACGGCTGTTCAATTATCTTATCAAGCACTTTTTGAATTTTGGAAAAGAATGCCTGGTCATCAAGATATTCCTTCGTATTAGAACAACCATTGGTACATAACCAACGCTCACGAATTTTATATTTTTTTCTTCGCGTAAACCTTTTACCGCATCTTCCACACACTGTAATGGATTTCAGAAAGGCAACTTCCTTAGAATCCTTTTCTCTGGTCCCTGCCTTGCTCATTCTTATTTTATAAGCTTCATCATATAAAGCTTTGCTTATGATTGCAGGATACTCATCATCCCCTAAATAATGAGTATTTTCAAGTATTCTTCTAACGGTGTTTTTACTCCATTCAGTTTTGTCCTTATAATAAGGGACACCGTTATTGGTTAATTCTTTCGCTATTTCTGATAAAGGACTTCCTTTAACATAATCTCTGTAAATTTTCTGGACAATTTCAGCTTCTTCAGGTACAACCCTATAAATAAATTGTTCCTTATAATATCCATATAAAACAAACCTTAATTCCATGCTATCTTCTCCCTTAACGTAATCCCACATTTTAGTTCGAACACCAAACGATTCTCTTCAACAAGAACACGTTTAATAAGCGCTGTAAAGAGTTTATGGTCATACTCAATAATTGCTTTTGGTGCCTCATCCATAAATGAAATCGTCTGACGTAATTCCTCAATACACTGTTCTTCCTCATCATCTGCAAGGAGCTTTCTTCTTTTTACGCGCAGGTCAGCAATTTTCTTTTTGATATCTGCCGCACGTACATTAAAGACTTCTTTATCCAATGTTCGAGTTTCAAGTAGCCTTGATAAATATGTCAGCCTTTCGCCTAAAGCAAGTAATTCCTCATCAATTGCAATAACTTCAGAACGACTTTTCGTTATACTTGCCTTGAGTTCTATCAAACGATTATATGTGGATTTTAGTATTTCACCCTCGTGTTGCTTGAGTTTGTTATAGAAATTACGGAATGTTCTCTCTATAATCTCTTCACTCATTGGATGTGTAACACACCTACGCCCAGCTGTTCCGTTCTGAGAGCAGGCCCAATAAGTTATTCCATTCTGAACGTGCATTTTATATGCCCATGTGCAATCACTACAGAAGATCTTCCCAGTAAACTTGTGCCTTTTTACCGGTGCTTTCTCCTCATTAAGAATAAGATTCTTTTCAAGCATTTCTTTTACTGCATAAAAGACATCTTTATCTAAAATTGCTTCATGAGAGTTAGATACATAATACTGGTCAACCTCTCCCCTGTTCTTCCTGTTCCGAAAAGGAAGCTCGGTTGGAGTATAAGTTTTTTGGTGCAATGTATCTCCAATATACTTTTCATTTGACAAAATATATCGAACACGTTCCTTACCCCAGGGTTTTCCAATAGCATCGTTGTTATTTAATTCTTGGGCAATACGTCCAAAGCCCATACCCGCAAGATAATACTGGAAAATTCGTCTTACAATTTCTGCTTCCTCAGGAACAGGAATGAGTGTGTCATCTTCTATCTTGTACCCAAAAGGCGCATTAACAAAGGCAAACTCACCTGTTTCCATTCGCATTTGATTAGACCTTTTAACTCGCCTGGAAGCTGCTATCGATTCGCTTTGAGCAAATGCACTCTTGATATATAAAATCAATTCGTGATTCATTGTCTTGCTATCGATACCATCATTCTCAAAAAAGACCGAAACACCACACGATTTTAATTCTCTTATGTAATCGATACATTCGAGCGAATTTCTTGCAAAACGAGAAACACTTTTTACGTAGATACGATCAATTTTTCCTGCTCTGCAATCCTTAATCATGCGCATAAATTCATCTCTTTTGTTAACACAAGTTCCGGTTATACCCTCATCGGCATAAACATCGACTAATACCATATCTTTCTGATTCCTAACGAATTCATTATAATATTTAACTTGTGTCACAAATGAATTTACCTGGTCCTCAGAGTCTGTGCTAACTCTGCAGTACGCAGCAACACGTTGTTTGGGCTTTTTTGTTTCTTCTGTTTCCGGCTTAACTACATAAATTTGTTTTACCCTATCCATACCATTTCCTCTCTTTCATAGATGTTGAAATCATTCTACTAAAGAAGAGGTATCTTTACGAATGTGCGAGAATAAAGGTTCCTCATATGTTCCTAAAAATCTTGCGCTTGTCCTATTTACAGAATTAAAAACATCTTCACTAATTATTCCATTTTCAAGAAGATTTTGCGAAAGAATAAACACCATTAAATAATCGAGTTCATTTTCCGCATTTAATTGCATAATACCTCCATCTTTCTAAAGTATTCTTAATAAAGTGATGCACAAGTTTCTTTTCCGCAAAATGCGGCCCCTATCAAAAAAAACAAGAGCACCCATCCGAAGATAGGTGCTCCTATAAAATTACTGCTCTTGTGCTAACAGATAATATGCATAATTACCCCCATCAACGGTACGACATTGCTTCCCATCAATATGTAATTAAACATATACCCTCGTTTGCATAGTTCATTAAGCAATAGATACTTTTATTAAGTTTTGATTCATTGTATCACAGTATTTTCGTTTTGTCAAGTATAAAAGTGTAATAATTTATAATTTTCTTTTCGGTGAAGTTTTCCTTCTTGACCAACCCCGATTTGCTGCCCACTCATTTGAGTTCTCAAAATTCTTGTTGCTTGGATCACTTGAGGTTGTTAAAAATTCAACAAAACCAGATACACCTCCAACATCCTCAATCAAATCCATTCCATCACTTTTTACACATATTGGTCTATGCTCTGCAATTACCTGTTTAACAGTTTCAGCGTCAAAGTCATCTGAATAATCATCAAAGTAAACATTAGTACAGGTTATGTTTACTTTCCAATCATCACCATAATCATAATAATATTCAATTAAGTTACTTTGTGATTGAAACCTAATTGTCGAAAGATCATCAAGCTCCTGAAGTTGATGATAGTATCGTTCCGGATTAGAAATATACTCTGTCCATCTATCAATTATTTCCGGTTTGCTCTTCTCTATCTTCTTCAACATTCCTTCCAGTTGTCCTCTATATACATCA
This sequence comes from Clostridia bacterium, assembly GCA_017467405.1. GTDB lineage: Bacteria > Bacillota > Clostridia > Oscillospirales > Acutalibacteraceae > RGIG1913. The sequence continues at coordinate 890,518 of JAFTSH010000001.1, forward strand.
CAAGCACCACCAGGAAGAATAAGATAATCCATAAGAGTCAAACGCTCTATCAATCTATTTTGAACATCATCTGTTATAAGATGTTCCATTTTATCATCAGACGGATATCTTACGCTATTACGAAACTCCTCTGCTTTTATCTGATTTTCATAATACAGATCGTCTATACTTTCATTGTATTCAGGTCCGGTATATTTAGATTTAAGCCAACTATTAATGCTAATATCACCGGAATAATCATCATCATAAAACATAGAATAAATATCTCCATCCGGAAAACGGAAATATACACCGCATAAACTCAAATATCTATCTACACTATTTTTAGTAAGTTCGTTGAAAACTTCGCTTGGAAACCCAAAATTGTGCATATGACAATTTTGCCATCCGAACGCCCTTTGTATAAGATAATGTAAGGCATGTAATGATAAATTTGAAGGAACAATTACGTCCCTAATAATTCCTGATTTCATATCCGCCTTTTCATATAAAACTTTCTTTTCATCATTTGACAAATAAGATAGGTCAAGTTCTAATCGTATTTTAAGTGCATTTGGAAGTCTATAATCTTTCTTCCCTGAACTTTGTAACAATTTAATACCACCTTTCCCTGCTCTATTCATCTGTCTATTTACAGCAGATTCTTTTCTATCTCTATAGTTCTTGCAACGTATAGCCTCGCTACTTTTATTACTCTTGAAAACACGAGTATACGGAAGATATGTTTGAACTGTCTTCTCAGAGAGGCACAACTTTTCAGCAATCTCCTTCGTCGTTAACCCTTGGTCGTGCAAAGCAACGACTTCCCTTGTCGTATTGCTGCTCCATAGGCCATACGTAATGAGAACCCTTCTAACTTTTGTTTTATTCGTATCAAGTAATTCAGCCGTATATCCAACGGATCCATTTTTCTTATATTCTTCAACAATTCTTTGATGCAACATATCGTTATTCAACGCAAACACCTCTTAAATACTTTTTACACTCTCATTATAAGCGTTGTTGCATATCGTGTCAACCTTGACTTTTCTACTTCCCACTTTCGAACCACTTTGTTTCATTATTATAAAAACAACAGCCCGTCTTGGCTTAACACCAAAACAGGCTGTTTATCATTTCCATTTATATTTACTTAAGTGTTCACCTTGCAATCCACATAAAGCACTGATGTTCTCGCTTGGAATACCGGTTTCCTTTTCAATCATATCAAAATAAGTCGTAGCAAATTCAATACCAGGTCCTTTTAAATGCCCAGCATAGATCTTTGCCCATACCTCATCAGACAAATTCTTTTCATGACTATTCCAGAAATGCCACTCTGCTTCATCAACAATCTTACATATTTCACTCATAGTAAGATACCTTATTTTTCAACTCCTCCTTCTTTAATTCAAAATTGTTATGTATCACGGTGCCGAATTGCTCGGCACCGTTTTTTTACTCCTCTTGCTTGAAACTATTCAGGAACCACTCGTCGGGAGGCATTACGTCTCCTTGGGTGTCCATAAAGGCTTCATCCGTTCCACAGTCGCTGCAGATGTACACCGGCTCGTGTCTGCTGTAGGAATTGTCAGCAAGCTCCGGCCGCATCTCTTTGCCGCAACGCGGGCAAGGTAAGTTCTTAAAACCTTCAATCTTCTGCATCTTACCGTAGAGAGCAATCATGCGCTTCTCTTCAGGTTCTTCTTGCATCCCATGATGCTCCTTCATTTCAAACACATCAACAAATCGATTGAGTGCTTTGATCAGCGAAGGCAACTGATGCTCGAAAAAGATTTTACCTCTTACGGTTTCGTGAAATTGCAAACCCATATTTTTTCTCCTTTCCATCCATCGGTCAGAATTCTTCATCTTCATCACCAAAAGCATCCTTCATATAGTGGTCGAACTCATCAGAATAAATCTTATAGTTTTTTGCGCCTATCTCTTTTAAGAACTCTTCCTTAAAAGTCCATAAAGGATAAATACAGCGACCACTATGCTTAGTTAAACCTGTATCTTCAGCAAATCCCTGCTCAAGAAGGTCTACTGCAAAAGGGCAATTATTGAGATCTATATATGCGGAATTCTTCATTCCAATGAACTCGCCGAAGGATTTTGTTACAAAAGGATAAGGAATGTCATATTTTCCTGTCTCCTCATTTTGCGCAAAGAGAACTATTGCAAGACCGCGCTTGGCTTTCAACAGATAGTCGTGTACGATATAAAGCTCAAGAAAAGGCATAAGTTCCTTTTCGGTGCCGTCCGGCAGTTTGAATTTTACTGTCATAACATCACCTCTTATGCGGGAATCTCTTCTTCCTGACGAAAATTCTCATTCTTTGTTTCATCAAAGAGTTCCATAAATGTCAGAAGATTCCCCATTCTGTACATAGGCGTAAACCAAAATGTTTCATCAATAACAGAATCTGTTGTTATCGGCTCGGTCAAAGAATTGCCAATTTTGATATATGCTTTACAGCCAAGTATTGAAAGCTGAATGTAGCACATCAGACCCGCAATTAAATCAACATCTTGCGCCACGAACAAAATGTTTCTTTGATAGTTAACCCCTGCCCTTTTCGCAGAGTTGGCAAAAGCAATTAATAAACATCCTGCTCCGCAGCAACAATCGCTGACACTGACCAATCCTTTTTCCTCGACATCTTTCACAAGATTGCCGGTATTGATATCAGCCATAAGTCTTGCAACGTGGTACGGAGTAAAGAATTGACCGCGCCACTCATTATGCAATCTTAATGAGCCAAATATTTCACCAAGAAAGTCCTGCTCGGGATTGATTTCAAAAGCAATTACAACAAGGGACAGCATTTCAGGAAAAACTTCTGCCTCTTCCCTTTTGTATTTCTTGACACAATCCATATACATAGCTTCACGAACATCAAAAAATCTTCGGTCGCAGGCATTGGAAATAGCACACGCCGACATAATGATAAAATCACTCCAGATCTGATGTCTGCTGTATTTTTGAGCAAGGCCTTCGAATAAATTCACGAACTCTTTGCGTACTTCGCTCGTTTTCATCTACGACGCCTCCCTTAATCTTTTTACTGTTTGAGGTACATAGACGATATCCTCGTCGACCTCAAAATTATCAAGAATGTTTCTCACCTCTGACAGAACATCGTCACAAAACCTATCGAAGTCCTGAACGAGCCTAACCCTTTCTCTGAGGGAATAAATATCCCAATCTTCAAAGTCTTCGCCCATATCAGTGTCTCTTCCGGGATAGGTTCCGTATTCCATCGGGGGTACTTGATAATTCACTCTTGAGTCTTTACCACATCTGCCGCACTTACAGTTACCTGTTTCTTCAACAGTCTTGTAGTTCCTTTGGCCGCAAGATGCGCAGAAGGACTTGTAATCACTTTGCTTTGCATAGCCTTGATAAAGGACAATATAGCCGCCGCTTCGACCATTAAAGCCGGCTTGCCATAGGAAATTGTGCCTATTGCCAAACTCATAAAAAAACAAATGAAGTCTGTCATAAAACTCACTCATCTCAATGAGCTCATAAAGCTTTTCCTCGTCAGCCTTAGATAGACAAAGATTATATATCTTGATATTGTTTGCATATGAGGTTGAACGGTTCCAAGAATTCATTGTGTTGTATCTGAAATGGGAACTCAAATACTCAATCATTTCTTTTCTGCTTCTCAAATCAACCTTTTTTGAAAAAGTCTTCATACGCTCACCGCCTTAAAGCGCTGAACGGTAAACGGTATAATTAAACTCTCCGTTCACCTCATCAACAAACTCAAGTGTACTGAATTCAGATATATGCTTTTCACAAACAATCTGCTCAGCTTCTTCTAAACTGCCGGCATATAAAATGCCGACAGTTTTTCCAATAACCGTCCCTTGCCTATGGTGGTACTGCTTAAGGACATAAAAATACAGTTTTTTATTTGAGTCCATTATGCAGCCTCCTTTGGTTTAGGAGCCTTAATGATATACCTGAGGTCGTAATTGTTATACATCTTGCCGTCTTTTTCTCTCTGACGGACCTTGCATACGCATACGCAGAAACGTCCCTTACAGTCCATTGTCATCTCACGCATATCAACAGTGCTGCTCTGCCCCGGAACAGGAGCCCAGGCAGCAACGGCAATGATGTCAGAAGAAGGATCCATCGTATCCTTCTTGAAGAGAAGCATATTTGCATCTCCGTTATCTTTTACATCGATCACATAGCCGAAAATAATTGCTTTGTCCTTTTCATCAGCAGCGATGATATAGGGATTAATCATAGAAAACACTCCTTCATTATTTTAATAAAAACGGGTTATCACATACTCATCGTCATTTACCGTTGGGAAAAATCCGATGCTACGAAAACCGTAGAGAACATCACTGTTCTCTTGAATCTGAATGGCATCATACGTTACATCAAGGTTCCAATACCTGTTATCATAATAAACACGATTCCAGGTATGCTTATAAGAAGAATTATCCCTGCTATATCCATCGAGGATAAAGCAGGGAATTCCTTGACTGCGACACAAAGCAGCAAAGAGAGTAGCATAGTCAAAGCATATTCCCTTTTTCGTTTCCACTGTTCTGCTAATGTCAACGTTTTGATATACCATTTCCGCCTCATAATCA
>JAFTSH010000002.1 GCA_017467405.1 Clostridia bacterium
GTCGTGCCATTCCAGATAGCGGTCAAATGAAAATCTGACTTCTTTATCACCCGAAAGACTTCCGACAACGTTGGGCTTAACCGTACCTTCCGTTCCGCTTACATAGAAGGTAAGCTGCCCCTGCGATTCGCATTTGAGAAAGGTCTTACCACCTGTATCGGACGTTTTTTTGTATCCGCCCTTGCTGTAAATGAGACTTTTGACTGCAGCAAGCCCCGGCGTGTTTTCAAGATTCTTTTCGACCGGTGAAAGATCGACCGCCTCAAAATCGAGCCAAAGCGTACCGGTGTACGTGCCCTCCATACCGCCGCTGCTGTTTTGGAGCGTTCCGCTGAGCTCGCAGCTCATCATGTTGCCGGAAATGCCCCAGAACGTGCAGTAATAAGTGCGGTAATTCTTGTTTTTGTCAAACTTTATCTTCCATGTGTTTTCCATGTCCTTGCTCTCGGCGAGATCTGCGGCACGGCGGCTGCACGCCGAATAGAAATCGTTGATGATCGCAAGGTTTTCCTCCAGAAGCTCCAGATATGCGTCGAAACGTTTGTTGCCGTCAAGCCAGCCGTCCGCCACAACAGCTGTGTTGGCGAGCTGTCCGAGCAAAGGGACCTCGCTTATGAGACCTTTGGCGCCTTTTGCGACGCGCCCGATCCGTCCGCCTGCTTTTAAAGCGGTCTCGAGTCCTTTCTTGGCAGCATTCTGCGCCGCATCTTTTTTTGCGGAAAACGCCGCTGAACCGAGATCATCGTGCACGACGTATTCATAGTAATCGCCGACGCTGAATATCGTGCCGGGGATCGGCAGATATGAAAGCAGTCCCGAAACTACCTGATCTCCCCAATACAGCTTGGCGTCGGTCTGTACACGCTCCGCGATTTTTTTAACGAGCGCGACGCGCTCCGGCGTGAGATCTTTCTCTTCAAGCGTCTGCCGTATTACGGCATTCAATTCTTCCATCGTAAGCCCGACTTCGCCGACGAGTTCACCGTTAAAAGTAATGTCGCCGAGTTTCAACTCAACAGGATAGCTCTTTTGGCTATGATCCGCCTTTTGCGTGATGCGGCTGTAATCGATACCGACGATCTCAGCGCCGGATGCCGCTCCAGCTGCCGCTGATACGGGAAAAGCAAAAGTCAAAGGGAATACCGTAAATACAAGCGCGAGCAATGCCGCGAGGGATTTTCTTACCTTTTTCATTACCGCGCCTCCTTATCTATCGCATCAAGCATAGCACGCTTGATCTCTATGAGTTTCTCGTTTTTGGGGAAAATAGCCGTCGCTTCGTCGATATATTCTCCTGCGAGTATGAAATCCTCCGAATAAATTGCGCAAATAGCGGCGTTCTGCCACACGAGTTCGTCAAACGGATCGACTCTGAGCGCCTGCTTCGCGTAATAGAGTGCCGACGTATAATCGGCCTCCTTTACACATTCCGATGATTTACTTATAAGAGACTCGCTGTCATACATGGTCCTGTCCCGTTCAGCCCCTGTCAGAACCGGAGCGTAAACGGAATAAATCGACTCCTCGACTTCGCGCAGAGTATCCCTAAGTTCATACAGCTTATTGACTTCCATCTTTTTCAGATAGTAAAAATCCAGCCCTTCTTCCGGGAACGTCGGCATGATCGACGCCCACGCATAGGATTCGATCGCCTCTTCTTTTTTTCCTTGCACTTCATACAGCAAACCCTCAAAATACGTCGGATACGGCGAAGAGCAATTGATTTCGGCAATCGTATCAAAGCCGCTGTATCTGCTGCCGGAAGTGAAGGAATCGAGCGTGTCACCCTCGCCCTTTAACCAGAGAATATATTCCACGGCGTAGCGGAACGCGCTGACCGAAGCCCCGGCGAAGGAATAATAGTATTCGCTGTTGACCGGAAGCCCCATTTCCGACGTTTTATCGCCGCGCGTTTTGATCTCTTTCATAACGTTGATAAACTCAGAATAAGAAGATCCGTCGCCGACGATGGGATCATCTTTGACGTTGTCGGACGACGTTTGCTCCCCTCCGGATAACGACCGGAAATCGCAGGAGCAAAGCGATAAAGTCATAAGTACCGCTAACGCCAAAGACAGAAATCTTTTGAGCAATGAATATCCCTCCTCTCGCCCAACGGGCATTGAAAAACGAATTGCTTAGTTTTCGGGTTCGTATATTACAAGGATCGTCAGCTTACCGGTATCGTATTCGGAGATCTTGATATCCATTTGTGCACCGTTGTAGGTGTAGTCAGCCTCATAATATTTGTCAAAGGAATCGGAATTGTCTTCTCCTTCAATACCTGCTGCATTCAAAGCTGCCACAAGCTCGTCAAAATGACTGCTTTCGGGTCTTGCTTCAAATAGTACACCGTCTTTTGCATTCAGAGGATAGATCCATTCCTTATCGCTGATGGAAACCTTGCCCGCATTGGAAACAGGGAGGTCGGGAAGACCCATGCCCGCCCATGCTGTAGCGTCCGGCCAGGTTCCTTCTGTGGTATAACCCGGGAAGTTATAGGTTGAGGTGCTGCCGGGGTCGGTCGTGTTTTCGTCAGCTTCAGGCTTGCTTGTCTGTGTGTTCTCACTGTCTGCATCAGTACTGCCGCCGGAAACGTTTCTTTCACCGTTCATGATCTCCATCAGCTCGGCATCCGATTTGTCGGTTAGCTCATTTTCGTTATAGAAACGGGTCAGCAGGGTGGCGATGGCTTTTCCCTCGTAAGTGAAGACGAAATCGTAATAGCCGGGTTCACATTCTTCGGAATGCAGATAGAAGCTGCCCCATTCCCATTCATCCGGATTATCCACGTCCTCGGGATAGTGGAGATCGCAGTAGTTTGCAAAGTTCGGATCGAGATCGGAGAACTTGGCTGTGTTGTAATATTCCTGATCGTCGCGGTGCTTCAGGATCCAGACGCGCAGACCGTACGTCGCATCGGTATCCGGGTAGAAATAGACCCATTCGCTCAGCTCGAAAATACAGCGGATGTCGGTCAGAGAGGACTCTGTTCCGTTGATGCCGTCGTAGCTGCCGGCAAGGTTGCCTTTGATGGTCACGCCGCGCAGAACGGAGGGATCCCTGTCGTCAAGGTCGATGAGGTTGAGTTTTCCGGTGAGTTTTGCTTCCTCGGCGTTATTGCCGCCCTGCGAGGTGTTGTCGTTTTCGTTGCCCGATTCATTGCCGGATTGCTGATTATCACCGGTGCTATTCGCGGGCGGGGTGGTGCTGTTGCTTCCGGGATCGTTGCCTTTGCAGGCTGCCAAGCTGATAATCAGCAAAGCAGAAAGCAGCAGACAGATGATGCGTTGTTTGATAAACATAACAAACCTCCTTAAAATTGCTCTCGGAAGGAGGATCGACTTGATTCAAAGACTTTTGATTCATCCTCCGAGGCAGAATTGTCCTCAGAGGTGTTGGCCTCAGAGGTGTTGGCCTCAGAGGTGTTGGCCTCAGAGGTGTTGGATAAAATAACCCTTATAAAGGATACCACAA
>JAFTSH010000003.1 GCA_017467405.1 Clostridia bacterium
GCCGGTCAGCGCCGCCGTCATGTCAAAAACCTTGATGACCGAACTGCCCTGAGAACCTTGATATTGGCTGTCAAGTCCGCAAATGTTATCCGCGATAATACGTCCCTGTTTATTGGCAGGACCTGCAAGGGAGATCAGCGCATCCTCGCCCGTAACAAAGTTTTTCACCTGCACCGCATCGCCTGCGGCGTAAATATCGGGAACCGAGGTTTCCATACGGTCATTGACAACGATAGCACCCTTGATACCAAGTTCAAGTCCTGCTTCTTTGGCAAGAGCCGTATCGGGCGTAACGCCGATGGCGAGCACCACCATATCAGCGTGAAGAGGCGCTTCATCCTTCAGTAACACATCGACACCGCCGTCCCTATCCTCAAAACCTTCAACCGTATGACCGAGTGCCAGCTTTACGCCATGCTTTCTCATCTCATTATGAATGAACGATGCCATATCATGGTCGAAGAGATTCATCAGTTGTTTGCCGTTCTGAACAATGGTAACGTCCATTCCAAGCTCGCGAAGGTTTTCCGCAAGCTCAAGACCGATAAAGCCGCCACCTGCCAGCACCACAGATTGAGGGTGATTTTCATTTATATAATTCTTGATCCGAAGCGTGTCTTCTACGGTACGAAGTGTAAACACCTTATCAAGGTCTGCGCCGGGAAATCGGGGCTGTGTCGGCTTTGCTCCGGGAGAAAGAATGAGCTTATCGTAGCTTTCTTCAAACTCTTTCCCGGTTTCGAGATTTTTCACCGACACGGCCTTTCTGTCGGGATGAATTGCCGTAACCTCGTGACGAACTTTCATATTCACGCGGAATCTGGTGAAAAAGCTCTCGGGCGTCTGGAGGGTCAGGTCCTCCGGGTCTTCAATCACATCTCCGATATAGTATGGCAGTCCGCAGTTGGCGTAGGAGATGTATCCCGAGCGCTCAAACACCACGATCTCTGCCTTTTCATCAAGCCTTCTGATCCGTGCGGCGGCGGTTGCTCCGCCTGCCACACCGCCTACAATAACGACCTTCATAATTACCGTTCCACCTTTCCGCGATAAGAAGATATACCGCCGATGTTATTGACCTTCGTATACCCCATCTGTTTCAGCACCGCTGCCGCCTGCCGGCTTCTTGCGCCGGAATAGCAATAAACAAACAACTCCGTATCTTTATTATCCACAACATTCCTTATATTGTCAAGAGCTTGCAGCGGAACGTTCTTGCTTTCCGGGATATGCCCTTCGCTGTATTCCTCCGGTGTACGCACGTCAAGCAGAACGGCACCGGCAGTGTTTTTATAATCATTTACGCCCTGATTTACATCGGGTTGTCTCAAAAAATCAAAGAATCCCATTTTAGATCTCCTTACAGCATACCGAGGATTGCTTCCTTCGGTCTTGCCCCCATTGCCTGATTTACGATTTTACCCTTTTCAATTACCACCAGAGTAGGAATGCTCATAATGCCGAACTGACTCGCCAGCTCCACCTCTTCATCCACGTTGATCTTTCC